>JAFTBU010000061.1 GCA_017455065.1 Bacteroidales bacterium
AAATCAATTATTTATCGCTTTTTCGGAGACCCGCGCCGTGGTGGATATTCTTCCGCTCGGGCCGGTTCTATGGGCTTACCGATAGCCGCATAGATGAGCCTCCAAAATGAAGCAGGTTATTTTTTTACGTTTACTAAATAATAACCTCTTGTATATACAATCTGCAAAATTAATATTTTTTTATATTTATAAGAAAAAAGTTACTTTTGAAAGTCATTTGACACAGAAAATGAAAGCGAAGACTACTTCATACGAGGATTTGGTAGCGGACTTGTTTTCCCGCCACCCGTCAGTGCAGACGGCCGGCTTCGCCCCGGGAGCCTACAAGCCCGGACTGGAGCGGATGCTGGAATTCGACTCGTCCATAGGCAGTCCTTCCCGCAGTCTCAAATGCATACATGTGGCCGGGACCAACGGCAAGGGGTCGGTCAGCGCGATGATCGCAGCGGGCCTGGGAGCCGCCGGCTTCAAGACCGCCCTGTACCAGTCTCCGCATCTGGTGGATTTCCGCGAGAGGATGAGGATTTTCGACGGACGCAAAGTCGTCTTCCCCGCCAAGGATTTCGTCTCGGACTTCCTCAGCTCATACCGCAGCCTCATCGACTCGCTCGAGCTTTCATTCTTCGAAATCGGCACCGGCATGGCCTTCAAGTGGTTCTGTGACAATAAAGTGGACTACGCCGTCCTGGAGACGGGACTGGGAGGCCGCCTGGACGCCACCAACATCGTCACCCCCGCAATCAGCGTAATCACCTCCATAGGCTTGGACCACTGCGAGCTGCTCGGAGACACCCGGGAGAAGATAGCCGCCGAAAAGGCCGGCATCATCAAGCCGCACGTCCCCGTGGTGGTCGGCACCCGCGACCCGGAGACCGAAGGGGTGTTCAGGTTCTTCTCGGCCAAGGCGGGGGCGCCGCTGTATTTCGCGGACAGCTACCCCGGAGCCACCGGGACCGCCGCAAGACTCGCCGCCGTCGCGGACCTGCAGGGGGATTACCAGCAGGAGAACCTGGCCACCGCCGTCACCGCCCTCTCCATTGTCCTGGGGAAGCTCGGGGACAAGGTCGCCAAGGCCCTCCCCGCGGCGGGCAGGAGGCTGGATTTCCGCGGCCGATGGGACACGGTGCGCCGCCGCCCCGACATCATCTGCGACATCGGGCACAATCCCCCCGCCCTGGAGCGCAACTTCGCCCAACTCAGGAGGCTCGCCTCATCGGGAAAATACTCCGACCTCACCATTGTCTTCGGAATGATGGCCGACAAGGACATCTCCGGCCCGGCCCTGTACATGCCTGAAGGCGCCCGGGTGATACTTACCCGCGCCTCCTCCCCCAGGGCCCTGGACGCCGCCGCGCTCAGACAGCGGCTGGAGGATGCCGGCAGAGACAGTTCCGGGATGGAAGTGTCCGCCGACGTGGCCGAGGCGCTCGGGATGGCTCTTGAAAAAAGCGGCCCCCGCTCGCTTATCTACGTCGGGGGCAGCGCTTATGTAGTCTCGGATGCTTTCAAGGTGCTGGAAGTCAGCACCGGACCTGTGGATTAGAGCAGCTTGGAAGCCAGGGCGGCAAGCTCGCTCCTCTCCCCTTTCCTGAGGAAGATGTGCTGGAAGAGTTTCTGGCCGTCCATCTTTTCACCCAGATGCGTAAGACCGTTGGACCACCTGTCGAGATAGGGCTGGTCTATCTGGAACACGTCTCCGGTGAAGACCATCTTGGTGCCTTGTCCGGCACGGGTGATGATGGTCTTGATCTCATGCGGAGTGAGGTTCTGGGCCTCGTCTATGATGAAGAAGCACTTGCCCAGGCTCCTGCCCCTGATATAGGCCAGAGGCTCGATCAGGAGCCTTTCCTGGGTGAGCATGCCCTCGATTTTCTGGGCCTCCTTGGAAGTGGGCTTGAACTGCTGTTTGATGACATTCAGATTGTCCATCAAAGGCTGCAGGAAGGGACTCATCTTGGTCTTCTGGTCTCCCGGGAGGAAACCTATGTCCTGATTGCCCAGGATGACAGTCGGACGGGAAAGGATGATCTGGTCGTATTCCTTTTCCTGCTCCAAGGCTGCCGCGAGGGCGATGAGAGTCTTTCCGGTGCCGGCGCCGCCGGTCAGGGAGACCAGCTGGATCTTGGGGTTCAGGCAGGCGTCCAGGGCCATCTTCTGCTCGTCGTTGCGGGGACGTATGCCATAGGCCTCGCGGGCCTTGATCAGCACTATCCTGTCCCTGTCGGCATCGTAGCGGGCGCAGACCAGGTCCTCGCCGTCCTTCTCCCATTTGAACTTGAAGAGCTGGTTGGGCTCAGGCCTGGAATCCACCGCATCCTTCCAGGGGATGGCGGTCTCGGGACCGTAGCAGAGGGCCTGCAGGACCTCGGAAGGCAGGGTGTAGATCTGCACTTCCTTCTGGGAATTCTCTATCCTGGCCTCCTCCACCCTGTCCGTGAGGTAGTCCTGGACGGTCATGCCGGCGGCCTTCGCCTTCATGCGCAGGTTCACGTCCTTGGTGACGAGGGCTACGAAACGGTCGGGATGGGTGTCACGGACCCACATCGCAGTGGAGAGTATCCTGTGGTCGGGGATGTCTTCGTGGAAGAGGTCGCGGTACTCATCGGAGAAAGGGTGGTTGGGCTCTATCTTGAAACGGCCGAGGTTCTTGCCGATCTGGATGCCGTCCTGCCCGAAATCCTTCCCTTCGGTGATGCGGTCGGCGTCACGCATGAATGCGCGGGCGTTGTAGGAAAGGGCGTCGTTTCCTTTCTTGAATTTGTCCAGCTCCTCGATCACCGCGATGGGGATGACCAGGTCGTTGTCCTGGAAACGCCTGATGGCATTGTGGTCGTGCAGGATGATGTTGGTGTCCAGCACGAAAATCTTTGGCTTAGACATGGTGTTATCAATCTTCTCCTTCTCCTCCCTGGTTGCGTATCAGGGACTCGAGGATGTTCTGTATTCCTGATTTGGCCGAAGCCTTCACTTTCACGGCATTGGTGTCGGGGACAGGATGTCCCAGAGGGAAGAAAGCCACGTCCTGGAGCAGCAGTTCCGCATCCAGGTAATCAAAATCTATGTCCTTTATCTGCACTACGACTCCGGGGACCTCGCCGAAGAGCAGGCGGACGATCTGGGTCTCGTTGTTGGCCCTCATGATGTCGGATATGTCAATCGTGGCACCCACCTTGCCGGCGCCGAGTTTCTTGACCGCCGGCAGCAGCCCGCCGTCACCCACCGTCACAGCGGACAGCAGCACCCCGTCTTCGACGAGCTCGCGCACCACTTCGTAGCAATCGATGAAATAGTCGGTGTCCCTGACGTCGGGGGCAACTCCTCCGCCGAGACCGAGGGTCTGTGCGAGCAGGGAGCCTCCGAGGCGGTAGTCGGCGGTGTCGAAAGGTATGTACACCAGCCAGCTGTGGGGATTGGGATCCATCTCGCAGGGGCAGGCGGCCTCGGCGGACATCCTGGGCCGGGGCGTCTTGTAGGGGGTGTCGAGGAATTCGGTCTCGGCCCCGTTTTCGGAAGACAGCACCGGGACGAAAGAGACGCTGCTCTCCCTGCGGGTCTCCTTGACAGAGTAGGATTTGAGCTTGATGTCGAAACTGTCCAGATACTCTCCGGCAGCCTGTACGGAAGCATAGAAGGCAGCGGCGCCGCCCACTTCCGAGATATTCCATTCCCAGGAAGCCTTGAGGGCGATGTCCCCGATGCGGAAACGGCCCTTCCTCCAAAGGGTGTCGAGCAGGGCCGTGGCGATGCGCAGCCTCGTGTGGGCCGATGCGAAGGACAGGGGGACCTGCTTCTTGGCCGCCCTTACGGCCAGCAGATAGGGCTGTATCCTGGATGACTCGAAGATATAGTTGCCTATGGTGGGGTCGAGCGTCTCGTCGGCGATGAAATCCAGGTCAGCATCCTGCGGAGCCGGAGCTTCTATTCCCGAACAGTCAAGCAGTATCTGTGCGGGAGTGAGCTCCTGCATGACACCGTCGATGATGTAGTTCGAGTGTAGGATCGAGATGTTCTTTTTCATATAAGTTCGATGTCCGAAGAGGATATCCATCCTTGCCTTCCGTCGGATAGTTCTATGTTGTTCCAGCCGCCAACCTCGTCGAGGACTTTGACTTTGGTGCCTTCATGGAGTATGAAGAGATCCTTGGCGGATTCGCTTCCCGGGGAACTCTTGACCGAAGTGACGGCCCTCATGACTATGGCGTCGTCGGCGTTGAGATAGTCGGATTTCTGCCATGCCGCATTGGCGATGCACACGAGGGCGAGCAGCAGCGAGGCCAGCGCGACGAAGAAACCGGTCTTGCGCAGGGCGGGACGGTGCGACAGCAGGAAGACGACGCACATCACCACGGAGAGGGCGAGCAGCAGCAGGAACAGGGCGGCCCATGCATTGGACGGCATCCATTGGCATACCTTGCGCGCCCAGGTCTTGACGAAGAACTCAGGGACCGAATCTATGCGGTCCTGGACGAACTGCCTGGAGAACTCGAGGTTGTACCTGGCGTCGGAGTAGGAAGGATCGAGCTTGAGCGCCCTCTCATAGTAGAGTATGGCGTGGGCATAATCTTCCGACTTGAAATAAGCGTTGCCCAGGTTGTAATAGAGTTCGGGGGACTGGATCCCGAGGTCGTCGATGGACTGCCATGCGGCTGCGGCCTGGGTCCAATGTCCGTCTCCGTAGCTGGCCACGGCCTGGTTCCAGAGCGAATCGAGGTATTCGTGGTCGGTCTGGGCGTTGGAGACCGCGGGCTGCAGGCAGAGCAGGAGGGCTGTCAGGGCCAGCAGGGCGCCGGCTCCACGGCCTGACCGCTTCATGCTTTCATCTATCAATGATATGGCTTTCACTGCAGATTCGTAATGGGTGTTCATCTGGTCATGTCCCGAAGACGGGGCGTAGCGCGCATATTCGCAGGCATCGAGCAGGGCGATGAAATCGTCCGCGACGCCCTCCTGGACCGAAGCTTCGACGAGTTTCGCGCGGATATTGTCCTTGCTCATCTCGGCTGCGTCCATGTTGAGCTTGTCCGAGATGAAGCCTAGCAGGGTCTTGTGCAGCTCTTCGTAGAAAGCTGTGTAAAGGTCTTTCTGGAGGAACTCGGATGCCGTGGAGAGGCGCTTGCGGGCCATCTTGGTGGCAGAGCGGTTCCTGGTGAATGCGACGTCGGAGCGGCGTGAGAGCACCGTCCGGAGCACGAAATATGCCAATGCTCCCAGCAGCAGGACAAGAGCGGTGAGCACCCAGAACAGAGGGGAACCCGCGAAGAAGCGTCCCTGTCCGGAGAATGCCGGAATGTCCCTGGAGATATAGCGTATGTCGGTGCCGAGATCGCGTACATCCCTCCGGCCGGGAGTGCTCACCAGCTGACCCTCCCCGGAGGAGACCACCTCGGCTCCCCTTTCCACGGAGATGGGGAGAGCTTCGGTGCGTATCGTGACATACTTGCCCGCCGAAGGGTCGTAGTAGCTGTATTCCACGGGGCCGATGACGAAGTCGCCATGGCTGCGGGGGATGAAAGGATATTCAAATGACTTCCTGTCGGAATTGGTTTCGGACTTGATGTCATAAGTCTCGAAATCGGGAGGGAATTTCACCTTGGGGGCCTCGAGCAGGGAGACATTGCCCTTGCCGGAAACCGTCACCTTGAGCGATGCGGCTTCGTGGGTCTTGAGCGAATCCTTGGTGAGGGTGGCGCTGATGCGGAAATTGCCGACTCCTCCTCCGAAGGAAGAGGGTGCACCGGCGGGAAGGGGACTTACATGGACGGTGACGGGACGGGTGGAGACCCTTTTGCGTATAGTGCGGTAGTCGTCCATGAAGAAATTGTCAAAGAAACTGCCGCCGGAGGACATAGGGGCCCTGACGTTCACCAGGCAGACCAGTTCGGCAGGATCTATGGCCAGGTCGCCCGACTGCTGCGGGATGATGATCCAGCTGCGGATCACGGCGGCATTGTAAATCATGTTGCCGACGTTTTCCCTATGGAATTCGATATTGGTAGGGGCCTGGACTTCCTGGCTCCAGAAGCCGTTGAAGGTCGGGAAATGGGCATCTTCGAAACCGGAGATGTTGACCCTCTGGTAGAGTTTCAGGGTGGCGTTTATGGGCTCGCCGACCACAGCCCTGTCCTTGCTCAGGGACAGGCGCATGAAAATGTCATCGCTGGAGACCTCGCCGTAGGAAGGGTTGGAGGGAGCGGATGCCTGGGGCTGCTGCTGGGCATTCCCCTGTCCGTCCGAGACCACTTCGATGGAAGGCCTGGCGGATACTATCTGCCGGCCTTTGATCGTGGCGCTGGCCTGGGGCAGCTGGAATTTGCCGGTGCGGCGCGGCATGAGCACATAGGTAAAGGTGGTCTGGGACGACCTCGTGCGCTTGCCGTTTATGAAACTGGTCGAGGTGGAGCGGCCTCTCTGAGGGCCCCAGACTAGTCTGAAGTCCTCGTTGGTGCTCCACTGGAAATCCGAGGGCGAATCATCTCCCTCTATGATGAATGTCACGTTGAACTGCTCGCTCACAGCCACGAGATTCGGCGCTTCGACGCGGATGGAGCTCTGCGCGAAGAGGACGACGCCCGAGAGGAACGAGAGAATTATGATCGACAATTTCCTGAACATATCCTGTGCTACCAATTCTTTTCTTTCTGCCTGGACTTGAGCAGGGCGGCCTTTTCGCGGTTCACCTTGTCCTGGGTGTCCTTCTCCTTGGCCTGGATGGCCCGTAACATCTGCTGGGCCTGCTGAGGAGAGATCTTGGGTTCCTGCTGCTGATTCTGCTGCTGGTCCTGGTTCTGGTTCTTATCCTGGTTTTGATCCTGATCCTGATCCTGGTTCTGATCCTGATTCTGCTGCTGATCTTGGTTCTGATCCTGGTTTTGGTTCTGATCCTGGTTTTGGTCCTGATTCTGGTCCTGGTCCTGGTTCTGCTGCTGGTCCTGTTGCTGGTCCTGTTGCTGCTGGAGCTTCATCTTGGCGTAGATGTAGTTTTCCTTGGCATCGATGTCGCCGGGGGTGAGCAGCAGGGCCTCCCGGAAAGCCTCGACGGCAGTGGCATAGTCCTCTTTCTGGAGAGCCACGTCCCCGCGGTTGTAGTGGTACTGTGCGGCATGGTCCGAAACGGCAGCCACGTCCTTTATCTTATCCAGGGCGGCTCCGGCGCCGTCGAAATCATCCTGACGGTAGAGGGAGGACGCCAGATTGTACTGCCCGGCCACGGACATGGAGTCCTTGAGGACGGCCTTGCGGTAGTCTATCTCCGCCTCCTTGTAGCGGTCCTTGCGGAATTTGGCATTGCCCTGCCTGACCTCCCGCCTGTCCGTCTGGGCGGAAGCGGAAAGTGCGGTCAGAGTCACCGCCAGCAATATGGAAACCAACTTTCTCATTGGAACAACCTCCTTTTTGCACGCCTCTCACCTATGAGCATCTCTATCACGAACAGCAGCAGCGCCATGCCCAGGAAGTACATGTACTGCTCGTCGTATTCTTCGAAAACCACCGAGGAGAATTCCTCCTGTTCGAGCTTCCGCAGGTCTTCGATGATGGGGTTGAGGCCGAATTCTTCGTTGCCCGCATGGATATACGCCCCGCCGCCGGCCTTGGCGATCTTCTGGAGAGTGTCCTCGTCGAGACGGGTCACGACTATGTTGCCGGCCGAATCCTTCATCAACTCCCCGTTCTTGGGTATGGGCTCGCCGCGCTGGGAGCCCACGCCGATGGCGTAAACTTTGATGCCGAGCTCGGCGGCCTGGCGGGCAGCTTCCACCGCATCGTCCTCATGGTTTTCTCCGTCGGTTATGACGATGATGGCCCGGCTCTTCTCGCTCTGGGCGCTGAAGCCCCTGGCTGCGGTCAGTATGGCATCGCCTATGGCCGTGCCCTGCACCGGGACGGATTCCGTCGAGATGGAATTCATGAACATCTTGGCGGAGACATAGTCGGTGGTGATGGGCAGCTGCACGAAAGACTCCCCGGCGAAGAGTATGAGTCCTATCCTGTCGCCCTGGAGGCGGTCCACCAGACGGGAAATGGCCAGCTTGGCCCTCTCCAGACGGTCCGGGGAATAGTCCCTGGCGAGCATGGAATTGGAAACGTCCAGGCATATCATGATTTCAGCACCCTTGGTCTTCTTCTCGCTGAGCTTGGCGCCTATCTGGGGACGGGCGAGGCCTATCACGAAGAAGAAGAATGCCATGCAGAAAAGAATGATCCTGATCCAGCCCTTGGCACCCGACCAGGAAGGCATGAGCTCACGGACGAGCTTCTCGTCGCCGAATGCCCGTATCCTGCGCACGCGCATCCTCCTGACCACCCCGTACACTATGAGTATGACAGGAATGAGCAGCAGGAACAGCAGATAGATATGTCGTGCGAATATCAGCATTACGGCAGTCTCCTTATCAGTAACCTTATCAACAACTCGAGCAGCAGACAGATGAGGGCCACCACGGCGAAACGGCCGTACAGCTCCTTGTAGACAGGGAAGCTGTCGATGGTGGTGCGGGCCTTCTCCATCTTGTTTATCTCGGAATATATCTCGGAGAGCTTGGTATTGTCAGTAGCCCTGAAATACCGGCCTCCGGTGGCCTGGGCTATGTTTTTCAGCAGGGTCTCGTCGATCTCGACCTGCATCTGCTGCAACTGCACCCCCCAGGGAGTCATCACCGGATAGGGAGCTGTGCCGTTGGCGCCGACGCCTATGGTATAGACCCTGACCCCGTAGGTCTTAGCTATCTCGGCGGCGGTCTCCGGCGCGATCTCGCCCGAATTGTTGACACCGTCGGTCAGCAGTATCACCACCCTGCTCTTGGCATCCGAATCCTTCATCCTGGCCACCGCTGTGGCGAGGCCGTTGCCAATGGCAGTACCGTCGGCGATGAGGTCGGTCTGGACTTCCTTCATCAGGTTGATCAGGGTGGCCCGGTCGGTGGTCAGGGGGCACTGGGTGTAGCTCTCGCCCGCGAAAACCACGATGCCCATGCGGTCGGAAGGCCTCTGGGCGATGAATTCTATGGCAATGTCCTTGGCGGCGCTGATACGGTCGGGGTTGAAATCCCGTGCGAGCATACTCGTCGAGACGTCCATCGCAAGTATTATGTCAATGCCTTCGGTATCTATCTTTTCGACCTCGGAGGAAGAGCGGGGACGGGCGATGGCGATGACTATCATCACCAGGGCCACAGTCCTGAGGGCGGCGGGCAGGTGCCTCAACACTCCGAGGACGCTGGAGCCGCCCTGTTTCCAGGGAGCCGCCGAGGATACCCTCATGTGGGGGGTCCTGCCGGAGAGCTCCCGGTAGATGTACAAACCGAGAAGCAGGGCCGGGACCAGAAGCAGCCATAGCAGTGAAGGGTACTCGAAGGTCATGACTGCTTATCCTCCAATTCCGCCTGGTAAGTGCTGGTGACGAATCTCACGGCCGTCGGCAGCACTGCGGCGTTTTCCTCATCCGAGGCCGTGTATTTGGCGAATTTCACGAAATCCGCCCTGACGAAAAGTTCGTTCAGGGAGTCGCGCAGCCCCTTGTCCACCTCAGCGGAAGACTTGAGCGAATCGAAGAGTTCGGCGGTGGTCATCTCGGGCGCATCGATGCCGAAACGGGCGTCTATGTACTCCTTGACAGCATCGGTGACTCCTGAATAGAATGCTTTCTGGCGTGCGGGAGCCCAGTATTTGTCACCCTTGTAGGTGTCGAGCTTGCGCAGGGCGACGATGTGGGGAGGATCCTTGCGGGCGGCTTCCTGGGCGCCGGCGCGGCGGGAGCGCCTGACCAGGGAGACCACCACTACCGCGATCAGGAGCAATATCCTGAATGCCAGCAGGTAAGGGAAGAGCTCCCGGAACGTGAGGGGGTAGCGTATCTGCCCCTTGATGTCGTGTATCTCGTAATTCTCCGGATCTATGGCAATAGTGGTTACTTCCAGCTCCGGAGCGTCGAAGACGAGGGTGTCCGCCTCGCCGGAGAACTCCCGCCTCACCATCACCGGCGGCAGATGGTAGGTGCCCGCCTCGAAGGGGGCGATGACGACGCTGGCCTTCAGGTCGGCCGTCTTCTGCCTGCGGCTGAGTTTGAGTGTGTCAATCTGCCAGCCGCGCACGAGCTGCAGCGTATCCCCCGAGATGGGGCTGAAGTCAGGGAATGCGAGGGCTGTGCCTTCCCGGACGCCCTGCAGCTCCACGCCGTATTCCAGCTGGTCGGCAATCAGCACCGAATCCCTCTTCTGGAGCTGCCTCAGGAAGGCTTCCCCGGAAGGGACGACGTCCATTGAAAGGACCAGCAATATCGTGAACAGCAGTCTCATTTACGTCCGAAAAGCGCCATCAAACCTTTCACATAGTCCTGGTCGGTGGCTATATCCACATTGTCTATCTGATACTTGTTGAATATCCTGGATTCATGCCCTGCGAGGGCGGTGAACCATGCCGAATAAAGATCTCTCACACGGCGGCTGCCGGTGTTGATCCAGGCTGACTCCCCGGTCTCCCCGTCCTTGATGTTGACAAGTCCGACGGAAGGCAGGGTGCGTTCCCTGGGGTCGTGCACCTTGATCACGGACAGGTCGTGCCTGCCGGCGGCCACCTTCAGTGCGTCCTCGTAGCGGGGCTTGCCTTCCCCGTCCACGTCCAGCATGTCGCTGAGCACGAACGCGGTGCATTTCTTCTTCAGGGCGTTGGTCAGGAAGCGCAGTGCCTCGGATATGTCAGTCCCCTGGGAGCCCGGCTCAAGCTCTATGATCTCGCGGATTATGTGGAGCAGGTGGCTGCGGCCCTTTCCGGGGGGTATGAACAGCTCGACCTTGTCGGAGAAGAACAGGGCTCCGACCTTGTCATTGTTAAGTATGGCGCTGTAGGAAAGCACTGCCGCGATCTCGGCGATAAGGTCGCGCTTGGTGCCCACACTGGTGCCGAAGAGCCCGGAACGGCTGACGTCGATGAGCAGGACCACGGTGAGCTCCCTCTCCTCCTCAAACACTTTGACATAGGGAGAGCGCAGGCGGGCGGTGACGTTCCAGTCCATGCTGCGGACATCGTCCCCCCACTGGTACTCCCTCACTTCGCTGAAAGCCATTCCCCTTCCCTTGAAGGCCGAATGGTACTCTCCGGCGAATATCTGGTGCGAGAGAGCCTTGGTCTTGATCTCGATCTTGCGGACCTTCTTTATGAGCTCGGCGGCTTCCATTTCGGCTTACGGCACAATCACGGAATTGATCACCTGCTCTATGATCTGCTCGGAGGTCACGTTCTCGGCCTCGGCTTCATAAGTGAGTCCGATACGGTGGCGGAGCACTTCGTTGCACACGGCGCGGACATCCTCGGGGATGACGTAGCCGCGGCGTTTGATGAAGGCGTAGGCCTTGGCGGCGAGGCTGAGGGAAATGCTCGCACGGGGGGATGCTCCGTAGGAAATCAGGTCCTTGACACTTGCCAGGCCGTATTCCTCTGGGGTCCTGGTGGCATAGACTATATCGACTATGTACCTTTCGATCTTCTCGTCCATGTAAACTTCGCGGACGACCTGGCGGGCGCGGACTATGTCCTCAGGCTTGATGACGGGTGATGCCTTGGGGAATTCGCCGGCATTGTTCATGCGGACTATCAGCCTCTCTTCTTCCTTCTTGGGATAACCCACGACGACCTTGAGCATGAAACGGTCCACCTGGGCCTCGGGGAGAGGGTAGGTGCCTTCCTGCTCGATGGGGTTCTGGGTGGCCATCACGAGGAAGGGGTCGGGGAGGGCGAAAGTGTCGTCGCCCAGGGTCACCTGATGCTCCTGCATGGCTTCAAGCAGAGCCGACTGCACCTTGGCGGGGCTTCGGTTGATCTCATCCGCGAGCACAAAGTTGGCGAAGACGGGGCCTTTGTGCACTTCGAACTGCTCTTTCTTCTGGCTGTAGATGAGGGTGCCGATGACGTCGGCGGGGAGGAGGTCCGGGGTGAACTGGATCCTGCTGAATTTGGCGCTCACAGCCTGTGCGAGGGTGTTGATGGCCAGGGTCTTGGCCAATCCGGGAACGCCCTCGAGGAGGATGTGTCCTCCGGCCAGCAGGCCTATCAGCAGGTTCTCCACCAGATGCTTCTGCCCGACGATGACCTTGCCCATTTCCAGGGAGAGAAGGTCCACGAAGGCGCTTTCCTGCTGGATGCGGTCATTGAGCTCTTTGATGTTTACACTTTCCATATATTTTAATATTTTTGTATCCGGATGCGTTACAAAATCACTCTGTCATATTCCGGCGCCGGATTTTTCGGCTGGCAGGTCCAGCCTGACAGGCTGTCAGTGCAGGAGGTGCTCGAAAAGGGGCTTTCCACCTTGCTCAGGACTGCCGTCAGCGTCACCGGCGCAGGCCGTACCGATACGGGTGTCAACGCCATAGGGTACGTGGCTCATTTCGATGCTCCGGACCCTGTGGATTGCACGCAATTATGCTACAAATTAAATGCCATCCTACCCCGGTCCGTGGTCGCCCTGGACATCTGTCCGGCACCTGACGGTTTCCATGCCAGATTCGATGCTTCACAACGCGAATATACATATTTTTTGCATACGGTGAAGGACCCTTTCGCCTCGTCTTACTCCTATCAGTGCGGTTATCGGCTTGATTTTGAGGCGATGAACCGTGCGGCGGGGTTGTTGGCGGGACGGCATGGTTTCAGTTGTTTCGAGAAGCTCGGGACCGATACCAAGACTTCGGTCTGCACCGTCCGTGAAGCCTTCTGGCACCCCTACACCCCCATCCTCACTCCTCGCTCCATCAACCTTGGCCGTGTCAGCCGTTCCTCCGGGCCGGCTGAATATAGGGGAGATGCCGTCCCGGATGAAGGCCTCCACGGCCTGACCGGATACGGAGGAGATGTTGTGCCGACGGGAGGTAGCCGCGACGGGAACACTGACGGGGAGTATTGGTATTTCAGGATCAGTGCGGACAGGTTTCTGCGGAACATGGTGCGGGCAGTGGTAGGGACACTGCTGGAAGTCGGCAGAGGCAGACGCGATATGGACAGCTTCGCCGCCCTGATATTGCCCCCCGACACCCCCGCCGACGCCGACGGATGCCGCCGCAGCCTGGCAGGAGAATCCGTCCCCGGGCACGCCCTTTTCCTCTCCGGAGTCGACTATCCTGAAGAGTAATCCGATATTGGCATCCTTTATGCTGCAAAGGATGTCGGAAGGGCCGTTTTTTCCAATAAAATAGCTATATTTGTAGGTTGGACGGAAAATGCCCGGAACCTAGATTAATCAAATTAAATTCAATATGTTCACTTTACTTCAGGCAGACATCGTAGAGGCTGTACCGGTACAGCAGGAAATGTCTTATTCACTCATTGACATGGCCACCAAAGGAGGCTGGCTCATGCTCGTGCTCCTGGCGCTCTCGATAGCCGCCATCTATCTCATCGGCAAGAAATGGTGGATGATAGACAAGGCCGGCAAGGTAGACAAGGACTTCATGATGGATATCCGCGACTACATCCACGAAGGAAAGGTCAAATCCGCACAGACCCTCTGCACCAAGTATGACAATCCCGTGGCCCGAATGGTCGAGGCCGGCATCACCCATCTCGACAGGCCCATGGCGGACATCCAGTCGGCCATCGAGAACGTAGGCAACGTGGAGGTCGCAAGGCTCGAGAAAGGACTTCCCTACCTCGCCACCATCGCCGGCGGCGCTCCCATGATCGGTTTCCTCGGAACCGTCATCGGTATGGTCCAGGCCTTCTTCAACATGGCACAGGCCGGTAACAACGTGGACATCTCCCTGCTTTCGGGAGGTATCTACACCGCCATGATCACCACGGTCGGCGGTCTGATCGTCGGTATCATCGCCTACTTCGGCTACAACTTCCTGTCTGCCAGGATCTCCAACATCGTGTTCCAGATGGAGAGATCGACGATAGAGTTCATGGACATGGTCAGCGCACCTGCCAAAACGGAAAAGGAGATATAAGATGGCTATCAAACGCATTACCAAGGCGGATCCCAACATCTCGATGTCGTCCATGACCGACATCGTGTTCTTGTTGCTGATCTTCTTCCTGGTGACATCGACGCTGGTGAACCCCAACGCCCTGAAACTCCTGCTCCCCAAGAGCACGGGCCAGGTGGGCGCCAAGGCCACCGTGTCCGTGTCCATCAAGGACTGGGGCGAGGACAGGTACACCTACCACATAAACGGTGACGCCTCCCCGTTGCCCCTGGAGCAGGTGGAAGACGCCCTCGTGGAGCAGCTCCAGAGCGAGGAAGACCCTACTTTCTCCATCTACTCCGACGAAAGCGTCCCCATCAAGGAGATCGTTTCGGTGATGAACATCGCCAAACGCAACCACTACAAAGTGATACTCGCCACACAGCCTGAGTGATGAAGGAATATCTGGAAAAAAGAAGCCGTATGGAAAACGTTTCGGTGTGGATAGGCGTCATGTTGACGCTGGTCCTCCACGCCGGATCGCTGGTACTGGTTTCTTTCACCGGAATCAAATACATCTACCCCCCGCCGGAGGAGACCTCCATGCTCATCGATTTCGAGGAAGCCCCCGAGTGGCCTGAGCAGCAGATTTTCGCCGAGCAGCCCCAAGGCGAGGATGTAAATCTCGAAGAGGCGGTGAGCCTGGTCCAGCGGAGCGAGTCCCCCGTGGAGACCCCCGTGCAGGAAAACCTCACCCCCGAGACGGCGCCGGACCCCGTCGGAGACGTGGAAGTCCCGACCCCCGAGCCTCCGAAGGAGCCTGTCCTCGACCCGAGGGCGGCATTCCCCGGAATGGCCAAGAAAGACACTACATTGACCGCCGCACATTCCGCCATCGAGGGCAGCCCCGAGTGGAAAGCCGGCCAGCCCAAGGGAAACACTTCCAACGGCAGGACCGACGGCAAGCCCAACGCACACCTCAAGGGAAGGAAAGTGGTGGACGGCAACATTCCCCTGCCGAAATACAACGAGCAGGACCAGGGCATAGTCGTCGTGACCATCTGGGTGGACCAGTACGGTACCGTACAGAGGGCCCAGCCCGGAGTCGACGGCACCACCGTGACCAACAGCAAGCTCTGGGCGGCAGCCCGGGCCGCGGCCATGGAAACACATTTCAACATGAGTGCAGACGCCCCTGCATTGCAGGAGGGCACTATTACATATATTTTCAATTTAAAATGATGACGTGAGTCATTGGAACAATGGAAGAATTCAGCAAGAACGGTCGTAAATTGAGACCGAGAAGAAACAGCGGAGCCGCATCTGAGAGCTCCGAGCACAGGACCTACAACCCCCGCCCGCAGAGCGGAAGCCAGAGAGTTTACAGCAGCAGCGAGCGCAGGGAAGGCTATGGAAACAACCACGAGCGCCGCAGCTACGGGCCCCGCACCGAGCATCGCAGCTATGGCGAGCATCAGGAACATCGCAGCTACGGAGAGAACCGCAGCTATGGCGACAACCAGGAGCGCCGCAGCTTCAGCAGCCGCAGCGGAGAGCATCGCAGCGGAGAGCATCGCAGCTACGGAGAACACCGCAGCTATGGTGACAACCAGGAACGCCGCAGCTACAGCAGCAACCGCAGCGGCGAGAATCGCAGCTACGGAGAGAACCGCAGCTATGGTGACAACCAGGAGCGCCGCAGCTACAACAGCAGCCGCCCCGAGCGCCACAGCTTCAACCCCGGACCCCGTCGCGGACCCCAGGGAGCCGCCGGCAGCGGAAGGAAGGGTTTCCAGGGCGGGAACGGCCGCAAGCAGTTCAAACCCAAGAACTATATGTTCACCAAGGAGTCTGAGGAAGGCATCGAGCGCATGATCAGCCGCAGGCCCGTGGCGGACAACAACTATTCCGACAACGACCAGGTCAACATCCCCGTGAAGGATGAGATCCGCCTCAACAAGTTCATAGCCAACTCCGGAGTCTGTTCCCGCCGCGAAGCCGACACCCTCATCCAGGCAGGTGTGGTCACCGTCAACGGAGAGGTCGTCACCGAACTCGGCACCAAGGTCAACATCTACAAAGACGACGTGCGATTCAACGGTGAGAGGCTGAAAGGCGAAGAGAAAGTCTATATCGTGATGAACAAGCCCAAGGGCTATGTCACCACCGCCAGCGACCCCCACGCCGAGAAGACCGTCATCGACCTGCTGAAAGGCTGTGACACCCGCGTCTTCCCCGTAGGCCGCCTCGACAAGGCCACCACCGGTGTGCTGATGTTCACCAACGACGGAGAGATCGCCGAAAGGCTCACCCATCCTTCCTACGACAAGAAGAAGATCTACCAGGTGATACTCGACAAGGAGCTGAAGGACGAAGACCGTGAGAGCATACTCTCCGGCATCACCCTCCAGGACGGCGACGTGGCAGCCGACGAACTCGAATACATCGACGCCAACGACCACCGCAAGCTCGGCATCGAGATCCACTCCGGCAAGAACCGCATCGTCCGCCGCATCTTCGAATCCCTCGGATACGAAGTCAGGGCCCTTGACCGCGTGTACTTCGCAGGCCTCACCAAGAAGGGCCTCAAGAAGGGCGAGTGGAGATACCTCAGCGAGGGAGAAGTCAACATTCTTAAGATGGGAGCATACGTATAATGGCGCATCATTCCGGTTTCGTAAACATAATAGGCAATCCTAACGTCGGCAAATCCACGCTGATGAACGCCCTCGTGGGCGAGAAACTCTCCATAGTCACCGCAAAGGCCCAGACGACCCGCCACAGGATCATGGGCATAGTGAACGGTGAGGACTGGCAGATAGTGTACTCGGACACCCCGGGCATACTCAAGCCCAGTTACAGGCTCCAGCAGAACATGATGAATTTCGTGGACGGGGCCATAGGGGACGCCGACGTGATCCTGTATGTCACCGATACCGTGGAGACGGCGGACAAGAATTCTTCCTATGTGGAGAAACTCTCCTCCCTGGAGTGCCCGGTCATCATCGTGATCAACAAGATAGACCTGAGCAGCCAGGACAAAGTCGTGGCCTTGATGGAGAAATGGAAGGAGCAGGTCCCCCGCGCCGAAGTCATCCCGGCCTCAGCTCAGGAGAGATTCAACCTGGACAGCATCCTGCAGGCGGTCATTGCCCGCTTGCCGGAATGCCCGCCCTGGTACGACAAGGACGCGTTCACGGACAAGAACCTGAGGTTCTTCGCTTCCGAGATCATACGCGAGAAGATACTCCTGAACTACAAGGAAGAGATCCCCTACAGCTGCGAGGTCGTGGTGGAGTCTTTCAAGGAAGGGGCCGAGAGATATGACATCAGCGCCGTGATCTATGTCATGAGGGAGTCCCAGAAGGGCATAGTCATTGGCAAGAAGGGCGCCGCCCTGAAGAAAGTAGGGTCGGCGGCCCGCATAGACATGGAAGATTTCTTCCAGAAGAAGGTGTTCCTCGAACTGTACGTAAAGGTGGATCCCGACTGGAGGGAGAGCCGCAGGGAACTCAGGAAATTCGGATACGAAGATTAAGCTTATGAGCGAAGAATACGAAGACAGCATCATCGGAGAAGAAGAAGAGGCTCAGGAAAGCGAGGCTCCCGCAGAGGGGGAATCTTCCGGCAAATATGACAAATTGCTGGGAAGCGACTCCAGGAAGTTCAAGCTTTCGGGCATGTTCAAGGACTGGTTCCTGGATTATTCGTCCTACGTGATACTCCAGAGGGCGGTCCCCCATATCGTGGACGGTCTCAAGCCCGTGCAGAGGAGGGTCCTCCATGCCATGTACCGTATGGATGACGGCGCCTACACCAAGGTCGCCAACATCGTCGGCCAGGCCATGCAGTACCACCCCCACGGAGACCAGTCCATACTCGGCGCCCTCGTGCAGCTCGGCCAGAAAGGCCTGACCGTGGACTGCCAGGGAAACTGGGGAAACATACTCACCGGTGACAGCAACGCCGCACCCCGTTACATCGAGGCGAGGCTCAGCAAATTTGCCAAGGAAGTCGTATTCGACCCCAAGATCACCAATTGGATGAACTCCTACGACGGACGCAACCAGGAGCCGACCGAGCTCCCGGTGCGTTTCCCCCTGCTGCTCGCCCAGGGCACCGAGGGTATCGCCGTGGGTATGGCCTCCAAGATCCTCCCCCACAACTTCAACGAGCTGCTCGACTCCTCCATTGCCATACTTGAGGGCAAGGACTTCGAACTCCTCCCGGACTTCCCCACCGGAGGCTCCGCCGACTGCTCCAAATACATGGACGGCGGCCGCGGCGGTTCGGTCAAGGTGAGGGCGCGCATCGAGAAGATCGACAAGAACACCATCGCCATCACCGAGATCCCTTACGGCAAGACCACCCACATCCTCATCGATTCGATACTCAAGGCCAAGGAGAAAGGCAAGATTAAGATACGCAAGATCGACGACATGACCACGGACAAGGTGGAGATCATCATCCACCTGCCTTCGGACGTGTCGCCGGACAAGACCATAGACGCTCTCTACGCGTTCACCGACTGCGAGACCAACATCTCCCCGAACGCCTGCGTCATCGTGGACAACAAGCCCCAGTTCCTCACGGTCAAGGACATACTCCGCTACGACACCTTCCACACCCGGGACCTGCTCCTGAGGCAGCTGGAGATCAAGATGTCGGAGCTCGAGAACGAATGGCACTACAATTCCCTGGAGAAGATTTTCTTCGAAAACAGGATCTACAAAGTGCTGGAACAGGACCAGAAAGACTGGGACACCCAGATCGGGGACGTGTTCTCCAGGATGAAGGAGTACCAGGACCTCTTCCACAGGGAGATCACCATGGAAGACATACTGAAGCTCGTCGAGAAGCCTGTCAGGAAGATATCCAAGTTCGACACCAAGGCGGTGGACGAGAAGATCTATGCCATCGAGGACGAGATGAAGAAGGTCAGGGACGACATGGACCACATCGACCGCTACACCATCGACTGGTTCAAGGCCCTGAAGAAGAAATACGGGAAGGATTTCCCCAGGCTCACCGAGATCACCGGATTCGAGGCCATCGCCGCCACCAAGGTGGTCAACAACAACGCCAAGCTCTACGCCAACTACGCTGACGGATTCGTGGGAATCGGGCTCAAGAAGGACGAGGGCGTGGAGTATGTGTGCGACTGCTCCGACATGTCGGAGATCATAGTCGTGGGCCGCGACGGCAAGTACCGCATCACCAAGGTGAGCGAGAAGGCTTTCTTCGGCCAGGACCTCCTGTATGTGGGAGTGTTCAACCGCGGCGACGACCGCACCATCTACAACGTCATCTACCGCGAGGGCAAGACTTCGGTGCACTATGCCAAGCGCTTCGCCATCACATCCGTGACCAGGGACAAGGAATACGACATCACCACCGGAGTCCCCGGGTCCAAGATACTCTGGTTCACGGCCAACCACAACGGTGAGGCCGAGTCCGTGAGGATACAGCTCAGGCCCCGCCCGAAGCTCAAGAAGACGAGCCAGGAATACGATTTCTCCACCCTCGCCATAAAGGGCAAGGGCTCCCGCGGAAACCTGGTCACTAAATTCACCATCCAGAAGATCACCCTCAAGTCCAAAGGCGTGTCCACCATTTCCGGCAAGGACATCTGGTACGACGCCGACATACAGAAGCTCAACGACGAGGGACGCGGACTGTACCTGGGCCAGTTCAACGACTCGGACAAGGTGCTGGCCGTGTTCAAGAACGGAACCTTCTACACCACCTCGTTCGACCTGGTCAACAAATATCAGGGCGACGTGCTGCTTATAGAGAAGTTCGACCCCGAGAAGACTTTCACCGCCCTCTACTGGGATGCAGGTGTCAAGTCATTCTATGTCAAGCGCTTCTCCTTCGTGCTCAGCGACAACACCCCCGTCAGTTTCATAGCCGAGGGGGCCAAGTCCTACCTCGTGGAGCTGTCTTCCGACGCCCGTCCCAGGTATGAGATCATCTGGAAGCAGGAGGGCAAGGAGCCCGAAGCCGTGGACGCCGCCGAGTGGATAGGCAAGAAGGGCATCAGCGCCAAGGGAAAGAAGTGCGCGGAGCGCGGGGAAGTGAAGAAGGTGCATTTCATAGAGCCCCTCGAAGAACCGGCCATAGACCTCGACCTGCCCGAAATGCCTGACCTTCCGGAGATACCGGAAATGCCTGAGGAGACAGAGCCTGCGGCCAGCCCGGGAGCCTCCGAGATGCCGGAGATCACGATAGAAGAACCTACGTTATTCTGATATTGAAATACTATGAGAAGGACTGCTTTGTTATTAGCGCTGGCAGCCATGCTTGCCGTCTCTTGCGGCAGGCAGGTGCGCGTCACCGAAGATTTCAACTTTGACTGGACATTCTCCCTGGGAGACGACGCCGCATGGGCCCAGCCCGGATTCGACGACAGCTCCTGGAGGCAGCTCCACCTGCCCCACGACTGGAGCGTCGAAGGGGAATTCAGCGCTGACAATCCTTCCACCCCGGGCGGCGGAGCCCTTCCCGGCGGCATAGGATGGTACCGCAAGCATTTCCCCACCCCCGCCGGAACCGACCGGGGGCGCAAGTGCTTCGTGGAATTCGACGGAGTGTTCATGAACAGCACCGTGTATGTCAATGGCAAGGCGGCAGGCACCCGTCCCTACGGATACTCCAGCTTCCGCTATGACATCACCGGCATGCTCAACGAAGGCGCCGGCGCGGACAATGTGATCGCTGTCCGCTGCGACAATGCCGAGCAGCCCAATTCCCGCTGGTACGCCGGCTGCGGCATCTACCGCAACGTCCGTCTGGTGACGACGGGGGCCTCCTACGTGGACTACAACGGCATCTTCGTCACCACCCCCGAAGTCTCCGCGGAAAAGGCCAGGGTGCACATCGACGCAGAGGTCGCCGGAGCTTCCGTCAAGGATGTGTCCTTCCGCATCATCGACCAGGAGGGGCGCAAGGTCGCTTCGGCCAAGGCGGCACCCGCCGGCGAAGGCCTATGGTCCGCCGACATTGACATAGCATCCCCCGTACTCTGGGACATTAAGGAAAATTACAACACCCGCACCCGCGAGACCTACCTGTACACCGTCAAGACCACGGTCAAGGACGAGTCGGGGGTCAGCGACACCCATTCCCAGCGCTTCGGCATCCGCACCCTCGGATGGGACAAGGACAAGGGCTTCATGCTCAACGGCCGCTACGTCAAACTTCTGGGCGTGTGCCTGCACCATGACATGGGCTGCCTGGGCACCGCTGTGCACCGCCGCGCCCTCGAAAGGGAGCTGGGCATCCTCAAGGACATGGGCTGCAACGCCATACGCACCTCCCACAACCCTCCCGCACCGGAGCTCCTCGAGCTTGCCGACGAGATGGGCTTCCTCGTGATGGACGAGGCCATGGACATGTGGCGCCGTCCCAAGACGAGGTACGACTACTCCCGTTTCTTCGACGAGTGGCATGTCGCCGACGTACAGGACTTCGTGAAGCGTGACCGCAACCACCCGAGCGTAATCATGTGGAGCATAGGCAACGAAATCCCCGAGCAGGGCGGCAATCCCGAGGCCAACCAGGAACTTTCCCGCCACATGGCGGCATTGATAAGGGATCTGGACGACACCAGGGCCATCACCGCCGGATGCAACGACACCGGGGCTTCCAACAACATCATCCTCTCCGGAGCTCTGGACGTCTATGGATTCAACTACCACACCTGGGACTACGACATACTCCGGGAGCGCTATCCCGACACCCCTCTCCTGGGCTCGGAAACGGCTTCCAGCCTCAACTCCAGGGGCTTCTATCCCCAGCCTTCGACCGATGTCCAGCGTCAGCCCCGCGAGTGGTGGCTGACCCACGACTCGGAGCACCATCAGTGCACTTCATACGATGCCCTCTGCGCCCCCTGGGCCGACCTGCACGAGCATGCATGGGTGAGCGTCCGCGACCGCGACTGGATGGCCGGATGCTTCGTCTGGACCGGCTTCGACTACCTCGGAGAGCCCACGCCTTACGGCTGGCCTTCCCGCTCCAGCTATTTCGGAATCGTCGACCTCGCCGGCTTCCCCAAGGACATCTACTACATGTACCAGGCTGAATGGAGCGACAACACTGTCGCCCACCTCTTCCCCCATTGGAACTGGGAGGAAGGCGACACGGTGGACCTCTGGTGCTATTACAACCACGCCGACGCGGTGGATCTGTACATCAACGGCGTGCGCTACGGCAGCTCCGCCAAGAAGGGCGAGGAGCTCCGGGCACAATGGCTGAACGTCCCCTTCACCCCCGGCAAGATCGAAGCCGTCTCATCGCTCGGCAGCATGGAAGTAGCCCGCCACACCATCTACACCACCGGAGCGCCGGTCGGCCTCAAACTCACCCCCGACCGCCCCGTGATCGCAGCCGACGGCTATGACCTGTGCTATGTCACCGTGGAAGCGGTGGACAAGGACGGAAGGGTCGTGCCCGATGCCACCCTGCCGCTGGAGTTCAGCGTCGCCGGCCAGGGCGAACTCATCGGCATTGACAATGGAAACGCCGCCGACACCACCAGCCTCAAGGGCAACAGGAAAGACATGTTCGCCGGCAAGGCGCTGGCAGTGGTGCGCTCGCTGCGCGACACGCCGGGAACCGCCACGCTGAGCGTATCTTCTCCCGTGGGCAGCGTAAAACTCAATATAGGGGTTAAATAAACTCTTCCCGCTCGCGCAGGTCCTTGACCCGGAGTTGGATGGTGGAATTGCCCCGGTAATAGTTCTCCACGATGGAATAGCAGACGTCCAACGGATTGCCCGACTTGATGTATTCGTAATAGTCGGACATGTTGAACGCTATCGCGGGTATCTGGTGATAGGGCTGGGACTCCTGGATCAGGTCCAGCTTGAGATGCACTCCGCCGGCTCCCACCTTGCGGCCGTTGCCCGCGTCATAGACGTTTTCAGTCACGAAGATAGGGTTGGAATTGCCAGGGCCGAAAGGCTGGAACTGCTTGAGTATGCGGGTGAATTTCGGGGTGACCTGGGAGAAATTCAGCTTGGCGTCTATCTCCACGACGGGAGTGAGCATCTCGGGGATGATCTTGCCTGAAATGAATTCGTCTATCCTGCGGCTGAATTCCGGCAGGTTTTCCTCTTTCAGCGTGAGGCCGGCCGCATACATGTGGCCGCCGAAGTTTTCCAGCAGGTCGGCACAGCTCTCTATGGCCTGGTACAGGTCGAAACCGGAGACGCTCCTGGCGGAGCCTGTGACGAATCCGTTGGATTTGGTCAGCACTATCGTAGGCTTGTAGTAAGCTTCGACCAGCCTGGAGGCGACTATGCCGACGACGCCTTTGTTCCACTTGGGGTTGTAGACGACCGTGGCGTTTTCGGAAGCCAGGCATTTGCCCGTCTGGACCATCTCCAGGGCCTCTTTTGTGATCTCACGGTCTATGTTTTTGCGGTCGTTGTTGCTCTCGTTGATCTTCTCGCCTATGAACATGGCTGTCTCGGTGTCCTTCGCTGTCAGGAGCTCCACCGCCAGCCTTCCCGTCTCCATGCGCCCTGCGGCGTTGATGCGGGGACCGATCTTGAAGACGATGTCGTCGATGGTGATATGCCCCGGTTCGATATTGGAGAGGTTGACCATGGCCTTGAGGCCGTGCCGGGGGTTTTCATTGAGCTGCTTCAGGCCGAAATGGGCGAGTATCCTGTTTTCCCCGACCATGGTCACAAGGTCGGAGGAGATGCTCACCACCAGCAGGTCCAGCAGGGGCACCAGGGTCTCGAAGGGAACCCCGTACTTGGCAGAATATGCCTGCACCAGCTTGAATCCCACGCCGCAGCCGGAGAGGTCGTCGAAAGGGTAATGGCAGTCTTCCCGCTTGGGGTCCAGCACAGCCACCGCGGCAGGCAGTTCATCCTCGGGCAGATGGTGGTCGCAGATGATCACGTCTATCCCCTTGGATGCCGCCAGCTTGACTTTGTCGATGGCCTTGATGCCGCAGTCCAGGGTGATGATGAGGCCGAAGCCGTTGGCCGCCGCCCACTCTATGCCCTTGATGGACACGCCGTAACCCTCGTCGTAGCGGTCCGGGACATAGAAATCGACTGCATTGGAAAAGCGCTTGATGAAAGAGTACACCAGTGCCACCGCGGTGGTGCCGTCCACATCGTAGTCACCGTAGACGAGTATCTTCTCCTTGGTGGTGATGGCCTTGCGGAGCCTCTCCACCGCCTTGTCCATGTCCTTCATCAGGAAAGGGTCGTGCAGGCGGTCGAGGGAGGGACGGAAGAAGAGCCGCGCCTCGTCGAAGGTCTCCACTCCCCTTTCGATGAGGAGCTCTGCGAGGACGGTGTCGATGCCGATTTCAGTGGAGAGACGCTCCACTTTCACCGGATCGGCCTGCTCTTTGAATATCCATTTGCACTCTTTCTGCATATCATACAAAGATATCTATAAAATTTCAATTTTAGAATTAATTATCTTACTTTTGTCTTTCTAAGAAAGTATGTACTATGGAATACAGTGAACAGGAACAGATCCGCAGGGAAGCATTGTCAAAACTCAGGGAACTCGGCATAGAGCCCTATCCCGCCGCCCTTTATCCGGTGGACACCACCACCGCCCAGATAACCCGGGAGTATGACCCGGAAAAAGGCAATTTCCAGGAAGTCTGCATCGCAGGCCGCCTGATGAGCCGCAGGATCATGGGCGCCGCCTCGTTCGGAGAGCTCCAGGACGAGACCGGACGCATCCAGATCTATGTCAAGAGGGACGAGATCTGCCCCGGTGAAGACAAGACCATGTACAACACGGTGTGGAAGAAGCTCATGGACATCGGTGACATCATCGGCATCCGCGGCTTCGCCTTCATCACCCAGACCGGCCAGTTGAGCATCCACGCCAAGGAGCTCACCCTGCTGAGCAAGTCCCTCAGGGTGCTCCCCATCGTCAAGGAAGCCGACGGTGTCGTGCACGACGCCGTGAGCGACCCCGAATTCAGATACCGCCAGAGATACGTGGACCTGATCGTCAATCCCCAGGTTAAGGACGTGTTCATCAAGAGGGCCAAGATCATCGCCACCATGCGCGAGTATTTCAACGAGGCAGGCTGCCTCGAGGTCGAGACTCCCATACTCCAGAGCATCCCCGGAGGTGCCACCGCACGTCCGTTCATCACCCATCACAATGCCCTGGACATCGACATGTACATGCGTATAGCCAACGAGCTCTATCTCAAGAGGCTGATCGTGGGCGGTTACAACGGAGTCTATGAGTTCGCCAAGGACTTCCGCAACGAGGGCATGGACAAGACCCACAACCCCGAGTTCACCTGCATGGAGATCTATGTGGCGTACAAGGACTATTTCTGGATGATGGAGTTTGTGGAGAAGATGCTCTGCAAGATAGCCGTCGCCGTGAACGGCACCACCAAGGTGGACATAGCCGGCAACGAAGTGGACTTCGGCGGCACCTACCGCAGGCTGCCCATCCTGGATGCCATCAAGGAGTATGCAGGCGTGGACGTGAAGGGCATGGGAGTGGATGAGCTCCGCAAGGTCTGCAAGGACCTCAAGATCGAGATCGAGCCTTCGATGGGTGTCGGCAAGCTCATCGACGCCATAGTCGGAGAGTATGTGGAGAAGAATCTCGTCCAGCCCACCTTCCTCATCGATTATCCCGTGGAGATGTCCCCCCTGACCAAGCGCCATCGCAGCGACCCCGCCCTGACCGAAAGGTTCGAGCTGTTCGTCTGCGGCAAGGAGCTCTGCAACGCATATTCCGAGCTCAACGATCCGGTGGACCAGCTCGAAAGGTTCGAAGACCAGGCCAGGCTCAAGAGCAAGGGCGACGACGAAGCCATGTTCATCGACTACGACTTCGTGCGCGCACTCGAGTACGGCATGCCTCCCACCTCGGGACTCGGCATGGGTATCGACAGGCTCACCATGTTCATGACCGGCCAGACAGCCATACAGGATGTTCTTTTCTTCCCCATGATGAGGCCTGAGAAGATAGTCCGCAAAGAAGAAAAAGAGGAGCAGCAGTGACAGAGACCATCACTTCGGCGCAGAATCCGAAGATAAAGACCCTGTTGTCGCTTCAGCAGAAGTCGTCGCTGAGGCGCGAGTCCGGTCTTTTCGTCGTCGAAGGTCTCAGGGAGCTGGGACATTGCGTCGAAGGAGGGTACAGCGTGGACAGCCTTTTCGTGTGCGGGCAGCTGCTCGACGGCAGGCCCCTGCCTGAGGCACGCCACCGCTTCGAAGTCTCCGCGGAGCTCTATTCCAAGATTGCCTACCGCGGCAGCACCGAAGGTGTCATCGCGGAAGTGCGCTCCAGGGAGCACAGCCTGGAAAACCTTTCCCTCGGGGAAAGGCCCCTGATTGCCGTGATGGAAGGGGTGGAGAAACCCGGCAATCTCGGGGCGGTGCTGCGAAGCGCCGACGCCGCCGGGGCGGATGCAGTGATCATCTGCGACCCGCTGACCGACTTGTACAACCCCAACCTCATCCGGGCTTCGATCGGAGCGGTATTCACCGTACCCGTCGCGGTCTGCTCTTCCGGGGAAGCGATCACCTTCCTGAAAGACAGGGGGATAAAGATACTTACGGCGCAGTTGCAGGATTCTTCGGTCTACTACGACTGCGACATGGGAGGGGCGACAGCCATTGTCTTCGGCACTGAGGCCACCGGGCTCAGCGACGGCTGGAGGCAGGCGGCCGACGCCCACATTATGATACCGATGCTGGGAAGACTGGACTCCCTCAACGTTTCAGTCTCGGCAGCGATACTGCTATACGAAGCGATACGGCAGAGAAATGGATAGGTTCGGACTCATAGGCTATCCTATCGGACACTCGGTGAGTCCCGCCCTCTTCGGGGCGGCATATTCGGGACGCTGGTCCTACGATCTGATCGAAGGTCCCGATTTCGAACCGCTCAGGGAGCGCTTCATGCAGGACTACAGGGCCGTCAACGTGACAGCACCCTACAAGGAGGATGCTTACCGTACGGCCGACATACTCAGCGACGAGGTCCGGGCCATCCACGCATCGAACCTCCTCGTAAAGACCCCCGAAGGGAAGGTCAAGGCCTACAACTCCGACTACCTCGGACTCAGGACCCTTATCACCGGGGCCGGGCTCAAGGCAGGGGACAGCGCCCTTGTGATAGGGTGCGGCGGGGCCGGCAAAGCTGCGGCGGCAGCGGCCAGGGACCTCGGCCTCGAAACTTCGGTGGCCAACAGGACAGCCGGCAAGGCCGGGGAGACAGCCCAGCAGATGGGTGTGAAGACTTGTGATTTTTTCAAGGCGCAGAGCGCCGACATCATCATCTACACTCTCCCCTGCCCCGTGGAAAACATAGAAAGATTCGACGCAAACGTCTATCTGGAAGCGTCCTACGCCCATCCTTCCTTCGACCGGGAGGCTTTGAGTGCGAAAGGCCGCAGGTACATCTCCGGCAGGATGTGGCTGTTCCAGCAGGCGGTGGACGGATACCCGATCATGACTTCGGAGGAGCCGGACGTCGAAGCCATGAAAAAGATTTACGGATTTTAACAGCACAGAATTATGTCACTGAACAAAGTAATGCTTATCGGTAACGTTGGAAGAGACCCCGAAGTACGTTACCTCGACGGAAACAACGGCGCAAACGGCGCCGGCACCAAAGTAGCCACATTCACCCTCGCGACCTCCGAAAGGTTCAGGGACCGCAGCGGCGAACTCAGGGAAAACACCGAATGGCACAATATCGTGGCCTGGAGGAATTCTGCTGACATTGCGGAGAAATTCATCAGGAAAGGCACCCAGCTCTATATCGAGGGCCGTCTGAGGACCAGGTCATGGACCGACCAGACCGGCGCCAAGAGATTCACTACTGAAGTGACCGTGGACAGCCTCCAGCTCCTCGGCAGAAGGCCCGACGACGCCTCCATGCAGGCTCCTTATCCCCAGTCCCAGCCTTCCTACCAGCAGCCCTCCTACCAGCAGCCTTCTTACCAGCAGCCGTCCTATCAGCAGCAGAGCGCCGCTCCCCAGGCTCAGCCCGCCCCCCAGCAGCCTGTCAACCTGGACATAGAAGAGGCCCCTGCCGACGACCTGCCGTTCTAGTCCCAAAGCCTTAAACTATAACCAATATCCATATGAAACACATTCTCAGAACAGTTGTCCTGTGCATGGCCGCGTTCCTGGGCCTCAGCCTCAGCGCAGCTGCACAGCAGCAGAAAGCCGACCCCGCGGATCAGGTCCGTGAAGTCGCCGACAGGATTTTCAACTATCTCGACGGTTGCACCCCTTACACCCTCGTGGATGGCAAGGGCAAGGTGCTCAGCGATCTTTCCAAGATCGACAAGGAGACCAGCTTCAGCAAGAGTGATTTCAGCATCACCCATTACGAGTGGGGAGTGGTTTACTCCGGCATGCTCGCCATGGGAGACGTGCTCGGTGACGAGAAGTACACCAACTACACCATGGACCGTTTCAACGCCCTCGGAGCCATGTTCCCGTACATCAAGGAGTATTACGAGACCACCGGCTACGAGATGAAGCCGCAGCTCCAGCAGATCTACGTCCCCCGTTTCCTGGACGACTGCGGATCCGGCGCTGCCGCCCTCATCAAGGGTGCGCTCAAGAATCCCTGGGGCAACAGAGGCTTCCGCAACATCCTGGACCATTGGTTCAATTTCGTGATGTACAAGGAGTACCGCCTGGGAGACGGCCTCCTTGCCCGCAACCGCCCGACCACCAATTCCGTGTGGCTCGACGACATGTACATGGGCATTCCCGCCATCGCATACAGGGCACGCCTGATGCAGATGGAGAACGGCGACCTCACTGAGAAGTATTTCAACGAAGCGGTCAAGCAGATCCTCGGATTCAAGAAGTATCTCTGGATACCCGAGAAGAACCTGTTCCGCCACGGATGGATAGAGGGCATGAGCGAGCATCCCAACTTCCATTGGGCCCGCGCCAACGGTTGGGCGATGCTCACCATGTGCGATGTCCTGGACGTGCTCCCTCCCAGCTACGCCGGATATGACGAGATCATGAGCCTGCTGAAGGCCCAGATCAAGGGTGTGGCCGCCCTCCAGGCTCCCGACGGCAGATGGCACCAGCTGCTCGACCGTTCGGAGTCCTACCTGGAGACCAGCGCCAGCGCAATGTTCGTGTATTGCATCGCACACGCCATCAACAAAGGCTGGATCGACAAGACCGCCTATCAGGATGTCGCCAAGAGCGGCTGGAAGGGTGTCGCCGCCCAGGTCAATGAGAAGGGCCAGGTGGAGAACACCTGCGTAGGCACCGGATTCGGCTGGACCAATACTTTCTATGAGTCCCGCCCTGTCAGCGTCCTCGCCGCCCACGGCTACGGCCCCATGCTCCTCGCAGCTTCCGAAATGCTCAAGATCTACGGAGTCGTGCCTCCCGCACCCCAGGGCTTCGGTTTCTTCGGCATGATGCCTCCCCAGCAGCCTCAGCAGCCCGTCAGGCAGGCTCCCGAGCCTCCCAAGAATCCCGAGAGGGTCAAGGGCAAGCCCATGGTGATACTCGCAGGAGATTCCACCACCAAGACCGGCAACGGTACCGGACAGGGCAACCAGTGGGGCTGGGGCAGCTATTTCGCCGACTACCTCACCGACGGTGTGACCGTCGAGAACGACGGAGCGGGCGGCCGCAGCAGCCGTACTTATTACAATACCGTGTGGACCGAGATCCGCAACGGCATCCAGAAGGGAGACTTCGTGTTCATCAACTTCGGTCACAATGACCCGTATCCCCTGGGCACCGGACGCGCCAGAGGCACCCTCAACGGCACTGGCGAGGAGATGCAGACCGTCACCATGGAGCGCAACGGCGGTCCTGAGGACGTCTACACCTACGGTCATTACATCCGCATGATGGTCCGCCAGGCCAAGATGAGGGGCGCACACGTGATCGTGATGTCCCCCAGCTCGAAGAACACCTGGGAGGGCGAGAACAAGGTCGCACGCTTCACCGACACCTACACCGCCTGGTCAAGGCAGGTGGCCGAGGAAGAGGGCGTCGAGTTCATCGACCTGAATGAACTTACCTCCAAGGCCATGGAAGAGATAGGCCGTACGGTAGCCACCAGAGAGTACTTCGCCGGCGGCGTGCACACCACCGAGAAGGGCGCACGCATGTACGACCAGATCATCTGCGAGCAGCTCAAAGCCCACAAGTCCCCCCTCGCCAAGTACGTGAAGTAAAGGCGTGGGTCGAAGCGGGATCCGCTGAATCGACAAGCGGCCAGTTTCAGAACTGGCCGCTTGTTTTTTTCCGCGAGGGCGCAGGCTGATTATAACATTCGTCAGCCCGGGCACCCTTGCCTACAGTGCAGTCTGTTGGGGGTCCGGCGGGCCTCTGAATTTCGGGTTTCACGCGTTCCCCTCGCTTTGCTGCCGCGGCCGTACCGGCCTGGGATGCTGCCTGGATGAGAGCAAAGGCGCATTACAGATGAGGCCGCCGCCGCAATATACGCCCTGCGGCGGCGGGCGGATGCGGCACCACCGCCGCCCTTTTGAGGGGGCGCTGCCCCCTTGACCGCTCGCAAAGCTCGCTACCCCCGCGGCTCCTTGCTCCCGCACTTTGTCTGCGCCAAAGTGCCCGCATCGCCGGGCGCGCTGAGGCGCGCCAGCGCGGCGGTTACGGGCGGGCTGTGGGGAACTCTGGGTGGGGGCTCTCCTCGCCCGCCCGTTGCTTTCAGCCGCATCCGCTATGTCGGTGGCCGTACACCCGAGGTTCACGAACAAAAAGGCGGGTTTTCGTACGCGAACCCGGGGGCACGGAGGGGGTTCACGAACAAAAAGGGGCGATTTCGTACGCGAAACCGGGGGCACGGAGGGGGTTCAGTCGCAAAATCAGGCTTTTTTGCTACCGAAGGGTGGTCGGACCAGGGGGTTCAGTCGCAAAATCGGCCTTTTTTGCTACCGAAGGGTAGGTCAGCCAGGGGGTTCAGTCGCAAAATCGGCCTTTTTTGCTACCGAAGGGTGGTCGGACCAGGGGGTTCGGTCGCAAAATCGGGCTTTTTTGCTACCGAAGGGTAGGAGCGCAAGGGGGTTCGGTCGCAAAATCGGCCTATTTTGCTACCGAAGGGTAGGTCAGCCAGGGGGTTCAGTCGCAAAATCGGCCTATTTTGCTACCGAAGGGTAGGTCAGCCAGAGGGTTCAGTCGCAAAATCGGCCTTTTTTGCTACCGAAGGGTAGGGTCTGCAGGGCGGTGAGGGTCGCCGCCGCAATATACGCCATGCGGCGGCGGGCGGATGCGGCACCACCGCCGCCCTTTTGAGGGGGCGCTGCCCCCTTGACCGCTCGCAAAGCTCGCTACCCGCGCGGCTCCTTGCTCCCGCACTTTGTCTGCGCCAAAGTGCCCGCATCGCCGGGCGCGCTTAGGCGCGCCAGCGCGGAGGTTACGGGCGGGCTGCGGGGAGCTCTGGGATGAAGTGACCCCCAAAAGTTGGACGGTTTATTCTTGTTAAGAAGCTTGAGATTGGAACTGAGTCCGGTACTGCACCGGGCTCTTTCCTTTTAGCCTCAGTTTGATTCTATCGTTATTGTAGTACCTGATGTATTCCCGG
>JAFTBU010000062.1 GCA_017455065.1 Bacteroidales bacterium
GCTCGGGGCCAGGGCAGGCGGGGACGGGGCAGGCGGGGACGGGACCCGTGCCACCCTCGGCAACGTAAGAGGGGGGACCGTGAGCGGAGCGAACGGTGGGGTCGAGCGCAGCGAGACGGTCCCCGTCCCCGAGCTGCCCCGCTCCCGCCAGGTGGCGCCGCGACTGGGGGAAGGCCGCGCCACGGAAAGGGACCGCGACCAGGTAAACGAAAAAGCCCCGCGGGGGTGACCTGCGGGGCTGATCTATAAGGGAAAATGATTATTCGTTCGGGTGGATGGTACCGTAGAATTTCAGGCCGGAGACGAGGGAATTGAACTCGGAACGGCCGATGAAGGCGGAACGGATATAGCCGTCGCGCTGTACCGTGAACTCGAGACTGCGAGTGATGAAAGGCCTGCGGTAGGTGACCGTCACATCCTCGAGCTCCTCCTTGGGCATCAGGATGGAAACGCAGCCCCCGACAGTCATGGAATCGCCGGGATCGCCTTTGAACAGATCCTGCAGAGCGGTGAGAGTCTCCATGGACTCAGAGACGCTCGTACCCAGGGGGATATACATATGGTTGAGAGGGTCGATGTTGATCTGGAAGATCTCATCTCCGATCCCGAGGGTACCCACGGAAAGATAGAAATGATTGACCCCATCCTTGGGAACGGTGAATATCTCGAACTCACCCTGTCCGTCATTTACCTCCACTTCGACAATTTCCAGCCTCTGGGGAATCACGGACTCCTGTGCAAGGGCTCCGAAAGTCAGGAGCGCGGCAAACAAAATTGACACTAACTTCTTCATATTGCAAAAAATAAAAATACTTCCGGCTACAAAGGTACACAAATTATGCCATCCCGCAACAAATGATTATATTTGCAATCTATGAAGGAATTCTGGAGAGTACTAGTCCGTTACGTAGCACCGTACAAGAAATATCTGTGCGGTTCGGTCGTCATGAACATACTCTCCGCCGTATTCAACATCTTTTCTTTCTCCCTGCTCGCCCCCATCCTCAAGATTCTCTTCGAATCCGGCACAGAGCAGTACAATTTCATCCCCTGGGAAAACGTCCATGGATTCGGTGATGTCCTGAACAACGTCTATTACTACATGACCCAGTGGATAGAGGTCTCCGGAGCCAGCAAGGTCCTGCTCCTGCTGTGCCTCATCTTCAGCGGCATAACCCTCATAAAGACCGCCTGCTATTTCGGAGCCTACGCAGTGATGGTCCCCATCCGCACCGGAGTGGTCAAGGATATGAGGATGCAGCTCTACCGCAAGATACTCTCCCTGCCCATAGGCTTCTTCTCACAGGAGCGCAAAGGCGACATCATAGCCAGGATGAGCGGTGATGTACAGGAAGTCGAGACTTCCATCACCAGCACCCTGGACATGCTCATCAAGAACCCCATCCTGATCATCTTCTACCTCGGATGGCTGTTCGTGATGTCATGGCAGCTCACCCTGTTCACGATAATCTTCGCCCCTGTAGTGCTCCTGGTGATGAGCGCCATAGGACGAAGGCTCAAAGCCGACTCCACTGAAGCCCAGGGCTTCTGGTCCGACACCATGAGCCAGGTCGAGGAAACCCTCGGCGGACTCAGGGTCATCAAGGCCTTCCTCGCAGAGAAGAAGATGGCCGACAGATTCAGCCGCGTCACTGAGTCCATGAAGAGGAAGAACACCCAGGTGGGAGTGCGCCAGTCCAGCGCCCATCCCGTCAGCGAATTCCTCGGCACCGTGATGATAGCCATGGTGCTCTGGTTCGGCGGCACCCTGATACTCTCCGACCACGCCGTGATCGACGCCCCCGCCTTCATCACCTACATGGCCATATTGTACAGCGTCATCCAGCCCATCAAGGACCTCGCAAAAGCCGCCTACGGCATCCCCAAGGGCCTCGCTTCGATGGACAGGATAGATGTGATACTGAATGCGCACAATGACATAAAGGAGATTGCCGCCCCCGCGGAGCTCAAGGATTTCAATGAAGCCATACGCTTCGAAGATGTCAGCTTCCGCTATGCCGACGGCAGCCGGGAAGTGCTCAGCCACATCGACCTGGAAATCCCCAAGGGCAAGACCGTGGCCATCGTGGGTGCCTCCGGCGCAGGCAAATCCACCCTCGTGGACCTGATCCCCCGATTCTACGACCCCGATTCCGGCCGTATCACCATAGACGGCAAGGACATCAAGGAGCTGAGCCTCTCATCGCTCCGTTCGGTGATGGGCAATGTGAACCAGGATCCCATACTCTTCAACGACACCATTTTCAACAACATAGCCTTCGGCGTGGAGAATCCCGACCCCGACAAGGTCGTCGAAGCCGCCAAGATAGCCAACGCCCATGATTTCATCATGGAAAAGGAAGAAGGCTACCAGACCAATATCGGCGACCGCGGAGTCAAACTCAGCGGCGGACAGAGGCAGCGCATCAGCATTGCCAGGGCCATACTCAAGAACCCTCCCATCCTGATCCTCGATGAAGCCACCGCCGCCCTGGACACCGAGTCCGAGCGCACCGTCCAGGAAGCGCTCGAGAGGCTCATGTCCTCCCGCACCACCATTGCCATCGCCCACCGTCTCTCCACCATCAAGGGCGCCGACGAGATCATCGTCATGGACGAAGGGCGCATAGTGGAAAGGGGCCGTCACGACGAACTCATCGCCCTGGACGGCTACTACAAGAAACTGAACGACATGCAGGCATTGTAAGATGAGAAGCAGGGTCATACTATCCAGATTGCTGTTGCTGCTGTACCTCATTACAGTGGGCATACTTTGTTTCATCAGCTCCGACAGCCTCCCGTCGGTGAAGACGGAGTTTTTCGGCATCCCTGTCGACAAACTCGCCCACTTCCTGATGTTCTTCCCCTTCCCCATCCTGTTCTTCCTCTCCACCAGCTGGAAGACGGACAAATTCTGGCAGATTTTGATTTACACGGTACTCACCTTCATCATAGGAGCAGCCATCGCCGCCGCGACCGAATGGATCCAGGGCTTCACCGCCACCAGATCCCCTGACAAGGCCGACTTCATCGCCGACGCCATCGCCCTCGGGTCAAGCTGCCTGATAATACTGGTGATACTGCTGCTTTCGTCGAAGAAAAAATGAAGAAACTGACCGCCATCGCGATATTCCTGCTGGGGGGAATATTGTCCATGAACGCCCAGAGAGCACCTGTAGCATCCGATTTCAAGACTTTCACCGACTCGCTCTTCCTTCGCCTGGAGCGCAGGACGACAGTCCAGAACATAGACGAGATACGCGTCAGCAGAGCCCTGCGCCGCGGCAACACCCTCGACATCTATTTCAACTCCAATCTCGGCGACTACCCCTGGCATCAGGCCGACTACGAATGGCTGCTGAAGGAACTCTCCGCCGAAGTGAAGCGCATCAACAAAAGCTACAGCCTGGGCAAGGTCTTCGTCGGCTCCATCGATTTCCACGACCTGGTGACCCCCGTACGCACTTCCGACGGCAGGCCCAATGACTACGTCCACAAGGTGGCCGATCCCGGCAGGGGCAATGCCGTGGTGAAGCGGGTGGGGGCGAGGAAATACCCCCGCGGCCTGGACGGACGCAACATCGCCCTGTGGCAGAGCCACGGCATGTACTACAACGAGACCCAGGACCGCTGGATGTGGCAGAGGGCCCGCGTGCACCGCACCAGCGAGGATTTCTTCACCCAGTCCTTCGTACTCCCCTTCCTCATCCCCATGCTGGAAAATGCCGGGGCGTATGTGATGACTCCCCGCGAAAGGGACACCCACGTGCTCGAATACATCATTGACAATGACCGCAGCTTCTCCACCCGCAGGGAAGGTGCCTTGAGGCGCAGCGGCAAATATAGTGAGAAAGGCTCCTGGAGCACCGCCGGAGAGGGTTTCGCCGATTTCAAGGAGAGTTATTCCCGCTCTGACAATCCCTTCACCGCCGGCACCGCGAGAGGCGCCGCATGCACCTCCGGCTCCGACCTCTCCACCGTCCGCTGGACCCCTGACATCGAGCAGAGGGGGCAGTACGCCGTGTACGTCTCCTACCGCAGCGAAGAGGGCAGCTGCACCGCCGCCCGCTACACCGTGCACCACATGGGCGGAGACACCGTCCTGGAGGTGGACCAAACCAGGGGCGGAGGCACCTGGATCTATATCGGCACCTTCGAATTCGACCGGGGCGAGAAAGGATGGGTCAGCCTTGACAACAAGGGGGCCAAGGGGCAGACGGTCACCGCCGACGCCGTCAAGATAGGCGGCGGCATGGGCAAGCTCGCCCGCGGCAACGCCGGTGCCAGACCCCGCGTCTCCGGCGTACCGAGCTACCTGGAAGGCGCCAGCTATTGGCTCCAGTGGGCCGGCATCGACAGCACCATCGTCCACGAAAGGGAGACCGACTACATCAACGACTACACCTCCCGGGCCGACTGGGTGGAAGAGCTCCGCAAAGAAAGGAACGTCCCCTTCGACCTCTCCCTGGCCTTCCATTCCGACGCCGGAGTGACTCCGGGCGACAGCACAGTCGGCACCCTGGCCATCTACACCCTAATGAGCGAAGGCAGCCGCAAATACGCCAACGGCGCCCCGAGGGATGTGAGCCGCCTCTATGCTGAATATGTGCAGGACCAGGTCGTGAGCGACATCCGGGCAGGATTCGACTCCCAGTGGTCCCGCAGGATGATATGGAACAGGTCCTACTACGAAGCCAGGGCCACCGAAGCCCCCGCCATGATACTCGAGACCATGAGCCACCAGAACCTCGCCGACATGCGCTACGGTACGGACCCGTCCTTCAAATTCGCACTCAGCAGGGCCGTCTACAAAGGCATGCTGAAATTCCTGGGCGACCTGTACGGCATCCCCTACACGGTCCAGCCCCTGCCGGTCTCGGACCTGGCCCTGAGATTCGTCTCGGAAAAGAAAGCCAGCTTGAGCTGGACTCCCCGCGAGGACCCTCTCGAGCCCACGGCCACGCCCAAAGGCTACGCCATATGGCGCAGGATAGATGACGGGGCCTTCGTCTTCGTAAAAGACGTCAAGGAGAGCTCCGCCGAAGTGGACATCGAGCCCGGGCACATTTACAGTTTCAAAGTCATCGCCTGGAACGACGGAGGCGAGAGTTTCCCTTCCGAAGTCCTTTCCATAGGAAGGCCAGGGAGTCCCGCCGCCGAAGCTGTGCTGGTGGTGAACAATTTCACCAGGGTCTCCTCCCCCGCCTGGTTCGATGCCGGCACATACGCCGGTTTCGACGCCCGCACCGACAGCGGAGTCCCTTATATCAGCGACCTCAGCTACATAGGGGAGAATTATGAATTCCGCCGCAGCAAGGAATGGATCACCGACGACAATTCCGGCTGGGGCGCCTCATACGACGACGGCATAGGCCTGGTCGTCAAGGGCAACACCTTCGACAACATCTATCCCCACGGGAAACTCCTGATGGAGCTCGGATACCCCTTCTATTCATTGAGTTCTTCCGCCTTCCAGCGGGACCAGGACAAAGCCTGGGCCATGGACCTCATCTGCGGCAAGCAGGTGACCACCGACAGCGGCCGTGACGCCGGAGACCGTTTCAGCGTCTTCCCCCAGGCCATGCAGGACGCCTTGACCGCATTCACCCAGGAGGGCGGCAGCATCCTGGTCACCGGGGCCAATATCGCCACGGATGTCTGGTCCGACATACAGCCCACCCGCACCGACAGCAGCTTCAGGGCCCAGAGCATCAACTTCGTCAGGTCGGTGCTCGGCTACAGCTTCACCACCGACCACGGCACCCACAGGGGCGCCCTCGGGGCCGGAGCCGGCTTGCTAGGCCATGAGGCAGAGTTCTACAGCAATATCGGCGAGGAAGGCTACTGCGTGGAGAATCCCGACGCCATCGAGCCCGTCGACTCCAGGGGCAGCGTGGTGCTCCGCTACAGCGGCACCGGCCTCCCGGCTGCGGTCAATTTCAATGCGGGAAGCTACCGTGTAACAGCAATCGGACTCCCCCTTGAATCTCTCAAGAGCGAGTCCGACCGTCTGGAAATCTTGCGGAAGACTATGGAGTGGCTCAGAGCCCTCTAATAATCCACCTTCACATATTTGACCCTGGTCCTTCTCCAGGTGTAGACGACATCGAGATTGCCGTCCTTGTCCTGTATGATGGCAGGATATGAATACTGGCTGAGAGGGCAGTCCTCCAGGGTGACTATGTTCTTCCAATGCAGTCCGTCCTTGGAAAGGGCGACTGACAGAGGGGTGCGGGGTCCCTTGGTGGTGCCGGGATGAGGGCCGACATTGTTGTAGACCAGGGCGAAGCTGCCGTCCCTGAGGGTCACGGCATCGAGGCCGGACTGGTTCTGGGGCAAGCCTTCGATGAGTTCGAGGTCGGACCAGGTCTCGCCGTCGTCATAGCTCCAAGTGGTGCCGACGAAGGCATCCTTGGTGCGGCAGAGGGCCTGGAGGGCGCCGTTTCGGTGCTTCAGGATGGTCGGCTGTATGGCCTCATAGCCGTGGGGATTGTTCACGGGACCGACCTTGCGCCAGGTGTGGCCGCCGTCGTCGGAGAGCTCGAAATGCACCCTCCAGTGATCCCCTTCGGTGCTGGAGCCGCTCACTATCCTGCCGCTCTTGAGCATGACAGGCTTGTCCTTGATGGCTCCGAGTATGCCGTCGGGAAGACGCTCCTCAGCGCTCCAGGTATGGCCGCCGTCGGAGGAACGCCTGATGCAGCCCCACCAGGTGGACGGGCTGGGACCGGTCTTGTAGAACAGCAGGAGGTCTCCGTCCGGAATCTGGAAGAGGACGGGGTTCCAGGTCGGGTAACGGAGGTTTTCGTTCTGCACTCCGTCAGCTACATACTGAGGCTCTTCCCAGACCTTGCTGCCCTTGGGCTTGCGGGAAGTCCAGATGCAGACATCCGGGTTCCTCTCGGCGGTGCCGCCGAAGTAAGCTGCGATCAGGTCACCGTTGGGGAGCTGCTCTATGGTAGAAGCGTGGCACTGGGGGAACTTGGCCTTCCAGTAGAGGAATGACTCCTCGAGCACCCTCTTCTTGTGGGGCAGGGCCACCTCTATGTGATAAGTTCCGGGCCTGTAGGTCTTGGGGCGTTTCTTGCCGGGGATCCACACTTTGGCCTTGGTGCCGGCGGGCACGGTGAAGTCCCATTCCAGGTCGTTGAGAGTCTTCTTCCAGTTGGATTCCACCACGCCGTGGATGGTCTTGAAAGAAGCGTTGACCCACTGGAGGTCGTCGATGGTGAAGTCAGGCTTGAGCTCTATCACTTCATAGCCGGGCTTGTAGGGACGTATGCCGGCGAGGTCGTGGTAGTACCAGGAGACGAGGTCTCCGAGCAGCATCACGTGGTTGCCGCTGTTCATGGAAGGATTGGCGGTGTTGCCGTTCCAGAGCTCCCAGATGGTGGTGGCGCCCTGCTTCACCATGTAGCCGTAGCTGGGATAACCGGTCTGGGAAGCGAGGGAGAAGGCCACGTCGCTGCGGCCCATCTTCGTCAGTTCATGCTGTATCCACTGGAGTCCGATGACGCCGCTGCTGATATGGCCGCCCCCGTCCACGACTATCTTCTTGATGATGTTGTTGCAGATGTCCTGGCGGTACTCGTCGGGGACGATGCCGAAGGCCAGGGGCAGCACGTTGGCCGTGACGGTGTTGTTGCCGTAGAAGACGCTGTCAGGATAGAACATGGGCGTCTGGTACTCGGGAGTCTGGCCGCGCTTGACAGTAAGGAAGGCCTTGTTGAAAGCCTCGGAGGTCTCCTCGGCCTGGCGGGCGTACTTCTTGGCATCGGCGCGGAGGCCCTGCAGGGAAGCGAACTTCGAAAGGAGCTGCGAGATCTTCACGTAGTATGCCGTGGAGATGAGGGTTCCGTCGGTGATGCGGGCGGGATCGGCGCTGTGCACGAGGTCGAGCCTTTCGGGCGGCATGCACCAGTCACCGTACTGGTCTTTGGTGATGAGGCCGTTCTCGTCCATGTAGGAGTCTTTCATGTAGTCCATCCATTTGCAGATGGCCGCATAGCTGTCCTTGATAGGCTGGAGGTCGCCGTACTGCTCCCAGAGCATGTCGCAGCCCATGGGCAGGGCGGCCGGCCAGGTCATGTTGTCGGAATAATAGTTCCAGAATGCGGGAGCGACGTCAGGGATGGCGCCGTCGTATCTCTGGGCCTCGCGTATGTCCCTCATCCATTTGGAATAGAGGGCGTGGATGTCGAACATGAAGCTCTCGCCCAGGGAACCTGCGACGCGGTCTCCCAGCCAGGGCATACGCTCGTCCCTCTGAGGGCAGTCGATGGGCATGCCCTTGTAGTTGGAGGCTACGCCCCACCAGGCATTGTGATAGACTGCGTTGATCACGTCGTTGGAGCACTCGAAATGTCCCGTGGTCTCTATGTTGTCATACACGAGCTCGGCCACGAAATCCTCGGGCTTGGGGTCCTTGATGCCTCTCACTTCCACATAGCGGAAGCCATGGGTGGTGAACACCGGGTGCCACCACTCCCCGTTCTCCTTGCCGGAGCAGGTGTAGGTGTCCTGGCTGTAGGCGTTGCGGAAATTGGCCCTGTACAGGGTGCCGTCCGGATTGACCGTCTCGGCGAATATGAGCTTGATCTCCTGGTCCTTCAAGGTGCTGCTCAGGCGCATCTTCACCCAGCCGGCCATGTTCTGGCCGAAATCGATGACATAGCCCGTGGCGATGGGGGTTATGCTCTTGACGGGCAGGGTCTGCATCACCGCCATGGCAGCGATGCTCTGGGGCTCCATGTCACCCTTGGGGATGCTGGTGCGCTGGGCCTGGTGCCATGAGGAATCGTCATAGCCTACCTTGGTCCAGTCGCCGAGCTCCATACGGGCGTCATAGATCTCGCCGTCGTACTCGTTGGCCGCGCGGATGGGGCCCTCGGCGGTGAGTTTCCATCTCTCGGTGGAGACTATGTTTTCCTTGGTGCCGTCCTTGTAGACCAGCTTGAGCTTGAACCAGAGCTTGGGATAGCCGAAATTGGCCACTTTGTACGGCTTGTAATGCTGCTGCATCGCATAGTAGCGGCCGGGGCCGAGGGCGACGCCCACTGCATTGTCCTTGGACAGCAGTGAAGTGACGTCGTAGGTGTTGTAGAAAATGGTCCTGCGGTAATCGGTGGGGGCAGGGGTCAGCACATCGTCGGAAACCTTGGAACCGTTGATGTAGCATTCGTAAAGACCCAGTCCGCAGATGTCCAGGGTGGCAGACTGGACTTCCTTATCCAGGGAAAATTCCGTCCTGAGATAGCGGACGCTCAGGCGGCTGTGGTTGGTTTCCACGTCCCAGGGGAACGCGCCCTCCCAGCCTATCCAGTTGGGATTGGCGAGGGCGATCAAAAGTGAAAGGATAGTGGTTAACATATCAGTGCAATGTGTAAATCAATCCCAATGTGGCGCCGGCGCAGTCCGGGAGCACGGAGCCTTTGTCGGCGAATATGCCGTAGAGCAGGGTGAGCCCCCTGACACCGAAGATCTCCGGGACTTCTCCGGTGAATGCGGCGCTCACCTGCCTCAGAGGGGTCTCCTTGACGCTGCCCCAGGGCTTCTGCCGGGGGGATTCGCCCGCGTAGGAGGCGCTGTAGGTGCCGTAATTGAGGCTGTAGGTGAGCATGAGTTTGTAAGGGGCCTTGCGGAAGAGTTTTCCGCTGACGCCTATATGGTGGGCCTGCAGGCGGTTGTTCTCCACGCCCTGCACTATCCCTGAAGGGTCCCAGGTACCGGACCTGGTGCCTTTGGGGAAGAACAGGGGATGACCTATGGTCCGCCCGTAATAAGTCCAGCCGCTGCGGTATTCGCCGTTGTTGAAATAATTGTCCATGCCCCTGAAATTCAGGTCCGGGGTCCACTGCCGGAAATTCCCGTTCTCGTCGAACTCATTGTCGTGGATGGAGCCCGACTGGTACATGGTGTAATGGTATTCGTAGAGCAGGTCGGAGACCCAGCGGTCCTTGTCCTCGAAGCCGAAATGCAGGGTGTTCACCCCGTCGGGGAAATTGCCCAGCTCGATGCCTGAGCGGTCATTGTAGGGGATGTCGTGCTGGAGGGTGACGCTCCAGCCGTCGCCTTTCCATTTCCATTTGAAAAGCTCGGCACCGCCCTGGTCGCCTATGACGTTCATCCTGTCACTGTGGGAGCCCGCGGCGGAAGCGTTGCGGCCGGTGATGACACGGAAATAATTGTCGAAGGTGATGGGCATGGGGCCGTAGACCGGGCTGTTCCCGCCCCAGATGCCGTAGTGGTCGAGTCCCAGGTGGAATTCGAAACGCTCGGCTATGCTCAGCATCAGGAAGGCCCGGGTGCGGTGCACCAGCGCCCCCTGGACATATCTCTTGTCGAGGGTCTTGAAGTCTCCGAAAGAGCCGTATATGAAAAGATGGCGTCCGGTGAAAGGTACCGCCACGGGGTCCAGGTTGATCCTGTAGCCCGGCATGCTGCGGGCGTTCCCGGATTCGGCGACCCTTCCGCCGGTCACGGAGAGGGAGCCGAGGCGGCTGTCGGAAGCCATGAAATACAGGTCGGGATGTTTCATGCCGAGATCCAGCGAGAGTGCCTTCCAGCGGAGGGAGGCGTAGCACTGGTCCACCATCACCGCCGGGTCGGTATTGGCCGCGAGGGACACTCCCCACTTCCATTGGAAAGTCTTGCTTTCGTCATAGGAGGTGCCGGCCTGCACCACCGCCAGGGCACCGCTGCTCCCAGGCATGAGGCCGTATTGGCCTGTCGTGGACCAGAAAGGGAGGGAATTGCCACCGGACAAGGCGCCGAGCAGCATCAGCGATGCGACGAAATCATTCATATCCAAAGTTAACAATTTAGATGTAAAAAACATTAAAATAGCTAACTTTGACGCAATGAAAATAATCTGTCTGGCAAGATCCCTGGATACCGGAGGTGCGGAGCGTCAGCTCACGGGCCTGGCCGCCATGCTCAAGGACGACGGACACGACGTGACCATGGTGACCTACCATGACGGGGCCTTCTTCGACGACCTGCTCTACGAGCACGGAGTCAGGCACATACAGGTCCGCAAGAGGGCTACGACCCTGGCGCTGGACATCAGGCTGGCCTCCCTGATCAAGAAGGAGGGTGCCGAGTTGGTCATAGCCTTCTCCTCCTCGGCCGGCCGCAAGGCCTGCGGTGCCAAATTGTTCTACCGCGACTTCCGGCTCATCGTCTCCGAAAGGAACGCCAATCCCAAACTCAACATATTCGACGGCTACAGAATGCTGGTCTGGGGCTTCGCCGAAAAGATCATTTCCAACAGCTACGCCCAGGAGGCCATACTCAAGAAGCATTTCCCCCGGCGCGGAGCCCGTGTCAGCACCATAGTCAATTTCGTGGACACCGCCACCTTCAGTCCCATGGAGCAGGATGTCCATGAGAGGTTCGTGCTGGCCACCACCGCCAGGATATGCAAGAGGAAGAACATCCACGGCTACATACGCGCCGTACAGATCGCCGCGGCCAGGGGTTACCGCCCGCTGGTGCTCTGGTACGGGGTCAAGAGGGACAGCAAGTACCTGCGCAAATGCATGGCGATGATAAAGGAGGCTGGACTGGAGGGCGATTTCAAGATACTCCCTGCGGAGAAGAATGTCAAGGAGATATACCGCCGCTGCGATGCGTTCTGCCTGCCAAGTTTCTACGAAGGCACTTCCAATTCCCTGACGGAGGCCCTCGCCTGCGCGCGTCCTGCCATTTGCAGCAATGTCAGTGACAACCCCCTGTATGTCAGGGAGTCCGAGACCGGGATCTTGTTCGATCCCAGGGACCCGGAATCCATAGCGGATGCGATCTGCCGCATGATGGACCTGAGCCCGGAGGAAAGGATGGCATATGGTTTGAAGGGAAGTGAACTGGTCAGAAAGGCTCTGGACCCTGAGGTTTTCCACGCGAAGTACAGGGCCCTGATAGAAGATAACGGAAACTAAACTTTTTTATCATGGAGAACAAAGGTAATTTTTGGGCAGGCCTGGCTGTTATGCTGGGACTGATTGTCGCGGGAGCGATGCTTCCTAAAGCGGTCAAAGACCTCAAGTCCTTCGACCGGACCGTGAGTGTCAAAGGCCTGTGCGAGCGCGAGGTCAACGCCGACAAGGTCATTTGGCCCATACGTTTCAAAGTGGTCGGCAACGACCTCAACAATGTTTACAACGAGATAGAGAACAAATCAGGCATAGTGCGCAAGTTCCTCTCCGACGGTGGAGTGGAGGCCGCGGAGATATCCGTCTCCTCACCTGTCATCTCCGACAAATTCACCCAGGAGTACGGCTCCAACGACCGCGCCTACCGCTACGTGGCCACTGTGACCATCACTGTGTGCACCAAGAATGTGGACAAGGTCCTCGCCCTGATGTCTTCGCAGAGCAAGCTCATACGCTCTGGCATCACTTCCGAGAACGAGTGGGAGACCCGTCCGCAGTTCAGCTTCGAGGCTCTCAACGACCTCAAGCCCGGCATGATTGAGGAAGCCACCCGCAACGCCCGCGAGGTCGCACTGAAGTTCGCCCAGGATTCACAGAGCACGCTCGGCAAGATCAAACAGGCCAACCAGGGCACCTTCAGCATAGAGGACAGGGATTCCAACACTCCCCAGATCAAGAAGGTCAGGGTAGTGACCAATGTCATCTATTATCTCAAGAAATAAGCGTCAGAAACGCATTGCAAATGTGGCGCAGACAGCGCCGCTCATAGGATCCACGGTCGGGCAGAGGGCTATCTGTCCGGCCGGTTTGCTTATACCCAGCAGGTTTTCCACCGGTTCCATGAGCCAGTAGCCTATATTTGCGCTCAATATGCCCACGCCCGCTCCGGCGAGGGTGTCCCACCACCAGTGCCGCTGGTGCACGACGCGCAGCACCGCCACTGATGTGGCCAATGCATAAGCCGCACCTCCCCAGCCCCAGCCGTATTCGTGCCGGACCAGCTCGGCGCCCATGAACGCAGTGGCGCTGTGCCCTGAAGGGAATGAGTTGAATGCCGAGCCGTCGGGCCTCTCCTCCCCCACCGTATACTTGATGCCGTTGACGAGGGCGGCGCAGGACAGGGTGCCGATACCGAGGGTCAGGAGCCTGTCCACGAAACGGTTCTCAGCCTTTATGCCCGCGAAGTCGAGGGTCAGGTCCATGACCGCAGGCATGTACTGGATGTATTTCTCAGGATAGGCATATTCGCTCACCTGGGCCCGGCAGAGCGGGGTGCAGATGAGCAGGACGAGAGCCGCGGTGAAGAGGCGCTTCATCCCCTAGCGGTTTTTGTACATGTCGTCGTAGTACTTCTGGTAGTCCCCGGAAGTCACGTTGTCCATCCAAGCCTGGTTCTCCAGGTACCATTTCACGGTCTTCTCTATGCCCTCCTCAAACTGCAGGCTGGGCTCCCAGCCGAGCTCCTTCTGGAGTTTGGTGGAGTCGATGGCATACCTGAGGTCGTGGCCGGCCCTGTCGGTGACATAGGTGATGAGGTCCATGTCGGCGCCTTCGGGGCGGCCGAGCTGGCGGTCCACAGTGTTGATGAGGACCTTGATGATGTCGATGTTCTTCCACTCGTTGAAGCCGCCGATATTGTAGGTCTCGGCGATCTTGCCTTTGTGGAAGATGACGTCGATGGCCCTGGCGTGGTCTTCGACATACAGCCAGTCGCGGACGTTCTCACCCTTGCCGTAGACGGGCAGGGGTTTGCGGTGGCGGATGTTGTTTATGAACAGGGGGATGAGCTTCTCGGGGAACTGGTAGGGGCCGTAGTTGTTGGAGCAGTTGGTCACGATCGTGGGCATGCCGTAGGTGTCGTGGAATGCGCGCACGAAGTGGTCGCTGCTGGCTTTGGCGGCGCTGTAGGGGCTGTGGGGCTGGTATTTCAGGTCTTCGGTGAAGAACTGTTCGCCGTAGGCCAGATGGTGCTTGCCCGAGCTGGCCTTGGTGGTGAAGGGCGGCTCCACCCCTTCCGGATGGGTCATCTGCAGGGCCCCGTACACCTCATCGGTGCTGATATGGTAGAACCTCTTTCCTTCGTACTTCTCGGGCAGACTCTCCCAATATGCCTTGGAAGCCTGCAGGAGCGACAGCGTACCCATCACATTGGTCTGCGCGAAAGTGAAAGGATCCTTGATCGAACGGTCCACATGGGACTCCGCCGCCAGATGGATGATACCGTCCACATGCTCCTCCTGCATGAGTTTCAGCACTCCGTCGAAATCGCATATGTCCATCTTGACGAAACGGTAGTTGGGCTTGTCCTCGATGTCCTTGAGATTTGCGAGGTTGCCCGCGTAAGTCAGTTTGTCCAGGTTGATGATGCGGTACCCGGGGTACTTGTTCACGAAAAGGCGCACCACGTGGCTGCCGATGAATCCGGCTCCGCCGGTGATGATGATGGTTCTCTTATTCATAAAGGTCCTTGCTATAATCAAACAGGTCGGAATCGCTGCACTGGGCCAGCGTGGGATGGCATTTGTCCTTGGCCGAGAGTATCACGTCCCCGGCAGGCACCCCCCAGTCGATGGCGAGGTCGGGATCGTCCCAGGCGATGGCACCTTCCGCAGCAGGGCAATAGAAACGGTCGCACTTGTACTGGAACACCGCCTCGTCGGAGAGGACGCTGAATCCGTGGGCGAAGCCGCGGGGGATGAAGAGCTGGAGCCGGTTCTCGCCGGAGAGCTCCACCCGCACGCAATGGCCGAAGGTCGGGCTTCCCCGGCGGATGTCCACCGCCACATCCAGCACCCTGCCGCTGACGACACGGATGAGCTTGGATTGGGAGGCATCCCCCTTCTGGAAATGCAGGCCCCTGACCACCCCGTAGGAAGACTTGCTCTCATTGTCCTGGACGAAGGTCAGCGGACGCACCTGGGCATCGAATTCCCTCTGGGAGAAGGATTCGAAGAAATATCCCCTGGCATCTTCGAAGACGCGGGGAGAGATGATCAGCACGTCGGGGATCTCTGTCCGTATCAGGTTCATAGTCTTTCCATGCAAGCCTTGAGGGAATCTCTCCAGTACGGTATCTTGATTCCGAAAGTTTTCTGTATCAATGTCTTGTCCAGCACCGAATAATGCGGGCGGCGCACCTTGGAGGGGAATTCGGAGCTGCGGCAGGGCCGGATGGCGCAGCGGTGACCGCTCAGGGAACAGATCTCCACCGCGAAATCGTACCAGCTCAGCACCCCTTCGTCGGTGTAGTTGTAGACGCCCTTCTGGGACAGTTTGCCGCTGTCGATGATATGGAGTATCACCGCGGCGAGGTCCGCGGCATAGGTCGGGGTCCCCACCTGGTCGTACACGACCTTGAGGGTGTCGTTCACTTCAGTCAGATGGTGGATGGTCTTCACGAAATTCTTCCCGAAGGGAGAATACATCCAGGCGGTGCGCAGGATGATGTAGTCGCAGCCGCTCTCCTGTATGGCCTTCTCCCCCGCCAGTTTGGTCTTGCCGTAATGGCTGCGGGGCGAAGGGACGGCGTCCTCGCGTATGGGCTCGAAACCGTCGCCGGAGAAGATGTAGTCCGTGGAGATGTGGATGAGGGTGATCCCCCTCTCGCGTGCGGCGGCGGCCAGGTTGCCGGGAGCCTTGCGGTTCAGCAGGTCGGCCATGTCCTTGTCTTCCTCGGCCATGTCCACATTGGTGTAGGCGGCGCAGTTTATGATGGCGTCCACATTTTCGGAGTCGCAGATGATACGTATCGTACCCAGGTCGGTGACGTCCAGATAGACGGTCTCCTGTCCGGGCACGGAGTTCACGTCGGTAAAGATGAAATGATGCCCGGCCCCCTTGCTGAGGAGCCTGAGTTCATTTCCGAGCTGGCCGTTGGCACCGGTGACGAGGATATTCATCGCGACAGGTCTTAATTTGTACAAATTTAGTTATTTTTGCGAAGAATGGAAACAAGACCGGTCATATACTTGTACACCGACGGCGCCGCGAGCGGCAACCCGGGCCCGGGAGGATACGGAGTGGTACTGGTCTGCGGCAGCCTCCGCAAGGAGCTTTCCGGCGGATTCGCCCGCACCACCAACAACCGCATGGAACTCCTCGCGGTGATCAAGGGGCTCGAGGCCATACGCTGGGAAAACGCCGAAGTGCAGGTGTACAGCGACTCCACCTATGTGGTGAAGGCTGTCAATGAAGGCTGGCTCGAAAAATGGGAGAGCAGCGGCTGGAAGAAGAAAAAGAATCCCGACCTCTGGCAGGAATTCCTCCGACTCTACCGCAGGCACAGGGTGAGTTTCCATTGGATCAAGGGGCATGCGGGACACCCCGAAAACGAAAGGTGCGACGCCCTGGCCGTGGCCGCCTACGGCAAGAGCGGGCTCCCCGAAGATCCCGGCTACACACAAGACGACGAAACATTATTCTCATAACGACATGCAGACAAGACGCAAGCTCATAGTAGGCATAACCCAGGGTGATTCCAACGGAATCGGTTACGAAGTCATCATCAAAGCGCTTTCGGATCCCCGCATCCTGGATTTCTTCACCCCCGTGGTCTACGGCTCATCCAAGATTTTCGGTTTCTACCGCAAGACCATCCCCGAGATAGAGCAGATGGACACCAACGCCATCTCCAGCGCCCGCGAAGCCCACGCCAAGCGGGTCAATATAGTCAACTGCCTCCCGGACGACGCATTCGCCGAGCCCGGAAGGGCCACCCCCGAATCGGCCAAGGCGGCCATCACAGCCCTTGAAGCCGCCGTGCGCGACATCAAGAACGGAGAGCTGGACGTGCTGGTCACCGGCCCCATCAACAAGAAAGCCATGAACGGCGAAGGCTTCGGCTTCCCCGGCCACACCGAGTTCCTGCAGAACGCCTTCGGAGTGGACGATGTCACCATGCTCATGGTCAGCAGCCGTATGAAGATAGGCGTAGTCACAGGCCACATACCCCTCAAGGACGTCTGCTCCTCCATCTCGGAAGAGAAGATACTCAGCAAGCTGCGTCTCACCTCAGCCTCGCTCAAAGAGGATTTCGGAGTGGACCAGCCCCGCATCGCAGTGCTCAGCCTCAACCCCCACAGCGGGGACGGCGGCCTGCTGGGAGACGAGGAGGAGAAGATCATCACTCCCGCCATCAGGAAGGCCAATGACGAAGGCATCATGGCCTTCGGGCCCTTCTCTCCCGACGGATTCTTCGGACTGGGGCACTACGAGCAGTTCGACGCCACCATTGCCATGTACCACGACCAGGGCCTCGCTCCTTTCAAGGCCATAGCCTTCGAGGACGGAGTGAACTACACGGCCGCCCTCCCCATCGTACGCACCTCCCCCGACCATGGCACCGCCTTCGAGATGGCGGGCAGGGACGAAGCCGATCCCAGGTCGATGAGGGCTGCCATTTTCACCGCCATCGACATCTTCAACAGGCGCGAGGACTACAAGGCTCTGCTGGAAGGCAAGATGGAGGAAAGGCGCCTGGACGGCGAAGACCGCAGGGGCCGGGCCAACGGCAAGCCTCAGATAGCCTAGCGCCGTGGACAGCCTCGGACAGCTGGAAAGCGTTTTCGCGCGCAATTGTACGGTCCGCCGCATCCCTTCCGATGTGGCGGCCGCCTTTTTGGAGCGCTGCCACCGGCTGGGGACGGCCTCATGCCGCTACCGCTACGGGCTGTTTGTCAACAGAAGCACCGGCGGCAGGGAATCCGCCCTCCCGGAAGGCACCCTCGTGGCAGTCGCCACATTCTCCAGTCCCCGGACCATGAAGGACGGGAGCCGTTCCTACGAATGGGTAAGGTATGCTTCCCTCCCGGATGTACGGGTGGTGGGAGGCATGGGCAAGCTCATGGAGGGATTCGTCTCCGAGGTGCACCCCGACGACATCATGAGTTACGCCGACGCGAGCGTCTCGGACGGCGGGGTCTACAGGGAACTGGGTTTCGAAGAAGAGGGTCTGGTCTGTGGAGAAGGCTTTACGAACCGGAAGTTCCGGCTGAAATTCCGTTGATCACAGGGGCCACGGTGTCATAGTCGTACCCGCGGGAAAGGGCGAAGCGTATGAGCTTGAGTTTCGCCTGGGGATCCCCCGCAAGGGTTTTCCATTTGTTCTCAAGGAGCGAGCGCATGCGGGCGTCCGCACGGGGAGCCTCGATCTCCCCCAGGGCCTGGTCGATCACTTCCTTCTCTATCCTTTTGGCTGAAAGGGCGAAGCGTATCTTCACGGGGCCCCAGCCGCTGATGGCCGCCTTTTCCCTGGCGAAAGCCGAGGCATAGCGCAGGTCGCTCACGAAACCGTCCTCCCGGAGCGACTCCAGAGCCTTGCGGGCGCTTTCAACATCCCCTTCGAAAAGTTTCAGAGCCTTTTCGTAGATATCCTGGGAGCAATATTCCCGTTTGGCGCACCTGGCCTGAAGGGAGGAAAGTATCTTGGCGTAATCCATATCAGAAATCGTAGCCGAATGAGACATACACGCCCCAGCGTTCCCTGTTGTTCCACTGCAGGGCGAATTTGAGGGGTCCCGCGATGGTATCATACCCGAGGGACAGGGCGCCGCCGTAGATGGAAGGGGCCAGGTTCTCCAGCAGGCCGCCTATGGTCTCCGCATCCCGGACATACGAACCGGTGGCGGACAGATAGACGCTCCTCACCGGCTTGACCCTGAACTCGAGGTTGGCCACACCCACGACATTGTCCAGAAGATGGGCCCTGTTGGTCACCGCCACGGGGATCTGCTGGTCCACATAGCGCCCGGCTATGCTTCCGCCCACGAAATTCATGTGCCTGAACGAAAGGTGGTTGTTGAAGACGCTCCTCCAGTGGAGGTCGGGGATCAGGGCGAAATTCTGCCCTATGGGGATGACGTACTTGAAGTCCGCCGACAGCGAAGTCACCGGCTGGAAATCAGGATTTGCGGAGTTGGCGAAGTCCCAGTCCCCCCTGATCTGCACGTTCGCGCCTTTGCTCGGGAAATACCTGTCGTCCATGGTATAGAGCTGCAGGTTGGTGAAGAGTCCGGTCAGCAGTTCCTTCTGGCTGCGCGGGTAGAAGGAAGGGATGATCGAATGCAGCATGTTGCCCTCCACGGTGGAAAGGCGCTGGTGGCTGATGCCGGCCTGGAAGTTGAACCTCGACCAATTGATGTTCGAGAAATACAGCCTGTATTTCTGGTCCAGCAGTTCGGAGCCTATCACCGACCCGGCGAAATTCAGGTCGAAATTGGGATGGCTCAGAGAGGCGTCCGCATTGAGGGTGGGCAGGCCGGGGAGGTCGAGCGAATAGCGCAGGACGGCTCTCTGGGTGCGGCCCAGCCGGAATGAGAGGTCCAGCTTGGAGCCCATGAGCTTGTTTACGTTGAGTCCCAGGTCGAGGGCGAGCATGGCCCATTCCTGGGTGTCCATCCGGAATCCCAGGCCCATCCTGTGAGTGGGCCCCTTGACACATTTGAACACCAGGTCGTAAGGCTCCGTCTCCCCGAGCAGGGAGTAGGAGACATTTTCGAAGGACCCTGTGGCCTCGATCTTGCTGGACGCGTCGTCCATGACAGCCTTGTCCACGGTCTGGCCGGCCACCATCCCTATCTTCTGCATGAGCAGGCGGGACTCCCTGTCGTCCAGGCCTTCGAATCGTATGGAGCGCACCTGCACGGGAGTCTTAGCGATATTCACAGCCTTCCTGACGGGGCGCTGCCTGACGGGGCCCACCGCCGAGCGGATGGATGCCAGTTCCGCCTTCCTGGACAATGCCGCGGCGTACCCGCGGTTGATCATGGTGTCGATGGCCTGAATATTGAAACTCAGCATATTGTAGCCGTTCAGCAAGGGCTTCACCCGGACATCCGCAATGCCCACGTTACGCTCGTAGCTGTCCTTTCCGAGCATGGAGATGAAACGCATCAGGACATTGCCTATGTTGTTCACTTCCAGATATCCCGGCTCTTCGTCCGCCAGGTCCATGCCTATGATGTAGTCGGCGCCTATGGCCTTGGCGATGTCGGCGGGGAAATTGTTCCTGGTGCCGCCGTCCACCAGCAGGCACTCACCGGTACGCACGGGCTCGAAAAGCCCGGGTATGGACATGGTGGAACGCATGGCCGTCTTTATGCTGCCGGAAGTCCAGTTCTTGGATTTGCATTGGATGATGTCGGAGGCGACGCACATGAAAGGGATGGGGAGCCTGGTGAAGGAGATGCTGTCCTGGTATCCCACGGTGACGCTGGAAATGAGGTTGCCCACATTGAAGCCATAGACATAGCCTGAAGGCAGGGAACGGGAGAAGTTGCTGACTCCGGCCTTGCTGTAGGGGTCGGTCTGCTCGTCGTCGAGGAATTTGCGGCCGAGGCTGTGGGCCTCGTTTTCATAGTGGAAAGGGATGTGGATGATATACCGGTCCCGGTAATTCTTCTTCTCATAGGAGATGTACCTGGGGTCCACATTGTCGGTGAGCGTGGTCTTCCACTCCTGGGTGCAGAACAGCTCCCGGACATCGTCCGAATTGTATCCCATGGCGAACATCGCGCCCACGAGACCGCCGATGCTGGTGCCGCAGACGAAATCCACGGGCATGCCTATCTCCTCGAGATACTTCATGGCGCCTACCTGTGCGGCTCCCTTGGCGCCGCCGCCGGAAAGGACCAGGGCCACCGTGGGACGGTGCTGGGTGCGGCGGATGTTATCCATCCTGGAGCGCATCTGCCGGATGAAAGCCGCATCCGCAGCGGGGTCCACGCTGTCGGTCGAAAGACTGTTGGGATATGACTGGGAGAAGGATGCGGGAGCCGACACCAGGACAGCTAGCGCTGCGAGTGCCGCCCTGCAAGCATTCCGCAGGCCGCGAGTATATCCTCTCCCCTCGAAGCTCTTATGGTACATATTATGCCGTTGTTCTCCAATCTTGAACGGAAGGCCTCCATGGCCGCGTCCGAAGAGGTATCGTATTCGAAATCAGGTATCTTGTGGAAACGGATCAGGTTCACGCGGCACTCCAGCCCGCGGAGCAGGCGTATGAGTGCATCGGCATGGCGCTTGTCGTCGTTGAATCCGGCGAACATGGTATATTCGAAGCTGACCCTGCGCTGGCCGGAGAAATCGTAGCGGCGCACCAGGTCCAGCACGTCCCCTATGGGGAAGGCCCCCTGGACCGGCATCATCGACAGCCTCTCCTCAGGGAAGGGATTGTGGAGGCTGACCGCCAGGTGGCAGCGATGCTCGTCAAGGAAACGCTTGAGTTTGGGGATCACGCCAATGGTGGACAGGGTGATACGCTTGGGGCTCCAGCCGAAGCCCCACGGGGCGGTCAGCACAGTGATGGCCCGGGAGACTTCTTCGTAATTGTCCAGAGGCTCGCCCATACCCATGAAGACGGCGTTCGAGAGCTCCGCGGACTCCTCCACCGAGAGGAACTGGTTCAGGATCTCTGCGGCGGAGAGATTGCCGTGGAAACCCTGGCGTCCCGTCATGCAGAAGCGGCAGCCCATCTTGCAGCCGGCCTGGGAAGAGACGCAGAGGGTCCTGCGCTCCCCTTCCGGTATCATCACCGCCTCGATGGCTCCGAGGCCGCCGGCATCCTGGGCCGGGGCGGCGGTGGCGAAGAGATATTTGCGGGTGCCGTCGGAAGACGAAGCGCAGCCGACCGGCTCCGAGACCCCTATGTCCCAGGAGGCGGCCAGAGCCTCCCGTCCGGCCTTGGAAATATTGGTCATGTCCTCGAAGCTGCGGGCCCTGTGGACATACAGCCACTCCGCCAGCTGCTTGCCGACGAAAGGCTTGAGTCCGCATGAAACGGCCACTGCCTTGAGCTCCTCCGGAGTCTTTCCTAACAACGCTTCTTTCACATCACAAATTTAATCTTTTTTGACTATATTTGGTCGTAATTTATAAAACCAAATCATTATGGCTAAAGTAGCAGAAGCACAGGCCACCGACAATGCAGCGAAGTTGAAAGCATTGCAGGCCACGATCGACAAGATTGAGAAAGATTACGGGAAAGGAACGATCATGAAGTTGGGAGATCAGCCAGAATGGGACGTTCAGGTGATCCCGAGCGGCAGCGTAGCCCTCGACCATGCCCTGGGTATCGGCGGATACCCCCGCGGCAGGATAATCGAGATCTACGGACCCGAGTCCAGCGGTAAGACCACGCTGGCCATCCACGCCATCGCGGAAGCCCAGAAGCAAGGCGGCATCGCGGCCATGATCGACGCCGAGCACGCCTTCGACAGGACCTACGCCAAGGCCCTCGGAGTAAACCTGGAAACACTGTTGATTTCACAGCCGGACAACGGAGAGCAGGCCCTCGAGATCGCCGACAACCTCATCCGTTCGGGTGCTGTGGACATCGTGGTCATCGATTCCGTCGCCGCCCTCACCCCGAAAGCCGAGATCGAAGGCGAGATGGGAGACAACAAAGTAGGCCTCCAGGCCAGGCTCATGAGCCAGGCCCTCAGGAAGCTTACCGCCAACATCTCGAAGACCAACACCTGCTGCATCTTCATCAACCAGCTCAGGGAGAAGATCGGCATCATGTTCGGTAATCCTGAGACCACCACGGGCGGCAACGCCCTGAAATTCTACGCCTCCGTGCGTATCGACGTGCGCCGCACCAACCAGATCAAGGAAGGTGAGGACGCCCTCGGGAACCGCACCCGCGTCAAGGTCGTCAAGAACAAGATGGCTCCTCCTTTCAAGAAAGCCGAGTTCGACATCGTCTTCGGCGAAGGCATTTCCCACAGCGGCGAGGTCCTGGACCTCGGCGTGGAGCTGGGGATCGTGGACAAGTCCGGATCATGGTTCTCCTACAACGGCAGCAAGCTCGCCCAGGGCCGCGAGGCCACCAAGCAGCTCCTCAAGGACAATGTAGAGCTCTGCGACGAGATCGAGGCCAAGATCCGCGAGAAGCTCAAGGAGATCAAAGACTAACCGCCGTCTGCGGGAGCGATCCTGCAGCGTAAGAGTTTGGCGGCCGTGGAGTCCGGAAGGATGCCCGCGGCCGCTATTGCTTCCACGCTCCACTGCTCCACGGGGGTGTTTTCCCGGAAGAGCACGATGGAGCGGGCCGCCCTGCGGTCGCGTATGTACGGATGCCGGCTCAGGGAATCGGCGGGAAGGGTCCAGAGGGCGAAGGGCTCGGAAGGTCCGCATTCGATCAGGTCGCTGAGCCCCCGGTAGCGCTCTTCCCCGAAATTGTAGATATCCATCAGCTGCTCCGGAAAGGAATAGCCTCCGAGGCTCTCGCGGTACGACACCATCCTGGCGGCGAAATACGGTCCTATCCCCGGCAGGCCGTCGAAGGCGGCGGAATCGGCGGCATTGATATCGATACGGGGGATGGTGATGTAGGGCTCGAGCCGGCGGTACACGGAGTCCGCCACCACGAAGGATTTGGCAAAATCCTCCTTGCGCCGGAACCGCCCTCCCTTGCTGCGGTAATTGTCGATGGCCTGCGCCTGCTTCTCGGTGAATCCCAGGCGGCACAGGTCCTCGACCGAAACAGTGTTGGGGTCGAAGGGGAAATTTTCATAGCGCCTCCCGGCGAACCTTTCATAAACCTTGGCTGCCGTCGCTTCCGCCCTGGTCTCCCGGACCGACCTGCCGGCCGGCTCACGCTGCACAGCGGCGCCGGACTGCGCATGGCCGGAAGGAAGGGTGCCGCCGGAGGGAGGCACCTCCTTGTAGACATATACCGTATCGGGATGGTCGCGGCGGGAAATGATACCCACGACAGTGGTACGGTGGACGAACAGCGCCACCTGGAAGCCTATTATCATGAATGCCAGCGAGACCGCACCGGTCTTGAAGGTGGAAGACAGATTCCCCTTAGCTTTCGATTTCTTCTCCTGCGCTTCCATCTCTCTCCTCCTTGTATTTGTTGCGATGGGCGGCGGCCTTCTGCACGGGGGCTCCGGCCACCACGATCACGATCTCTCCCAGGGGCTCATGCGCCCTGTACCATCCCGCCAGCTCCACGAGGGTGCCTCTGCGGTGCTCTTCATGGATCTTGGAAATCTCACGTGAGACACAGGCCTGACGGTCGGGACCGAAGAACTCCGCAAACTGCTCCAGGGTGCGGACCAGACGGCGGGGCGATTCGTAGAAAACCATGGTCCTGGTCTCCGAAGAGAGGGTCATCAGCAGGGTCTGCCGGCCTTTTTTCTGGGGCAGGAAACCCTCGAAACAGAACCTGTCGCAGGGAAGGCCGGAAGACACCAGGGCAGGGATGCAGGCCGTGGGTCCCGGAAGGGTGCTGACCTCTATCCCCTCCTCGGCGCAGGTGCGCACCAGCAGGAAACCGGGATCCGAGATACCCGGGGTGCCGGCGTCGCTGATGAGGGCGACGTCGAGTCCCGAAAGGATCTTCTCCTTGATCATGGACACGGTCTCATGCTCGTTGAACTTGTGGTGTGAGAGGAGCTTCCCGCGGATGTCGAAATGCTTGAGCAGGACCGAACTGGTGCGGGTGTCCTCCGCGAGGATCAGGTCCGCCTCCTTCAGGGTCCTCACGGCCCTGGGCGTCATGTCCTCGAGGTTCCCGACCGGTGTCGGGACGATGCATAAAATACCTTTGCTCTTATTTTCCATAATGGCAATAATTGTTATATTTGCATACGTCAAGCGCAAATCTAAACATGTTTTCAGAGAATAACAAAAAATCCGGCTGCGTAGAAGTCATATGCGGTTCGATGTTCTCGGGCAAGACCGAGGAGCTCATCCGCAGGCTGCGCAGGGCCCAGTTCGCCAACCAGAAGATAGCCACTTTCAAGCCCACCATAGACAACAGGTATTCCGACGTGGAAGTGGTCTCGCACGATTCGCACAGCATCATCTCCAAGCCCATCAGCTCCCCTTCGGAGATGTTGGAGATAGGCCCCGACGTGCAGGTGGTGGGCGTGGACGAAGCCCAGTTCTTCGATGAAAGCATAGTGGATGTGGCCCAGACCCTCGCCGGACGCGGAGTCAGGGTGATCATCGCAGGTCTGGACACGGACTTCCTGGGCAAACCTTTCGGTCCCATGCCCAATCTGATGGCCATAGCGGAGGATGTGCAGAAAGTGCATGCCATCTGCGTCAAATGCGGCAGCCTCGCCAACCATTCCCACCGTCTGAGCAAGAGCCACGACCTGGTCGTGCTCGGTGAGAAGGATATCTACGAGCCTCTGTGCCGCGACTGCTACAACAAAGCCATAGCCTCCGAATAAACCCTATTTCCTGGGATGATGGTTCAGGACGGCGGCCTGCCAGGTCCTGGTGTCGATGTGCGTGTATATCTCAGTGGTGAGTATGCTCTCGTGCCCGAGCATCTCCTGCACTGCGCGCAGGTCCGCCCCGTTCTCTATCATGTGGGTGGCGAATGAATGCCTGAAAGTGTGAGGGGAGATTTCTTTGTTGACCCCCGCCAGGATAGCCTGTTTCTTCACCATGTTGAACACCGACACGCGGCTGAGCGGACGCCCGTAGCGGTTCAGGAAGACGACGTCGTCGAATGCAGGCTCCGCCGGGTCGGGGCGCACTTCCATATAGGCCCCGAGGGCCCTGAGGGCGGCTTCCCCCAGCGGCACCAGGCGTTCCTTGTCCCCCTTGCCTATCACCCGGACTATGCCGTCTTCCGCGTAGATATGGGACAATTTGAGGCCGCAGGCCTCCGAAACCCTGAGCCCGCAGCCGTAGAGGAACTCCAGTATCGCCCGGTCCCTCACTCCCGAAGGGGTGGAGAGGTCGGTGCTCTCAAGGATGGCCTCCACTTCTTCCACGGACAGCACGTCGGGGAGATAACGGCCCATCTTGGGAGCGTCCACCATGTCGCAGGGGTTTTCCTTGCGGTATCCTTCCAGTATGCACCAATCGAAAAATGAACGCAGCGAACTGAGCAGCCGGGCCTGCGAACGCTTGGAAAGCTCCGGGGAGCGCTCCGCGAGATAATCCAGGATATCCTCCGTGCTTATCTGCCCGACCGGAGTCCGGCAACTCTCCAGGAAACGGGTAAGGTCGGAGACATAGGACGCTACGGTATTCGGGGACATCCTGCGCTCGATCGAAAGATAGTAGGAGAAATCCTCCAACTTATGTCCGTTTGAGTCTGCCATTCGTAGCAAATATAGCAAAAATGATTATATTTGGAGGATGAAAAAGGCACTGGGTCATATTCTGTCCGCCATCCTGGCCGTCTGCATCCTGTTCGGATGCGTCAAGGATGACGAATACTTCACCGGCAAGAGGTTCAGCCGGGTCATGCTCGTGTACACCGCAGCCTACAACAACCTCAGCTCCGAGATCAATTCCAACATCAGCGACCTTGCCCGGAGCGTGCTCCCCCTGGAAAGCGGGGACAAATGCGTGCTCGTGTTCACCCACAACTCCAAGACCGATTACGATTTCACCACCCCCACCAATCCCTGCCTCGTAAGGCTTTACTCGGACTGGGAGGGCAACAATCACAGGGACACCGTGATGGTCATGGAGCCCGACGCCAAGGCCACCGATCCCTATACCATAAACTACGTGCTCGATTATGTCAAGGAGCATTATCCCTCCGACCACTACGGACTGATCTACTCTTCCCACGGCAGCGGATGGACCCCCGAGGGCTATTACAACTCTCCCTCCAGCTACTCCTCCACCTCCAAAAGGCGCGGCGAGCAGTTGAGAGACCTGAAAGACATCCCCGAGTACGTGAACGGCCCCGCCGTGAAGAGTATCGGAGCCAGCATGCACAGCTCCGGGGACAAGACCGTCACATATGAGACCGACCTCATGGAGTTCGCGGCCGCCATCCCCTACCATCTGGATTACATAGTGCTGGACGCCTGCCTGATGGGCGGCATCGAGACCGCATACGAGCTGAGGGAAAAGGCGGACAAGATAGTCTTCTCCCAGGCGGAGATACTTTCTGCCGGCTTCCCCTATTCGAACATGACCTTGCGTCTGCTCCGTGGCGGGCTCGACGTCGAAGGGGTGGCGGAGGATTATTACGACTACTACCAGAACTCCCCCTGGAGGAGCGCCACCGTCTCTGTGGTGGACTGCAGATATCTGGACGAACTGAAGGACTGCTGCAACGCCCTGTTCTCCAAGTACCGCTCCGCCATCGCCGCCGTGGACGCCTCCCAGGTCCAGGGCTTCTTCCGTATGGGCAGATGCTGGTTCTACGACCTGGAGGACATCCTGGTGAAGTCCGGGATCTCCGACGAGGACCTCGCCGGATTCAGGGGCATCATGGACAATCTCATCACCTACAAGGCCCACACGGCCAGGATACTTGATACCTTCGATATCAACACCTTCTGCGGCCTGAGCATGTACCTGCCCTCCAAGGGCAGTTCCTACCTGGATTCCTACTACGGAAAACTCGCCTGGCAGAAGGGTACAGGTTTGGTCAATTGATTTATTTACACTATATTTGCGCCGCATTATAAAACCCAGAGGTTTTGGTGCGATGGGGTCCGGGCCGGTTCCGGACTGAGTAACACATTTAAAAAGCATAAAATGCAGCATTTTGAAATCAAAGGCCAGGTTCGCCAGGCCGCCGGAAAAGCCACGATCAAGGCTTACCGCAAGCAGGGTCTCGTCCCTTGCAATCTTTACGGTCTCGGACTCGAGAACGTCCTTTTCACTGTAAACGCAAAAGAGCTCAAGGCTCTCACCGACACTCCCAAGTCCTACATCGTGGACATCGTCCTGGACAACGGAGAGAAGTATCAGGCCGTCCTCCACGAGCTTCAGTTCCATCCCGTGAGCGACAACTGCCTCCATGTCGACTTCCTCGCCGTTGACGAGAAGAAGCCCATCAGCATCGAGGTTCCCATCGTCATCACCGGCCACGCCATCGGTGTGCAGCAGGGTGGTAAGTTCGTGCAGCAGTCACGCAGCATCCGCATCAGCGCTCTCATGGCCAATCTGCCCGACGACGTCACCGTCGACATCTCCAAGCTCGGTCTCGACAAGAAGATCAAGGCAGAGGACATCAAGCTTGACAAGGTCAACGTTCTCACCAACGCCGACACTGTCATCTGCATGGTAAGGGCTACCCGCAACTCAGCCGCCGCCACTGAAGAGGCCGCTGAATAACGACGCTTGCAGCCGTGTCTGAGAAGTGTTATCTGGTAGCTGGTCTGGGCAATATAGGTCCCGAATACGCCGCCACCAGACATAACATCGGATTTATGGTATTGGATGCCTGGGCTCAGGCATCCAATCTCGTTTTCCAGACCCAGCGATACGGCGATCTGGCCGAGTACCGGTTCAAAGGCCGCTCATTCTACCTCCTCAAGCCTTCCACCTACATGAACCTCAGCGGCAACGCCGTGAGATACTGGCTGGGCAAACTGCCCGTCCCGGACGAAAACCTCATGGTCATCTGCGACGACCTCAACCTCCCCTTCGGGACCCTGAGGCTCCGCACCGGAGGCAGCGACGGCGGGCATAACGGATTGAAAAACATAGAGGAGATGCTGCAGACCAGGGACTTCGCCAGACTGCGCATGGGCATAGGCCATGACTTTTCAGAAGGCGGCCAGATTCAATTTGTAACCGGCGAGATACCCCCCGAGGAGATGGCCCTGGTGCCCGAATTGTGCGCAAAAGTGATTGAAGGAGTGAAGCTCTGGGCGATGGAAGGAGCCCAGAAAGCAATGAACTTCATAAATGTGAAACAAAAAGTGTGAATTTTTCACGAATTTTTGCAAATATTTCTAATAATCACTATATTGCCGTGGAATTTGTGCAGAATATATTACTCATACATAAACATTTATTTAAACCACATCGAAATGAAAAAGCTTGTTGAAAAAATCAATGAAAACATCGAGCTCTTCAAGGTAAACGCAGAAGCTCAGGTTGTAAAGGGTAACAAAGCTGCCGGCGCACGTGCCCGCAAGGCTGCCCTCGAACTCATGAAAGATCTCAAGGAGTTCCGCAAAGCTTCCGTCGCTGCCGCAAAGTAGTGAGGATTCAAGTTTTTCAAGAAAAGTTGGTCGGAAGATCAACTTTTTTTGTTTTTCCATGCAACGTTACGAGGCAGTATTGCATCTTAACAGTGGGTTTAGGTTTTAGTACACGTCTGGGGTCTGCGAGCCGTGAGGCTGCGGGCCCTTCGTTTTTTGTCTTTCTCGATATTTTTTAGTATTTATGCATTACATTTTATAATGTGATGAATTTCTGCCTGCTCATAGCTCTGGGAATCTTCAGATCGGTCCTGATACCTGTCCAGTTCGAGGACCTGAAATTCACATGCTCGCAGGAAGATATCGTCTCTTACGCCAAAGGCACCGAGGAATATTTCAACACCCAGCTCCCCTCCGGGAGCAGCATCTCCGTAGACATCGCACCTATGGTGGAACTGCCCGGGCAGTTTTCCTACTACGGCGCCAACAGCGGCACCAGGCACGACGCACTCATCTACAAATTCGTCACGGAGGCCTGCCGCCTCGCTGACGCCCAGGTGGATTTTTCCCAATACGACCCCGAAGGCAATTTCGAAGTGCCGGCGGTGCTGCTGCTGGTCCCCGGCCCCAGCGAAGCTGAAGGCGCCGGAGAAAACTATTTCTGGCCCTGCCAGGCCGACCTGGCCGATGACAATGTCAGCCTGGTCCTCGACGGCAGGCGCATAAGGCGCTATTGCATATCCAACGAAGACGGGCGCACCGGCACCCTCTGCCACGAATTCGGCCACCTGCTCGGGCTCCCCGATTTCTATGATACGGACAATGGCGGCAGCGGCGGCGTCTCCCCGGGTATGTACGGCACCCTTGCCATAATGGACAAAGGCAACCGCAACGGCTCCCACATGACACCCCCCTACCTCAATGCTGTGGAAAGGGAGCTGCTCGGCTTCGACGGCGGCCTGCTCCTGGAGACGGGGCCCCACACCCTCGCGCCCATAGGCCGGAGCGGGATGTACTACCGTTTCAATTCTTCGGAAGAAAATGAATATTTCCTGATCGAATGCCGCCACGCCGAAGGCTTCGACCGCTACATCGGCGGCTCCGGCCTGGTCATATACCATATCGACAAGACCGGCAGGGACAAAGGCTATTCGGATTATTTCAAGGAGAACCTCAGCGCAGAGCGCAGGTGGGAGTACAATGAGATCAACTGCCGCCCCGGGAGCGAATGTGCCATGCTGGTGAGCGCCGACCCCGCCGCCACCGACGCCTCGGGGGTATTCTTCGGCACCGCCGGTCACACGAGCTTCAGTTCCGGTTCCACCCCTTCCTTCGCCTTCCACGACGGGAGCGTCTCCTCATTGGCCCTGACGGACATACGGCTGAACCCCGACGGCAGCGTCTCCTTCAATGTCACGGAGCCCCTCGTCATCACCTCGGTGGCGAGTTACCAGGACGCCGCCATCGTGAGCTGGGAGACCCACACCGACACCGGGGAGATTTCCTACTACGAAGTGGGCTGGTATGCCGACGGCGAGAAGATCAAGCTCTCTGAAAAGATAGGCCCCTCCGCGGACGGCGTCCAGAGCTATATCATAGACAAGCTCAAGCCGGGCACGGACTACACCGTGGTCATCCGGGTGATGAACAAGAACCAGACTTCCTACTCCCAGGTCAAGAACTTCTCGACCAGGAGCTACAACGACAAGATACGCCCGTTCATCTACCTCAACGACGTGGAGCGCAATCCTGACGGCTCCTTCCCGTCCGGAGCCAGGATCCCCCTGCGGCTGTACAATTTCCCGGGGCCCGAGGTCGAATGGTACCTGGACAGGGACAGGATCAAACCCGGCCCCGACGGCTATTACACGCTCACCCGGAGCGGCACCCTCAGGGCCCTGGTGACCCTGAAGGACGGAAGTACCGAAGTTTTCCTGAAGGAGGTGACCGTAAGATGAAAAGGATATTGGCCATATCGCTTGCCGCCCTGCTCTGCCTTTGCTCCTGCGAGAAGAAAAAGGTGGACCCGGCCTTCATCGCCCACGACGGGATACGCCTGGAGAGCCGCGGCGAGGTGATCTTCAACTACGACCCTCTCAGCTGCCAGCTGAGCTTCAACCGCACCCACAAGTCTTTCAGCGCCTTCACCGACAACATGTCGGACTATTATTTCATAGAGATGTCCGAGATCCCGGACCAGGAAGGAGAGAACATCACGGCCGACCTGGAATGGACCACCTATAGCACCACTGAGATCAGAAAAGGAATCGCCCTCAAAGCGGTCAAGCTCGAGGGCGGTCTGATATGGCTGTGGAACGGCACCCTGCAGATAGGGCTCACCGTCCGCATGATAGACTAATAAGCCTGTGCGATAGCGATGAAATCGTCGGCCTTGAGCGATGCTCCGCCGATGAGTCCGCCGTCGATGTCCTTCTGTGCGAAGAGCTCGTGGGCGTTGGAAGGCTTGCAGCTGCCTCCGTAGAGGATGGTGGTGTCTTCAGCCACCTGCTCGCCGAACTTGCCTGCGAGGACCTTGCGGATGCAAGCGTGGATTTCCTCTGCCTGGTCAGCTGTGGCGGTCTTGCCGGTGCCTATGGCCCAGACGGGCTCGTAAGCCACGATGATATTCTTCATATCCTCGGCGGTGAAGTTGAAGAGCACGTTCTCGATCTGCTCCTTGACCACGTCGAAATGCTTGCCGGCCTCTCTCTGCTCGAGGTTCTCACCCACGCAGAGGATGACGCCGAGACCTGCCTCGAGGGCGAGCCTGGTCTTCACGACGAGCTTCTCATCGGTCTCAGCGTAGTACTGACGGCGCTCGGAATGACCGAGTATGGTCCACTGGCATCCTACTGATTTGAGCATGTCGACGGAAACCTCACCTGTATATGCACCGCTGGTGTGGTCGGCGCAGTTCTGTGCGGAGAGCTGGACCTTGGAGCCCTTGATGACGGGAGCCACGCATGCGAGATGCGTAAAGGGAGTGGCGATGATGAGACCCACGTTCTCAGGGGTCTGGGCGGACTTGGCTGCAACAGCCTCGGCAAGGCTGACACCTTCCTGGACGGTGGTGTTCATCTTCCAGTTTCCGGCAACAATTTTCTTTCTCATGTCGTTTATTGATTTTGATTTTCACAATGAGCCACAAATTTACTAATTTTGCGAATTATAATTAATCATTCGATGCAGAATTTTGTTGAAGAACTCAGATGGAGAGGCATGATCCAGGATATCATGCCCGGAACGGAAGAAATGTTGTGCAAAGGTCCCACCGCGGCCTATGTCGGAATCGACCCCACGGCTGACTCCCTGCATATAGGCCACATGGTCAGCATAATGATACTCAAGCATTTCCAGAAATGCGGCCACAAGCCCATCGCCCTCATCGGAGGAGCCACGGGCATGATCGGAGACCCTTCCATGAAGTCCCAAGAGCGCAACCTCCTCGACGAGAAGACCCTCTCGCACAATGTCAGCTGCATAAAGGCCCAGCTTTCCAAGTTCCTCGATTTCGACTCCGGAGCTCCCAACTGCGCCGAGCTCGTCAACAACTACGACTGGATGAAGGGCTACTCCTTCCTCGAGTTCACCCGCGACATCGGCAAGCACATCACCGTCAACTACATGATGTCCAAGGATTCCGTGAAGAAGAGGCTCAGCACCGAGTCCCGCGAGGGCATGTCCTTCACCGAATTCACCTACCAGCTGCTCCAGGGCTATGATTTCCTCTATCTCTACGAGCACAAGGGCTGCACCCTCCAGATGGGCGGCGCCGACCAGTGGGGCAATATCACCACCGGATCCGAGCTCATCCGCAGGATACTCGGAAAGGAAGCCTTCGCCCTCACCTGCCCCCTGATCACCAAGGCTGACGGCGGCAAGTTCGGCAAGACCGAGAAAGGCAACATCTGGCTCGACCCCGAGCGCACCACCCCTTACCAGTTCTACCAGTTCTGGCTCAATGTGAGCGATTCCGACGCTGAGAAATATATCAAGATCTTCACCCTGCTGGACAGGGAGACCATCGAGGCCGCCATCGAGGAGCACCGCCAGGATCCCGGCCAGAGATCGCTCCAGAAGCTCCTCGCCAAGGAGATCACCGTGATGGTGCACGGAGAGAAGGAGTATGACAATGCCGTGGCGGCATCCCGCATGCTCTTCGGCAAGTCCACTTCCGAGGAGCTCCGCAAGCTCGACGAGAAGACCTTCCTCGCCGTATTCGACGGAGTGCCCACTTTCGACGTGGACGGCAGCACCCTACCCATGGGCATCGTGGACTTCCTCGCCACCGCCACCTCAGTCTTCCCCTCCAAGGGTGAGGCCCGCAAGATGATCCAGGGCGGCGGAGTCAGCATCAACAAGGACAAAGTCACCGATCCCAACAGCCAGATCGACAGCAAGGACATCATCGACGGCAAGTACATCCTCGCCCAGAAGGGCAAGAAAGACTATTACATCATAAACGTCAAGTAATGGAAAAGGCACCCGGCACAAGGCAGCTCAAGGTGGCGCGGGAACTCCAGCGCGACCTGGCCGAAATCATACGGAGCAAAGGCATGGCCGCTTTCGCGGGGGCCATGGTCACGGTCAGTGAAGTGAGGATCAGCCCCGACCTGTCCGTCGCCAAGGTGTATGTCAGCATCTTCCCTTCGGAAAAATCCTCCGTGGTCATGCACCTGCTGCAGGAAAACACGAGGCAGCTGCGCGGAGAGCTCGGCCACATGGTCGCTTCGCAGCTCCGGATAGTCCCCGACCTGGTATTCTACCTCGACACCACCCTCGACTACGCCGAACACATTGACGAGCTCCTCAAGAAGTGAAACTGCCGCTGTATATAGCCAAAAGGTATCTTTTCGCCAGGAAATCCCACAACGTAATAAACGTCATCTCGGCGATTAGCGCCGTCGGCATGGCTATAGGCACAGCCGCACTCATTCTCATACTTTCAGTTTACAACGGCTTCGACCGCATCATCGAGGACAGCCTTTCCGACCTGGACCCCGACCTCTGCATCGTGCCGGCCGCCGGCAGGTCCTTCATCCCCGAAGGGGAGGCCTTCGACCGCATATTCGACCACCCCGACATCAGCAGCATCAGCAGCGTCGTGGAAGACAAGGTCTTCCTGAGCTACGGTTCGCAGCAGGCCATAGTGAAGGCGAAGGGCGTGGACGAGATATATGAGGAGGAGAGCGCCCTGCGCTCCCACGTGCTGGAAGGGGAATTCACCCTCCGCCACGGCGACATCCCCAAGGCCGCGGTAGGTTACGGGGTCGCTGCCAATATGGGCATCCACCCCCGCTTCGTCGAAAAGATGGTGCTGTACTACCCCCGCCGCGGGGCAGGAGTCTCCATTGCCAATCCCACGGCATCCCTGAGCAGCGTCCGGGTGAGCCCCGGGTGCATCTTCAGCATCAGCAGCGACGCCGACGCCGAGCTGGTGGTCCTTCCCCTGGAGACCATGAGGCAGCTGCTCGGCTACGGCAGCGAAGTGACTTCGGTGGAGCTGCGCACCGCCCCCGGCCGCACCAAAGCCGTGAAAAAAGAGATCTCGGCCCTGCTCGGGGACGGCTTCAAGGTTCTGGACAGGTACGAGAGCCATCCTTCGCTCTACAAGATGATGCGCTACGAAAAGGCGGCCATCTTCATCATCCTGCTGTTCGTGGTCCTGATCGTCGCCCTCAACATCTTCGGCTCCCTGTCCATGCTTATCATTGAAAAGGAAGAAGACACCGCCACCCTGAGGGCCATGGGAGCGGACGACCGCCTGATCCGCCGCATCTTCGTCCTGGAAGGCTGGCTCACATCCCTCATAGGCCTGGTCGTCGGACTTCTCGCCGGCCTGGGACTGGCCATGCTCCAGCAGAAGCTGGGCATCATAAAAATGCCGGGCAGCTTCGCTCTGGATGCGTACCCGGTCATCGTCAGCGGAGCAGACATACTGCTCACGGCAGCGAGCGTCGCCCTCGTCGGGCTCCTTATTTCATTGGCAGCTCTGAAAAATCTGGAACGATAGCGTGTATCTCCAGCACGATGGTATCTGCAGCCGCAGGCACCAGGGTGTAGCGGGTACAGTCGGCCGGCACCAGCACGGCCTCCCCGGCATGGAAGACATGGGCCTCTCCCCCTTCCTGGCCGAGGTCCCTCACTGCCGCGCTTCCGCGAAGGCAGGAGAAAAGGGTGAAGGCGTCGAACCTGTCGGAAGAGAAATCCAGGGGCTCGTCCAGATGCAGGACATCCACGGAGAAGACCCGGTCGGAAGGCTGGGTATATTTGCGGTAATCTATGAAATCCAGGGCTGAGACCAGGTCCAGGGACTCTTCGAACTGTCCGGGATCCGCGACGTCCCCCCAGTGCCAGACCAGGAAGTCCAGGGCTGAAGATTCGCTTACCTCCAAGATCACCAGATGGCCTGAAGCTCCGTGGACGGTGCCGGGAGCTATGTCGAACATATCCCCGGGGACGGGCTTCACCACATTCATCAGCTCGGTCAAGGTCCCGGCGGCGCAAGCGTCGCAGAGCGCCGCTGCATCGGTATCCTCGCGGAATCCGAGGTACAGGCGGGCATCTTCCGAGGCTTCCAGCACCCTCCAGCATTTCTGCTTGCCCAGCAGGTCGTAGCGCTGCGAGGCCACCTCATCCGAGGGGTGCACCATGAAAGGATAGCGCCCGTCTATCCTGAGATATTTGAGCTGCAGGGGGAACTGCCTTCCGAGCCATCCGAACACCTTCTCCCCCACCACTGCGTCCATGTACATGTCCATGACTTCGGAGATGGAATTCCCTGCGAGGAATCCGTCCCTTATGAGCGTGTCGCGGTAGCCCAGGTCGGCCAGCTTGAATTCTTCGCTTCCCCAGGCATATTTGTCCTCGATGGTGCAGAGCCTGAAAGGATATAATTGTCTTTCTTCGTCCATAGCGTGGCAAAAATACGAAATAATTATGTATATTGCTCCTGCTATGAAAGGAGTGTATATTTTCCTCGCCGACGGCTTCGAAGATGTGGAAGCTCTCGGCACCCATGACGTCCTGCGCAGGGGCGGTGTGAACGTGAACCTGGTTTCCATCAGCGACGAGCCCTTCGTCCAGTCTTCGCATGGGCTGACCGTAGGCGTGGAGCAGAGCATCCACGACCTGGAATTCAACCACGCCCACACCGGACCCAAGGATTTCTTCATCTTCCCCGGAGGGATGCCCGGCAGCCGCAAGCTCGCTGCCTGCACTCCCCTGATATCCGAAATGAAGAAGCACTATGCAGCAGGCGGCAGCGTCGCCGCCATCTGCGCAGCGCCGGGCACGGTCCTGAGCCAGCTCGACGGACTCGAGGGCGTGGAGTTCACCTGCTTCGACGGATTCCAGGAGGCCATGGAGGCCAAGGGCGCCGTGTTCACCCCCGCTCCGGCGGTGAGCTGCGGCCGCATCATCACGGGCCGCAGCGCCGGCCACGCCATAGCATTCGCCCTGCAGATACTCGCCAGGATCAAGGGTGAGGAGACTGCAGCCGAAGTCGAATACGCAATGAATCTCAACACACACTGATGTCAGACAGCTGCAGAATAGACAAATATCTCTGGTCCATCCGGGCTTTCAAGACCAGGAGCGAAGCCACCGACGCCTGCAACGGCAACAAAGTGCAGATAGACGGGGTGAACGCCAAGCCATCCAAACCCGTCAAGATAGGAGATGTCATCACAGTGCGCAAAGGCACCGTGACCTACACCTACAAAGTCCTCCAGCTGGCGGTCAACCGGATGGGAGCGTCGCTCGTGCCTGAATTCGCCGAGAACGAGACCCCCGAAAGCGAGCTCGCCAAGCTGCACGCCCCTGCCCAGACCATACAGTTCAGAAGGGAAAGGGGGACCGGCCGTCCCACAAAAAAAGAGCGCCGTGAAATCGACGCTCTCATGGAAAGTCTGGAAGACTGATTATTTCTCGAAATACCTCTTGTAAAGGCCCTGGAAACCTGCTCCGTGGCGGGCTTCGTCCTTGGCCATCTCATGCACTGTGTCGTGGATGGCGTCATAGCCCAGGGCTTTCGCCCTCTTGGCGATCTCAAGCTTGCCCTCGCAGGCGCCGCACTCGGCTTCCATCCTCTTCTTGAGATTGGTCTTGGTGTCCCAGACTATCTCACCGAGCAGTTCGGCGAACTTGGAAGCATGCTCAGCCTCTTCCCAGGCATATCTCTTGAACGCTTCGGCGACCTCGGGATAGCCTTCCCTGTCGGCCTGGCGGCTCATGGCCAGATACATGCCCACTTCACTGCATTCGCCGTTGAAATGGTCGTGGAGCCCCTGCAGGACCTCTGCGTCTTCGACTTTGCCGTCTCCGAGCTTGTGCTCGCAGGCCCAGTTGAGGGTGTCATCCTTTATCTCTACGAATTTTTCTGATTTGGCGTGGCACTGAGGGCACTCTGCGGGAGGGTTTTCACCTTCATATACATATCCGCAGACCATACATCTGAATTTCTTTTTCATACCTGTGATCTCTTTAGTGTTATTGACAATGAATTTTCAAATATAATCAATTTATTTGATGAGCGTATCTGTTGCGCTGCCGATTACACGGTCCTTGAGGCCGTCGAAATGGCGCAGTTCCACATCCCTGGCATCCTTGAGGACCAGACGCGGTGAAGCTGAGGCATTCCCGAGGGAAAGGTCCCTGAACGACACCCCTTCCACATCCATGAGCACGATGGCGGGGCGGGTGTCCGGCCGGACGGTCTCCAGCCTGACATTGTCCACCACCACCCTGCGGGCATGGCTGATGAAAAGGCCCCATGAGGGCAGCACCCCGTGCGACGAGGGCTCCGGATAGCCGGTGACCTGCTGGGGCACATCATAAGGGTCCCTGGGCTCGGAAGGCAGGTCCCTGTAGAAGAAACGGTTGGCGCCTTTCTGTGAGCTGACATCATCCATGGACAGGCCGCCCTTGTACTGGATGTGGATATTGCTCAGGGTCAGGTCCTCTATCATATGGCCTTCGAGACCGAAGATGATGGAGGCATAGCGGCAGTCGGCATCGCTGACAGTCACATTGGATATCTTGACCCGGCGCACGGTGGAGGCAGGCAGGTCTTCCGGCCCCCTCGCCCTGGCGCCCAGACGCACGTAGATGGGGGAATTCATGATGTCCCTCATCACTATGTTGTCCACTGTGACATCCTCTATCACGGCGCCGTCCACGGTCTCCAGCGCCAGCCCGCGGCAATGGTCGAAGCTGCAGTTGGATATGGCGATGTTGCGGAAGCCTCCGTTGGACTCGGTGCCGAACTTGATGCGGCCCGTAGGACCGTCCCTGTCGGGGGCGGCGGTGATGTTCCGGGTGAAGGTACCCGCGAGCACTGAACCCGGATCGTAACCGCTGACATGGCAGTTGGTGATGGTGACGTTCTCAGTGGCCTTGGCATAGCCCAGGGCATAGGAGCATTTCAGGACTATGGCGTCGTCGTTGAGGGTGTTCACCAGGCAGTTGGAGACCCTCACGTTGGAGCAGCAGTCTATGTCGAAGGCGTCGCGGTTGGTGTCGGCGGTGACATTGTCTATGACCAGGTTGTCCAGACCGGTGAGGAGCAGGGCGAAATGTCCGCCGTTCAGTATGCTTATGTCGCGTATGGTGACATTGCGGCATTCTTTCAGGGCAATGGCTTTGTTGGCCCTGCCGTCAGGCCGGCTGAGGCCGTTGGCGATGGCGCCGGTGCCGTCGATGAGCCCGGGACCCGTGATGGAGACGTCGTGCAGCCCTATGCCCCAGATGAGGGAATTGCGCCAATGGCTGTGGCCGAAGTCCTGGTAGGTGGACTCGTTGGGCTCAGCCTCGTCATAGTGCTGCTCCGCGGTGGCGACGGCCGCCCTGAGCACCGCCCCCCTCTCGAGGTGCAGGTCGATATTGTCCTTCAGGCGTATCGAATAGCTCAGGTACACCCCTGCGGGCAGGACCACGCTGCCCCCGCCCCTGAGAGCCGCAGCCTCTATGGCGGCATTGATAGCGGGGCTGTCCACGGTGACCCCGTCTCCGGCGGCGCCGTAGTCCCTGACGTTGAATACATGGTCTGAAGCCAGGCACGCCCATGCCGAGAGCACCAGGGCGGCTATCGAAAGGAACAGATATCGTTTCATCTTGCTGGGTTTTGTGTAAATATACAAAAAAAGAAGCGCTCAATCGAGCGCCTCTTCGTTTTCGTTCAGAAATTCATTCTGCAGGACTGAGAAATCGGTCGTCTCGACCAACTTCAGCTTGCATTTGTACTTCCGTTTCCACTGACGCAGGAAGGAATTGAATCCCCTCTGCAGATAAGCCCCGAGTATGGGGTTGACTTTCAGAACCAGGCTCTTGACCTGTTTCTCGCCTGCATAGTACGCAAGTTTGCGCTCGATCTGCTCGTCGATGACGATAGATGAAGTGATCTTGCCTGTCCCGTGACACACCGGGCACTGTTCGGTGGTGTTGATCTCCGTGACCGGGCGTATTCTCTGGCGGGTGATCTGCATGAGGCCGAATTTGGTCAGAGGCAGGATGTTGTGCTTGGCCCTGTCCTCAGCCATCAGCTCGGCCATGTACTTGAAGAGCTGGTTGCGGTGTTCCTGGCTGTCCATGTCGATGAAATCGACTATGACTATGCCGCCCATATCCCGCAGGCGCAGCTGCCTTGCGATCTCCTCCGCCGCCAGTTTGTTCACCTCGAAGGTGTTTTCCTCCTGGTCGGTCGTCTTCGCACGTATCCCGCTGTTTACGTCGATCACGTTAAGTGCCTCCGTGGTCTCGATCACCAGATACGCGCCTTGTTTGATGGGCACTACCTTGCCGAATGAACTCTTGATCTGACGGGTGACCTCGAAATGGTCGAAGATCGGTTCTTTGCCCGTGTAGAGTTTGACTATCTTCTCCTGGTCGGGGGAGATTTCGGCCACGTAGTCCCTTGTCTCTTCAAAGACCTTCTCGTCGTTGACATAGATGTTGGAGAACGACTCGTTGAACAGGTCCCTGAGGACGATGGTGGTCTTGGAACTCTCCATGAAGAGCAGTCCTACGCTCTTGTGCTTGGCTATGGTCTTCCATGACCCCTCCCATCTCTGCAGCAGCGACTTGACCTCGGCCACCAGACTGGCGGCGGTCTTCCCTTCCGCGGCGGTGCGGATTATGGCACCGTAATTCTTGGGAAGGATGCTCTTGACGAGGGTCTCGAGCCTCCTGCGCTCCTCCTTCGAAGAGATTTTCTGGGAAACGCTCACCTTTTCAGCAAAGGGGAGCAGTACAATATTGCGTCCTGCCAATGAAATTTCCGCAGTGAGTCTGGACCCCTTGGTGGAGATCGGCTCCTTGACTATCTGCACTATCACCATCTGGCCCGGCTTGAGGCAGTCCTCGATCTTTCCTTCCTTGGCCAGTATGGGACCGAGCTTGGTCTTGGCATACAGGTCGCGGAGATTGCGGTTGGGATTGGATTCCCTGACGAAATTGTCAAATGCGGGGAAATAGAGTCCCAGGTCCAGATAGTGGATGAATGCTTCCTTGGAGTCACCGATGTCCACAAAAGCGGCATTCAGGGCGGGGAGAAGCTTTTTCACTCTGCCGAGGAAAACATCTCCCACCGAAAAGTTGTGACCTTGGGTGGATTCCTTGTTGATCTCGATGAGCCTGTGATTCTGCATCAGGGCGATGCGGATCTCAGACTCGGCGACATCCACCACCAGGTCCTTGACAATTTTCTCTCCCTCCATGGAAATTTATTGATTGGAACTAGTAAGATAAAAGAAGAAAGGTCCGCCGGATCTCCCGTCGAACCCCTTCCGACTATTTCTTCTTATGTCTGTTGAGACGCAAGCGCTTTTTACGCTTGTGCGTAGCCATCTTATGTCTCTTATGCTTCTTTCCGTTTGGCATATGTATGATGTTTTAAGATTATTTCTGCTCCTTGACTGCTGAGACGAACACCTTGGCGGGCTTGAACGCGGGGATGTTGTGTGCAGGAATCGTCATAGTGGTCTTCTTGGTGATGTTACGGGCTGCCTTCTGGGCTCTGTGCTTGATGATGAAGCTGCCAAAACCGCGCAGATAGACAGGCTCATTCTTGACGAGAGAACCTTTGACGCTCTCCATAAACGACTCAACAACTGTCTGGACTGTAACTTTCTCAATACCCGTAGCCTTTGCCACCTCGGATACAACTTCTGCTTTTGTCATGATAAATGATAATATGTATTAGTATTCAATGAATTTGGGAATGCAAAAGTATAATAAATTTTTTATTAATCAAAATGATACGCAGCCTATTTGGCAGTGGCATGGAGATTGACTATATTAGCATACGGATAAAGATTTGTGACACACTGACAATTTGACAGAAATGATAACGAAGAACGATTATATGTTCCCCGCGGGGACTGAAGTCAGCATCATCCCCGTCATGCAGGGTGACAGCCTCCAGAAAATAGACGAGTCGGAGCTTCCCGCGATGCTGCCGATACTTGCACTGCGCAACGCCGCCATCTTCCCCGGGACCATTTTCCCCATCACGATAGGGAGGGACAAATCCATACGCCTCATCAAGGACGCCGAAAAATCCGGCTTCTACATAGGCGCAGCCCCCCAGAAGGACGTCATGGTGGAAGATCCCCAGGAGGCCGACCTGTGCCGCTTCGGCACCGTCGCCAAGATCATCCGCACCCTGGAGATGCCGGACGGCACCATCACGGCCATCCTGCAGGCTTTCAAGAGGTTTGAGATCGAGTCCGTAGTGAGCTACGACCCTTATATCACCGCCACCGTCCACTACCTTCCGGACATAGTCACCGACGCCGACAGCACTGACACCAAGGCTCTCATGGAGTCCCTCAAGGACAAGGCGTCGGCCATCATCCGCTCTTCCAGCATGGCTTCCAAGGAGGCCATCGGAGCTCTGCGCGCCATAGAGGACTTCCAGTTCCTGGTGAACTTCATCGCCACCACCATAGAGGTGGAGAATTTCAAGGACAAGATGGAGCTCCTCCAGTACGACGACGTCAGGGTGCGTGCCATGAAACTCCTGGCAGCCCTCGACGTGCAGCTGCAGCTGATGAAGATCAAGCAGGAGATAAACCAGAAGGTCAAGAGCGAGATAGACCAGCAGCAGAGGGAGTACTACCTCAACAACCAGCTCCGCACCATCCAGGAAGAGCTGGGCATGGACGACGCCGAAGAGTTCGACAAGTTCCGCCAGAAGGCCGCCACCAAGAAGTGGCCCAAGGAGGTGGGAGAGACTTTCGAGAAAGAGCTCGCCAAGCTGGAGAAATACAACCCCAGCTCCCCTGACTACAGCGTCCAGTACAACTACATCCAGTTCATGCTGGAGCTGCCCTGGGGCGAGATGTCCGAAGACAACCTGGACCTCACCAACGCCAAGAAGGTGCTGGACGAGGACCATTTCGGCCTGGACACGGTCAAGGACCGTATCATAGAGTACCTCGCCGTGCTCAAGCTGAAAGGCAACATGAAGTCCCCCATCCTCTGCCTCTACGGCCCTCCGGGAGTCGGCAAGACCAGCCTCGGCAAATCCATAGCCAGGGCCCTCGGCCGCAAGTACGTGAGGATTTCGCTGGGCGGTATGCATGACGAAGCCGAGATCAGGGGCCACAGGAAGACCTATGTGGGCGCCCTCCCGGGACGTATCCTCAACGGTATCGCCCGCGCCGGCACCTCCAACCCCGTCATTGTCCTGGACGAGATCGACAAGCTCGCCTCCGACTTCAAGGGCGACCCGTCATCCGCACTGCTGGAGGCTCTCGACCCCGAGCAGAATTCCACCTTCCATGACAATTACCTGGACATCGACTACGACCTGTCCAACGTGATGTTCCTCACCACGGCCAACAGCATCTCCCCCATCCAGCCCGCGCTTCTGGACAGGATGGAAGTCATAAACGTGTCAGGCTACCTGGCAGAGGAGAAATACGAGATAGCCAAGAACTTCCTCGTGCCCAAGCAGCTCGAGGAGCACGGACTCCAGCGCAAGACCCTCCGCATCGACAAGACCTGCATGAAGGAGATCATAGACAAGTACACCCACGAGTCCGGCGTCCGCGGCCTGGAGAAGCAGATAGCCAAGATAGCCCGCGTCACCGCCAAGAAGATCGCCCTGGGCGAGGAGCACCCCGAAGTCATCAAGAAGGAGCATCTGAAAGAGTACCTCGGACTCCCCACCGCCTTCCACGACATTCAGAAAGGCAATGAGGCACCCGGAGTGGTCACAGGCCTGGCCTGGACCTCGATGGGCGGCGAGATCCTGTTCGTGGAGAGTTCGGTCTCCGGAGGCAAGGGCGTCATGACCATGACCGGCAACCTTGGAGATGTCATGAAGGAGTCCGCGACCATAGCCTACCAGTACATCAAGGCCCATCCGGAGATGGCCGGCATGACCTCCGAGCAGTTCGCGGCCAAGGACATCCACGTCCACGTCCCTGAGGGAGCCACTCCCAAGGACGGTCCTTCTGCCGGCATCACCATGGTCAGCTCCATGGTTTCCGCCCTCAGGGGGCAGGCCGTAAAGAAAGGCATAGCCATGACGGGCGAGATGACCCTCCGCGGCAGGGTGCTGCCGGTGGGCGGCATCAAGGAGAAGATACTCGCCGCCAAGAGAGCCGGAGTGAAGACCATAATCATCAGCGAGGACAACCGCAAGGATATCGAAGACATCAAGGAGATCTACGTAAGCGGACTCGAGTTCGTCTATGTCAAGAACATCTCCGACGTGATAAACCGCATTTTCTGATGGAAGTAAAGATCGAACAGTCCTGGAAAGAGGCCCTTCGGAGCGAGTTCAGCAAACCTTACTTCGAAGAGCTGGTCGCCACCCTGCACCGCGAAAAGCAGGAAGGGAGGGTGATCTTCCCTCCCGGGGGCCGGATCTTCAGGGCGTTCGAACTCACTCCCCTCGACCAGGTCAAAGTGGTGATCCTGGGACAGGACCCCTACCACGGATACGGGCAGGCCATGGGCCTGTCCTTCTCCGTTCCCGAGGGTGTCCCCGCCCCGCCTTCATTGGTGAACATCTTCAAGGAGATAGAAAGCGACTTGGGCATACATATGTCCGGGAGTCCCGACCTGGAGCCCTGGGCCCGCCAGGGGGTGCTGCTGCTGAACGCCATACTGACGGTGCGCAGCGGCGAACCCGCCTCCCACAGCCGCATAGGCTGGCAGGAATTCACCGACGCGGTGATACGCACCGTTTCGGACCGCTGCGACGGGGTGGTGTTCATGCTCTGGGGCAATTTCGCCCGCTCCAAACGGGACCTCATCGACACCGGCCGGCACCATGTGCTGGAAGCCGCCCACCCTTCCCCGCTCGCCCGCGGGGCCTTCTTCGGGTGCAGGCATTTCAGCACCGCGAACCGGCTGCTCATACAGGAAAACAAGGAACCGATAAATTGGCAACTGTGAAAAGGACAGCATTATTCCCGGGATCTTTCGATCCCTTCACCGCGGGGCACCTGAACATACTCCGCAGGGCCCTCACCATGTTCGACGAGGTGGTGATCGCCGTCGGTATCAACCAGGACAAACGCGGCTTCTACGACATGGACCAGAGGATGGACATCATCCTCCAGGCCACCTCCGGGCTGGATGGCATCAAAGTCATCAAATATGACGGCCTCACGATCAATATCTGCCGCGAGCTCGGCATCAGGCACATCGTACGAGGCGTGCGCAACATGCTCGACTTCGAGGCCGAAAGGTCCATAGCCGACGCCAACCGCCTGCTCGCCCCGGAGATCGAGACCATCATCATCCCTACGGCCCAGGAATTCGCACACATCAGTTCCTCCGCCGTCCGCGACATCATCTCCCACGGAGGCGACACTTCCCTGTTCATCCCCGATTACGTGAAACTTCCGGAGCGCGGATAATGAAAAGGCTCGCCTTCATATTGGCCCTCACCCTCCTGCTGGCATCCTGCGCCGGCGCACGGAAGGCTGCTTCCGCCCCCGCCGCAGAGCCGGCGGAAGAACCGGTGGAAGCGCAGGCGGAAGCGTCGGAGGAAGATAAGTACGCCCCCCTGGACAGCCTGCTGGCACGGTACTATCTGGCCCTTGAGCAGGAAGACATACCCACCAAGATACAGGAAGTGGACTTCCTCATCTCCAGCAGCAGGGATTCCCTCACCCGCCAGCACGTGGCCCTCGCCATCTACGACCACTACGTGGATTCGAGGGTGATGGGAGAAGAAGAAGTGGCCATCCATGTATATGACCGCTGGTTCGCCAGCGGAGAAGTGCCCATGAGGGGGGAATTCGACAGGATGGCGGCGGACATATTCGCCGAATTCAACAGGCACACCCTGCTGGGGGCCGAGGCTCCCGTACTCACCCTCTACGACCCCGAAGGCAGGAAGGTCTCACTCCCTTCCACAGGCCGCACCAGCATCCTGTATTTCTACGACACCTCCTGCTCCAAATGCAAGATAGAGGCGGGACTGCTTCCGGGAGCCCTCAGGCACATAGATTTCGACCTGGATTTCTACGCCGTGTACAGCGGATCCAACGCGGAATCCTGGGCGGCGTTCAGGGACAGTTTCCTCCTGGACAATCCCCACATAAGGCTCATACATCTCTGGGACCCCGAGCTGGAATCCGATTACCTGAGGATGTACGGAGTGATGAGCACGCCCCGCATCTATGTCACCGAGCCGGGCGGGGTGATCATAGGAAGAAGGCTGGAAGCCGATTCACTGGTGGAGGTCCTGAAATACGCAGGCGCCATCCAGGCAGTATACCAGAAGAATAACCAAAACCAATAGACGATGCGCAAGAAAAGTAAATACGCCCACATCGATCCGGAGTATCTCGAGAAGCAGAAAGCTTCCTTGAAGCGCACCTACCGCAAGGCAGTCCTCTTCAATGAAAAGGAATTGTCGGCGATAGACGAGTATTGCAAGCGTTTCAATGTCGCATCCAGGTCAGCCCTGATCAGGCAGGCCACCATGGAGCGGGTGCTTACCGCTCTCGGCGAAACACACCCGACACTGTTCTGACAAGGCACAGCAGCGCCAGCAGCAGGAAGACCAGCGTACAGACACGGCCGGTTATGTCGCCGTACCTTACGAAGAAGGTCTGCTCCGAATTGAGGTTTACATTGCCCTGCAGCAGGTCCTGCTCCCACCACTGGCTGCTGTCGAGGATCTCGCCCCGCTGGCTGATGAATGCAGAGATGCCGGTATTGGCGCAGCGCGCGATGTCGCGGCGGAGCTCTATGGCCCTCAGGCAGGAGTAATTCAGATGCTGCCTGTATCCTGGGGTGTCGCCCCACCATGCATCATTGGTGATGACCGTAAGGAACTTCGCTCCGGCCTTTACATAATCCGTACAGTATTCCCCGTACACTGATTCGTAGCAGATGGCGCAGCCCAGAGGGGTGCCGTCCTGCAGATGCAGGAGGCTGACGGAGTCCTGTTCCACGCAGCGGCCCATCACCCCGCCCAGGGCGTCGTCCAGCTTGCCTAGAAGTCTGGGATAAGGCATCTTCTCCACTCCGACCACCAGTTTGCTCTTGTGGAACACTTCCTCCCTCCCGCTCGCATCGGTGATGAAAGCGCTGTTGCGGGATTCGATCCAGCCGTCCCCGTAGGGGCGGGCAAGGGGTGAAGGGGCGCTCCTGGTGGCGAAGGTCTCGTAGGTCGATGCGCCGAAGAGCAGGTCCGCCCCGGGATGGTTGCGCAGGAACAGCTGGAAGCGGTTCCAGGTGGGAGAGGCGGCGACATTGTTGAGAATGATGTCGGAGGTGAAGGTCTCGGGCGCCAGCAGCAGGACCCTGCCTTCCCTTTCCTCCATCGCGGGGGCGTAGAGGTCCAGCAGCACGGAGGTCTGCTCCGCCTGGGTCATGGAAGTGAATTTCTGGTAGGGGTCGAAATTGGGCTGGGCGATCAGGACATCCACCCTCCCCTCGCTCTTTTCCTCCCGGGTTCCGTAGATGACCGCGGAAGTCACGATGGGGCCGAGCAGCAGCAGGAAGGCTCCGGCGGCGGTCACGGCCTTGCGGAATTTGTTCCAGGCGGCGGTGCGGCCCTCGCCTATGCTGACCAAAAGTCCGAACACGCTCAGGTTGACCACCCATATCCAGAGGGAGCCGCCGAGGCTGCCGGTCCATTCGTACCACTGCACGGTGCGGGTGCTGCCGGCGAAGGCATTGCCCAGGGTCAGCCAGGGCCAGGAGATCTGTGCGGCGAAATATTGCCTCTCCCAGGCTATCCACATGGCGGCGAGCAGTATATATGGCAGGACTCCGGGGAGTTTCTTCTTGCTGAAACGGAAGAGCCCGAAGACGAGAGACATCTGCAGGGCGTTGGCCAGGACGGCGAAAATGCCGCCGCCGACGGTCGCATTGCACACCCAGTAAGTCGTGAAAGCGTTCCAGAGGACGAAGGCCAGGTAGTGCCAGATCCAGAAGCGGCGCATCCCGCTCTTGTCAGCGAGATAATCTGCGAAAAGCAGGGGTACGAAGCCCACAAGGGCGAGCACGCCGGTATGCGGCACGAGCCAGGGGATGCTCATGAGTACGGCGAAAGCCAGCACGAGTATTCCTAAAGTCTTTTTCATTCCACGTTCATGTTTTTGCAATAGGAGCGCCATTTGTCCAGCAGCGCGGTCATGTCGGCGGGAAGGACGGAATCGAACTGCAGCCACTTCTTGGTGACGGGGTGCTCGAAGCCCAGGGTCCTGGCGTGCAGGGCCTGGCGCGGGCATATCTCGAAACAGTTCTGGATGAACTGCCTGTATTTGGCATAGATGGTCCCCTTGCGGATTTCCTTGCCGCCATACCTCTCATCCCCGAAAATGGGATGGCCGATGGAACTCATGTGCACCCTGATCTGGTGTGTGCGGCCGGTCTCCAGCTTGCACTCCACCCTGGTCACGAAGCCGAAACGCTCGAGCACCCGGTAGTGGGTGACGGCGTGGCGTCCTTTCGCAGGATCGTCGAAGACTTTGAAACTCAGGCGGTCCGAAGGGTCGCGGCCTATGTAAGTGTCTATGGTCCCCTCGTCTTCCTTGAGGTCTCCCCAGACCACGGCTTCGTAACGCCTTTCGATGGAATGGTCGAAAAACTGCTTGGCGAGCACGAGCTGGGCCTCTTCGTTTTTGGCCACGGCCAGCAGGCCGCTGGTGTCCTTGTCGATGCGGTGCACAAGTATGCCCATGCGTTCGTCTTCGGCGTCGGCCGCCTGGCTTATTCCCAGGTGGAAGGCCAGGGCGTTGATGAGGGTGCTGTCGAAATGCCCGTGTCCGGGATGGACCACCATGCCGGCAGGTTTGTTCACTATCAGCACGTCGTCATCTTCGTACACTATGTCCAGAGGGATGTCCTGGGGAAGTATCTCCACTCCCCTGCGGCGGTAGGGCATCACGAAACGGATGACATCGTCGGGGCGTATGATCATGTTGGCCTTGGCGGTCTTGTCGCCCAGGCGCACATAGCCCTGCTTGATGGCCAGCTGTATGCGGTGACGGGAGGTGTCTTCCAGATGCGCGGACATGTATTTGTCTATGCGCATCGGGGCCTGGCCCTTGTCCACGGTCAGCCGGAAATGCTCGAACATTCCCTGCTCTTCATCCTCTATCTCCGGCTCGAGCCACTCTTTTTCCATCATTTCCCTATTTTGGATATCTTCTCGGGATCGTTGGTGAGATACAGGGTCACGTTGCTGCCCATCTTGACGGGCTCGCCGGCGACGGCGGGTCTCTGCGAGTAGACCACGGCATTGACAGAATCATTGTAATTCTTGATGCCGCTGTCGAAATTGAGGGCGGAGATATTGAGATAGTTCTCCTGGACCGCGTCCACGGCGCGGAGATACTTCATACCCCTCACGTCAGGCACGACGGTGCGGCTGTCCTCGACGTTCAATCCGAGCACCAGGTCCACTTCGGAGCCGCTCTCCACCTGGGTGCCGGGAGCGATTTCGCGGTTGTTGTGGATCTGCTGGAGCACGTTGTTGGTGGCCATGTCGTTCACATAGATCAGACGCCCGAGGGTGAGGCCCTTGGAGAGCAGCTCAGCCTTGGCCTGACGCATGGAGTAGCCCACGAGCGAAGGCATGGAGACCTTCTTGGATTCGTTGGCGTTGATGGTCAGGGCTATCTTGCGGCCCTTCTTCACATGGCTGCCGGCGGCGGGGTTCTGAGAGAACACCACTCCCGGCTTCATCCTGCGGACGAAGACCGAGTCTATCACATAGACCCTGATGTTCTCGGCGGCGGCGAGCTGTGCGGCCTCGTCGGGCGTGAGGTTGGTCATCTCGGGGACTTCGATCTCTTTGTTGTGATGGGTGAATAAATTCAGGAAAATGGAAGCCGCCCCCACTATGAAGAGCACGAAGAACACTGCCAGGAGCAGGTTCTTGACTATCCAGTTTCCGAAAAAGCCTTTGATTGCCATATCTTGTTACATTATTATTCCTTTGATGAGCAGCACTACTCCGAATGCCGCCACGCACACACCGGCGACCCGGCAGAGCCAGAGTTGCAGCTTGGCCGACATGTGAGGACCGAGCTTGCTGGCCAGCAGGGAGAAGAAGAACCAGTACAGGGCGTCACCGGCGAAGACGCACAGGAGCACCAGGTACACGGGAGCCTCCATATCGACTGCCGAAAGGCCGAAGATACTCAGCAATATCAGCATGAACGCCAGCGCAGCCGGACTGAGGAAGCCCAGGGACATGGTCTGGAGCATGGATGCCCAGGGAGTGCCCTGGGACTTGCCGTCGTCTTTGACGAAACTGCTCTCGGTCTTACGGATGAACATGCCGAAACCTATCACCATGATGAAGAGGCCTCCCAGGATCAGGATCAGCTGTCTGTGCTGGTCCAGGAAGCCTTCGATCAGCGACAGGGCATACAGACCCACCAGAGCGCACACCGTATCTACGACGGTACCGCCGAGGCCTGTGATCCAGCCCCAGCGGTGCCCGTGTTCTACGGATTTCTGAAAGGTGAGTATGGCTACGGGACCCAGGGGGGCTGCAGCACAGATACCTGTCAGGAAAGCTTTGAAGAGTTCTGTCGACATATCTTGCAAAGTTAGCAAATAATTGACAGAATCCCCATAGTATCAGGATAATGCCTACATCCTCATGCCACGGCCGCCACCGCGTCCGCCGCCGAAGCCGCCTCCCATTCCGCCACCGTTGCCGCCACGGCCGGCGCCACGCCTGCCGAAGGTACCGAAGCGATAGCTGAGGCTGACCATGATATAGCGGCCGAGGGTGTTGTTGGTGGACTCAGTGTGATAGTTGGCAGTGTCGCTGACCATGAGATTCTTGGACTGCCCGAGGATGTCGTTGGCGCTCAGGGTGAGGGTCACGGTGTTGTTGAACAGGAGTTTCTCGATGGAGGCGTTCAGGATGTGCTCGTCGGGCTGAGGCGTGGTGTAACCACGGTACCAGTTGTAGTTGTAGTCAGCCCTGAGGCGCATTCCGGTGAGGGAGAAGGACCAGTCTATACTGGCTCCCACGGAATTGTTCCAGGTAGTGGTCTGGTCCGCCATGCTGGAAATGGAATACCAGGACTTGCGGAAATTGGTGCCGGCATTGAGGGAGAGCTCGAGGTTGTCCGGCCTGTACATCAGGCGGAAACGCTCGTTGGCGCTCACGGTCTTGGTGGAGTTCTCGGTGAAGTCCAGCAGTCCGCGGTCGTAGTCGGTGAAGAACTTGGCATAGTTCAGGGCTCCGTCTGCATCCACATACTGGGGAGTGTTGATGTTGGCACCCACGTAGGAGGCAGCCTGGGAATAGTTACCAGAAACCATATTGAAGATGGAGAAGTCGGACCTGGCGATAGGCGAGTTGATCATCGCGTTCACACCGCCGTTCAGCGTGGTGGGACCGTTCATCGGCATGGTATAGGAGATACCGTTGGTGTACCAGCTGGAGTTCACGATGGGATTCTGGACGAAACCGCCGTTGAGACTGACGTTGTAGGAGGAGAAAGTCATGCGGTTGGTGTGCCTGAAGGTGACTCCGAAGTTGTGGCTGAAATAAGGGCTGAGGTTCGGGTTACCGAAGGACATCGACAGAGGATTGGAGTTGTCGGGAACCGAAATCAGCTGGCTGGTGGAAGGCTGGCCGGAGTTGCCGCGGTAGTTGATGCGAATGTTGGCGAAGTCGTTGGGAGACAATATGATCATGGCCTGCGGCGACCAGTTCAGCATACGGATGGTGGTATCCACCTGATAGGAGGCTCCGGTCTGGGTGTAGTTGCGGTTCTTGTTGGGCTGGATGGAGAATCCCACCTGGGCGTGCACCTTGGAATTCTGGAAGAGGACGTTCACGCCGGCACTGTGCCTTCCGGACTCGTTGATGATGGCGTTCGTATAGGCGGGCACGAGGGTACCGTCGGCCTCATAGGTGTACTTTTCTGACTCAGAACGCATCCAGCTGTAGGTGTACTCGGCCTGGGCATAGAAGAAGTTGCCGAGAGGCTCGGTGTAGGTGACGTTGGTGGAGACGCTCGTGGTGCGGCTGTTCTGGGTGTAATTCTGGTTGATGTCATTGACCTGGGCTATTCCGCCGTGGAAGATGGAAGTCGAAGAGTTGTTGATTCCATCCATGTCGATATTGGAGTAGTTCAGGTTGGTCATCACGGTCAGGGTCCTGCCCGGGATGCCGAGCCTCTGGCGGAACAGCAGGGTACCGCCGGCCTGGATGCTGTTGCTGAAGTTGGAATTGAGCGAGCTGCTGGCGTTGGTCAGGGTCTTCAGACCGGTCAGAGGGTTGAGCGTGCTGGTGGAGCTGTTGTTCTGGGAAGTGCTTCCGCCGTTACCGATGGTGATGCTGGGCTCGAAAAAGATAGAGGTATTCTCGGAGAATTCGTGCTCGAGCCTGAGGCCGAAACGGTGGTTGTTGGTGTTGCTGTTGCGTATTCCGTCGGAGCTGGTGTACAGATGCTCGGAGTCGCTCACATAGGTGATGTTGTCGGAGCTCTGGAGCAGCTCGTTGGTGGAACCGTTGTACATATAGTTCCCGCCGAGTTCCATGCGGTTGTCGAAGAAGTTGCCGGCCACATTGGCACCTGCATTGTAGCTGGTGGTGATACCGCCACCGCCGCCGAAGGCACCCATCATGCCACCGCCGCCACGGCCGCCGCCGAAGCCGCCGCCCATCATGCCGCCCATCATGCCGCCGGCGAAGTCGCCGGCTCCGGCGTTGTTGGCGTTGTTGCCGCCGAGGATGAGGCTGATCTGGGTCTTGTCGGAGAATCTGCCGAGGAAGGTATTTGTGGCGAAGCGGGTGGACCCGGTCGTCTGGTCGTCGGTGGGGACATCGTGTCCTGCACCTGCGGTCACCTGGCCGAAGAGTCCGCGCATCATGCCGGGCTGGACGGTGAGGTCGATGATATTCTCTTCATTGCCGTCGTCGATGCCGGTGAACTCGGCCTGCTCGGATTTCTTCTTGATGACCTTGAGCTTGTTGACGAGCTTGGCGGGTATGTTCTTGGAAGCCACCTGGGGGTCGTTGAGGAAGAAGGTCTTGCCGTCCACGGTGATACGGGAGATAGTCTCGCCGTTCACGGTGATCTGACCGCTTGCACTCACCTCCACGCCGGGAAGTTTCTTGAGCAGATCCTCAAGGACATCGCTCTCCGAAGTCTGGAATGACGAGGCGTTGTACTCGATGGTGTCTTTCTTGATGATGACGGGGTTGCCGGCTGCGGAGATGGTCGCTGCATCGAGCTGGAAGTTGTCCACAGTCATTTTGATCTCTCCGAGGTCCACATCCCCGTTGCGGACGTTGATATCCTTGGAGTAAGTTTCGTAACCCAGAAGTTCAGCCTTGAAATTGTAGGAACCGTTCCTCACACTTTCGAGGTTGACTTTTCCCTCATCATTGGAGAGGGCGTACTTGAGGGGCTTGGAGCCGCCGCTGATGGTGAGGGAGATAGTCGCGTATCCCACGGGTTCACCGCTGGCGGCGTCAACGAGGACAGCCTTGACGGCATGTCCGCTCTGTGCAAAAAGCAGAGGTGCGGAAACCAACAGTCCGCACATGCACAAAATGATCGCAAAGATCCTTTTCATATGAATAAAAACTAACCAGATTAATTATTTGATCCTATCCGGATTACTATCCACGAACTTTTCCCAGGAAGTCGCAGCCTTGGTGCTGACGAGCGGGTTGGTAAGCTGATAGTAATGGCACATCGCGATCGCAAGGGCGTCGGTAGCGTCGAGAAACTTCGAAGCAATTTCTATGCCAAGAGTCCTTTCAACGATCAAGGCAACTTGCTCTTTCGATGCGGAGCCGTTGCCGCATATGGCCATCTTGGCCTTGCGCGGGGCATATTCAAAGACCGGGATGCCACGGCTGACGGCAGCCATCATGGCCGCCCCCTGGGCCCTTCCCAGCTTGAGTATCACCTGGGCGTTCTTGCCCATGAAAGGTGATTCCACCGCAAGGTCGTCCGGATGATGGAGGTCGCACAGAGCCCCCACCTTGTCAAATATACAACCTAGTTTAGTATAGGCGTCGGCCTGACGCCTGAGATCGAGTACGCCCATATCGACGAAATTCGCCTTGCGGGACGCATCTACACGGATGATCCCGAAACCAAGCAGATTGGTTCCGGGATCTATTCCGAGTATGGTTCTGCTGCCGTCCAAGCTCTAGTCGATCTTGTCGAAGCCAGTGTAGGGCCTGAGGATCTCCGGGATGACGATGCCGTCGGGAGTCTGGTTGTCCTCGAGCAATGCGGCCACGACGCGGGGAAGGGCGAGGGAGCTGCCGTTCAGGGTGTGGGCGAGCTGGGTCTTGCCGTCGGCGTCACGGTAACGCAGGTGCAGGCGGTTGGCCTGGTAGGTCTCGAAATTGGAAACGGAGGAAATCTCCAGCCATCTCTCCTGGGCTGCGGACCAGAGTTCGAAGTCATAAGTGATGGCGGAAGTGAAGGACATGTCGCCGCCGCACAGACGGAGTATCCTGTACTTGAGTCCGAGCTTGTTCACGAGACTCTCCACATGGGCCACCATCTCATCGAGGGCCGCATAGCTGTTCTCGGGCTTCTCGACCCTTACGATCTCCACCTTGTCGAACTGGTGCAGGCGGTTGAGACCGCGCACGTCCTTGCCGTAGGATCCGGCCTCCCTGCGGAAGCAGGGGGTGTAGGCGGTGAGCTTCTGGGGGATTTCGTTCTCAGCGAGGATGACGTCGCGGAAGATGTTGGTGACGGGCACCTCTGCGGTGGGGACCATGTAGAAATCATCCACGGTGGCATGGTACATCTGGCCTTCCTTGTCGGGAAGCTGGCCGGTACCGAAGCCGGAGTCCTTGTTGACCATCACGGGAGGCTCCACTTCCTTGTATCCGGCTGCGGTATTGCAGTCCAGGAAGAAATTGATGAGAGCCCTCTGGAGCTTGGCACCCTTGCCCTTGTAGACAGGGAAACCGGCGCCGGTGATCTTCACGCCGAGGTCGAAATCGATGATGTCGTACTTGCGGGCGAGTTCCCAATGAGGGAGTGCGCCCTCGGGAAGCTTCACCTCGGGGCCGCCCATCTTGACCACCTGGTTGTCTTCCGCACCCTTGCCGGGCACGATCAGGTCGCAGGGGACGTTGGGCAGGAGGACCATTTCACTCTCGAGCTCCTTTTCGGTAAGGTTGAACTGAGTGAGCAGATCTGAAGACTTGGACTTGAGTTCGGCCACCTTGGCCTTGACCTGCTCGGCCTTGTCCTTGAGGCCTTGTTTCATCAGTGCGCCGATTTCAGCGGCGAGCTTCTTCTGATCGGCCAGCAGGGCGTCGCTCTCGGTCTGGAGAGCCCTGCGGCGTCTGTCCAGTTCGAGGACCTTGTCCACTATGGGCTGGGCATCGAAATTCTTGATTTTCAATTTCTCGACGATCAACTGCGGATCATCGCGAAGAGCTTTGAGTGTAAGCATTTTACGACTGTTTTATTGAAAAAAGGACCTACACCTGTCTCGAAGTGTAAGTCCTGAAATCTTCTCGAACCCCTCGAGATTAATTCTCAAACGGGATAACCGAAACAAATGACTTGTCCTGCCTCTTGCGGGTGAACTTTACTGTTCCGTCCACAAGTGCATAGAGAGTGTGGTCCTTGCCCATACCCACATTGAGGTCGGGATTGTGGACAGTGCCCCTCTGACGTACTATGATGTTACCGGCCTTAACGACCTCGCCGCCAAATTTCTTGAGGCCGAGACGTTTGCTATGAGACTCACGACCGTTCTTTGAACTTGATTGACCTTTCTTGTGTGCCATAATCCTGAAATTTAAGCGATCTCGTTAATCTGAATCTTGGTAAGTTTCTGACGGTGACCGTTGCACTTCTGGAATCCCTTGTGGGGAATCTTCTTGAATACAAGGACCTTGTCAGCCCTGGCGTCGTCGGCGAGGACGGTAGCCTTCACCACTGCACCTTTCACATACGGAGTTCCGACGGTCACGGCACCCTCATTGTCCACGAGGAGGACCTTATCGAACTCTACAGCTTCACCTTTGGCCTGAGGAAGCCTCTGCACAAAGATCTCATTTCCAGCTTCTACTTTGAACTGCTGGCCTGCGATGTCAACAATTGCGTACATCTAAAAAACTTTTTAAAAGTTTCAACCGTAAGCGTCCGTTCTCCAAACGGCTCTTTTTCAATGGCTTAGCGGTCATGAATAATTTTTTGGACTGCAAAATTAGCCAAAAATATCCTTTCTGCCAAATTATTTGGTAAATTTGCTCGGAAACATTTTTGTTGTATGGAAGCTCAGTTCATTTTCAGCAAGTTCGTCACAGGCAAGAATTTCATCGGACGCAAGACCGAGACCACGATCCTTTCCAACCTCCTCACCCAGGGAGAGAACATAGTCATCTACGACCCGCCCAAATCCGGCAAGAAATCCCTCATCCAGAACGCCTTCCTGAACATGAGGATGAACGGGCTCACCTTCACCGTCACCGAGGTCTCCCTGCTGGACGTGCGCAGCGTCGCGGACGTCGCCTTGAAGATAGCCTCCGAGGCCATGCGCACCGCCGCCTCCACCCCTGAGGAATACATGGACTACGCAGGCCGTTTCCTGGAAGGGACCCATGTGGTGTTCGACCCTGAAGCCTACTCCTCCCACGGGACCATACTTTCCAAGAGCTGGGATCTGGACAAGGAAGACATCAAGGCCCTGCTCCGTCTCCCCTACCTCATAGCCATCGACAGGAGCCAGAAGACCTATGTGGTCATCGAAGAGTTCCAGAACGTGATGCTCACCGAGGACGGAGAGCTCCTGTGCTCCCTGATGGAAGAAAGGCTCAAAGAGCTGACGGCCCAGGAGAAAGCCATCTGCACCTTCATCTTCTCCGGCTCCAGGGTGAACGCCATGAAAGAGATTTTCGAAGGGCGCAAGTACTTCTACCGCCTCGTGGAGCACATGACCCTCGGTCCCATCGACACCAGGGACATCACCGACTACGTCACCAGGACCTTCCTCTCCAACGGCAAAGTCATAGACAGGGAGCTGATGTTCGGGGTCTGCAAGCTTTTCCGCAACAACATCTGGTACATAAACCACTTCTGCTTCATCTGCAACGCCCTCTCCAAGGGATATATAATAGAGGCCCTGCTGAGGGACGCCCTCGCCGAAGTGATCTCCATCCATGAGCCCCGCTTCCTGGCGATCATCAACGACCTCACCACTTTCCAGGTCCAGCTGCTGAGGGCCATCCTGGACGGGCACACCAGGTTCAGCTCGGCCGAAGTGATTTCCCGCTACTCCCTCAACTCCTCAGCCAACGTGCGCAGGCTCAAGGATGCCCTGTGCAAGAAGGAGATCGTGACTTTCGACGACAATGACAACCCCATCATACTCGATCCCCTCTTCGAGTACTGGGTGAAAGACTATTATTTCAAGATACGATGAAAAAAAGAATAGCAGTGCTCACGGGCGCCGGAGTCAGCGCCCAGAGCGGCCTGGGCACCTACCGGGACAACGGAGGGCTCTGGGATGAATACGACCCCATGGAGGTGGCGTCCATAGAAGGATGGATACGCAATCCCGGCCTGGTCCTGGATTTCTACAACATGCAGCGCGCCAAGCTCAGGGACACCCGCCCCAACGCCGCCCACCTCGCCATAGCCGGGCTCGAGAAGGACTGGGTGGTGGATGTGATCACCCAGAACGTGGACAATCTCCACGAGCGTGCCGGCAGCACCCACGTGGTGCATCTGCACGGAGAGGCCACCAAGGTCAGGCCGGAGAATTCCTGCAACGAGCAGGACGGTTTCTCGGAGAAGCTCGTGTTCGACGTGGGCTACGACGAGGTGAAACTCGGGGACAAGGCCCCCAACGGCGCCCAGCTCCGCCCGCACATCGTGTTCTTCGGAGAGGCCGTCCCCAAGATGGAGGTTGCGATCGAGCTGGTCGCCAAAGCCGACATCGTGCTCATCGTCGGCACTTCCCTGTCGGTCTACCCGGCTGCAAGTCTCTACCGCTACGCCCCCACCGAAGCCAGGATATACCTGATAGACCCCGCTGAAATGCGGCTTCCGGACCCCAGGATAGTGCATATCCGCAAGGTCGCGACTGAAGGCATGGAAGAATTTGTAAAAATTTTGAATTCAAAATAATCTTCCTATCTTTGCAGTCCTAAAATGAAAAGGGGGTGATACAAGGATGATCATAGTACCGGTTAAAGAAGGCGAAAACATAGAAAGAGCTCTCAAGAAATTCAAGAGAAAGTTCGAGAAGACAGGCGCAGTCCGTGAACTCCGTGCCCGTAAAAACTTCGAGAAGCCTTCAGTGATCAAGCGTGCTGCCAGGATGAAAGCCATCTACGTCCAGCATCTCCATCTCCAGGATGAGAACTAAATAACTCTATAAAAAACCGCGCTGCAAGACGCGGTTTTTTTGACGCGGGTGTGTTGTAATTGGTAGCCAAGCCAGACTTAGGATCTGGTGCCTCACGGCGTATGGGTTCGAGTCCCTTCACCCGCACTATCTTTCCAGCAGCTGCTGGAGCGAGGCCGCGAAAATGAGATATCCCACATTTCCGGCGATCGTACCTTCATTCTGTCCCCACAAGAACGGCCAGTCATCATAATTCTCGAAATGGTCCGGATGGCGGAACAGCAGGCCCGGAGCCATATTTCCCGGAATGAAAGAGAAATCAGCACGGTTGTTTCCGTAGAAGACCTCCTTGGGACGCGTCGCGCCCACGGTGGCCACGAACGACTTGTTGTGGTAGGGGTGGCAGCCGAAGAGCCATGAGGGCGCTCTGAAGGCATATTCCAGAGGCATGATATCGGGGAAATTGCGGCACAGCTTGCAGACTGTGGTGCCGAAACTTGTCACCTGGCCGTTGCCAGCCCAGTTCCCCAGGCCGATGGGGACGCCGTAAGGATTCTGGAGGGTGAGGCTGTCAGCATATTCCCTGTACTTCACCACATAAGGTTTGAGCCTTTCCTTGTAGGCCTCGTCGAAATACGGTATGGCATCGACGGCGAGGCTGATGGATGAGATGGCCGAGCGCTCGAGGGCGGGCCAGAGCAGCTCGTTGAAACGCTCCAGGTAATGCTGTTCCCCGGTGGCGAGATACAGCTGGAGGGAAGAAGACATATTGCCGGAAGACCTGCCGCTGCCGGCTTCTTCCTGGAGCCTCTTGGACTGGATGAGGGCACGCCTGGCGAGGTCGTCGTCATAGCCTTTCAGCACCCTGCTCGCCGCGGCGAGGGCCGTGGAGGCCTGGAGGTCGGTGCCTGGATTGCGGTTGGTGAAAGCCCACATGTCATCCGGAGTGCCACTGGAGCGGCCGTCGGCGGATTTCTGGTAGGGTTTCAGGCGGGGGTCGTAGTGCAGGCCGTCAGTGATCGAGGCGGCGTCCCCCAGGTGGTGGTAATTGTCCAGGACCGAATTGGAAAGGGTCTGGGACATATGGCCTATCTGCTCGGCCTGGGCCACCAGGTTCAACACCCCGTGCTCTATGTACTGGAGTATGTCAGGGGTGCCGTCCGGGCGGTGCAGGTCAACATAGCGCTGCTCCTCGCTCACGAAAGTCTCGTCCCTCTGGGGATGGAACTGCTCCCAGAGCGAGATGAGGTTGTTTACGACGCTGATGTTGGCTCCTGTCTCGATATCGAAGTCACCGGCATCGAAATAACCGCCCACATTGAGCCCGGGGATGAGCTCCAGGGCCTTGTACTTGGTATAGGTGGAAGGTCCCTGGCGGTGCATGTCGAAGTGGTCGGTGTTGGGCGGAGCCTGGAGGTAGCCCTCCTTGAAAGGCTCCCCGTGCCAGACGCGGTAGCCTTCGTTCACCGTCATATGATTCATATGTATAGGTATCCACACGTCGCTGGTAGCCACGGTGATCCTGTCGTACACAGATTCGTCGATAAGGAAATTGTTGGTCTCGACCCTCCCGTAGCGGATGAAATAGATGCCGGGGTCGGTCACGGATGAGAAATCGAAACTGGCATAGCGGTATTTGAAATACTCGCCCCATTCCACGGGCCTGGCGGAGAACACTTCCCTGACGCTGCCGTCCTCCTCCACTTTGCAGAGGGTGGCCTTGGGGAGCAGGTGGTCCTGCTTGTCCAGCTCGATGACCGCGACCTTGGGCTGTCCGGGGATGTATCCCACCTGCGAGAGGCCGACATTGGGCTCCCTCACCCAGCCGGGGATGGCATGGGGCTCGACCTTCCAGCTCAGCACCTTCCCGGTCTTGCCGGCGGGGAGGACGCTGCGGACCACGATCCAGCCGTTCTGCGCCAGGATACGGCCGTCATAGACCGAAACCGGGATCTCCTCGGAAACGATCTCCACCATACGCTCAGGCTCGTCCGGGGCCAATATCAACTTGTGCCCCGACTCGAGCGGCAGGGGCTCGACGAACTCCCCCGTCCCCCTGTCGTCGTAGGTGCGGTAGCCCTTGAACTGACGCACTTTCTCGCTGTTGGGGCGGGCCTTGGTGTCGCTTACCGCATAGCGCGGGATACGCCCGTAGCGGCCGTCCATCAGGAAAGCCTTGCCCCAATATTGCGACGGGAGGAATTCGAGATTGAACCCGGCCTCCCCTTCGAGGGCCTCGGGCACGGGTTTGTCCAGCCACACCGATATCTCCACGGCGTCGCCGCAGGCGGTGACTTTCACCTTGGAATCGAAATCATAGTCCTCATACCTCATGCCGACCTCGATGGACGCACCCTCCCTGTCCACCTCGCGGGAGGTCATGCGGGGCACCAGGTCCCACTGCTCGGGGGTGACGTTCAGGCGGACCGCTCCGCCCTGGGCCGTACGGACGCCGTGGTGGACCAGCTCGATGCCAGAGTCTTTCTCGTCGTTGAAACCACCGTTGAAAGGGTTGCTGAACACCAGCACGCCCACTCCCTGGCGCTCGAAATATTCCAAGTCGTTCAGCTGGAGCCCGGACGGAGCCTGGGCGCATCCTGCGAGGATGACAAGCGCAGAAATGATCAGATTCAGATGTTTCATATAATTGGTCAGGATTGGTCTCTCAAATTTAGCCAAAGTTTTGTAAATTTGTGTGATAACACCAGACAATGAAGCTCAAATCAGTATTTATATCCGTATTATGCGTCCTGACGGCCCTCACCGGGTGCAGACAGGACGGGGGCGGGAGCAAGGGACGGGTGGCCGTGGTCATCTCCACGCTGAACAATCCCTGGTTCGTGGTCCTCGGGGAATCCGCGGCCCAGTACGCCCGGGAGCTCGGCTATGAAGCCGTCCTCTTCGACTCCCAGAACAACCCTTCCAAGGAAGCCGAGCACTTCGACAACATCCTTTCCTCCGGCTACAAGGCCATCCTGTTCAACCCCACCGACGCGGACGGCTCCACCGTCAACGCCAAAGCCGCCATGGCCAAAGGGGTCCCGGTGTTCTGCATGGACAGGGAGATAAACGAGCCGGGGGCCGCCGTCACCCAGATACTCTCGGACAATTATTCCGGCTGCATAGCCCTGGGAGAGTATTTCGTCGAGACTGTGGGACGGGAGGCCAATTATGTGGAGATACTCGGCCTCGTGGGCGACAACAACACCTGGGCCCGTTCCCGCGGCTTCCATTCGGTGGTGGACTGCTTCGAGGGCCTGCACATGCTCGCCCAGCAGAACGCCGATTTCGACCAGAACAAAGCCATGGAAGTGATGGAGACCATGATGCAGGCCAATCCGGACATCCAGGCCGTCTTCTGCGGCAATGACGCCATGGCCATGGGAGCCTCCCAGGCCATACTCGCAGCCGGCAAGAGCGGCCGCATCAAGGTATTCGGCTTCGACGGCTCCGACGACGCCGTCGGTGCGGTCCGGGACGGCAGGCTCGCGGCCACCGCGATGCAGTTCCCCAAGACCATGGCCCGCACGGCGGCACAGTTCGCCGACCGCTATCTCTCGGGCGAGCACGACCTGCCACGCAAGATACCTGTGGCGGTGGAGCTGGTCAATCCTGAAAACGTAAGTCATTTCGGCAATTTCGGAAGGAGGGACTGAGCATGAAGAAAGCATTGAAAATAGCACTCGGAGCCGCCGCGGCAGTGTGCGCTGTGGTTTTCGCTGTCCGGATAGAACCCCTGGAAGAGCATCTCGCAGCCGAGATGGCGGCCAAGTTCAAACCCGAGGAGGTGGCCGACTGGCACTGGGAGCACGACCGTGCACGCCTCCAGGATGAAGCCCTCGGCATAGGAGAACTCCTCAGCGGCCTGAAGGCCGACCCCCAGGCTTTCTGCGACGCCCACGCCCGGGTCCTGGGCATAGGCTCCGGCAGTTTCTTCGTGGTCAAGGGCACCCTGGAGGGATTCACTTCCGACGGAGAATATCTGAGCGGGGACTGCGAAGGCAGCCTGGTACGCATACCTGTCAAATACATTTTCGGCAATCTGGCCCGAGACGCATCCGGCTGGTTCAACCTGGACGATTTCCAGAACACCATGGCCTTCAACGAGATATCCTCCTACCTCAACTCCCGCATCCTCTCCGACGTGATCCCCTCCGAAATCCCCCAGGGCGGATCGTGCGATTTCTGCGGAGCCGTGGAAGTGAAACCCGCCGAAGCCATACCCGCCTCATTCAGAGTCATCCCCTATCTGCTCGAATTCCATGACTGACGAACGCATCCTGCTGGAAGCCAGGAATATACGCAAACGTTTCCCGGGCACTCTCGCCCTGGACGGGGTGGATTTCCGGGTCTTCGCAGGCAAGGTGCATGCAGTGGCGGGTGAGAACGGCGCCGGCAAATCGACCCTGATGAACATCATCTCCGGGACCTGCACCGATTTCGAGGGCAGCCTCACGGTCAATGCCCGGGGCGTCGCCATGATACACCAGGAACTCAACCTGGTCCCCTGGATGAGTGTCGCAGAAAACATCTTCCTGGGCCGGGAGCCCCGCACCAGGGCCGGCCTGGTGGACACGAAGCGCATGGAACGCGAGGCAGGATCCATCCTGGAGGGCCTGGGCTCCACCATCGACAGCCGGAGTCCCGTCCACAGCCTGAGGGTGGGAGAGCAGCAGATAGTCGAGATAGCCAAGGCCCTGTCCATGCAGGCGGAAGTCCTGATCATGGACGAGCCCACATCATCGCTTTCCGAAAAAGAGACTGAAGTCCTCTTCGGGGTGGTCAGGGACCTGGCCTCCAAAGGCACGGGCATAGTCTATATCACGCACAAGATGGCCGAGATCTCTGCCCTCGCAGACCATGTCACCATCCTGAGGGACGGCCGCCTCATCAAGGAAGTCCCCCTGAAAGAAACCTCCATCGACGAAATCATCCGCTGCATGGTGGGAAGGGACAGCGCAGGCTTCACTCACGGCGGTGACCGCACCCCCGGCGAAACCGTGCTGCAGGTGGAAGGATTGTCCCTGCAGGACCCTGCCGGAAGCGGGAGGGCCAGGCTCAGCGGCATAGGATTCGAAGTCCGCGCCGGGGAGATCCTGGGCATCTACGGACTCATGGGAGCCGGCCGCACGGAGCTGCTGGAAGCCATTTTCGGCTGCTACCCCGGCAAAGTCTCCGGAAAGATACTGCTCCGGGGCAGGCCTCTGGACAATTCTTCCACCCACAGTGCCGTCCGGCAGGGACTGGCGCTGCTGCCGGAGGACCGCAAACTCGCCGGCCTGGTGCTCGGGATGGACATACGGGAGAACGTCACCCTCGCGGCCCTGCGCTCCTTCGCCAGCCACGGCATTGTCAAGGAAGGCCGGGAAAAGGACAAGGCCGGGGAGTACCGGGAACGCCTGGGGATAAAGTCCTCGTCGCTGCGGCAGGAGGCCCGGGAGCTGAGCGGTGGCAACCAGCAGAAGGTCGTCCTCGCGAAATGGCTGCTCACCGACCCTTCGGTCATCCTGCTGGACGAACCCACGAGGGGCATAGACATAAACGCAAAGAACGAAATATACAGGCTTCTGGATGAACTCGCCCGCGAAGGGAAGGCCCTGGTTGTCGTATCCTCGGAGCTTCCCGAGATCATGGCCGTCTGCGACCGCATCATCACCCTGCGCGACGGGCGCCCCGGCGGGAGCTTCCTCAGGGAAGATTTCCGCGAAGAAAGCATACTGAAAGCCGCATTGCCTGAAAACTGAGATATGAACGGGAAGATAAGATCATTTTTCGCCAAACCGGTGGTCAAGCCGCTGGCGGCCCTGCTGCTGATGGCTGTGGCCATGACTTTCCTGTCGGACAAATTCGCTACGGCCGACAACATCTTCAACGTCCTGAGGCAGGTGTCGGTGAACCTGTGCATCAGCGTGGGCATGACCATGGTCATCCTGACGGGAGGCATAGACCTGTCCGTAGGCTCCATACTCGCCCTGAGCGGTGCGGTGGCGGCCGGACTGACCCGCAACGGACTGGCCGTGGGCGGAGTGTTCGTGGGATTCACCTTCTGGGGCGGGATCCTGGCGGCCCTGCTCACCGGAGCCATACTCGGAGCCTTCAACGGCCTCATGGTCACACGCTTCAAGGTGCCGCCCTTCGTGGCCACCCTGGGCATGATGACCATAGCCCGCGGACTCACCATGCTCTACACCGGAGGCTTCCCCATCACAGGTCTCAGCAACGCCTTCCGCTTCCTCGGCACGGGCTGGTTCCTGGGCGTCCCCATGCCGGTCTGGGTGGCCGCCGTCATCATCCTCTTCTTTGCATTCTACATGAAGAAGACCCCCACCGGACGCTATATCTACGCCATCGGGGGCAATCAGAGGGCGAGCCTGCTGTCCGGCATCAGGGTGGACCGCATCATACTGCTGGTATATACCCTCGCCGGCGTGCTGTCCGCAGTGGCGGGCCTGCTGGTCACCGCCAGGCTTGATTCCGCCCAGCCCAATGCCGGCGCGGGCTACGAGCTCGACGCCATCGCGGCGGTAGTCATCGGCGGCACCTCCCTCAGCGGAGGCAGGGGCTCCATTGCCGGTACAGTCGTCGGCGCCCTCATCATAGGCATACTCAACAACGGCCTGGTCCTTCTGGACGTCTCCCCCTTCTGGCAGCAGGTCATCAAGGGCTTCGTCATCCTGGGAGCCGTGATCATCGACAAATTCTCTTCGAAAAACCAATATTAGACAGATATGAAATCAATCCGAATCCTCTTGCTCGCCGCCTCCGTCGCTGCTCTGGCAGCCGGCTGCAGCCAGGCTCCCGACCCCGTCAAACCCCGCGTGATAGTCACTTCCGACGGAGAGGTCGACGACGAGTGCTCCATGGTCCGTTTCATGCTCTACATGAACGAATGGGACGTCGAAGGCATAGTCACCTCCAGCTCCCAGTACCACTGGCGTGGCCACAGATGGGCCGGCGACGACTGGATGGAGCCATATCTGGAGGCCTACGCCCAGGTGTACCCCAACCTCATCAAGCATGACAAGCGCTACCCCACCCCCGAGTATGTCCGCAGCATCACGGTGCTGGGCAACGTGGACGGCGAGGGCGAGATGGAGAAAGTCACCGACGGCTCCAACCTGATAGCCAGGGTGCTCCTGGACGAGAGCGACGACCGCCCCGTCTGGCTCCAGGCCTGGGGAGGCACCAACACCATAGCACGCGCCCTCAAGACCATAGAGGAAGAGCATCCGGAAAAGATGGAGTATGTGGCCGCCAAGGCCCGCCTATTCTGCATCTGGGAGCAGGACACCACCTTCCAGAGTTACATCCGTCCCGTCTGGGGAGGGATCAAGACCATCATCTCCGACCAGTTCGTGGCCTATGACTATTTCTGGCCCTGGTACAACATCCCCGAGGAAGATTCGAAATACTTCGGCGCCGCGTGGATGAAAGAGAACATACTCGAAGGTCACGGGCCGCTCTGCAGCGCCTACAAGGCCCTCGACAACGGGGCCTTCCGCTCCGAGGGAGACTCCCCTTCCTATTTCTACAACATCCCCACCGGCCTCTCCGACATGGAGCACCCCGACTGGGGCAACTGGGGAGGCATGTATGTCCACGTACGTGAGAACACCTGGCTGGATCCCGTCCAGGACGAGACTTTCACCTATCCCGAGGGCCGCTGGTACACCCGCAGCGCCTGGGGACGCGCACGCCTGGACCCCCTGCGCCAGGCTGGGATATATGACGATGCCATGATGTACGAATATCTCAAGCAGATACTCCGCTGGCTGCCCGACGTCCAGAACGATTTCGCCGCCAGGGCCGACTGGTGCGTCAAGTCCTACGCAGACGCCAACCACGCCCCCGTGATTACCCCTTCGGAGCCCAAGACCGTCAAGGCCGCTCCGGGACAGAAGGTCAAGCTCAGTCTGCGCGCCTCCGACCCGGACGGCGACGCCCTCAGCTACCAGTGGTGGTTCTATCCCGAAGCCGGCAGCTACAAGGGTGAGCCCGTGCTCAGCGGCACCGACGGTCCCACAGCCGAAATCACGGTGCCCGCAGACGCAAAAACCGCGCAGACACTCCACTGCGTCTGCACGGTCCGTGACAATGGTTCACCTCAGCTGACCCGCTACCACAGAGTGGTCATCGAGGTGAAGTAGCCCGCTCTCAGAGAGCTGCGACGATAGCCTTCTCCAGATCTTCAGCCTTGTCCACCGGCTCGAAACGGCCGATGACCTCACCGTCGCGTCCCACCAGGAACTTGGTGAAATTCCAGCGGATGTCATCCTTTTCGGTGGCAGTCTTGGAAAGGGCGGAGATAGCCTTCATCTTGAGGCTCTTGTTGACAAAGGGAGCCTTGCTCTTGAGGAATTTGAAGACCTCGTTGGCCTCGGCGCCGTTGACATCGCTCTTGGCCATGATCTGGAAGGTCACGCCGTAGTTGAGCTGGCAGAATTCGGAGATCTGCTCGTTGCTGCCGGGCTCCTGGCCGCCGAACTGGTTGCAAGGGAAACCGAGGACCACCAGGCCCTTGTCCTTGTATTTCAGATTCAGTTCCTCGAGATCCTTGTACTGGGGGGTGAAACCGCACTTGCTGGCGGTGTTGGCGATGAGGACCACCTTGCCCTCAAGCTGGGAGAAATCATACTCCTTGCCTTTGCTCGTCTGAGCTTTGAGTTCGTAAAAATTTGCCATGACTTATAATGTTTATATATTTATATCGTTCACGATGCAAATATAAGGATAATAATTTATATCGCAAGCGATATTTTATTTTTTTGCTCCTCTTTCGTATATTTGTTCAAATCGCTTCACCTATGAAATGCAAAATCCTGATTATCGCTTTACTGCTCACCGTATGCACCTGCGCCGCAGCCAGGGAAAAGTACAATTTCAATTCCGGCTGGCTGCTGAAGGTCGGAGATATCCCCGGTGCCTCGAAAGCTTCTTTCAAAGATAAAGGATGGCAGGAAGTCACCCTCCCCCATGCATTCAACGAGGACGAGGCGTTCAAACTGGACATCCACAGCCTGACGGACACGGTGATGTGGTACCGCAAGCATTTCGTCCTGCCTTCCACCGTCCGTGCCAGGAAGGTTTTCCTGGAATTTGAGGGGGCACGCCAGGGGGTGAAGGTCTTTGTCAACGGAAGCTTCGCCGGCAGCCACGACAACGGAGTGATGGCCTTCGGCATAGACATCAGCCCCTGGGTGAAGCCCGGCAGGAACGTCGTCGCCGTCCGGGTAGACAACGACTGGGACTACAAGCAGGAGGGAGAGGAGGTGAAATATCAGTGGAGCGACCGCAATTTCAACGCCAATTACGGAGGTCTGCCCAAGAACGTGTGGCTGCATATCACGGACAAGCTCTACCAGACCCTCCCGCTGTATTCAAATCTCGGCACCACCGGCACTTATATATATGCCAAGGAGATCGATGTCCGCAATGGCAGCGCCGTGCTGCACGCCGAGTCGGAAGTGAAGAATGAAACCGGCCGTAGCGTCGGCGCCGCCTACGAAGTAAGACTGATCGACCGCGACGGCAGCACCCTGAAGACCTTCTCCTCCGCCCCCGTTTCCATAGCTGCGGGGCAGACCGTCACCCTGAGCGCCGAGGCGGCTGTGGAGGGGCTGCATTTCTGGAGCTGGGGATACGGCTACCTTTATACTGTCAGGACTTCCCTGGTGGTGGACGGTACCGTCAGTGACCAGGTGGAAACCCGCACCGGATTCCGCAAGACCCGTTTCGCCGATGGCAAATTCTGGCTTAACGACCGAGTCCTCCAGGTCAAAGGCTTCGCCCAGCGCACCTCCAACGAATGGCCGGCCCTGGGCATGTCAGTCCCGGCCTGGCTGAGTGACTACTCCAACGGCTTGATGGTCGGTTGCAATGCCAACCTCGTGCGCTGGATGCACATCACCCCCTGGAAACAGGACATCGAATCCTGCGACCGCGTCGGCCTGATGGAGGCCATGCCTGCGGGAGACGCCGAGAGGGACGTCGAAGGAGTCCAGTGGGAGCAGCGCAAGGCACTGATGCGGGACGCTATCATCTACAACCGCAACAACCCTTCCATCATATTCTACGAATGCGGGAACAAAGCCATCAGCCGCGAGCATATGCTTGAGATGAAGGAGATACGCGACCGTTACGATTTCTGGGGCGGTCGGGCCATAGGAAGCCGGGAGATGCTGGACGTACCCGAAGCCGAATACGGAGGTGAGATGCTGTACATAAACAAGAGCGCCCGCTCCCCTTTCTGGGCCATGGAATACTGCCGGGACGAAGCTTTGCGCAAATATTGGGACGAATGGTCCTACCCCTGGCACAGGGAAGGCGACGGCAACGACATGGTATGGTCGGTGAGTCAGAACAGCTACGTCCCTTCGGGCGGCGGTGCCTACAACCACAACCAGGACCAGTTCGTCGTGGAGCATGTGCGCCGCTGGTACGACTATTACCGGGAGCGCCCCGGCACCGGCAAGCGCGTCAGCTCGGGCGGTGTCAATATCATATTCTCCGACTCCAACACCCATTTCCGCGGAGTCGAGAACTACCGCCGCAGCGGCGTGACCGACCCTCTCCGCATACCCAAGGACAGTTATTTCGCCCATCAGGTGATGTGGGACGGCTGGGTGGACACCGAAGTGCCCCGCATCTACATCGTGGGTCACTGGAATTATGAGCCCGGCACGGTCAAACCCGTGTTCGTAGTGTCGAATACGGACGAAGTGGCCCTCTTTCTCAACGGCCGGGAACTCGGGCCCTGCCGCCGCGAAAGCCATTTCCTGTTCACCTTCCCCGATGTAGCCTTCGAAGAAGGGGAACTGGTGGCCGTGGCCTATGACAATGGCAGGGAGGCAGCACGATACAGCCTGGAGACCGCCGGCGAACCCGCTGCCCTGAGACTCAGCAGCATCGTCAATCCAGACGGATGGAAAGCCGACGGAGCCGACATCGCACTCGTCCAGATAGAGGTGGTCGATGCCAGGGGCCGCCGTTGTCCTTTGGCAAACGAGATGATACATTATGAACTGGAGGGTCCCGCCGAATGGCGCGGAGGCCTGGCCCAGGGCCCCGACAACTATATCCTCTCCAGGGATTTCCCTGTGGAATGCGGAGTCAACCGAGCCATACTCAGGTCCTCCGTCTCACCCGGGAAAGTGACCCTGAGAGCCAGCGCCGAAGGCCTAAAAGGGGCCGCAATCACTTTGGAAACCGTGGAATGCAAATCCTCGGGAGGCCTCTCCACATATATCCCCGCCGATCACCTGCAGGGCAGGCTCGCCCGTGGTGAGACTCCCCTGACCCCGTCCTACACTGACAAAGCAGTAGATGTACTCATAACATCTGCCAGTGCTGGCTCAAACTCAGAAAAGGCCGCGATGAGTTTCGATGACAACGAGCTCAGTGAATGGGCCAGCGACACCATCGCCGCCAACGCCTGGATCACCTACTACTTCGGAAGGATGGCCCAGGTGGATGAGGTCTGCCTGAAGCTAGCGGGTTGGAGGCAGCGCAGCTACCCTTTGGAGATACTGGCAGGGGACGAACTGTTGTGGGAAGGCGATACGGAGCGGTCCCTGGGCTACATCCATATCCCGGTCAAGCCTGTAATGGCCAGGGAGATGACCATAAAGCTCAAAGAATCTGCCGGGGCTGGCAGGGATCTGAGGATAGTGGAAGCTGAATTCAAGGAAACCATACTCCCGGAGGCCGTCAGAAACCGGTGACCACAGGACGTCCTTCCAGCCAGTCTATCATGTTGATTACGAGATAATTCCAGTTCTGGAAGCCCTTGTTCAGCACCGGCTCCCCGTTGTCCGGGAGATAATACTCGTGCAGGGCTCCGAACCTTTCGAGGTCGCGTCCCAGCAGCAGCACGGTCTTTTCGGCGAGTTCGCGGGCATCCTCGGTGTAGCCGTAACGGACCAGGCCGCGGAATACCAGCCAGTTGACATTGATCCAGACCGGACCCTGCCATGAGGAGGGGTTGCCGGAAGCGCGCACATTGTACATTTTCTCCAGGGGCGAGAGGCTCCTCACCCCGGCGGCGCAGTTGAAAGAACTGGTGTCCCGGTAGTGGAGTTTCACTATGCTCTCCGCCTGCTCGGGGGTGGCGATCCCGGCCCAGAGGGCCATGAATCCGCTCCATACATCGAATCTCTGGATGAGGCAGTCGTAGTTTCGGGGCTGCCCGGTGTGATAGAAGAAGGTCCCGGGCTCAGAGCCTGCCACATCGGGCTTTTCAACCGGCAGCAGGTTCAGGTCCACACTGTAATAGAACTTATCCCTGGGGTCCCAGCAATGCTCTTGTACGGCCGCTTTCAGCCCCTCCGCCTTGGCAGCGAAATCCGCAGCTATGTCGTCGAGCTTCAGGCAGGACGCCAGGTATTCCATCGCCAGCAGCTCCCTGTACATCAGGGCATTGAGGAAGATGGAGCCGGAGCTCTCCGCCGGGCGGTAGAAGGTGCTGGGGTCATTGTCCACGCCAATGGCCTTGTCATCCTCCCAATACAGGAGCCCGGTCGCCTTGTGGCGGTGGAAATTTAGATATTTGTCCTCGAAAGCCTGGAGCTTGTAGAAGTCCTCCCTCAGCCACTCTGCGTCTCCGTCCATGTTGCGGACGATGAAGGCGGCGTGCTGGGCCAGGGTAGGCTTGTGCATATTGGTCCTCCAGGGGTCGATGCGGGAGAGCATTTCCTCGCGGGAGGGCTGGTTCCGCTCTATCCAGTAAGGGATCCAGCCGTCCATGCCGCCGTAATTGAGGGAATTCAACACGCAGCCCTGCTCGTACGGAAGGGCTTCGGAGAGGTCCTTGCGGCTGCCGCGGTCGCGCAGTATCTGCTGGAGGGCTATGTCGCTCAGCCAGGAATCCCAGTCCCAGAGTATGTCGGCGTACTGCTCGCTGCCGGGGGTCAGGAAGGGAAAGGCAAGCGAGCCTCCCGCCTCCCTGTACATGCCTTTGACGTCCCTGCCTATGTATTCGCGGCAGATTTTCTTGTACTTGGACAGGTTGGCCTGGCTGCGCTCAGGCAACTGGGCGCCGGCGCTGAAGACTGCAAGTATCAGAACGCAGAAAAGTGTAAGCGACTTCTTCATAATAGCGATTTCAATTATTACAAAAATACTTAAAAAGTGTTAACTTTACCGCATATGCACAGAATTATAGCCATAGACCAGAGCACCAGCGCGACCAAAATCATGCTCTTTTCGGAGCAGCTCGAAATGCTCCGCCGCATAAACAAACCCCACAAGCAGTTCTATCCCCGTCCCGGCTGGGTGGAACACGACGCCATGGAGATCTACGCCAATGTCGTGGCGGGCATACGCGAGCTCCTGCAGAGCGAAGACCTGCAGGGCGCTTCGTACTCCATCGCCATCACCAACCAGCGCGAGACCGTCGTGGTGTGGGATGCCGTCAGCGGAGAGCCGGTGGCCAATGCAGTGGTATGGCAATGCCTGCGCGGAAAGGACTTCTGCGACAGTCTCAAGGCCCGCGGCCTTTCGGAGCGGGTGCAGGAGCTGAGCGGCCTGCTGATCGACCCCTATTTCTCCGCCAGCGGAGCCCGGTGGATACTGGACAATGTGCCCGGCGCCCGTGAGAAGGCCGCGGCCGGACAGCTCAGGCTCGGCACCATAGACAGCTGGCTCATCTGGAAGCTCACCGGAGGCCGCAGCCATGTCACCGACGTGACCAACGCCAGCCGCACCCTCCTGCTGAACATCCGCAGCCTCGATTGGGACCCGGAGCTCCTCGGACTTTTCGGCATCCCCGCATCGATGATGCCACGGGTGCTGCCCTGCGACAGTGTCTTCGGCAGCACGGATGTGGAAGGTTTCCTGCCCGCTCCGGTGGAAATAGCCGGAGTGCTGGGAGACAGCCACGGCGCCCTGGTGGGGCAGATGTGCTTCGAGCAGGGGCTCGGCAAGGCCACCTACGGCACCGGCTCGAGCGTCATGGTCAATATAGGCAAAGCCTTCAGCAAGGCCCCGCAGGGGCTCGTCACCAGCGTCGCCTTCGCCGCACTCGGCAGGACCTTCTATGCCTTCGAGGGCAATATCCATTGCACCGGAGCCACATTGAAATGGCTCGAGCAGCAGCTCCGCCTGATAAGCAGCCCCGCTGAGACGGAGGAGGCCGCCCGGAAAGTGGAAGACAGCGGCGGGGTGTATTTCGTCCCCGCATTCGCAGGACTCGGAGCCCCGTGGTGGGACTCTGAAGCCCGCGCTGCTATAGTAGGCATGAGCCTCGCCACCACCAGGGAGCATGTGCTCAGGGCCGCCCTGGAAAGCATCGCCTTCCAGGTGACTGACCTTGTCTCGGCCATGACCGACCAGGCCGGAGTGAAGCTCAGGGAGCTCCGCGTGGACGGCGGTCCCACCCGCAACGCCGCCCTGATGCAGATGCAGGCTGATTTCCTCGGAGCCGCAGTCAACTGCTCCGAAGTCGAAGAGGCCAGCGCCCTGGGAGCGGTGGTCATGAACTTGCTGGCCAGGGGCGTGTACTCAGACTTCGACACGGTCGCGGCCATGCGCCGCAGCAGCTGGACGCGCAGCCCCCAGATGGATCCCGGCCGGGTCCGCAGCCTGATGGAAGGCTGGCACAAGGCCGTAGCCATGGTAATGGACAAATAAAACCACATATATATGAAAGCTAAAAAACAGTGTTTCGGTATCATCATCGGTACCAGGGCCTACTTCAATTCCGAACTTGCCAAAGACGTGCGCAAGACCTTGCTCGAAATCATGGACCAGTGCGGCTATGACTATGTCATACTCCCCGAGGATGCCACTCCGACGGGCAGCAGCTCCATCGAGACCCGCGAGGACGGCCTGAAAGTGGCCGCCCAGTTCAAGGAAAACCGCGAAAGGATAGACGGCATCATCGTCGCCCTGCCCAATTTCGGCTACGAGATAGGCATCATCAACGCCATAAACGAGGCCAACCTTGGAGTCCCAGTGCTTGTGCAGGCCTACGACGACTACAATGACAAGGTGGACCTGGACCACCGCAGGGACGCATTCTGCGGCAAGATCTCCGTCTGCAACAACCTCTACCAGTACGGCATCCCCTTCAGCGACACCACTTTCCATACCTATGACCTCCACGATCCCCTGGTCAAGGCTGACATAGTGAAGTTTGCAGGCATCTGCCGGGTGGTGAACGGACTCCGCCACTGCCGTCTGGGCCAGATAGGCACCAGACCCCTGGGCTTCAACACCTGCCGCGCCTCCGAGAAACTCCTGCAGAAATACGGCATCACCGTGGTCCCCGTGGACCTCTCCGAAATACTTTTCAAAGCTGAGAAGATCACCGACGACGACCCCAGGTTCGTCGAGAAACTCAAGACCATCCCCGCCTACGCCGCCGTGCCCGAGACCTATCAGGAGAAACTCAAGGTCCAGGCCAAATTCGGAGTCGCCGTCGAGGAGTGGTGCGACGCCGAGAAGGTGGACGCCGTCGCCATCCAGTGCTGGGACAGCCTCGAGCTGAACTACGGCTGCGCCCCCTGCATCACCATGTCCATGCTTTCGGAGAAACTCATCCCCGCCGCCTGCGAGACCGACCTCGCCGGAGCGGTGTCCATGTACGCATTGTCCCTGGCCACCTGCGAGCCTGCGGCCCTGGCCGACTGGAACAACAACTTCGCCGCCGACCGCAACAAATGCGTCTGCACCCATTGCGGCAACTTCCCCAAGGGCTTCGTGGGCAATGACGACATCAAGCTCGGTCCCCTCGGAGTGCTCGGAAGGACTCTCGGCAAGGTGCGCACTTTCGGCGCTGTCTATGCCAAGGTCTCCGAAGGTCCCTTCACCTTCTTCCGCATCTCCACTGATGACACCAAGGGCGTCATCAAGGCCTACCTGGGCAAGGGCGAGATAACCTCCGACCCTTACGGGATGGACGGCTGCATCGCCGTGACCAAGGTGGACAATCTCCAGAAACTGATGAAACACATCTGCCGCAACGGCTTCGAGCACCATGTGGCCCTCGTCCGCACCGACGCGGTGGATATCGTCAGGGACGCCGTAGAGAACTATCTCGGCTGGGACCTCTATGTACACGAATAAAACTCACTCCAAATGGGCAACAAAGGAAGTCTCAAGAGCACCATCACGGTATCGCTCACAAATTATCTCGATGCGGGAGCCATAGTGGCAGGAGCCAGCGGCCTCTCCCTGTGGCAGAAATACCTCGGACTCAGCGAGGGACACCTGGGCTGGCTCAACGCCATCTCGGCCAACTGCCTCGGTGCAGCCGTCGGCGCCATCATCGGCGGATTCCTCGCCGACCGCTACGGCCGCAAGACCATCTACACCTACAACATGCTCATCTACATGGTGGGTGTGCTTTGCATCTGCTGCTCGGTCAATTTCGGAATGCTGCTCGCCGGCTTCCTCATCACCGGAATCTCCGTCGGAGTGGGCGTGCCCGCTTCCTGGACCTATATCGGGGAGAATTCCGAGGTGCACAACCGCGGCCGCAACATCGCCATCTCCCAGGTGGCCTGGGGCATAGGCCCCACCGTCATCCTCATACTAGGATGGCTGCTCGCACCGGACGGAGCCCTCTTCCCCTTCGTGGAGAAAGTCGCAGGCCTGTTCCTCGGCGCCGGAGCCCAGGGTGCAGCCCTCAACGTATTCACTTCGAGGATAGTGTTCGCCTCGCTTTTCATCGTGGCCTTCATAGCCTGGAGGCTCCAGCGCCAGCTGGACGAGTCCAAGGAGTGGCTCGAGCACAAAGCCTCCGGGGAGAAGCAGAAGAGTGTCTTCTCTTCCTTCGGCGTGCTCTTCAAGAACAATGTCGCCGTCAAGACCCTGCTCTTCCTCGCCGGCATGTACCTGTCCTGGAACCTCGTGGCCTCGGTCATGGGCTTCTTCCAGCAGCACATCTATGAGACGGCCGGAGGTCTGACCAACGGCCAGGCCAACCTGCTGACCGTAGGCCAGTGGCTGATCATCATTCTCACCACCTACATCTTCTCCACAGTCGTGGACAAGGTCAACCAGAGATGGCTCTTCTGCCTGGGCGTCGGTTTCGCCGTGGCAGCCTGGCTGATGGTGGTCACCATAGGCATAAACAGCCTCACCGGACTCATCATATTCACCGTGCTCTGGGGTCTCCAGGGCGGTATTTCCGTGCAGACCTTCTATGCCCTCTGGGCATCCGAGCTCTTCCCGGCCAAGTTCCGCGCCGCTGCCCAGGGCATCATGTTCTTCATAGTCCGCGGCCTTTCCGCCGCCTGGGGCCTGGGCTTCACGGGCATCTACGGGGAGAATGGCGAAGGTTTCACCGTGGCCGCATGGATCATGATAGGACTGCTGACCGTGTCTCTGCTCATAGGCACCATCCTGACCCCTCAGACCAGGGGCAAGACCCTCGACCAGATCACCAGGGAGCGCTATGGCGAAAACTTCTGACAAGGCCCTCTGGATCTGGTATCCGGGAGATTTCGAAATCTGGCTCGGCAACATCTTCAACAACCGCCGCACCGAGCGGGGCGCCATGTTCCCGCCTTTCTGGAAGCAGGACAGCCATTGGCCCTGCGTGGAGTTCCTGCGCCGGGTGGAGCTCGACCGGCCCGAGACCATACACATCTGGGCCGAAGGCCGCTTCAGCCTCAAGATAGATGACAAGCTCCAGTTCGGGGAGCCCGCCTCGTACACCCTTCCCGCCGGGAAGCACAGCGTCAGCATAAAAGTATGGAACCAGGCCACTCCCCCGGCACTTTTCGTACAGTCTGAGAGCCTTCCCACCGATGCGAGGTGGACCGTCACCTACGAGGACAAGATATGGATAGATGAAAACGGCGTGGCCCACGGCTCCGGTATATACCTGAGGCCCGGAAGCTGGGATTTCGACAGCCCCGAAGCCAGGCCTTCCCTGTTCAGGCTCCCCTGTGAGCCCCGCAAGGCGGTATCCTGCGAGAATGTGGGGAAGGGAGGCCGCAGCATCCTCGTCGATTTCGGCAAGGAGACTTTCGGCTACCTGGTGCTGCGCGGAGTGAAAGGCCGCGGCCGGGTGGATGTCTTCTACGGCGAAAGCCGCCCCGAAGCCATGGACAGGGAGTATTGCGAGACCCTTGACCGTTTCGAAGTGGGAGAAGGGGATTTCACGGCCCCCGACAGCAAGGCCTTCCGCTATGTCATGGTGGACCTGCCCGAAGGCATGGGCGTGGAAGAGATTTCGATGCTCTATGAATATCTGCCCCAGGACGGCAGCCGGAGCGGCTCTTTCGAATGCTCCGACCCCGAGGTCAACGAGATCTGGAAGGTGGGGGCCTACACCATGGACCTCACCACCAGGGAGTTCATGATGGACGGCATCAAGAGGGACCGCTGGACCTGGTCCGGCGACGCCATCCAGTCCTACCTGATGAACTATTACCTCCGCTTCGACTCCGCGGCCGTAAAGCGCACCATACGCCAGCTCCGCGGCAAAGGCCCGGTGACTTCCCATGTCAACACCATCCTGGACTATACCTTCTACTGGTTCAACTCCATCTACGATTACTATCTCTATACGGGCGACATCGAATTCATCCATGAGATGTACCCCAAGATGGAAGAGCTGATGGAATATGTTCTGGGGCGGCTGGACGCCAATTCCTTCGCCACCGGCTGCAGCGACGACTGGGTGTTCGTGGACTGGGTGGACTTCCCCATGCACAAGAGGGGGTCCCTGTGCTTCGAGCAGCTGCTTTTCATAAAGAGCCTCGAGACCATGGACATCTGCCGCAAACTGGCCGGAAAAGAAGGCGGCCCGGACTACGGCGGACTCGCCCGCAAGGTGCTCTCAAGGGTCAGGAAGACTTTCTGGAGCCCCGAGGCGCACGCCTTCATGCACGCGCTCGAGCCTGAGTTGAACCCCCAGGTCACCAAATTCCCCAACATGTTCGCCATACTCTACGGCTATGTAGGGAAGAAAAGGCGGCAAGAGATACTCCGCCACGTCATGCACAACCCTGCGGTGCCGGAGATCAACACCCCCTATATGCGTTTCTATGAGCTGGAAGCCCTGTGCCGCTGCGGCCTGCAGGACGAAGTCATGGAGACCATACGCAGCTATTGGGGCGGAATGCTCAAGGAAGGCGCCACTTCATTCTGGGAGAAGTACAATCCCGAGATGCACGGAGACGAGCACCTGACTATGTACGGACGTCCCTACGGCAAATCCCTCTGCCATGCCTGGGGAGCCTCCCCCATCTATCTGCTGGGCAGGTATTCCCTGGGAGTGGAGCCTCTCTCCCCCGGCTACCGCACCTGGCAGGTGAAGCCTTCGAGAGGAGGCCTGGAGTGGATAAAAGGCGATGTCCCCACGCCCTTCGGCAAGATACATGTGGAGATGGACGGGAGCCATGTCAGCGTCACCGCACCCGAAGGCATAGGTGAAGGAGTCTTGATAGCAGGAGGCAGGAAGGTGCCGGTGAAGCCCGGAGAGACTACCAGTATTCGGACATAAGTTCGTCGAGGATCAGATCGATTTCCTCGTTGGCCTCCTCGTAGCTTTCCTCGAGGTCCAGGTCCAGGGATATCTGGTCCACCGTGACCTGCTCGTCAAGGGTCAGGTCTTCCATCTCGACCACATACTCTTCCACATCACGCTTCAGGTCCAGACGGCTGCGGGAGCGTCTCTGCTCTATGAAGGCCTGGTTCACGTCGCGGGTGAACACATTGTACATGGCGGTGACGAGGCTGTTGTGCATCTCGGCCACCTCGTCGTGGAAGACAGGGATGTTGACAGTCTTGAACTGGGAGCGGCACAGACGCCACCTCATGTGCTTGAAGTCGGGGCCGCTGAGTTTCACGCCCAGGCGCAGCAGGAGCGGAGACTTCACCAGGGACACCCTGTAGTCGAAACGATTGTCGAAGCGGTGGGTGCCGCTCAGGCCCACCGAGACATTGCCGGCGGTCACGATGAAGGGGAAGACCTCCAGCTCGTTGCCGGAGATGAGGCCTTCGATGTACATGTCCTGGACATAGCCCGTGTCCTTGCCGCGGAACATCAGGAGCCGGGCCAGCTTGCTGATGGCGCCGACATTCTCTATGGCCAGCCCTGTGCCCTTGACCCTCACTACGCCGTCCACGGAAGGGAGGATGGGGGCCATATTGGTATCCAGCCGGGAGATGGCCGCCACTTCGCAGCGCACTTCCCCGAGTATGGATTTCAGCACCGGCATGGTAGTGTCCAGACGGGGGAACATGCGGATAAGGTTCTCTGAGGTGACGCCCTTCAGGCTCAGGTCTACGCCCGCCTTGATATCTTCCTTGGTGCGGGTCTGGTAGAAGGCGTTGCTGGTCAGGGTGCCGTAGTCGCTCACTGCCTTGAGGCCGGACACGCGGAAGGTCCTTTCGCTCATCGCCAGGTCGGCGTCGAACTTGCGTATCACATAGTCGAAAAGATCCACCCTGCCCACATCCATGCTGGCCGTGGCTATCACATTGGCGGGAATCACTATCAAGTCGAAATGGGGCAGCTTGTCCGGTATCTCCAGCTCGTCCGCAGCCAGGGACTCGTAATACTCTTCATCCGAAATCTCCAGATGGGTATCCTCTGTCTCCGGGGACTCCTGCGCCTTCTTGATCACTGCGAGCAACTCGTTCACATTCAGCCTCTTGGACTTGAAATTCAGGTCCACGTCCCAGAAGCCTCTGCCCGTATCGCTGAAGAGCGAGCGGTCGAGTCCGGATACAGAGCCTTCGAGGGAGACACTGCTGCGGCCGGCGGTGATATCCACGCGGTCCAGGGCGAATTCATTGCGGCTGATACGGGCTCCCAGATGGTCTATGCTGTTTTTCAGGGCGAATTTGGGGCTGATCACCACCGCCTTGTCCAGGGTGAGGGTGGCGGCGGGATTCCATTTGCGGACCAGATTCACCAGGGCTTCACCCAGATGTATGTCGATATCGGATTCGCGGAAGGATTCTTCGCTCAGGTAGTCCGGCAGCTGCACTCCGGCAGGCCGCTCTGGCCGGGTGCGCAGAGGCTCCTCGGCTCCACCCTGCAGTACACCTGTCTGCAGGTCCAGCCCCATCAGGACATAGCGGTTGGGGCCCGAAACGAGGCGGAGTTTTTCTGACAGCAGCCGGGCGTCCACCTTCATGGCAAGGTCCCTGATGGAACCGTTGAAAGAGAGGTCCAGAGGGCCGTCCGCTTGAATGCCTGAGGCGTCCAGCAGGCGTACCACGCTGCCGGCATCGGCAGCCAGGGTGCCGTCGAAATCAGCCTTGGGGTCGGCTCCGAGAAGGTCGCTCCCCTCTCCCTTCATACGGAGGTCGAGGCCGCCGGCGCGGACCGCGAGTTCGCGGACCAGTGCGTCCAGCACATCCTCGGCGCTGTTGACGGCATGGACTTTAAGACTCAGGTCGGCGTTCCTGATCCTGCGGGACCAGTAGATGTGGGTCCTGGAGATCTCCACGTCCGCATCCAGCATCGGCAGGCCTTTGGAGGATGCCGTATCGGGCTTTTCCGAACCATGGATGATATCCAGGTTGGAAGTCCCGTCACGGTAGTCCATCTCATACACCCGCACATCTTCGAGGGTCAGCACGGGTATGTCGAAATGCCCGCGCAGGAGCCGGAAGAGATGTGCTTTCAGGTGCAGGTCCCCTATGGATGCCAATGTGTCCGCGGCCTCGGAGCGTCCGGGATCGGAGGCTCCGGCTGCCGGGAAACGGTCGTGGGGATAGGTGAGGGAGACCCCCGTCAGCCGGGCGTCCACATGGGGCAGGAGGGTGAAAGGATTGAGCCTCACCTTGTCCACCCTCAGGGTACCTTCGGTGAAAGCAGGGGTGATCCTGTCCAGCACACGGTTCCTCAGAGGGGTGTACAATACGATATAGACAGCCAGGACCGCAGTAAGCAGTATTGCGGCCAACACTATTACAGCGATCCTGACTGCATTTTTCATTTAGAACTGCTTGAAGAAGTCGTTGCCCTTGTCATCCACGAGTATGAATGCGGGGAAATCCTCGACCCTGATCTTCCATATGGCTTCCATGCCGAGATCGGGGTACTCCACGCACTCGATGCTGCGGATATTGTTCTGAGCCAGGATGGCCGCAGGGCCGCCTATGCTGCCCAGATAGAAGCCGCCGTGCTTCTTGCAGGCATCGGTGACAGTCTGGGTGCGGTTGCCCTTGGCCAGCATGACCATGGAGCCGCCGTGGCTCTGGAACAGGTCCACATAAGGATCCATGCGGTTGGCGGTGGTGGGGCCCATGGAGCCGCAGGCCATTCCGTCGGGAGTCTTGGCGGGGCCGGCATAATAGACCGGATGGTCCTTGAAATACTGGGGCAGGTCTTCGCCGCGGTCCAGGCGCTCCTTGAGGCGGGCATGGGCTATGTCGCGGGCCACGATGATGGTGCCGTTCAGGCTGAGCCTGGTGCTCACGGGGTACTTGGTGAGTTCGGCGAGGATTTCCTTCATGGGACGGTCGAGGTCGATGCGGACGGCATTGCCCTCGCCGGCACGGCGGAGCTCCTCGGGGATGAGGCTGCCGGGATTGTCATCGAGTTTCTCGATCCAGACGCCGTCGGCATTAATCTTGGCCTTGATGTTGCGGTCGGCGGAGCAGCTGACTCCGAGACCCACGGGGCAGCTTGCACCGTGGCGGGGAAGACGGATCACGCGCACGTCATGGGCGAAATATTTGCCGCCGAACTGGGCGCCGAGGCCTATCTTGTGAGCCTCCTCGAGCAGGGTCTTCTCGAGCTCCACGTCGCGGAAAGCCCTTCCGGTCTCATCGCCGGTGGTGGGGAGTCCGTCATAGTAGTGGGTGGAGGCGAGCTTGACGGTCAGCAGGTTCTTCTCTGCGGAAGTGCCGCCGATCACGAAAGCGATATGGTAAGGCGGGCAGGCTGCGGTGCCGAGGGTCTTCATCTTGCCCACGAGATAGTTTACGAGAGTGCCGGGATTCAGTATGGCCTTGGTCTCCTGGTAGAGGTAGGTCTTGTTTGCGGAGCCGCCGCCCTTGGTCACGCAGAGAAAACGGTACTCGTCGCCTTCGGTAGCCTCTATGTCGATCTGGGCAGGAAGGTTGCATTTGGTATTGACTTCCTTGTACATGTCCAGAGGAGCGTTCTGGCTGTACCTGAGGGCGTTTTCGGTATAAGTCTTGAAGACGCCGAGGCTGAGGGCCTCCTCATCGCAGAATCCGGTCCAGACCTGCTGGCCCTTCTCGCCGTGGATGATGGCGGTGCCGGTGTCCTGGCAGAAAGGGAGCTTGCCCTTGCAGGCGATCTCGGCGTTGCGCAGGAAAGTCAGGGCGACATATTTGTCGTTCTCGCTGGCCTCGGGGTCGGAGAGGATCTTGGCCACCTGGGCGTTGTGCTCGCGCCTGAGCATGAAGCTGACGTCGTGGAATGCGGTATTTGCCATCACGGTCAGGGCCTCGCCGCTCACCTTGAGCATGGGATGCCCCTCGAAAGAGGCGGTGTCCACGAGGGACTCGGATCCTGGTATCTTGTAGTACTCTGTCTTGTCTTCGCCGAGCTGGAACATCGGCGCATACTTGAATGTTGCCATATAATCAGTTTTGCATTAAGAATTCTTTCATAAACGGGTTCAGGTCACCGTCCAGGACCCCCTGGGTGTCCGCGGTCTCCATGCCTGTGCGCAGGTCCTTGACCATCTTGTAGGGATGCAGGACATAAGAGCGGATCTGGGAGCCCCACTCTATCTTTTTCTTCTGGCCTTCGAGCTCGGCCTGTTTTTCCTGGCGCTTCTTCAGCTCTATGTCGTAGAGGCGGGATTTCAGGATGCGGAGGGCGTTCTGCCTGTTGTCCTGCTGGCTGCGGGTCTCGGTGTTCTCCACCATGATGCCCGTGGGGATGTGACGCACACGCACACCCGTCTCCACCTTGTTCACGTTCTGGCCGCCGTGGCCGCCGGAACGGAAGGTATCCCACTCGATGTCGGAAGGGTTGATTTCGATGTTGATGGTATCATCCACCAAGGGATAGACGAACACGGACGAGAAAGTCGTCTGGCGCTTTCCCTGGGCATTGAAAGGAGAAAGCCTCACGAGGCGGTGCACCCCGCTCTCGGCCTTGAGATATCCGTAGGCGTAATCGCCCTCGTACTGTATCGTGGCGGATTTGATGCCGACTTCGTCGCCTTCCTGGTTTTCGGTGACAGTCATCTTGTAGCCGTTCCTCTCGCCCCAGCGCATGTACATGCGCATCAGCATGGCGGACCAGTCATTGGCCTCGGTACCGCCGGCGCCGCTGTTGATGGTCAGCACGGCGCCCAGGGAGTCACCCTCCTCGCCCAGCATGTTCTTCATCTCGAGGTCCTCCACGGCTGAAAGTGCCTCCGCATAGGATTTGTCGAGGTCCTCCCCTTCGGGTTCGAGTTCGTACAACACGTCCAGGTCGTCCACCAGGGACGACGCCGAGTCGAAAGCCGTCACCCAGGCTTTGACTTTGTTCATATCCTTCAGGAAACTCTCCGCGGCTTTGGGATCGTTCCAGAAATCGGAAGCCTGGCTCTTGGCTTCCCTGCTTTTTACATCCTCGCGTTTACCGGGGATGTCAAAGACACCTCCCCAGCGTTTCCATACGCTGATGCAGAGCCTTGATCTGATCAATAGTAATCATATGCTCTCCATATTAATCGTTAAACATGCAAATTTAACATAATCCGCCGAATTGCCTCGTCGCTGCCGGAGCACTCGTACGAAAAATCGGGGGCGTCGAGCCCCTCGCTGCCTATCCCCTGCTCCTTCAGCACATCGCAAAGGCGCCTGGCCACGGCCGGTGCCGGGTCTATGAAACGGATGCCGCTCCCGCCCATCTGCGAGGCCACCTTGCGCAGCACAGGCAGCAGGAAGGGATAGTGCGTGCAGCCCAGGACAATGATGTCGGCGCCGCTCCGTATCAGCGGCTCCAGGCTCGCACGGACGGTGCTCTCAGCCTCCTCGCCTTCGAGCCGGCCGGATTCGACCAGTTCCACGAAGCCGCGCCCGACGCTCTCCACCACCTTGACCGAGCTGCCGTAGCGGTCCCTGTTCATCAGGTATTTGGAGCTTTTGAGGGTACCCGCCGTGGCCAGGACCCCTATCACCCCGGACACCGTCCCGAGGGCCGCAGGCTTCACCGCCGGCTCCATGCCTACGAAAGGGATGGGATACTCCGCGCGGAGCGTTGCGATGGCCGCCGCCGTAGCGGTGTTGCACGCTATGGCAATGACTTGCGCGCCCTCTGAGATCAGATGGTCGGTGATCTGTCGGGCGCGCTGTATGATGAAGTCCCTGGATTTCTCGCCGTAGGGACAGTTGGCGTTGTCGGAATAATACAGATACTTCTCTGACGGAAGCGCTTCGGCGATCTCCCTGTACACAGAGAGACCGCCTACGCCGGAATCCATTATTCCAATTACTGCCATTATTTGTAGAAGTTGTATTTGTCCCTGAGGGTGCCGGTGAGCTGGCCGAGCACCTCGAGGTAAGGGGAACCATCCACGACCGTGAGGTGATAGATGGTGTCGTCCACCTTGTAGTAGTCCACTCCGTCTATGGTGATGACATCATAGTCGTCGGGGAGTTCGCTGACCAGGGCTCCTGCGGGAGGAACGATGACCTGGTACTGGCCATTGGAGTTGACGATGAAGAACACGCCGTCATCGTAGTAGTACTCCAGGGAAGCGTCGGCGTAGCTCTGTACGAGTCCGAGTTTGTCGGCCAGCGTATAGGCTTTCCTCGCTTTGTCGGTGTTCAGGGCCATGGACGCGTTCTGGGCGGCGATGGTAGCGTTGTTCTGCGCTATGATCCTGTTCTGCTCGGCGATGGTAGCCGCATTTTCATTGATGGTCCTGTAAGTCCAGTACGCATTGTTGAAATAGTTGAAGCGGCAGGCCACGAGCTCGAGTTCGTAATCCAGGGGTGAGAACACCACTCCGAAAGGAGGACGGGAGATGTAGTAGACATCGCCGTAGCGCCTGTAGTAGATATTGTTCCACATGTAGTAGTCGATACCCCAGATGACCGAGCGTACGATAGCTGCGGGAAGGGAGACGACCCTGCATCCGTAGAAGTGGTATGCGTTGCGGTAGAAGCTCACAGGACGGTCGTAAGGCATGAACTCACGCTCACGGGGAGGGATCCTGTGTATGTTCCTGTCGCGGTCCATGCGGACCTCTCCGCGAGGGAGATTGGCTCCGCGATAGTTGTCGGGCAGCATCGAGCCGGCCTGAGGCCTGGGGGCCTGGGCGGCACGGGAGGTGGCGCCTCCGGTGCGGCTGACGGCTGTGCCGGTGCGGTCGGTGCCCTGTCCTGCAGCGGAGGTGGCGCCTCCGGTGCGGCTCACCGTGGTACCGGTGCGGTCGGGAGTGGACGTCTCGTCAGGACGGGCCTTGATGCCGGCGGTCTCGCTGGCGGCCTGGTTCCTGGGGACTGCGTCGAGTCCCTTGGTGGGGACTGCGGTGGTATTGCGGTTGTTAAGGTTGCTGGATGCTCCCGCGGACTGGCGGGTGCTGCCGGCTGCCCTGGTGCCCTGGGTGGTCGTGGCGGTGCCACGATTCACCTGGCTGCTGGTGGTGCGGCTGGGCTGAGTCGTCGTGGTGGTGCGGCTGCTCTGGGTGGAGCTGCTGCGATTGACCTGGCTGCCGCTGGTGCGGCTCGGCTGAGTCGTCGTGGCGGAGCCACGGTTCACCTGGCTGCTGGTGGTGCGGCTGGGCTGAGTCGTCGTGGTGGTGCGGCTGCTCTGGGTGGAGCTGCTGCGATTTACTTGGCTGCCGCTGTTGCGGCTGGACTGGGTGGTCGTGGCGGTGCCACGGTTCACCTGGCTGCCGCTGTTGCGGCTGGACTGGGCAGCGGAAGATCCGCTGCGGCTGACCTGGGAACCGCTGCTGCGGCTGACCTGGCTGGAGCTGGTAGTGCTGCCGCGGTTCACCTGGGAAGATGAAGCCGGACGGGAAGCTGAAGAGGAGCTGGTGGAACGTGAGGCAGAGCTCGAGGTGGAGCTGGAGTCCCTGGAAGAACCACCGGTGCGGGACTGAGCCGTGAGGCCCACAGGTGCTGCGATGAGAGCTATCGCTATCGTCGCGAAGATGGTCATTCGGTTAATGCTTCTCATGATCGTATCAGTTTAGTTGTAAATGTAATACTTTTTCGAAAGACTTCTGAAATTTTCGGTGTCGGCGTCCCAGTAGGACTCGATGTCCCGGACTTTCAGTGACTTTCCAAATACTTCTCTGACATAATTCGTGCCGCAAACTTTGTCAAACATGGAAAGTGAGCCTGCAGACAGTTCAAAAGGGTTTTTTTCGTACAATTCACCCACCGCCTGCATGACATGGAACTGCAGTTTGGTCAGGGTCGCGGACTCATAGTCGGTGAAATAGTACTGCACTCCGTGCAGGAGCTTGCCGGCCATGCTGCCCGAGCTGGGGGTGTAATGGATGGTGCGCCAGGCCACTCCGCGCAGCCCGTACGAATCGAGGCGGGCCTTGAGCTCGTCGGCGTCGATCCACTCCGCCGCGAAGGTGCCGAAAGGCAGGGTATAGCCTATGCCGATGTTGAGATAATTCGTGAACTCCCCGGCCAGTCCGGCGCAGGGGTAGCAGATGGCGTTCTGCGGATAAGGGATGTTGGGGGAAGGCAACACCCAGGGGAGGCCGGTGTCTTCGAAGAGCATATCCCTGTGCCAACCCTGCATGGGCACCACGCTCAGGCGGCATTTGCGGGGCTCCTGGCGGCCATCCTGCCCGCGGTTCAGCCCTTCCTCATTGATAAGTCTGGCGAGCTCCCCGACGGTGAGGCCGTAGATGTAGGGGATCTTGTACTGGCCCACGAAAGAATGGTAGCCGTCCTGCACATAAGGGCCTTCGACCTTGCGGCCGCCCAGGGGGTTGGGGCGGTCGAGCACCATCACCTCGATGTCCATCTCGGCGCAGGTGCGCATCATCAGTCCGAGGGTGCTGATGAAGGTGTAGGAACGGGAGCCGACGTCCTGGATGTCATAGACCACCACGTCTATGCCTTTGAGCATCTCCCGGGTGGGCTGACGGGTGGAGCCGTAGAGCGAATGCACCGGGAGCCCGGTGGTCTCGTCCACCCCACTCTCCACTTTCCCGCCGGCATAGACATTGCCCCTCACCCCGTGCTCGGGGGCGAATAGCGCCACGAGATTGACTTCTTCCGCGGCATTGAGTATGTCCACGGTGGAGCGCAGCTGCGAGTCCACGCCGCTGGGATTGGTCAGCAGGGCCACCCTCTTGCCCTCGAGGCCGCGGAATCCCCGGTCGCGAAGGACCTCGATCCCGGGTTTGACTGCTGTGCCGGGTTTTACCCCGGCGTTGGCGGCGCAGCCCGCGAGGAGCAGGAGCACGACCGCCAGGAATCTATTTCTTGCCATATTCAGGATCCACTTTTACTATGAATGTCACAGCCACGGTCGCCAGGCAGCAGACCATGACCATAATGAAGAAGCCGGTGTAGCCGAGGGCTTCCTGGAGGTATCCGGCGAAAAGACCGGGAATCATCATGCTGAGGGCCATGAAGGCCGTGCAGATGGCATAATGCGAAGTCTTGTACTCCCCTTCCGAGAAATACATCATATAGAGCATGTAGGCGGTGAAGCCGAAACCGTAGCCGAACTGGTCCAGGGCGACGCAGGCATATATCGTAGCCAGGCTCGCGGGCTGGGCGACGGCCATGTAGAGATACACGGAGCAAGGCAGGGCCAGGCTCAGGGCCATGGGCCAGAGCATCTTCTTGAGGCCCCAGCGGGCCGAAGCGAGGCCTCCCAGGATGCCGCCTATAGTCAGGGCTATCACTCCCACGGTGCCGTACACCAGGCCGGACTGGGCAGTGGTGAGTCCCAGGCCGCCGTCCTGCACGGGATCCAGCAGGAAGGGCGTGAGCATCTTGACGGAGAAGGCCTCGGGAAGCCTGTACATCAACATGAACAATATGGCCACCCATACCTGGGGTTTACGGAAGAAAGTGACGAAAGAGCCGGCGAAGCCCTTCAGTATGCGTCCCGCCTCGGAGGTGCCGGCCTCGGGCCCGGATGTCCTGGCCTGGCTTTCAGCAGGCAGGGCCCAGAAATGCCAGAGGGTGATGAGGGCATAAAGCAGGGCCACCCCGACGAGGGTCAGGGACCAGGCCCTGGGGATATTCCCGAGACGGGTCTCCAGTACGCCTGCCAGCACCACGATGACGCCCTGGCCGAACACCGAGGCGATGCGGTAGAAGGTGCTGCGTATCCCGACGAAAACCGACTGCCTGTGGCTGTCCAGGGAGATCATGTAAAACCCGTCCGCGGCTATGTCATGGGTCGCCGAGGCAAAGGCTGCCACATAGAAGATGATGAGGGTCAGCGTGAAAGCCGAAACCGGGGCTCCGACTTTGCCGGGGAGGCAGACAGCCAGGACGGCGAAACTCACGCTCATGATGATCTGCATCGCCAGTATCCACCAGCGTTTGGTACGTATGATATCCACGAATGGACTCCAGAGCGGCTTGATCACCCAAGGCAGGTAGAGCATGCTCGTCAGCATGGCCAGGTCGGCGTTGGACATGCCGAGACGCTTGAACATGGTCACCGAGATCACGTTCACTATGAAATACGGGATGCCTTCGGCGAAATACAGCGTCGGGACCCATGCCCAGGGATTTCTGGTCTTTTCCATACTATTCGTTCACGAGGATCTGCGCCCCCGGATAATAATGTTCCAATATCTCCAGATAGTTGCGCCCCTGGCAAGCCATCACTGCGGCGCCTATCTGGCACAGGCCCACGCCGTGGCCCCAGCCGTGGCCGCTGAGTATCACCTCCTCCCCTTCGAAACGGGCCTCGAAGGCGGAGCTCTTGAGGTGGGATTCGCTCAGGATTCTGCGGATCTCGAGTTCCTTGCCAATGGTGAACTCGCCGGCGGTGCCGCGCACCCGCAGGTACTTGATCCTGCCGGAAGGGCCCTTCTCCAGCGGCTCCAGCGCCGTCAGCGTGCCGATGTCCCTGCCGCTCTTGCGCCGTATGATATCGGAGAGCTCCTGCCGGCCGTAGCGCACTTCCCAGCGGTAGAAGTCGCGGGTCTGCAGGTCGTAGTCATTGAGGATGCGGGACAATATGGACACGTCGCTGCAGTTGCAATAGTCCACTCCCCCGCCGGCGGGGCGGTCCGGCACCGCCTGGAGGTAGGGGTAATCCTTGTCCTCCCAGCAGGTGCTGAAGAGCTCGGTGGTGCCGCCGCAGCATTTGGAATAGCGGGTGTCGCAGATGCTGCCGTCATATTTGAGCACCTGCCCCCAGGTCTCGTCGATCACCTTGCGGACATTGTCCCCCACCGCCATGGTGAGGCCCTGGTAGCGCTGGCAATGGTCGTCGGCGCAGACGTCGAAGTACTCGTGGGTGCGGAGGTTGGTGAGCAGCCAGGAGCGGGAGATCACCGCATGTGCCTTGAGCGACTCGATGGGTGTGGTGGACTTCATCTCCGAGGAGATGACGCTCAGCAGGTAATTCTCTATGCCTATGCGGTTTATGGCATGGATGACATGGCCGTCGGTGACGAAGCGCAACGAGCCGGCGAACTGCTGGTCCACCTTGCGCTCCCAGTGGAAACCCTTGCCTATGGTCACCCCGTAGAGTATGAACGAAGGCTCCGCGAAGAAGGTGGAGCGGGTGATGGCGTCGAACTTCAGCTCGTCGTAGAGAGTGCCGTTGTAGTTTATGCGCCCCTGGTACATGCTGACCTTCTGGGGACCTGCCCCGTCGGAGATGATTTCGAAGACTATCTCCTCGCCGGACATGATGCCTATGTCGATACGGGGCTGCTTGCGGGAGAGCCTCCAGCAAATCTTGGCTGTATCCTCGGCGCTCAGGGTCACCTCATCTATCATCTCCCGCAGCATCTCAGAGGTCAGTTTGTCGTAATCCTCCTTGTGGGGAGCGACGAAAACCCCCGCCATGTCGGCGGCTCCGGGACTCATGGTCAGATGGTCCGGACCTTCGGCATAATAATGATGCGAGCGTATCCGGGAGCGGAAAATGACGAAGGCACGGTACTCCTCGCCCTTGGAATAGACATACAGATTGAAGCGGGGCTCGCTGTCCCCCTCTTCCCGCGGAGTGCACTCGAGCAGGCGGTAGAAAAGCTTCGCCAGGGACTTGGAAGTGGTCGCCTTCAGGGCGAAGATCCCCTTGGCGTAACGGTCGAAATGGTAGAGGGAGGCATCCTTGACGGTGGCCAGAGGCTCCGGAAGGGCATCCCTGCCGTCCAGGAAGGCATCGACGGCGCCCTCCAGAGGAAGATACCCCCTCGGGCAGGCCTGGAAATGCAGGTGGTCGGGAGCGGAAGCGCCGCTCTTGGGACCGTTGTAAAACACCAGGAAGTCCTTGTACTTCATGGTGAAATCGAGCATGTCCGGCAGATGGTGCCAAATGGCCTGGGGGATGTGGCAGTCGCGGGCGATCACCAGATGCCTGGGGAATATGGGATAAGGGTTGAGCTGGACGTTGTAGCAGCGGCCCTTGCGGCCTTCGAACTTGATGTGGAACTGCTCCGGGGGCCTGTTTTCAGGGCAGAGGAAGCAGGGTCTCGCCGCTATCGAGGCGGGATCGACCTCCGCCGTGGAGGAAATGATCCTGGCGGGATTGAACTGGACCCGGACTTCCAGTCCGCCGAGGTCCAGGGTGCGGGAACTGGCCGCCTTGAGGGAGCGGAAATTGGCTGCGGCCAGAGGCCAGACCGACAGTTGGTCCTTGACGAATTTATCTATCTCGCTCATCACAGCAGTGCCAGGAGTGTATCTTTTATACTTGTGAATTCTGATTCGAAATTGGGTGTAAGTATGCCCTGGCCCATCGCGGCGTCCAACTCTTCGAGGGTCCAGTAGCGGCCTTCCTTGACTTCATAGTTGGAAGGGTGCAGGTCGAAATTGCCCACAGCCGCATAGACGCACACCAGTTCGTGCTCGCGGGGGGATTCGTAGATGTAGTTCTTTATAAGTACAGGGTTGAAATCGTAGAAATTCAGCTCCTCCCGGGCTTCCCTGTAAAGGGCCTCCGAGAAGAACTCCCCGTAGGATACATGCCCGCCCACCGCAGTGTCCCAGCGAAGGGGGTACAGGTGCTTGGCGGCGCTCCTCTGCTGGAGGAAGATACGCGACATCCTGTCGATAATGTGGAGGTGCACCACGGGATGGAGCAGTTTGCTGCCATCGTGGCAATGGCTGCGCGTCGCCCGTCCTATGACTCGGCCGTTGGGATCTACTACAGGAAAAATCTCCTCCCCGGGAACCGTCTTTTCACCTTTCTGCAGGGCGGGCGCTTCAGCCGGATATGCAAGATCCATCATAGCTTGTAGTTAATTATCTCGAGTTCTTCGGGTGTGTACAGTATGCGGTCGATGAGGCCTGGGGCGAGCCGGGCCAATACCATATAGACTATGAACAATGACAGCAGCACTGCCAGGAGCACGAGCAGCACCTGCCCGAATCCACCCTTCTTCCTGGCCGGAGCCTCCGCGACCGGCTCAGCCTTCTCCTCCACCGGCTCCAGCAGATCCTCGACAGGCTCGGCGGGGATCTCCTCCGCAGGGGTTTCCTCTGCGGGGGCGGGTTCTGCGGAAGGGGTTTCCTCCGGAGCGGTCGTCTCTGCTAGCGTGGTCGTTTCTGCTTGCACGATCGTCTCTGCTGCCGGTGCAGCGTTTTCTTCCGCAGGCGCAGCCGTTTCTGCTGCTGAGGCGGCGTTTTCCTCCGCCGGCGCAGCGTTTTCTTCCGCCGGCACAGCGTTCTCTTCCGCCGATGCTACAGGGGCGAAATGCGACGGATCCCAAGGCTCCGTAGGAGAGAACAGCGGGGTCACGGCGTCATTGCCTTTGTCGGTATGGGTCTTGAGCGAAAGGGGCTGCAGCCCGAATCCTTCGGGGAAAATGTCGAGGTCCTCGTCCCCGACGAAGAAGAAATTATTGTCCTTCGTGGCACGGAGCTTCCCGAGACCGGGCAGGACCACGAGCTTGGTGTCCACCAGCACCTCCCGGAGCTCGGAGATGAAATGCCTGAGGATGGTCTCGGCGTCTGTCAATGAGACACCGTTGCTCCAGGAATAGAGGCCTGCGAGGAGACCGTCCTCCCCCCTTCCGGCATGGAATGAAAGGCGTCGGTAGGGAGGGTTGATAGTGTATCCCCTGTCAGAGAATGAGGAAGGTATTTCTTCAGCCACAAACGACCCGAGCCCGGGCAATCCCACTATATTATGGTCCAGGATAAGTTCTTTGACCATTCTCGACAGAAGATCGATATCCATAGAAGCGTAGTTTATTATTTTTCAAATATACGAATTTTTCCATTTTTTCTTTGCACAAATCAGTTTTTGTTGTACCTTTGTCATCCCAAAGCGAAAGCGGCGGAACATTCCTCCTTAGCTCAGTTGGTTAGAGCACCTGACTGTTAATCAGGGGGTCCTGGGTTCAAGTCCCCGAGGGGGAGCTCAAAAAGACGGACTGCATTTGTGCAGTCCGTCTTTTTTTCTTATCTTGCCGGGAGTATATTTTGCCATCACCTATGAAAAGGACCTTGATAGAAAAACTCATCGCTGTCATTGCCTGGACAGGCCTGGTCGGCGGCATTCTCTTCACCATCCTCTACAGCAGAAGCGTTCTGATGTCCAACACCGAGATGTGCGTCCCCTCAGCCGCCGTCTACTTCGTCGGCGGCATTTTCCTTTCCGTCGGATGCTGGGCCATCCTGATGGAGATCCTCGCCCTCTCCGACCGGCTCCGCAAGCTCGAAGAAAGGAAATAGCTTGCGTCGCAGGTAAATCAATGGCGGACCGCACCCCCGGCAGACACACGCACAAGGGCGGTCCGCTCCGCCACCGCCCCCATTTTTGCCTCGATGGCCGGGCCGACCCGCCCCTGAGTGCCCTGGTAGGCCGATCCACTCCGCCATCGAATTTTCGGTACCGACATCCTGATACTCGCCCGTTGCTATTGGCCGCAGGAGATGGCCCCGGTGCTCCTACCGTCCATAGATTGGGGACGGTGGGAGCGATAGAGGCGGGAAATGCGCCTTCTCCCGGGGGTTTGGGGACGGTAGGAGCAGGGGCGGAAGAGGAGGAAGGTCCGGGGCAGTCGGGGCCGGGACCCGTGCCACCCACGGCATCGTAAGAGGGGGGACCGTGAGCGGAGCGAACGGTGGGGTCGAGCGCAGCGAGACGGTCCCGGCCCCGAGCAGCCCCGGACCGAGCCGTCCGCTCCAAACCGCCCCGGCGTCAGGGGCTACCCTTTCATCTGGATCTCGAGGACGCTGATGGGATAGAGACCCTGGATGGCGGAGAACTCGTCTTCGGAGAGGTCGGAAAGGGGCTTGCCGTAAAGCTCACGGGCCTTTTCGGCGCGGACCTCGACGTAGATTTGATTGAGCAGGGCCTGGATCTTCTGGTATGCCCCGAAACTCGTGCCGCGGTCGCAGCCGAGCATGAAACAAGTCTTGGCACCGTGCTCCTTCAGGAAAGCCTTGCCGATACGGAGGATTTCGTCGGCATTGTCAAAGGCACCGTTGCCGAAAAAGACACGGTCATTGCTGTTGATACGGACCACGCAGACATCGTCGCGGTCGATCCCCGCCATGGCCTGGTCATAAGTCTCCACCTTGGTCTTCCTGTCGAGCGAAGGCTTGATCTGCCTGGTCGCGGCAGCAGTCTCGGAAGGTTTGCGGTAGGAAACCTTCAAGGCTTCAATCTTCCTCAACTCATTCTTCAAATCCTCGATGACAGCCATGGGAGTCCCGGCAGCGGCATCGATATAGACGGTGACACCCTGCCCGTTCAAGCCCAGCGAACGGAGATACTCGGCGATTTCCTTCGCCTGGACCACCTTCCCTCCGACTTCGACACTGGAATCGGAGCGGACATTGAGCACGACGCTCCCTTCAGATGACTGGGCCCCGTTGAGTTTGAAAACTATGGGGAAAGTCATCTGGACGCTGACAGGCTTGCCGTCCGCGATGCCCGGAGCCCATCTCGGAGACTCGGACACTACACGCAGGGCTTCCGCATCCAGTTCACTGCTCACGCCGCGGAGTATCTTCACCTCGGTGACATCTCCGGTCTCGGAAACGGTGAAGCCGACCACGACGCGGCCCTCGACCTTTTGAGCTATGCTCTCAGAAGGGTATTTGAGATGCTCAGCGACCCATTTGGAAAACTCTTCCAGCGAGCCTCCGTTGAATTTCGGCATAGTCTCGTCGGGGATTCCGCTTTCAGAAATAATTTCACTATCTTTGTCCACAGGGACATAGACAGTCTTCGCCTGGAGGACAAGACCCAGGCACACGAGCGGGAGCAATCCGAGCACCCGCAGCCCTCTCGCAAGAGGGGATTTGGATTTTGACATCATAGTAATACGATTTTTAAGGATACTGTGATTAAAGCTGTTGGCAACCGAGTAGCCGCTCTTGCTGACAGCTTTTCTTATAAGCAGATATTGATATTCCTTGATATCCGCGCCTGTGCGCAGGACCGCGTCGTCGGCCTCGTACTCATGGAGCTCCTGCAGGTCGGCGCGGAGCATCCAGATGGCCGGATTGAACCACTGGAAAGCGGACAGGACATCCACCAGCAGCACTTCCACCGAATGGCCGTAGGCGATGTGCGCTTTTTCATGGGCGAGGATGGACCCGTGCGGCAGCTCCCAGTCCTTGCGGGAAAGGACGATATACTTCATCCAGCTGAAAGGATCGATATCCCGCTCCGTCACGATGATACGGCAGCCGTCTTCCTCCAGCACCGTCCCGCCCCGGCGGATTATCCTGACAATGGAAAGGATGGAAACCACCACCCTCGCCAGCACCAGTGCGACCCCGCCCCAGAATACCACGGCGAGGGCGACGGGCCACCAGGGCAGCCCCTGCTGTGCGAGAGGCTGCAGCTCCTGCAAGGGCAATCCGGACAATTCCGCCGGCTCCGTCACCATCTGCGCCGTTTCCAGGGGCCTCCGGACGGTGATGATGCACAGAGGCAGCAGGAAACTGAGCACCGCCGTCCCCACCAGCACCACCCGGTTGAAACGGTGGAAAGTCTCCTTTTTCAGAAGGAAACGGTAGAAAAGGTAGAAGACCAGCAGCGCCGCCGCCACCTTGACATCATATATAAGGAACGCGGACATGACTATTTGTTCTTTTCGATGATATCTATGAGCTCCTTGAGCTCCTCTACGGAAATCTTTTCCTCCTTCACCAGGGCGGAGACCGCATTGATGTAGGAGTTGTCAAAGTACTTGTCGATAAGTCCTGTCAGCGAGTTCTGCTTGTACTCCTCGCGGGTCACCTTGGCGAAGTACTGGTAGGTGGGCCCATAGGACTTATGGTCGATGAAACCATCCTCCTGCAGATTCCGCACCTGCGTGGAGAGGGTGCTGAAATGAGGCCTGGGCTCCGGATAGAGCTCCCGCAGCTCCCTTACGAACAGAGGGCCGTAATCCCAGAAATGGTTCATGATGATTTCTTCTTTCTTGGTCAGTCGTTTCATAAGCGTCATTCCTTTTCCGCAAATATAGCTAAATTTTTTAGCTACGCAACTATTTAAATTTTTTATTCAAGAAATTTTCAAGATTTTCCTATCTTTACGATAATGAAGAAAAAGACCAGGATATTCCTGATGCTCGTCGGCATCCCGTTCGTCGTGGGTTTCCTGCTGGGGCTGCTCATAGGCGGCTCGTGCAGCCGTCACGGCGGAGAGGGTCCCGCAGCTCAGGAGGAGACTGCGACCGGCAGCGGCCCCGAAGAGGGAATCACCTCAGAGACCGCGCTCCCGGAGGCGGAAGCTATTGAGGGTCCGGAAGATGGCTTCGCAGCGGATGACGACACGGACGGCATCGGCGTACCCGAGCAGAAGGAAATCATCTATTACACCCGGATGATTCCCTATGCCAAGACCTTCGCCGACCTCAACGAAACCCATCTGGAAAAAGCCAGGGAGGCAGGCCTGAAGCGCATCCCTTCCGGAAGGGACGACATAGACAAATCCGTGCTGGAGCTGATAGAAGACGACGACTACCTGGTGGTGGACCGGCTCCGCTACTCAGTCCCCTACCTCACCAAAGGAGCCGCGGCCGAACTGCACAGGATAGCCAAGGCCTTCAGCGATTCGCTGGAGTCCAAGCATTTTCCGGACTACAAGCTGGTCGTCACCTCCATACTGCGCACCGAGGAGGACGTGGCCAGGCTGCGCCGCAGCGGCAACCCCAACGCCTCCGACAACTCCGCCCATTGCTACGGCACCACCTTCGACATCACTTACACGCGCTACTGGCGCGAGATCGAGACCGACGAATTCATGCAGCCCTACGAGCTGACCAAGGTCCTCGCCGAAGTCCTGAGGGATGAGAAACAGGCCGGCCGCATACTGGTCAAATACGAACGCAAAGAGCATTGTTTCCACATAACCAACTATCATGAATAGATTTATCCTGTTTCTGCTCGGGATCACCATGCTGGTCCCTGCACAAGCCCAGACTCTGAACATCCTGAGTGTCGGAGGCAAGAACGACGGCAAGACCATGAACACCGCGGCCATTGCCAAAGGTATCGACCAGCTGTCCGCCAAGGGCGGCGGCACCCTCTACTTCCCCGCCGGCACCTATCTGACCGGCCCCATTACGATGAAGAGCAACATCACCCTGCACATCGACGCCGGGGCGGTATTGTCTTTCACCGATGACTTCGACGCCTACATGCCCTATGTGGAGATGCGTTTCGAAGGAGTGGTGATGAAGAGTTTCCATCCGCTGATCGGCGGCTGGGACCTTGAAAACGTCAGCATCGAAGGCGACGGCATCCTGGAAGGCAACGGCAACGCCTGGTGGCAGGAGCACTACAGGGTCGAGACCGAAGTCATGCAGGGCGGAGCCAAGAACCCCACCCGCTGGCAGAAAGCCTTCCTGGAGGCCAATCCCGACCTGACCCTCGAGCCCCAGTCCGACTGGAAGAACACCCTGGCACGCCATTTCTTCCGCCCGCCCTTCATCCAGTTCTACCGCTGCAAGAATGTGCGCATCGAAGGCCTCCACATCCAGAATTCCCCGTTCTGGACCGTCAATCCCGAGTTCTGCGACAACCTCACCATCACTGGAGTCACCATCAACAACCCGCACTCCCCCAATACCGACGGCATCAATCCCGAGTCCTGCCGCAACGTGCACATCTCCAACTGCCACATCAGCGTCGGGGATGACTGCATCACCATCAAATCAGGCCGCGACCTCCAGGGACGCCAGTACGCCACGCCTTGCGAAAACATCACCATCACCAACTGCACCATGCTCAACGGCCACGGCGGCGTGGTGATAGGCAGCGAAATGTCCGGCGACGTGCGCAAGGTCACCATCAGCAACTGCGTCTTCGACGGCACCAACCGCGGCATCCGCATGAAATCCTCCCGCGGCCGCGGCGGCATAGTCGAGGAAATCCGCGTCAGCAACATAGTGATGAAGAACATCCAGGACGAGGCCATCATCCTGACCCTTTTCTACGGCCGTTCCAGCCTGGAGCCCGTCAGTGACCGCACCCCCATATTCCGCAACATCCACATCTCGGGCATGACCGGCTCCCAGGTCAATTCCGTGGGCGGAATCATAGGCATACCTGAGATGCCCATCTCCGACATCAGCATCTCCGATGTCAATATAGAAGCCAAGTCCGGCCTCCGCGTCCGCGACGCCGCAAACCTGACTTTCAGGGATTTCACCATCAACACCCAGCAGGGCGCCGCGCTCAGCCTGGAGAATACGAAGGAAGTGTACATCGACAATGTGCGCACCTACAAGCCCATCGCCGATGCGCCCGTGATGCTTTTCAAGAATGTGAAGGATGTGCTGGTGCGCGGCTGCTTCCCCATGGGCGGCAGCAAGGCCCTCGCCGAGATCTCAGGCCCCCAGACTAAGGGGGTCATCTTCCAGAACAACTACACCGACCGCCTCGCCACCCCCGTCATCTGGGGAGAGGATGTCAAGAAGTAAGATTATCTCCGGATGATGTCCAGGCGCCAGGTGACACCGAATTCGAAGTTGTTGCGGCTCCTGGAATTGTCTCGGTAATAGACTGCGTGGAGACGGAGGTTGTTGTCCCCCATGGGGAAGTACTCCAGACCGGCGCCGCCGTAAAGGTACTCCGTGCCGGGGAGTATGACCTCGTCGTAAGGCCTGCCCGAGGCGTCCACATTCCAGGGTTCGTTGCGTTCATACCCGGCCTTCCAGCAGATGTTCCATTTGCCCACGGACCAGATGAACTTCGAGATGACAGTATAGTCCGACAGGATCAATGAGCTGCGCTGGCCTATGCCGGCGCGGTTCATCACGTCCAGGTCGAAGAGTATGTTGCCGAAGGTGAAATGGTTGCCCAGGGAGACGTAATTGACGAAGCGGGAGTCCCTGTCCTGGACGAAGTTGGTGCTCCAGATGGTATGCCACCAGGGGGCGAAGCTGCCGCTCCATGCCAGATTGTAGGCATAGACATTTTCGAAGCCGAGCGACAGGGGCGAGTCGCAGAACTGGAAGATGATATCCTGGCCCTCCATGAAACGGTAATAGAGGGATGCACCCATGGTGAAGCCCTGGTAGAGGTTGTTGCAGAACTGGCTGTAGAAATAGACGTCGATGGGGACGGCATCATACTCATAGCCTCCTATCAGCACGGCCTGCTTGCCCACCATCAGGCGGAGTTTGTCGGTGGCATGCCAGTTGACATAGAGGAAGTCCGTGGCGTTGAAGATGTTGCGGGCGTCGAAGACCTGTTTGTTGAGCCTCTGGCGGAGACGGTAATCCACATTGGGGGCTATGTGTCCCCAGATGTTCAGGTTCAGATGGTCCCCCTGGAATTTGGTGACAGTCTCACCCGGCACGGACTCCAGGTGGAAAGCGACCCTGGTGTCGATGTAGAGGCTGTCCACGGCGTTCTGGGCGAAAGATTGCAGGCAGAAGGCCGCAAGGAACATACAAATGACGATTTTCCTCATTTCTGCAAAAATTTGTTACGAAAATAGTCAAAAATACCTAATTTCGTAAAGATATTTCGACATATGGAAAATCCTTTAAAGTACCTCAAGACCTGGAAGTTCTGGAAAGAACTCATTATCATGACTTTGGGTATGATGTTCGGAGCAGCCGCCGTGTACTACTTCCTCATGCCCAGCAAACTCATCATCGGAAGCATCTCCGGCTTCTCCATCGTGCTGGCTGAAGTCTTCTCCCGTGCAGGCATCAACATCAGCGTCTCCACCATGATCTTCGTGATCAACGCCATACTCCTGGTGCTCGCCTGGATACTCATAGGCAAGGAATTCGGAGCCAAGACCGTGTACACGGCCCTCATCCTCGGTCCCCTCGTGAGCCTCTGGGAGAAGATACTCCCCTACGAGAAACTCGTCTCCGAGGGCACGTCCGTGATGAACGACCCCTGGCTGGACCTGATCTGCTTCGTGCTGATGCTCAGCATCTCCCAGGCCATACTCTTCCGCATCAACGCCTCCACCGGAGGACTTGACATTATTGCCAAGATAGTCAACAAATATCTGCACTTCGACATCGGCACCTCGGTAGCGGTGGCGGGAGCCATGATCTGCCTCTCCGCATTTGCCATCAACCCCTTCCGCATGGTCGTGATAGGTCTGATCGGCACCTGGATCAACGGCCTCGCGGTGGACTATTTCACCGCCAGCCTCAACCGGCGCAAACGCGTCTGCCTGGTCACCGACCGTTACGAGGAAGTCCGCCAGTTCATCATCAAGGACCTGCAGCGAGGCTGCAGCCTCTACCCCATGAAGGGCGGCTATTCCTTGGATGACAAGACCGAGGTCGTGGCCCTGCTGACCCAGAACGAGTTCGCGGAGCTCTTCAATTTCCTCGGGCGCAACAACATAAACGCCTTCATCACTTCCGGCAACGTCAGCGAAGTCTACGGAATGTGGAACGAGAAACGCCGCCGTCACGAAAAATAATCAGTATCTTTACAGCATGAAAGAAATACCGGTATTACTCCTTACCGGCTACCTCGGTAGCGGTAAGACCACCCTGGTCAACAGGATACTCTCAAACAAGAAAGGGATCAAGTTCGCCGTCATCGTCAATGACATAGGCGAAGTCAACATAGACGCGGCCCTCATCCAGAAAGACGGAGTCGTGTCCGGCAAGGACGAAAGCCTCGTCCCCCTGCAGAACGGATGCATCTGCTGCACCCTCAAGATGGACCTCGTGGATCAGCTCCGCGACCTGGCCGAGTCAGGCAAGTTCGACTACATAGTCATCGAAGCCAGCGGCATCTGCGAGCCCGAACCCATAGCCCGTACCATCTGCTCCATCCCCATGATGGGACCGGAGTACAATAAGACCGCCCGTCCCAGACTCGACTGCATCGTGACCGTGGTGGACGCCCTCCGCATGAAGGAAGAGTTCGCCTGCGCCAAAGACCTGCTCAGGGGCAATCTGGGAGAGGACGACCTGGAGAGCCTGGTGATCCAGCAGGTGGAATTCTGCAACCTGATCCTGCTGAACAAAGCTTCGCTCGTGTCCGCCGAGGACCTCGGGAAAGTACGCTCCATCCTGCGCCAGATACAGCCCAAGGCCGAAATCATAGACTGCGACTGGGGTGAAGTGGAGCTGGAGAAGCTCCTGGACACAGGACTTTTCAACTATGAGCAAGTCTCCTCTTCCGCCGCCTGGATAGCCGGCGTCGAAGGTCCCATCGAAGACGAAGAAGAGGGCGAAGCCGACGAGTACGGCATCAGCACATGGGTGTACAGCGCCCGCGAGCCCTTCGACATAAACAAATTCGATTTCTTCGTGGCCAAGCACTGGCCGGCAGGTATCATCAGGGCCAAGGGTCTGTGCTATTTCACCGATGACACCGACAAATGCTACCTCTTCGAGCAGTGCGGCAGCCAGATTTCACTGAAGAATGTGGGACAATGGTACGCCACCATGCCTGAGGACGAGCTCCGCGAAGCCATGCTCACGGACCCTGTGCTCAGACGCGACTGGGATGACGAATACGGTGACAGGATGCAGAAACTGGTCTTCATCGGCCAGCATCTGGACACTGCGGAAATCAAAAAAGCCCTTGACTTCTGTCTGGACAAGGACTTTCCGATCATCTGACCTCACACATTCATACCCGGAACATAAAGGTTATTGAAATAGCATCCCCTGTATAAAGAGATGCTGGAGTTTTCTGTTGCATAAGCACAGCTCTTTGGCCTTGCAGGAATATATTTGTTTTTACAATATAAAACATTATCTTTGCAAAAAGCACCGACATGAAACCGACAAAATCAAAAATCAACAAAATTATTTTCACAGTTATTTTATCAGCTGTGCTTTCTTTATGTATTCTTTTCACAGTATCCACTGGTAAATATTTGACCTATTTCAACAACACGAGTGTTAATGCTCTATCTTTCTGCGAAAAGTTTAATGGCAGTGTCTTAGCTCTGTATTGTAAAGATAATATTGGGGCATGTTCAGGAAATGTGGGTGGTCTTGAAGTCACATGTTCAGGGACAAAAATCAACAATTTGCCCATTGAGGAATAATCATATGATTAATCATTTTCGCATTGTATTCACTCTTCTCTGTTTGTTTTCGACTAGCTACTCATGTTCAATTCGTCAGACTGACTGGCCGGAAGACTATCAAATCAAATTGGATGAGGATATTACCAGCTCACTGGAAGCTGAGGTAATGGAAGTGTCATATGGATTTCCTAGTGCAATGGCTTTCTTCGTGTATTCAGATACTGTTCTAGTCGTAGTGAATTATCCAAAACAAGACCTCTCGCTTGTTCAACTGGCGGACATAGAAACTGGAAATATACTAGCCGGTACGCTATTATACGGGAACGGCCCCGAGGAGGTCCTCATGATAATCCCCATGCTTAGAGAGGACGTGCTATATATCAGCGATCCTGCACGAAAGAGACTGATTTCGATTGACCTGGATAAATTATTAAAAGAAAGGGCAAGTTTTCATCCTGACGTTTTGGTTGATTATAGTACAGCTTCTCTCACACCGGGCGGCCTGCTTCCTTTGGATAAGGACATAATTCTGATGGCCAATCCGTACTGTTTCGAAGATGAAGATACTGGCTGGAGCAATATTGGGCAAGAGAGAATATTATTCTTCAATAACGGAGTGATAACTAATACCAACAACAAAGGCATACGGTATAACACCTTTAATGTCAATCAAGGTGAATTCGCCGCCTTCCCTGATCATGACAGGATTTTCTATGCATCATATTACACTCCACTCATAGAAATATTCGATACAGAGGGGAATAAACTCAAAAGATTACATGGGCCCGAAGATCTTTCAGTCGAGTACTACAATGACAATGGGGAGATTATTTTCAACCGTGATGCCCCGGTAGCTTATCCAAGTATTTATCAATGCGGAAACAGCTTGTATCTGAATTTTGTCGGTGATCATCTCAACTCTGGCCATAGAAATATGAAGAGTACTATCATCCAGATGAATCCCGAGGGCAAAATTTTAAATATATATAAGTGTCCTGTATATCTTCGATTTTTCAATGTAACAAAAAACGGGATCATTTATGGTCAAGGATATGATGAAAATGACACAAGCATTTTACTGACGATGCGGAACTCTTAAGTCTCAATGAATTGTCCGGACGATGAAGAATTATTTCTATTATTACTGCTGGTGCCTTCTGGTAATTCTCACTGGTTGCTGGAATGGTAATGACGGGTGGCAAGAGGAGACTATCATCGATCTTGATGACAAGCCTTCCATAGAGATGGAGGCTGAAGTGATTCCCGTGTCATACGGATTCTTGGATGTCAAAGACTTTTACGTATTGGATGACAATACGCTCATTGTCGTTAACAAGGGAAGGAAAGACTGTCCTAATGTCATTCTGGCAGATCTGACGACAGGTGAAATCCTGGCCAGCACATTGTTTTACGGTAACGGCCCCAATGAAGCCCTCCTGGTCCAGTCATACATGAAAGACGGAATCCTCTTCATCGATGATTTCGCCAAAAGCAGGCTATACAGGATAGACCCTCGCGAACTACTGACCGCCGGCTCGGACTATTCCCCTTCGATGATACTGGATTACAGCGATCTTTATACTCCGTTCATAATCCCGTTGGACAGTGGCGGCACTTTTCTGGTCATGAATCCATACTGTTTTGAAGATAAAACGTCAGGTATCAAGAACGACGAAGTAAACAGATTCTTCTTTTATAGTAGCGGTGATAATGTCTCAAAAGAATTCGGTCCATTTAAATACGATCCATACAATGTCAATCAAGGATATATCATCCCTTCTTCAGAAAATGACAGAATCGTTTTTATCCATTCTTCCTTGCCGGCCATTGAGGTCTACGACTCAAAAGGAAGGAAAATCAGGCATATACAAGGCCCGAGCTTACTTCCAGCCAGATATGCTGTAAATGAAGATGGTGGAATTGCTTTTTCCAAAGACGGAATCCCATATGCATACAGGAGTTTTTTCTGTTCAGGGAACGACTTATACGTCAACTATGTAGGTGATTATCTTAAGGATTATAGCAGCATGAAGAGCACTATAATCCGCATGGATTTCGACGGCCATGCCCTTATGTCCTTTACCTGCCCCGTCTTTGTCAGCGCGTTCAGCGTCATGGATGATGGGACGATCTACGGCAAAGGATATGACCAGGACGACACGCCCGTTCTTTGGAGACTGAGACCCGCTCAGGAATAGAACTCACGGTACCACTCGGCGAAGCGCCTCAGACCTTCCCTCAGGGAAGTGTGGGGGCGGAAGCCGAAGTCATGCTCCAGCGCCGAGGTGTCGGCGAAGGTGACAGGCACGTCTCCGGGCTGCATGGGCACGAGCTGCTTGTGGGCCTCGAAGTCATAGTCAGCAGGGAGCACACCGGCGCGGACCAGCTCCTGCTGGAGTATGTCCACGAAATCCAGGAGGTTCTCAGGATTTGAATTGCCGATATTGTAGATTTTGTAAGGGGGCACGGGCAGACCGTCGGCCCCGTTTTTCTTCTCGGGAGCCTTGTGCATGACCCTCTGCACGCCTTCCACTATGTCATCCACATAGGTGAAGTCACGCTTGCAGTTGCCGTAGTTGAAGATCTGGATGGTCTGGCCCTTGAGGAGCTTGTTGGTGAAACCGAAATATGCCATGTCGGGACGGCCTGCGGGACCGTAAACCGTGAAGAAGCGCAGTCCGGTGGAAGGGATGTTGTAGAGCTTGCTGTAGGCATGGGCCATCAGCTCGTTGCTCTTCTTGGTGGCCGCATAGAGGCTCACGGGATTGTCCACCTGGTCGGTTTCGGCGAAGGGGACCTTCACATTGCCACCGTACACGCTGCTGGAGCTGGCGTACACCAGGTGCTGGACGGGATTGTGCCGACAGGCTTCCAGGATGTTGTAGAATCCGATGAGGTTGCTCTCAACGTAGGCGCCGGGGTTCTCAATGCTGTAGCGCACGCCGGCCTGGGCGGCCAGGTTCACCACGATGTCGAAATGGTGCTGTCCGAACAGGGAGTCGATGAGCGCCTTGTCCGCCAGGTTGCCCTTGACGAAAAGATAGCTGCTCTCAGGGTGCGCGGCGGCGCATTTATCCAGCTGGTAGAGCCTGTACTGCTTGATCTTGACGTCGTAATAATCGTTTACGGAATCCAATCCTACGATCTCTATGGGAGACTCGGTCTCCAGGAGCCTGCGGACGAGGTTGGAGCCTATGAAGCCGGCCGAGCCGGTGACAAGTACTTTCATGACAATTATTTAAGTATCGTGCAAATATACGGATTATTTATGGAAAGCTCACCAATTCGAGCAGATGCGCCACCGCGAAGCCCAGATAATTGCCCGCCGCGTAGCCTACCACACCTATGGCGAGACCGCTGGCGAGCACCGCGCGGTTTTTCATGGCAGCGGCCATCATGGGGACGAAAGGCGGGGAGCATATGTAGGACACCGAGCTGATGGTCATGGTGTCGGCGTCCACCTTCAGGAGCCTTGCGAGCAGCAGCTGGACAAGGAAGGAGACGAAGACAGTGAAAGTCAGGAAGGCGAGCATGCCCATGCCGCTGGCTATGTCAAATTTGGACAGGTCGGCCATCGAAGCCACCACCACCGAGAAGACATATATCAGGTACATGCCCATCTCATATCCGTACTTGCGGGATTTCACCGGTTTCCAGAAGGAGGCCGCGATGCCCAGGGTCGTAAGCATGAGCACGAGCACCGTCATGAACCAGCCGTCGCCGGCCAGAAGGCCGAGGCCGGCGGACACAGCGATGATGGCGATGTCGATGAGCAGCAGGAAACCGGCGTCCTTGAGGCCCTCACGGGTGAAAAGCCCCTTGTAAGGATTGGCCCCGGTCTGCTCCACGGCCGCCCGGATGGCGGCTTCGTCCGCCGCGGAAGCCGCTGCGGTCTCATTGGGAAGTATCTTCCTTATGAGCTTTATGCCGAAACTCAGGAGCATGGTCAGGAAGAGGAAACTTATCACCATGTCGTAGGAGTTCAGGAGGATGAAAGTCTCTTCGCTGACGCCCAGCATGGCTTTCAGGGCCGCCATGTTCATGGTGCCTCCGGTATAGACTCCCGTCAGCATGCCGCCTATCTTGGCCCCGTCGGGGATGCTGCGCCCGAATATGAAGTATCCGGCCACGACCGCCAGCACCACTGCCACGAGCCCTGTCACGAGGGCGAGCAGCTGGCTGCGGGTCTGGCTGCGGCTGAAAGTGCAGCCGAAAAGCATCAGGGGTATGGCGAGGGGCACCATCGCGCTCGACAGCAGGTCCTGTATCTGCGCCATCCCGGCGGGATGGAAGAGATTGCCCACGATTATGCCCAGAATGTAAAGGATGAGGACGGGACCTATGCGGTCGAGCCATTTGACCCTGCGGCACAGCCAGATCACAGCGGCCGGCGCGAGCAGGAAGAAAAGTACCATCAGTGTGTTTCCAATCATAATGTAAAGATAGGCATTTTGGATGGAATCAGTATCTTTGCATCCTATGGACAATGTGATTTTGAAAGAGTCGGGTCTGCCCTGGGGCGCACCCGCATTCGACCAGATAAAAGACGAAGACTTCATGCCCGCCTTCCGGCAGGCCATTTCCGAGGCGAAGGCGGAGATCGATGCCATCACCTCCTGCCCCGAGGAGCCGGATTATGCCAATACCATCGAAGCCCTGGAATTCTCCGGCAGTGCCCTGGACAAGGTCTCCGGGCTGTTTTTCAATCTGCTCGAAGCCGATTCCAGCGAGCGCCGGCAGCAGATCGCGGAGGAAGTCTCCCCCATGCTCACCGAATATGAGATGTATGTCTCCCTCAACGGGGATCTGTTCCGCAGGGTGGACGCCGTGTGGCAGCAGAAAGACTCCCTCGACCTCCCCCGGGACGCCCAGCGCCTGCTGGAGCAGACCTGGAAGGACTTCGTGCGCGGAGGTGCCAGGCTGCAAGGGGAAGACAAGAAAACCTACGCCGCCCTCAACGAAGAGCTGTCCCTGCTGGAGCTCCGCTTCGGCCGCAACCTTCTGGCTGCGACCAATGCTTATGTCCTGCACCTGACCGATCCGTCAGACCTGGAAGGGCTCCCGGAGCATGTGAGGGAGATGGGCGCCGCCACCGCCGCCGAGAAAGGCCTGGAGGGCTGGGCCTTCGACCTGAGCGCTCCGAGCTACTCGGCCTTCATGAAATATTCCGCCCGCAGGGAGCTCCGCCGCGACATTTTCATGGCATTCAACTCCCGTGCCTACGGCGGGAAGCATGACAACGCGGACATCTGCCGCCGCATTGCCCTGCTGAGGCAGCGGATCGCAGCGCTGCTGGGCTACGGCAGCTTCGCCGACTACGTGCTGGAAGACCGCATGGCGGGGAGTCTCGGGAAAGTCCGCGCTTTCATGGCGGAGCTCCTGGAGCCGTCCCTCCCCGCAGCGCGCGAAGAGGTGGCACAGGTGCTCGATTTCGCCCGTTCCCGCGGATTCGAAGGGGAAAGGCTGGAAGGATGGGACTTCAGCTATTGGTCCGAGAAACTGAAGGACAGCCTCTACAGCCTGGACGACGGCAAGATCAAGCCCTACCTGCCCCTGGAAAGCTGCATCCCGGCGGTCTTCGGCCTCGCCACCCGCCTCTACGGCCTCCAGTTCACCCGGCTCCACGACATCCCGGTCTATCATCCGGATGTCCAGGTGTTCGATGTCCGGGACAGGGACGGGGTGCACAAGGCCCTGCTCTACTGTGATTTCTTCCCCAGGGCATCCAAACGCAGCGGCGCCTGGATGACCGAGTTCCGGGGGCAGGAGATACGCGACGGCCGTGAGCCCCGGCCCCTCGTGAGCCTGGTGACCAATTTCTCCAAACCCACCGCAGATGCCCCTTCCCTACTCACCCATAACGAACTGACCACCCTGCTGCACGAGTTCGGACACTCCCTCCACGCCATATTGAGCGAAGGCCGCTACGGGTCCCTCACCACCACCAACGTGGACCATGATTTCGTGGAACTGCCTTCGCAGATCATGGAAAACTGGGGCTATGAAGCCGAATTCCTCAAAGGCTTCGCCCGGCACTACAAGACCGGGGAGACCATGCCGGAGAGCCTGCTGGACAATATAGTCGCATCCAAGAATTTCAACGCCGCCTACTTCCAGGTGCGCCAGCTCCAGTTCGGCCTGATCGACCTCGCCTGGCACACAGTGAAGGGCCCGGTCGAAGAGGAGACCGCAGCCTTTGAAAAGGCCGCCATCGCCGGGGCACTCACACTGCCTTCATACCAGGGCACCTGCACCAGCACTTCCTTCAGCCATATTTTCTCCGGTGGCTACTGCGCCGGATACTATTCTTACAAATGGGCCGAAGTGCTGGAAGCCGACGCCTTCTCCCTCTTCGAGCAGAAAGGCATCTTCAATACCGAAGTGGCTGAAAGCTTCAGACGGGAAATCCTGTCGCGGGGCAGCACCGAGGACGAAAGGGTCCTCTACAGGAACTTCCGCGGGCATGATCCCGAACCGAAGGCCCTGCTGCTCAAGCTGGGTATAGTCAAAAACTAGAGAAGTATGGAGCGTACCTGCTCCATGGATTTGAAGACCACGGCCTTCAGGCCCACAGCCTCAGCTCCCTCGACGTTGGCGGGATTGTCATCGAAGAAAATGCTCTCGGAGCGGTCTATGCCGAAACGCTCGAAGAGGAGGTTGTAGATACGGGGGTCGGGCTTGAGGAGTTTCTCCTCGCCGGAGACCACTATGCCCTCCATCTGGGTCAGGGTCGGGAAAAGGTGGCGTATCTTGCTGAAAGTCTCGGCAGACCAGTTCGTAAGGCCCCAGGTGTGGTAGCCCGCCGCCTTGAGGTCCCGGACCAGTTCTGCGATGCCCGGCATCTCGCGGGGCACCATCTTGGTCCAGTCGGAGTAATAGAGGCATATCTCTTTCTCCCATTCGGGGAACAGGGCCACCCTTTCGCGCACGCCCTGCTCGACCGGCTTGCCGCCGTCCATCTCCACATTCCACTCGTAGGGGCAGATATGGGTCAGGAACCATTCGGATTTCTGAGGGTCGCCGAAATATTCATCATAGAAATAGCGGGGGTTCCAGTCCAGGACCACCCCGCCGAAATCGAAAATTACGTTCTTGATACTCACTGTACTCGTATGTTCTGTCCTATGCGGAGGGTTGACTTGGCGCTGATTCCGTTCAGCTTGCAGATGGCGGAGACGGTGGTATGGTACTTCACGGCCAGGCCGGAGAGGGTGTCACCGGACTTGATCTTGTGGTACTTCATGGCCGCCCTTTCCCTGGCGAGCCTCTCTTCCTCGGCCCTTTCCTGCTCTTCGGTCAGGTAGATCTCCTCTTCGTCATCCTCGGACTTGGGTACGTAGGTGGACGAGGGATTGAGGAGCTTGCGCCTCAGCACATAGGCCGACTGCCGGAGCACACCGTTCTCGAAGTCGATGAGCCAGCGGGGATCGAAGGCGAAGCCCTTGTAGCGGGTCTCGAAATGGAGGTGGGGCCCCGTGGAGCGTCCCGTGGAGCCGCCCAATCCTATCACATCACCGGCATTGACCCAGTCGCCCGCCTGCACCTGTATCTTGGAAAGGTGGCCGTAGTAGGTCTCCAGACCGTTTTCATGGCGCAGGACAATGAGGTTGCCGTAGCCGCCGGAGCGGGCGGCGTAACGGACCTTGCCGTCGAAGGCCGCCCTCACCGGGGTGCCGGTGGGATAAGGCAGGTCCACTCCCTGATGCTGCCGCCCGTGCCTGAAACCGAAGCCGGAGAACACCTTGGCCTGGTAAGGGCAGGCGAAGTGGCTGGCCGAATCGGCGAGCCACAGGGTTATGCGCATGGGAAGGTCCTCGTATTTGACATTGTAGGGATTGACCACACGGGTGTTCCAGTCGGATGCGAACACATCCTCGGAGAGCACGACATTGCTGTCCTTGACATACTCCCAGGTGCCGTCGCCCCTGAGGACGAGCACCACCCTGGGGTCGGAAGTTTCGATAGTGTCCACCGCAACCGCCTTTTCAGAAGGGTCGAGGGACGGGACAGGACGCAGCAGGGGCCTGGGTATAAGCTCCTGCGCGTGTTTCATGGTCATCTGCTCCTGGCCTCCTGCGCTCACGCTCACGGCCAGTGCCATCACAATCGCTGCGAAAATATTTTTCTTCATCAAGATCTCTCGGCTCCGAAACGGCTGACAAGTATGCCGGTGACTTCTTCTATCTTTTCTTTCAACAATTCATCATCGGTCGCTTCGCAGATGAACCTCAGATACGGTTCGGTGTTCGAAGGACGGATGTTGAACCACCATTTCTCATACTCCAGCCTGAAGCCGTCGAAGTCCATTTCCTTCAAAGGTCGTGCCTGAGCCTTGAAGTGTTCGCAGACCGCCTGCATGGCTCCGGCCTTGTCCTCGACGCGGAAATTGATCTCGCCGGAGTTGCGGTAATGCGACATCGCGTCGATCACCGAGCTCAGGGTCTTGCCTTCTTTCTTGAGTATGGAGACTATGTGCAGCACCAGCATGGATGCCAGCATGCCGCTGTCAGAGTAGAAGAAATCCTTGAAATAATAATGTCCTGCGAGCTCTCCGCCCCAGAGTCCGTCAATCTCGCGGAGCTTGGGTGCAGCAAAGGCGCGGCCCACCCTCCAGGTGTGGAGGTCGACGTCGAACTGCTCCAGGTATTCTCCCACGGATTTGGAGCTGCGTATCTCCTGCAGCACCCTGGGGGCCTTGGCTCCCCTTTCGCCCACGAAATAGATGGCGAGCAGGGCGACCACCAGGTCGGGGGACACAAAACGGGCCTTCTCATCCACGAACATCACGCGGTCGGCGTCTCCGTCGTAGATGACTCCGATGTCGGCGCCGGTCTTGCGCACCAGCTCACGGAGGGGCTCGACGTTCTTGGGGATGAGGGGATTGGGCTCATGGTTGGGGAAACGGCCGTCGAGGGTGTCGAAGATGAACGAGGCATTGTCCCCGTCGAAGATTTCCTTCGCGAAGAGATTGGCCATGCCGTTCGACAGGTCGAAGGCGATGCGGAGGTTGGAAAGGTCGTAGCTGAACTGCTTCAGGAATTTGATATAGTCAGCCTTGGCGTCCTTTTGATAGACCTTGCCGCGTACCTGGGCCACCGGGGTGGGACGGCCCTCGTCTATCCACTGCTTGATCTGGCCGAGACCGGTGTCGAAACCCACGGGGAGGGCGTTCTCCCTGGAGACCTTCATGCCGTTGTACTGGGCGGGGTTGTGGGATGCGGTGATCTGGACGGAAGCCTTGAATCCGTAGTAGGCGGTGCCGAAATAGACGAGAGGGGTGGAACTCAGCCCCAGGTCATATACGTCGGCGCCGGCATCGTTGATGCCTTTGACCAGGGCGTCGTGTATCTCATCGGAGGAGACCCTGCAGTCCCTGCCGACCAGGACGCTGTCTGCGCCCAGGAGTCCGGGGATGAAATATCCCACCTTGTAGGCGGTCTGAGCATCGAAATCGACACCCCAGATGCCTCTTATGTCATATGCGTGAAAAGCTCCCATATTATTTGATTTTTGTTTTGTAGACAGTGGACACCTTGCCACGGGTGATGTTGATCAGCTTCTTGGAAAGCATCTTGCGGCGTATGGGCACCACCAGGTCGGTGAAGAGCACGCCGTCGAGATGGCTCATCTCGTGCTGGACCATGCGGCAGCCGAATTTGTCGAAGGTCTCAGTGACTTCTTCCAGATCCTCATTGAGGTACTTCACGGTCATGGAAGAGGGACGCCTGACGTCGGCGTAGATGCCGGGGACACTCAGGCAGCCTTCGGAAAACTCGCACTGCTCGTCCGACTCGGAGACCACCACGGGATTGATCATCACCCTGGTGAAACCCTTCAGATAGGGGTACACGTCGGCGACCTCGTTGCCGTCGACCACCAGCACCCTCAGACTCACGCCTATCTGCGGGGCGGCCAGGCCGCAGCCCTCAGAATGCTTGAGCGTGTCTTTCAGGTCGGTGACGAGCTGCTGCAACTCTTCTTTTTTGGAGGGGTCCGCCTCATCGGCCTTGCGCCTGAGGACCTCGGACCCGTAAAGGTATATCGGCTGTATCATTTCTTTTTGTCAATGTAGCTCTGCAGTATGATGGCAGCGCTGATTTTGTCCACGGACGCCTTGTCCCTGCGGTCGCTTTTCTTCATGCCCCCGTCGATCATGGCGCGGTGCGCCAGGACCGAGGTGAATCTCTCGTCCTCGAGGGCCACGGGAGTGTCCGGGAAAGCCTTCGTGAGGGCCTTCAGGAACTTGTCCACGTCGGCCGCCGCCTCGGAGGGACGCCCGTTCAGGTTGATGGGATAACCCACCACGAAGCGTTCGATAGTCTGGGCTTCGGCGTATTTTTGGAGATATTCTATTATCTTTGCAGAAGGGACGGTTTCGAGCGGAGACGCGAAGATGCCGAGGGGATCGCTCACTGCGATTCCTACTCTCGCTCTTCCATAGTCGATGCCGATAGTCCTGTTCATTTTCAATTGCAAATTTAGTCAAAAGTATGGGAAGAAAAAATCCCGACGAGTGGAGCCGGCCTTACCGCCTGTCCATCATGGATGACAGCACCCATGTCAGGATACGGTCATACCGTTTCACCAAGACGATCGCCGTAATCATAGCGGTGACCGCCGTCGTGACGGTGTCCATCCTCTTCTGGTGCCTGCTGGCGCTGACGCCCCTCCGCACCACCATCCCGGGCTATCCCGACGCCAATTCCAAGAGAGAAGCAGTGGTCAACGCCATCAAGATAGATTCCCTGGAGAGCAGCATCACCCGCTGGGAGCTCTATGCCGAAAACCTGAGCCGGGTGCTCGACGGCAAGGAGACTCTGGAGCTGGACAGCATCATCAAGGGCAATTCCACCAGATACCTCCAGGCCAAGAGCATGGAAGCCCTGCAGAAGCAGGATTCGATCATGCGCGAGACCGTCCGCGCGGAGGAGCAGTTCGGAGTCTCCGGCGAAGGGGAAAGGCGCCTGCCCATCACCGGCATGCACTTCTTCCCTCCCATCAAGGGCGTCGTCTCCCAGGGTTTCGACAAGATACTCCACCCCGGGCTGGACCTCACCGCCCCCGCCAATTCCGTGGTTTACGCTGTGCTGGACGGCACCGTGATATTCGCCGGATGGAGCGAAGAAACCGGCTACACCATGCTCATCCAGCATGACGCCGACATCATATCCACCTATTCCCACAACCAGAAACTTCTGCTCAAACCGGGTGACAAAGTGACGGCCGGCACCCCCGTGGCCATCGTGGGTAACACCGGTTCCACCTCCTACGGAGACCACCTCCATTTCGAGCTCTGGTACAAGGGCGAAGCCCAGGACCCCGCAAAATACATAAGCTTCTAGTGAAAAGACACATCGCAATACTCGGCTCCACCGGATCCATAGGCACCCAGACCCTCGACGTCGTGAGGCGGCATCCGGACATGTTCGAAGTCGAGACCATCTCCGCCAGGACCAACACCGACCTGCTCATAGCGCAGGCCCTGGAATTCAAGGTCAACAATGTCGTGATCAACGACCCCGCCCGCTATGAGACCGTCGCCGCCGCCCTCCAGGGCCACGGCATCAAGGTCTTCTGCGGCACCGACAGCCTCTGCGCCCTCGCCGGCGCTTCCGACGTCGACATTGTCGTCGGGGCAATGGTGGGATTCAGCGGCCTGGAGCCCACGCTCGCGGCACTCCGGAGCGGCAAGATCGTCGCCCTCGCCAACAAAGAGACCCTCGTCGCCGCCGGCAGCATTGTCATGGAGACGGCCCGCAAGCACGACGCCGTGATATTGCCGGTGGACTCGGAGCATTCCGCCATCTTCCAGTGCCTCATGGGAGCCGCAGGCAACGCGGTGGAACGCATACACCTGACGGCGTCGGGAGGACCTTTCCGCGACTGGACGCGGGAGCAGATCGCCGCCGCCACCAGGGAGCAGGCGCTCAAGCACCCCAACTGGAACATGGGCGGGAAGGTCACCATCGACTCCGCGACCATGATGAACAAGGGTTTCGAAGTGATGGAGGCCCGCTGGCTCTTCGATGTGGAGCCCGGGCGCATCAACGTGGTCGTGCAGCCCGAATCCATAGTCCACTCCATGGTCGAATTCGAGGACGGCGCCATCATAGCCCAGCTCGGCTGCCCGGACATGCGCGAGCCCATCGCCTTCGCGCTGAGTTTCCCCCAGAGGATCGAAGTAGGCAACCGCAGGGTGGATTTCAAGACCCTCGGAGCCCTGCATTTCAGCGAGCCTGACATCGAGAAATTCCCCTGCCTCGGACTGGCCTACGAGGCCCTCAAGCGCGGCGGAAACGCCACCTGCGCCCTGAACGCCGCCAACGAGGTGGCGGTCGCAGCCTTCCTCGAGGGCAGGATAGGATTCTATGACATTTCGAGAATAAACGAAAAAGTCCTTTCAGGCGTGGAATTTGCAGCGAATCCGTCGCTCGATGACGTGTTCGCCACCAATGACAAGGCGGCGGCGCTGGCCAGGGAGCTTTTGTAATCTATGGACGTACTCATAAAGATACTGCAGGTGATCATCGCCTTCTCGGTGCTGATCATACTGCACGAATTCGGGCATTTCCTCTTCGCCCGTCTGTTCGGGATCAGGGTGGACAAGTTCTACCTCTTCTTCGACATAGGCGGGAAGTCCCTGCTGAAATTCAAGAAGGGGGATACCGAGTACGGCATAGGCTGGCTGCCCCTCGGAGGCTACTGCAAGATCGCCGGCATGGTGGACGAATCCATGGACATGGAGGCCCTGAAAAAGGAGCCCCAGAGCTGGGAATTCCGCACCCACCCCGCTTGGCAGAGGCTGCTCGTGATGGCGGGAGGAGTGCTCTTCAATTTCCTTTTCGCCATCCTGGTCTATATCTCGATCATGGCCATCTGGGGCCAGTCCTACATAAGCAACGAGAACACCCAGGTGTGGGTGGGAGAGACAGCCTATGAGATGGGTTTCCGCAACGGAGACCGCATCCTCGCGATGGACGACTATGTCCCCGAGGACTTCGCGATGCTCCAGGCGGACCTCGCAAGAAGGGACGTGCATGTGGTCAAGGTGCTCAGGGGTGCCGATACGGTGGACCTCTACCTGGACCGCTCGCTGATCTCCAAATTGCTCGGGGACAGCCAGATGTTCGACATCGCCCTCCCCTTCGTAGTGGCCCAGGTGCAGCCCGAGGGGGTCAATCCCGACTGCGGCCTGCAGGCCGGGGACAGGATCACGGCCTTCGACGGCCAGAGCGTAAGCTTCGTCCAGGACGCCCGTGAGGTCCTCTCCTCCAAGGCCGGGGGCACCACAGTCGCCACGGTGCAGAGGGGGCTGGAAAGCTTCCCGCTCGAGATGCAGGTGGACAGTCTGGGAAGGATAGGCGTGATATTGGAGTCACCGGACGTCCGGCACCGCTCCTACAATGTGCTGCAGGCCATCCCGGCGGGATTGGAATACACCTTCACCACCATAGGCGGCTACCTGCAGGACCTCAGACTCATGGTCACCCCTTCGTCCGGGGCTTACAAATATGTCGGCAGCTTCATCGCCATAGGACAGGTGTTCCCTTCGACCTGGGACTGGTACCGCTTCATGTCGATACTCGCCCTGCTGTCGATCATGCTGGCGGTGATGAACCTGCTACCCATCCCGGGCCTGGACGGCGGGCACATATTGTTCGTATTGTACGAAATGGTCACCGGGCGCAAGCCCAGCGAACGCTTCCTCGCCGTAGCGCAGATGATAGGCATGGTGCTGCTGCTGGGGCTGATGGTGCTGGCGTTCGGCAATGACATAGGAAGACTGATACACTAAATACAGGTTTATATGAAAAGGTTAAGTTTGATTCTCGCAGCTGTGTTGCTGCTCGCAGGATGCAAAGGTTCACGCACCCTGCTGCCCAATGTCAGCGGCAAAGCCGGAGAAGTGATCGTAGTGCTCGACAAGGCCAACTGGGAAGGTGACCTGGGCAACGACGTGCGCGAGCTGCTCGCCTCCGACTGCCCCTATCTGCCCCAGAAGGAGCCTCTCTACAACCTGGTGAACGTGATTCCCTCGGGATTCACCGATCTTTTCAGGGTACACCGCAACATATTCATTTTCAACATCGACCCCCAGCTGACCTCGACCGGCATGAACTACCAGTCCGATGTGTGGTCCAGCCCGCAGTGCGTGGTCCAGCTCAGCGCCAGGGACGCCGCCGAGGCTGACAGTCTCCTGATGATGAACAAAGCCAACATCATGAGCGTGATCGAGCAGGCTGAGAGGGACAGGATCATCCGCAATTCCATACTTTACGAAGAGGCCGGCCTCGCCCCCCAGGTGAAGGAGATCTTCGGCGGCTCGCCGCACTTCCCTTCCGGCTACAAGCTCCGCAAGAAGACTTCCGACTTCGTCTGGATAGCTGATGTCAAGCAGTACATCACCCAGGGCATACTCATCTACAAGTATCCCGTGGACAGCAAGGATCCCCTGTCGCTGCAGGAGATCATCTCCCACCGCAATTCGACTATGATGGTCAATGTCCCGGGCATGTTCGAAAACACCTACATGACCACGGGCGAATACATGCCGCCCACCGTGGAATACATCAAGTTCCGCGGCCGCGAGTTCGCCCAGACCAGAGGTCTCTGGGAGGTGGTCAACGACTACATGGGCGGTCCTTTCGTGTCACATTCGTTCTACAGCCCGGACGGCAAGGACATCATCGTGGCAGAGGGATTCGTGTATGCGCCCCGCTTCGACAAACGCCACTATCTGAGGCAGGTCGAGTCGATTCTGTACTCCTGGGAATGGGCTGAAAAATAATTTGTCTTTTCACATTTTATTTTTTACCTTTGCAGTCCCAAAAAAGCGCTTTATGCTTCAGGGGGTAACTGGTGGGTTCGTATAACGGCTAGTACTCAAGATTTTCATTCTTGCAATAGGAGTTCGATTCTCCTACCCACTACCAAATATTAAAAAAGATAAAATAATGGCAAACAACGCTTCAGCAGAGAAAGCCAATCGCCAGGGCGAAAGGCGCCGGATGCATAACCGTTATTATGCAAGGACGACACGTAACGCTATACGTGACATCCGCAACACCACCGACAAAGAGACAGCAGAGAAGAACGCACCTCAGGTCTATGCAATGATCGACAAGCTCGCAAAGATCGGCGTGATTCATAAAAACAAGGCTGCCAACCTCAAGAGCGGTATCCAGGTTTACATCAACAAGCTCTCATAGGGAGCTTTTTTTATTCGAGAAGTAGCGCAGTTGGCTAGCGCACCACGTTCGGGACGTGGGGGTCGGGCGTTCGAGTCGCCTCTTCTCGACGAAAGGGGGATGATCGAAAGGTCATCCCTAAAAGTATAAACAGATTCATAATGGCAAACAGTAAATTTTCTGTCAAGTATTGTGTACTCCTGCCCCTCGTGCTGATTGTCACAATATTTCTGTGGACTGCGCCCTCCAGTATGTTCGGTATCGAAGGTCTTACCGTGACGCAGCAGCGTACGATCGCCATATTCGCCTTCGCAGCTCTCATGTGGATTTTCGAGATCGTCCCCAACTGGGTCACCTCCCTGCTGGTGATAGTCGTGTCGCTCCTGACCATATCCAACAAGAGCTTCGCGTTCTGCATGAATACCGGTGACGACAGCATCTTCATCCCGTTCAAGACCTTGATGGCAGCATTCGCCGATCCCGTCGTGATGCTCTTCCTCGGAGGCTTCGTCCTCGCCATCGTGGCTTCGAAGTACGCGATGGACGTCACCATGGCCCGCATCCTCCTGGCCCCCTTCGGGAAGAAGCCCAAATTCGTCCTGCTGGGAGTGCTGCTTGTCATTGCCATATTCTCGATGTTCATGAGCAATACCGCCACCGCCGCCATGTTCCTCGCATTCCTCGCACCGGTGTTCGCATCGCTGCCCGCCGAGGACAATAAGGGAAAGGTCGGCATTGCCCTCGCCATCCCCATCGCTGCCAATATCGGCGGCATCGGCACCCCTATCGGCACCCCTCCCAACGCCACCGCGAAGGGTATCCTGGAGAACAACGACCTCACCGTCACCTTCGGCGACTGGGCTCTCCGCATGATCCCCTATGTGATCATCATGATACTCCTCGCCTGGGTCCTGCTCATGGTCCTCTATCCTTTCAAATCCAAGGAAATCGTCCTCAAGATCAAGAAGAGTGACCAGCCAGTCACCTGGCGCACCTGGGTGGCATGGATCACCTTCGGCCTCACCATCCTCCTGTGGATGACCGAGCAGTGGACCAAGCTCAACGCCAACATCGTCGCCCTCATTCCCCTCGTGATCTACACCGCCACAGGCGTGTTCACAAAGGAAGACATAAAGGAAATCAACTGGAGTGTGCTCTGGCTCGTGGCCGGTGGCTTCGCCCTCGGTTACGCCCTGGAAGGCACCGGACTCGCAAGGGCCCTCGTGACCTCGATTGACTTCGGCTCCATGAGCATCATCGTGGTCTTCGTCATCGCAGGTCTCATCTGCTACTTCCTCAGCAACTTCATCAGCAACTCCGCCACCGCAGCCCTGCTCATCCCCATCATGGTCGCCATGGGCAAAGGTCTGCTCGCCAGTGACAATGCAGCAGCATTCACCGCATGGGGAGGACAGCACGCATTGGCCATCTTCGTCGCCACCTGCGCTTCCCTCGCAATGCTCCTGCCCATCTCCACCCCTCCGAATGCCATCGCTTCTTCGACCGGTCTCGTGGAGACCAAGGACATGACCAAGGTCGGCCTGATCATCGGCATATTCGGTATGGTGCTCGCATTCTTCTGGATCACCAAACTGTTCCCCTTCGCACAGGTTTAACACATTTCACATATGAAAAAACTGTTCATTCTCATCATAGCCTGCCTCGGCCTCTGCACCTTGGCTTCAGCACAGGAAACTCCTGAATATGGCTACAAGCAGACAGGTTTCATGAGCGTCCCCAAGTTCGGCGGTTTCGTCATCGGTTCCTACAAGTACAGCGACAAGGCCGGTGCCAATTCCGGCGACGGATTCAACTGCAGGCTCATCCGTATCTATGTGGACGGTACCATCTTCAATGATTTCAAGTACCGCATCCAGTTCCAGGGCAACGGCACCAATCCCCATGTGAAGGACTTCTACCTCGAGTGGGCGAAATTCAGCGAGTTCTCCGTCAGGGTCGGCCAGTTCAAGAGGGCTTTCACCTTCGAGAACCCCATGAATCCCTGGGATGTGGGAGTGGGCGACTATTCCCTGATGGTCCAGAAATTCGCCGGAATGGGTGACCGTCTGGGCGAAGCCAATATGGGCGGCCGTGACCAGGGTATCCAGTTCCAGGGCGACCTCGTGCCCGTCGGAGACGACCAGCACAGGCTCCTGCACTATCAGCTGGGTGTCTACAACGGCCAGGGTATCAATGCCAAGGATGCCAACCCCACCAAGGATATCATCGGAACCATCCAGGTCCAGCCTATCAAGGACCTCTATGTCGGTGTGTTCGGATGGAAGGGTACCTGGAACAACGGTACCACGGATCTCAAGCGCGAAAGGGTGAGTGCCGGTGTCAAGTTTGACCGCAACAACTGGACTTTCCGCAGCGAGTACAGCACCACAGTGGGCGGCGAAAGGGAGCAGAGCGGCGCAGCCGATGCTTTCTACGTGACCCTGGGTGTCCCCGTACGCGACTGGCTGAAGTGCTATGTCAAGTGGGATGAGTTCCGTCCCAATGCAAGCGCAGCCACTTCGCACGACCTCTACTCCGCAGCCCTCAACTTCCGCCTCCACAAGAACCTCAACTTCCAGCTGGAGTACCGCCACCACGAGGACCGCGCCCTCGGCACCCCCAGTTACAACGAATTCTGGATCCAGACCTACTTCCGCTTCTAAGCTGAAACATAAGACCTTTCGGAAAGGTCAGCACGATACAGAGACAGGCATCCCGCTCGGGGTGCCTGTCTTGTATCTGCTCCCCGCCGCAGCCTCAAAGCTGCGCTCCCGAAAGCCTCCGCCGTTGCCGGGGCAGCTCGGGGCCGGGGAGCGTCTCGCTGCGCTCGACCCCACCGTTCGCTCCGCTCACGGTCCTCCCTCTTACGTTGCCGAGGGTGGCACGGGTCCCGGCCCCGACGGCCCCGGCAACGGCAGATTCCCTGCGGCGGCGGGAGAACCGCCGCGGGGGGAGGACAAAAAAGGCGGCCCGGGATGGGCCGCCTTTGTATTAATGTGCCGGGAGGGGCTACACGATACCCTGCTCGAGCATGGCGGTGGCGACTTTCATGAAGCCGGCGATGTTTGCGCCCTTGACATAATCGACACTGCCGTCAGGCTGGGTGCCGTACTTGACGCACTGCGCATGGATGGACTCCATGATGAAATGCAGCTTCTCATCGACCTCCTTGCCGCTCCAGCTGATATGCTCCGCATTCTGGGTCATCTCCAGACCGGAAGTGGCCACGCCACCTGCGTTGACAGCCTTGCCGGGGGCGAAATACACCCCGTTGTGCTGGAAATAGTGGATGGCCTCGGGCTGGCAGCCCATGTTGGACACCTCGCAGCAGCACCAGGTACCATTGGCCTTGAGCTCCTTGGCATCAGCCTCGGAAAGCTCATTCTGGAAAGCGCAAGGCAGTGCGATGTCGCACTTCACGCTCCACGCCTTCTTGCCGGCGGTGAACTTGGCCTGTCCGGGGAACTTGTCAGCCATATCCTGGACCTTGTCCCTGTTGGAAAGACGCATCACAGGCATGTAATCGATCATTTCGGCAGTGATGCCGTCCGGGATCTCGCAGACACCGTCAGGACCCGAGATAGCCACGACCTTGGCTCCGAGCTCGACAGCCTTCTTGCAGGCACCCCAGGCCACATTGCCGAAACCGCTGATGGCGATACGCTTACCGGCTATATCCTGGCCGTGCTTGTGGAGCAGCTGCTGGGTGAAATAGAGAGCGCCGAAACCGGTGGCCTCGGGACGGAGGATGGAACCTCCCCAGGTGGCACCCTTGCCGGTGAGCACTCCGGTATTGTATTCACGTGCGAGCTTCTTGTACATGCCGTACATATAGCCGATCTCACGGCCGCCCACGCCTACATCTCCTGCAGGGATATCCTGGTCGGGGCCTATGCACTGCCACAGCTCATACATGAAAGCCTGGCAGAAACGCATGATCTCGCCGTCTGACTTGCCCTTGGGATCGAAATCCGAGCCGCCCTTGGCGCCGCCCATAGGCAGGGTGGTGAGAGCATTCTTGAAAGTCTGCTCGAAACCGAGGAACTTCAGCATGGAAGGGGTCACTGCCCTGTGGAAACGCAGACCTCCCTTGTAGGGACCGATGGCGCTGTTGAACTGTACTCGGTAGCCCAGGTTCGTCTGCACCTCTCCCCTGTCGTCAACCCATGTGACGCGGAAGGTGAAGATACGGTCGGGCTCGACCATCCTTTCGACTATCTTGGCATTCTCGAACTCGGGATGCTGGTTGTAAATCTCCTCGATGGATTCAAGAACCTCCTGTACCGCCTGGAGATATTCATTCTCACCGGGGTACTTGGCCTGGAGACGGGCCATGATGTCTTTGGTCTTCATAGAGTGTTATGAATGTGATTCAAATGTGGTTCATTCTACCTCCCAGGTGGAACCGCTGCGGAGCAGCTCGTCCACACTGTGGATCTTGGACTTGGCGGTGACTTCCTTGACCTGGTCGCGGACACCGTCGTCGTAGGTGATGTCCTTGACGTCACGGATGACGCCCAGGGCGACGGGGTACTGGGGACCCTTCATGTCGGCAAGGGCCATCTGGAGGCCGATGTTGTCGGCATGGGAATCATGCACCAGGATGTCCTCCTCGGTGTATCCACCCTCGCCTATGTGCACGGCACGGAGCTTCCTGCCGTCATAGACGAGACCCTTGTCGCGGTCCTTGCCGAAGATCATCTTCTCTCCCTGACGGAGGACGATGGTATGGTCGGCGCGGACGGCGGGGTCGGAAAGGTCCTTGTGGGCACCGTCGTTGAATATCACGCAGTTGGTGAGGAACTCCATGACCGAGCAGCCGTCGTGCAGGGCGGCGGCGGTCATGATCTCCTCATTGAGGGCAAGCTCGACGTCCAGGCTCCTCGCGAAGAAGGTACCCTTGGCACCGAGCACCAGGGATCCGGGATTGAACGGATGCTCCACGGTGCCGTACGGGGAGGTCTTGGTGATGGCTCCGAGCTTGGAAGTCGGAGAATACTGCCCCTTGGTCAGACCGTAGATCTGATTGTTGAAGAGCATGATATTGATGTCGATATTGCGCCTGATGGCGTGGATGAAATGGTTTCCGCCGATTGCGAGGGCGTCGCCGTCACCGCAGGCCTGCCACACGGTCAGCCAGGGATTGGCCACCTTGATACCGGTGGAAATGGCCGTGGCACGTCCGTGGATGCTGTGGAAACCGAAAGTATCCATATAATAAGGGAGACGTGAGGAGCATCCGATGCCGGACACCACCACGTAACGTTCCTTCTCGTAATTGAGGGCCTGGCTCACCTTGGGGAGAGCCCTCTGGAGCGAAGCGAGCACTGCATGGTCACCGCATCCGGGGCACCAGCGCACTTCCTGGTCGCTCTTGAAATCCTTGAAAGTAAGATTTGCCATAGCCTAGATCTCCTTCTTTATGGCCTCGACCAGCTCGCTCACGAGGAACGGCTGACCCTGGACCTTGCCAAACTTGTCGAAACGGTACTGGGGATAGAGCCCCTGAAGATAACTTGCGAACTGGCCGCTGTTGAGCTCGCAGACAAGGAACTTGCGGTAGTGCGAGAAAATCTCCGCCGTGTTGGGAGGGAGCGGATTGATGTAATCGAAGTGGGTGTACGCCACAGGGACTCCCTCATCGTGGAGGTCGTGCACAGCACTGGCAATGTGGCCGTAGGTGCCGCCCCAGCCGATGACGAGGAGTTCTCCGGACTCGGGTCCCTGGACCTTCAGGTCAGGGAGGTCCTTGGAGATGCGGGCCACTTTCTCAGCCCTCTCGCGCACCATCATCTCATGGTTTGCGGGATCGGTGGAAAGCACTCCGGCGTGGGTCTTCTCCAGACCGCCGACCCTGTGCTCGAAGCCCTTCTGGCCGGGGATGGCCCACTGGGGAACCATGGTCTCGGGATCCCTCTCGAAGGGTTTGAACTTCTCTCCTGCGGGAAGGGACTTGGCGAAAGGAGGTTTGATGTCGGGATAATCCTTCATCCAGGGGATGAGCCAGGGCTCGCTGCCATTGCCCAGGAAGCCCTCTGAGAGCAGCAGGACGGGAGTCATGTGCTCGAGAGCGATCTTGCAGGCCATGAATGCCGCAAAGAAGCAGTTGGCGGGAGAATGGGCGCAGATGACAGGGATGGGGCACTCGCCGTTGCGGCCGTAGAGAGCCTGATTGAGGTCGGTCTGCTCGGTCTTGGTAGGGAGACCGGTGGAAGGACCGCCCCTCTGGACATCCACGACGACCAGGGGCAGCTCGGCCATCACGGCAAGTCCGAGGGCCTCGCTCTTGAGCGAGAGACCGGGACCGGAGGTGGTGGTCACTGCAAGATTGCCGGCGAATGAAGCACCGATGGCGGTGCAGATACCGGCGATCTCGTCCTCCGCCTGCAGGGTCTTGGCACCGAGGCTCTTGTGTATGGCAAGCTCCTCGAGTATGGCAGTGGCGGGGGTTATGGGGTAGGAACCGCAGAACAGGGGCAGACCGGATTTCTCGGAAGCTGCGAGCAGTCCCCAGGCGATGGCCTGGTTGCCGGTGATGTTCCTGTAGGTGCCTTTCCTTGCGGATTTGACAGGTTCGATAGTGTAAGTGTTAGGTATGGCCTGCACGTTGGCGGCATAGTTGTAGCCGTCGTCGATCACCTTCTTGTTGGGAGCGATGACCTCGGGATGCTTGGCGGAGAACTTCTTCTCCAGATAAGCATAGATGGGCTGCAACGGCCTGTTGAAGATGTAGCAGGCGATGCCGAGCGTAAACATGTTCTTGCACTTCAGGATGGCCTTGAGGTCCAGTCCGCTGTCCTTGAGACTCTCCTTGGTCATCGTGGTGATGGGGGCGATGATCAGGGTCCTGTCCTCGACGGAAAGCTCCGAGAAAGGATTGTCGGTGGTGAAACCCGCCTTCTTCATGCCAGCCTCGTCGAAAGCGTCCTCGTCGACGAGTATCATCGCGTGGCGCTTGCACCATTTGGCATTGGCCTTGAGGGCTGCGGGATTCATGGCAATCAGCATGTCGCAGAAATCACCGGGGGTTTCCACAGCTTCGCTGCCTATATGGACCTGGAATCCGGAAACGCCGGAGACGGTGCCGTGAGGGGCACGTATCTCGGCGGGGTAATCAGGGAATGTCGACAGTCCGTTGCCATAAATGGCGGACATATCAGCAAAAAGAGATCCGGTGAGCTGCATACCATCTCCCGAATCTCCTGCAAACCTGATTACAACATCATGAGTATCAATAACTTTATGTTGCATCTCAGTCTAGGTTGGATAAATTTTACTGCTGCTGTGCCTGTGCCTGGAGCTCAGCCTGGAGGGACTCGAGTGTCCTGTCATCAGGAATGCCGAGTGCCTTGCGCACCTTGGGCGTGATGTCCACGCTCTGGGTAGCATCGTAATACACGAGGCTGGAGGTGTCGAACACATAGATGTAACCGTCCTGCTTGGCGATGGCGTTGAGCTGCTCCTGGGCCTTCTGGTAGATGGGGGCCATCAGGTTCTGCTGCTGCTGCTGAAGCTCGGCCTGTACGGTCTGCTCGAACTCCTGGATACGGGTCTGGATGTCCACCAGCTCCTTCTGCTTGCTGTCGAGGATGGCGGCGGTCCAGGTGCTGGCCTTCTGCTGATAGGTGGCGTACTTGGTATTGTACTCTTCCATCATGGCCTGGTAAGTATCCTGGGCTTCCTTGGTGGCGGTGGCGATGGTGGCGCGAGCCTGGTCAGCCTCAGGGGTGAGCTGGACAAGTTCGGTGAAATTCACGTGCGCAAACTTGGGCTGTGCGAAAGCTGCGGCGCTGATCAATGCCATTACGGCAATAACGAAAATCTTTTTCATATCGTCAGAATTTAAATTGTTATTCAGTTAAAACTGTTGTCCGATTACGAAGTGGAACTGACTCTTGCCGTTGGTGGCATCGTCGAATCCCCATCCCCAGTCGACGCCGAGCAGACCTATCATGGGCAGGAACACCCTCAGGCCTATACCCGCCGAACGCTTGATCTCGAAGGGCCTGAAATCCTTGATGTCCGACCAGCAGTTTCCTCCTTCGAGGAAGGCCAGGGCGAAGATCGTGGACTGAGGCTGGAGCACCAGGGGATAGCGAAGTTCCACGGTGAATTTGTCATAAACGTTACCGGCATACGCATAACCGTTGGAGTTGTACGTCGTGGCCGTGTAGGGAGTCAGGGAATAATTGGTATATCCCCTCAGGGCTATGATTTCCGAACCGTAGGAATTGTAGCCCGACATACCGTCGCCGCCGACCAGGAAGCCCTCGAAAGGAGAGTAGCCCCATTTCCGGTTGTAGTAACCGAGATATCCGAACTGGGCGCGTGCCATGAGCACGAGGTCGCCCGCGAGCTTGACGTAGGTGGCTCCGGAGAATTTCCATTTGTTGTACTCGATCCACTTGAACCTCTTGGAAGCATCCCAGTTGCCGTTGTCATAGTCGATGTCCCTCCAGCTGGCCACGGGCACCTTGTTGCCCTTGGAGTCGTAGTCATGCTTGCGGAAGAGGGAGAAGGGAGGAGTCAGCTGCATGGAGAATGAGAACTCCGATCCCTGGCGGGGATAGATCTGCTGGTCGGTAGAGTTGCGGATCAGGTTCAGCGTATAGCTGATATTGTGCGATACTCCGTCGTCGAAGAAGAAGTAGCCGGAGTACCAGTTGGTCAGTCTGTAAGTCTGCCAGTTCAGACCGTTGTACAGCACGAAGTAGCTGTCAGGCCATTTCAGACGGTTACCCAGCGAGGCCGAGAAGCCGTAGACCTCCATCTGGCGGTCGTGGCTGAGGAGTCCGATGGCGAGCAGGGAGTTGGTCTGACGGGTATAATATGCCGAGAGATTGAGCGAGGTCGGCTTCTTGCCGAAGAGCCAGGGCTCGGTGAAACTGGCGGTCAGTGCGGTGTAGTAGGTACCGTTGGTCTGGAAGCGGAAGGCGAGATTCTGGGCGTCTCCCAGAGGCACGGGCCTCCAGGCGCCCTTCTCGAACATGCGCTTGGTGGAGAAGTTGTTGAAGCTCACGCCGACCGTGGCTACGAAGGTGTTGCCGCCCCAGCCTCCGGAGACTTCCAGCTGGCTGGAAGGTTTCTCGGTCACATTGTATATAAGGTCGACGGTGTTGCTGGCCTGGTTGGGGATGATGGACCATCCGGTGGAAGGATCCATGATGGATTCCGGGTCGAACTGGCCCAGGGATGCGATCTCTCGTATGGACCTCTCGAAATTGGTCTGGCTGAAGAGGTCGCCGGGACGGGTGTAGAGCTGCCTGCGGACGACCTTTTCGTTGGTCAGGTCGTTGCCGTTGATGACTATGTTGTTGAGCACAGCCTGCTTGCCCTCGGAAATACGTATCTCCACATCGACGGAGTCGTTCTCTATCCTGGTCTCCACGGGATTGAGCTGGGAGAAGAGGTAACCGGCGTCCTTGTAGAGCTTGGAGACATCGTAGTCGGTCTGCTTGCCGCCGCCGAAGAGCCTCTTCTGCATGGTCACCAGGTCGTACACATCACCCTTCTTGAGCTGGAGGATGGAATTCAGGTCGTTGGTGGAGAACACGGAGTTGCCGGTCCAGGCGATGTCGCCGAAGTAGTATTTGTCACCCTGGTCGAACTCCAGGTCTATGGCCAGCCTGTTGGGCTCGATGTAATAGACGGAGTCGCGCACCAGGCGGGCGTCGCGGTAACCGGCCTCGTTGAAGGCGTCGATCGCGCTTTTCTTGTCCTTTACGTACTCCTTGGCATCGAATTTCTTGGAACTGAAGAAGTTGTAGATCTTGTTGGACTTGGTCTTCTTCATCTGACGGGCGATCTTGAAATCGGAGACGTCGGTATTGCCTATGAAATTGATATCCTTGATACGGACCTTCTTGCCCTTGTCCACCGCGAAATCCACCCTGATGGCGTTGCGGATCACGGAGTCCTGGGTCACATTGACATCCACCTTGGCGAGCAGGAAGCCTTTCTCGTCGAAATAACTCTTGATGAGGTCGATGGAAGTCTTGCGGACATATTCGGAGAATTCACCGCCCCTGCGGAGGTTGAGCTTTTCGGTGAGGTCCTTGCGCTCCGAGTTTGTCACACCGGAGAAAGACCAGCGGGACACCCTCGGACGCTCCTTGATGGCCACCTTGAAAGTCGCGGTGTCGCCGCTCTCGCTCAAGCTGTCCACATAGATGGCCACGTCCTCGAAATATCTCTGGAGGAAAAGCCTTTTGATGATATTGGTCATGTCCTCGCCGGGCACGGTTACTTCCATGCCGGGCTCGAGGCCTGTCTGCTGTATGATCTGGGAATCGGTGAAATAAGTGTTTCCTTCCACCTTCACGCCACCTACGATATACTTCCTGGGGCGGTTGTAATCCACCTCGATCCCGCTCTGTGAATATGCCACCGATGGCATCAGGAGCAGGATCAGACCCAAAAGTATATTAACAAATCTCTTCTTCATCCGACAAATGTGCAAATATACGCATTTATTTGACTTTTCCGAAACGTCTGTCCCTCGAAGCGTACTCGCGGAGGGCTGCTGCGAACTCTTCCTTTCTAAAATCAGGCCAAAGTGTGTCGGTGAAGACGAATTCGGTGTATGCTGTCTGCCAGAGCATGTAATTGCTGATACGTTTCTCCCCTGAGGTGCGAACCAGAAGGTCCGGATCGGGGATGCCCGCGGTCACGAGGTACTTGGAAATGTCCTTGCCCCCTTCGGCCGCCATCCTCAGGGCTGCCTGGGAGATGTCCCACTGCCCGCTGTAGCTCAGGAAGAGTATCATGGTGAGGCCCTTGTTGTCCTTGGTGGCGCCGACCAGATAGTCGATGGCGGCGTTCAGCGGACGTGAGAGACGGGCGCGGTTGCCCAGCACCAGCAGGCGCACGTCATTGTCCATGAAGGTGGAATACTCGCCTTTGAGGCTCTTCATCATCAGCTCCATCAGGTACCCGACTTCCTGCTCGGGCCTGCTCCAGTTCTCCTCTGAGAAAGCGTAGAAGGAAGCGTATTTGATGCCCCATTCCACGCAGGCTTCCATCACGGCGCGCACGCTCGAGACACCTTCGAGATGGCCGCGGACTCTTTCCATGCCCCTTTCGCGGGCCCAGCGGCCGTTGCCATCCATGATGAAGGTCACGTGCACCGGGAGTTTTTCAGGTATATTCATCTGTTTTGGTTTTCTTCGGTATTTCTGACATCCTCGCCCCAGAGGAGCTTGCTGCGGAGGGCTTCGAAGAAATTCGAGCGGCCCGGCTTGATGCAGCGGAGCTTCCTCGCGGCGGCCCCGCAGGAAATGGTCACCCCGGCGGGAAGGACGCGGTTGTAATTGTCTGCCGTAAACATCACCTCGTCGCTCCGGGAACGGAGGCTGATGGTGATGGAAGCGTCCTCAGGCACGATGAGAGGGCGCAGATTGAGATTGTGGGGAGCGATGGGGGCGATGATGAGCACCTTCGAATCGGGGGTGCAGATGGGTCCGCCCACGCTCAGCGCATACGCCGTCGACCCGGAGCTGGTCGCCACCAGGAGGCCGTCCGCCCAATAAGTGGGAAGCGGCTCCCCATTGACGGAAACGTCCACCCCGACCATGGCGGAGCCGATGCGGGAGACGGAAATTTCGTTCAAGGCAATGCGGGTGTCCTCCTCCCCTTCACCGTGGATGCAGGCGCTTATCATCTGCCTCTCGATGACGGTGTACTCCCCTGCCAGCAGGGGACCGGCGATATTCTCCGGCTTGTACTCGGAAAGGAAGCCTATGCGTCCGAAGTTGACGCCGACTATGGGAATGCCCGCAGGATCCGCGATGAGTGCGGCTGAAAGGAAGGTGCCGTCGCCGCCGCAGCTCAGCAGGGCGTCGGTGCCGTCCCTGAGGGGCTGGCCCACTTCTGCGCGGTAAATCTCGCATCCGGCTCCCTCCAATTCGGACAAGAGTCCCGTCAGTTTGGGGTCCGAGAGGAGCCTGGCATTATTAATGTAGTAAGCGAACTTCATAAAGGACTTCAAATTTAACACTTTATTTATAAAGTTTGGACATAATTGCTTATTTTTGTGCTTATGACCAGGTTAAGTGTAAATATAAACAAGATCGCCACCCTGCGCAATGCCCGCGGTGGCAACATGCCCGATGTCCTGGAGGCAGCCCTGCGCTGCGAGGATTTCGGAGCCGAAGGCATCACGGTGCATCCCCGTCCGGATGAGAGACATATCAGATACAGCGACGTACGGGCCATCAAACCCCGCATCAGGACCGAGCTGAACATAGAGGGCAATCCCATCCCCTCTTTCAGGGACCTGGTGTGCGAGGTCCTGCCCGCGCAGGTGACCATGGTCCCCGACGCTCCTGACGCCATCACCTCCAACGCAGGCTGGGACACCATCACCCACAGGGCCTTCCTGACCGACATGTGCGCGCTTTTCTCCGAGAAAGGCATACGCACATCCATCTTCGTGGATCCCGACCCGGCCATGGTGGAGGGAGCGAAGCTATGCGGCGCGGACCGGGTGGAGCTCTACACCGCCTCCTACGCCGAGATGTATCCCGCCGGAAGGGAAAAGGCGGTGGCTCCTTTCGTAGAGGCAGCCAAGGCGGCCAGGGACTGCGGCCTGGGCCTCAACGCCGGCCATGACCTGAACCTGGACAACCTTTCCTGGTACATACGCAACATACCCTGGACCGACGAGGTTTCGATAGGACACGCCATCATCTGCGACGCCATTTACATGGGTCTGGAGAAAACTATAGGCGAGTATCTGTCCCGGATTAAGAATTTTTAACTAATTTTGCAGGCTATCACGCAATTAACAGATAAAATAACATAAAATGAAAAAGACTCCTTTAATCCTCAGCATCATAGCCCTTGCAGGCGTAATCGCTCTCGCTGCTGTCATGCTGTTTGCAAATCCGGCCAAGAAGACCGCTGAAACCGCTGAAAACACCGAAGTGACCGCTCACAAGGGCGCCATCGTTTATTTCGACCTGGACAGGGTACTCGAAGAGTACGACATGGCCACCGACCTCAGGGCCGTGGTGGAGACCAAAGTCCAGAGCATCAACGAGGAAGTGAACAGGAGAGGTTCCAAGCTTGAGAAAGACATCATGGCTTTCCAGGACAAGATCGACAAGGGTCTCCTCACCCGTTCCGTAGCTGAGATCCAGAACCAGAAGCTCCAGGAGCAGAACACCAACTTCCAGAACTATGCCGCCCAGAAGCAGCAGGAGATCGTGGAAGAGCAGCAGGTGATGACCAACCAGATCGCCGATGCCATCAAGACCTTCCTCGACAAGTACAACGCCGAGAAGCAGTACTCGATGATCATCGCCACCCAGGGCAACATCCTTTCCATCCCTGTCACCACCGCTGACCCCGACCTCGACATCACCGACGACATCCTCGCCGGACTGAACGCTGAGTACATCAAGGAAAAGGCTAACACCAACAAGCGTTGAGGCGCCTTTCCTTCATACTTCTGATGGCACTGTGCCTTGCACCTTCGTGCTCGGCACAGTGGTATCTTTTCCCCGGCTCCCGCGGCAAGCGTGACACCACCTCCGCGAGCAGCACGGTCAAGCCCGTCAATATCGACAGCACCATGCTCTTCCCCGGAGCCAATCCCGCCGACAGCGTCAAACTCTATGCGGAGGAGGAAGCACCGGCCGAGTTCGTGCTCGACATACCCGAGTACATAGACCTCAGCATGACCATGCCTTTCCGCAACGGTTCGCAGTACAGCACCAGCATGATGGACTTCTACTGCGGAGCCCTGATGGCGGCGAGGGACCTGGGACGGGATGGCATAAAGATCAATTTCAAAGTCGCCGACCTGGCGGAAAGGGAAGAGGAACACCAGACCACGCTGAGCATCCCCGATGTCCTGATAGGCCCCGTAAGCCCTGACGACATCCTCTCGGAGCTGCTCCTCTGCCCGGAAGACCGGTTCATAGTCTCCCCGCTGGACCCTGTGGCAGCCGCACTCGCCGATTCCGGCGCAGTGATCCAGGCACCCGCCACCTGGGAGAGGCAGGCCGACGAATCGGTGGAGTGGATGAGGTCAGAGTTCCACTTCGGCGACAGGCTGGTGGTCATCCGCGAGAGCGGAGCCGCCGTGGACAACTCCTCCGCCTACATATTGTCCAAACTGGCTGAGACGGGCATCAAATGCGACACCATCAGCTACGGGATTCTCCAGGGCAGGAACATATTCTCCACCTTCGAGGCCCTCAGTTCGCAGAACGGCACCACGCACTACTTCATCCTTTCCGAAAACGAAGCCTTCGTCGGAGATGCCGTGCGCAATATCAGCATGATGACCTTCCGCAAGCATGAGGTGGCCCTCTACGCCACTTCCAGGCTGCGCTCCTTCAGCACCATCGAAGCCGAGACCCTGCACGATGCCAAGGCCAGGATAGCCACAGGCTACTACGTCGACTACCAGGCTCCGGACGTGAAGAAATTCGTCCTCGCCTACAGGGCCTTCTTCGGAGCCGAGCCCACCGCCTTCTCTTTCAGCGGCTACGATGTGACACATTATTTCGTGAACATCTGCGCCCGCTACGGAAGGATGTGGCCCATGAAACTCAGCGAATATTTCGAGAACGGGCTCCAGTCGTCCTTCCGCTTCGAGGAGAGCGACAAGAAGGGCTTTGTGAACCAGGCAGTACGCCGGCTCAGCTATGCACCCGATTATGAACTCACCATCACCAGATAGCACTCCATGGAAAAAGTAAAATGCCTCATCATCGGCGGCGGTCCTGCCGGTTACACGGCAGCGATATATGCCTCCAGGGCCGCTCTCAGCCCCGTCCTCTATGAAGGACTTGAGCCGGGCGGACAGCTCACTACCACTACCGTAGTGGAGAATTTCCCCGGTTTCGAGAACGGCGTGGACGCCAACGAACTGATGAACTCCATGCGAGCCCAGGCGGTGCGCCTCGGCGCCGACATCCGCAGGGGCTGCATCAACGGCATCGACCTCTCCGGGAGGCCTTTCAAAGTCAATATTGACACAGGCGACGAGATCGAGGCGGAAGCAGTCATCATTGCCACCGGCGCCACTGCAAAGTACCTCGGGCTCCCCTCAGAGCAGAAATTCCGCGGCCTGGGAGTTTCGGCCTGCGCCACCTGCGACGGATTCTTCTACAGGAAGAAGGACGTGGCCGTGGTCGGAGGCGGAGACACCGCCTGCGAAGAGGCCACCTACCTGGCCGGACTCTGCCGCAAGGTCTATCTGATAGTCCGCAGGGACGTCCTCAGGGCCTCCGTAGCCATGCAGGAAAGGGTGAAGAACACCGAGAACATCGAGATCCTCTGGAACTGCAACACCCAGGAGGTGCTCGGAGACGAAAGCGGTGTCACAGGAGCCAGGCTCCTGCGCAAGGATGGCGAGGTTTTTGATATCAAGATCGACGGATTCTTCCTGGCCATAGGACATCACCCCGTTTCGGAGATGTTCGCCAAATGGGTCAGGACGGACGAGAACGGATACATTGTCACAGACGGGCGCAGCAGCGAAACCAACGTGCCCGGAGTGTTTGCGGCGGGCGACGTGCAGGACCCCCATTACAGGCAGGCCATCACTGCTGCGGCTTCAGGCTGCAGGGCTGCACTCGACGCTGAAAAGTTTTTGAAAAGATGAAGAAAAACCTGACGATAGTCTCTTGCTTGGTCCTGCTCTTCCTGGCCGGGGCCTGCAAATCCCAGTACGAAATGCTGTTGAGCAGCGTCGATGCGGATGCCAAATACCAGGCTGCATTCGACTACTACAACCAGGGCAAATACAACAAGGCAGCCCAGTTGTTCGAGTCACTGTCAGTCCTCACCAGCGGCACCCCCAGGGACGACACGGTGCAGTTTTACTGGGGCATGAGCAACTACCGTTACAAGGATTACTACACCGCCCAGTCCAATTTCGAGTCCTACATCTCGCGCTTCCCCAAGAGCGCCTTCACCGAAAGGGCCAGTTTCCTGCGCCTGGACTGCCTGTACCGCTCCACCCTGCGGTATGAGCTGGACCAGAGCAACACCTACACCACCATTTCGGCCATCACGGATTTCATCAGGGAGTATCCCAATTCCGAGCATCTGGAAGAATGCGCCCGTATCACCGAGGAGCTGAACGCCAGGCTCAACCGCAAAGCCTTCGAGAATGCGAAGATCTACTACACCATGGAGGACTACAAGGCCGCCGGCGTAGCTCTGCGCAATGTCCTGAAGGACAATTCTGAAAACATCTACCGCGAGGAGATACTGTACTACATCGCCATGAGCTCCTTCAAGTACGCGAGCAACAGCGTCCCCGCCAAGCAGAAGGAGCGTTTCCTGGTGTTCAGGGACGATTATCTCAACTTCGTGGGCGAGTATCCCGAATCCGCACACCGCGCCGAACTGGACCGTCTGTACGGCAGGCTCAAGGATATTGAAAAATAATGAAACTTTCCCTATCGCGGCCCTCGTAAAAATAATATGGAAAAGAAATCAATACCTACCAACACCATTACGAGAGACGTGAAGTATCTCGCCGAGCCTACGGGCAACATCTACGAAACAGTAGTCATCCTCTCCAAGAGGGCAAACCAGATCGCACTCGCCGAAAAGAAAGAACTCAGCAAGAAGCTTGAGGATTTCCGCAACGAGCGCGACACCATGGAGGAAGTCTTCGAGAACAAGGAGCAGATCGAGATCTCGAAGTATTACGAAAGGCAGCCCAAGCCGGATCTCGTAGCCATCAGCGAATTCGAGAACGGAGAACTCTACTACAGGCAGGCAAAGAGCGACGAGGAATAATCCCCGTGCACTTCCATGCTTGAGCGCCTCCACATACGAAATTACATCCTCATAGACTCTCTGGACATCAGTTTCCCGGAGGGTCTTGTCATCGTGACCGGTCAGACCGGAGCCGGCAAATCCATCTTGATTGGAGCCCTTTCCCTGTTGGCGGGGGCCAAGGCAGACGCGGGCATGATCTCCGAGGGTGCGGACAATTGCGTGGTGGAAGCTGAATTCACCGTGGAGGAAGACGAAACCTTGCGGGAGATCGTGGATGACAATGACATAGAATGGGACGGGGGGCGGCTCATCATCAGGAGGGTGATCAATTCCTCCGGCCGTTCCCGCAGTTTCGTCAACGACTCCCCTGTGCAGGTGCAACTGCTCTCCGCCCTCGCCTCCAGGCTCATAGACATCCACTCACAGCACCAGAGCCTACTGCTCACCGACAGCCGTTTCCAGCTGTCCATCCTGGACCATTACGCCGGATGCACCGGGAAACTGGCCGAGTGCGCCCAAAGCTGGAAGGAGCTCCAGGCTCTCCGCTCCGAAAAGGCAGCGCTCTCAGAGCGCCTCGGCCGGATCAACGCCGAAAAGGCCTACAGCGAAGCCCAGTTCAAGCAGCTGGACGAAGCCAAACTCAGGGAAGGTGAACTCGAAGAGCTGGAAGAAGAGCAGAGGCAGCTGGCCAATGCCGAAGAAATCAAGGAAGCATTCGCCCGTTTCTCCTCCCTGGTCCGCAGCGAGGACGAGTCCGGCGTGGACATACCGTCGGCGCTGAAAGAGGCACAGAGATGCCTGGAAAGGGTTTCCCGCTATGTCCCCGCAGCCCAGGAACTCGCCGGAAGGGTGGACTCCGCAAGGATTGAACTGGAAGACATCGCCTCCGACGTGGAAAGGCTCGACTCAGGCATCAGCCTCGACCAGAACAGGCTCATGGCGGTGGAAGAAAGGATGTCGATGCTCTATTCGCTGCTCTCCAAACACGGCTGCGAAGACATCGCCGGCCTCATTGCCCTGAGGGATAAATACTCGGAAGAGCTGTTCGACGCCACCGCCTCGGAGGAAAGGATGGCGGCTCTGGACCAGGAGATCTCCAGTGCCGAAAAGAAGCACCTCGGCATCTGCAAGGAACTCGGCGCCAAAAGACGGGAGGCCGCTCCGGCATTCGCAAAAGACATCACCGGGTCCCTGCATTTCCTCGAACTCGACAGGGCCACATTCAGCGTCAGCCTGGAAGAAGCCGCACCGGGACCGTCCGGGGCCGATGCAGTGAAATTCATGTTCTCCGCTTCCGGAGGGCAGCAGGTGGAAGTCGCGAAATGCGCTTCCGGCGGCGAACTCTCGCGTATCATGCTCTGTCTCAAAGCCATGATGGCGCGCTTCATAGGGATGCCCACCATGATTTTCGACGAAATCGACACCGGAGTCTCCGGAAGCGTCGCCGACAAGATGGGCTCCATGATCTGCAGCATGGGCGAGAACATGCAGATATTCTCCATCACCCACCTGCCGCAGGTGGCCGCCAAGGGTGACGCGCACTATCTGGTCACCAAGGAATACAGCGACGGAAGGGCCGTCACAGGGATACGCAGGCTGAGCGGAGAAGAGAGGGTGATGGAGGTCGCAAGGATGCTCAGCGGCAGCAGCGTCACTCCCGAAGCCGTGGCGAATGCACGCTCGCTGCTAAAATAATTCTTCATTTCCCGAAAATTATGATATATTTGTTTTTCGGAATCAAATTTCGAAAACATGAAAGTCGTAAACTTGGGTGAACACAGCTCTGTTCTAAACTTATTCGTATCCCAGCTCAGGGACCGCAATTTCCAGAAAGACAGCCTCCGTTTCAGGATGAATCTCCAGAGACTCGGACAGATTTTCGGATATGAGATCAGCAAAACCCTCGACCACAGCATCAGGGACGTGGTCACGCCCCTGGGTATTGCCAATATCGAAGTCCCTGACGAGAAGATAGTCGTCGCCACCATACTCAGGGCCGGACTGCCCCTCCACGAGGGTATACTCCAGTGCTTCGACGGTGCCGAGAACGCATTCGTGGCAGCCTACAGGAAATACCACAAGAACGGAGGTTTCGATATTCACACCGAGTATTGCACCTGCCCCGACATCACCGGCAAGACCATGATCCTTGCGGACACCATGCTCGCCACCGGTTCTTCGGTCGAGGTAGCCTACGAAGTGCTTTGCCGCGAGGGCGGACAGCCCGGCAAACTGCACTTGGTCTGCCCCATCGCCAGCGCCCAGGCAGTCGAAAACCTCAAGAAGAAAATGCCTGCCGGCTCCACCCTGTGGGTCGCAGCCATCGATCCCGAACTCACGGGACACGCATATATAGTACCTGGATTGGGTGACGCGGGAGACCTCGCTTACGGAGCGAAACTATAATTCCTTGCGCCAGCGTGCGAGGGGGATGCCCAGCATGCCGCGGTATTTGGCGATGGTACGCCTCGCGACCTTGTATCCCCTCTTACTCATCTCCTCTACAAGCTGCTCATCCGTGAGCGGCTTTTTCTTGTCTTCGGCGTCCACGCATTCCTGAAGGACCTTCTTGAGCTCTCTGGTAGAAACTTCTTCGCCTTCTTTGTTTTCCATGCCCTCGGAGAAGAAATATTTGAGAGGCAGGATGCCGAAATGGGTCTCTATGTATTTGCTGTTGACCACCCTGGAGATGGTGGAGATGTCGAAGCCCGTGATCTCGGCTATATCCTTGAGGACCATGGGCTTAAGGCTGGTCTCGTCTCCGGTCAGGAAATAGTCGTACTGGAAATCGAGTATGGCCTGCATGGTCTTCTTGAGGGTGTTCTGCCTCTGTTTCAGAGCCTCCACGAACCATTTGGCGGAGTCCAGCTTCTGCTTCACGAAGGATACGGCTTCCTTCTGGGCGCGGTCGGAGGAATTCTTGGAGGACATCAGCATGTCCGCATATTTCTGGTTCACCCGGAGCTCCGGGATATTGAAACGCGGCATGGAGAAAGACAGTTGCCCGTCATTGTCCTCGAGTATGAAGTCGGGAACTATCTGCTGGGCCTGGTCGCTGTAGGAATCGTCTATCTGTCCGCCCGGCGAGGGGTTGAGCTTGACTATCCTGGCCGTGGCGGCCTTGAGCTCGTCTTCGCTGATGCCCAGACGGCTCATGATCTTCTGGAAATGCCTGTTGGAGAATTCCTGGAATTCCTCTTCGAGTATCCTTTCGGCATTCACCACTTCCGGCGTCTGCTTGCAGGTCTTGAGCTGCAGCAACAGGCACTCCCTCAGGTCCCTTGCCCCCACACCGGCGGGATCGAACTCCTGGATGATCTTGAGCATGGATTCCACCTCGTCCGCATCGGTTTCGATATTGGCCCTGAAGGCCAGGTCGTCCACGAGGGACTCGATGTCACGGCGCAGGTACCCGTCTTCGTCCAGACTGCCTATGATGAAAGCTGCAATGTCGTACTGGTGCTTGTCCAGGTTGCGGTAGCCCAGCTGGTCCATCAGGCTCTGGGTGAAACTCTGGCGCACGGAGAAGGTGTTGTATTCGGGCCTGGGGTCCTTGCCCCAGTTGCTGACGCGGGTCTTGTAGGCAGGGATGTAATCGTCCTCCCCTATCTCATCCAGGGAGATGTCCTTGTCCTGGGGGTCTTCGGACTCGGGATCGGGGGTGTCGTCCAGCACGGGATTCTCTTCCAGCTCAGCACGCACCCTCTGCTCGAGCTCCTGCACGGGGAGTTCGATCAGCTTGATCGTCTGTATCTGCAGGCGGGAGAGCTTCTGAGTCTGCTTTATTTCGAGTCCCTGCTTGATCATCTACTGCACTTTCTTTCTGATTATCTTGACGGTGTCCACGGTGTAGGAGTCGCTGTCCAGCGCGGGATACCTGAACCTTTCCCTCACCACGAATGCTGAAGGGAAGTCATTCTTTATATAGCGCAGGGCTGCGGAAGCATCGGCCTTGGTGCGGAAATTACCCACGGTCACCTTGAAATAAGGATTGTCGAAGGTCCTGTAGGTGGCGTAGCCGGGATACATCCCCTTGAAACGCATTTCGGTGCGCTCGGAATCGCCGCGGGCCGTCTGGCTGTTGTCGAAGAATATGCGGATGCGCCACCCGTTGAACTGGCGTGAGGCGTTCTTGCTGAGCTGCGAAGAGAGGGCGTTGTGGACGCCGTCGGGCTGGGAGACGATCACCCCTTCCGGCATGGCCGCATAGATGCTCTGGCCGTGGATGGATGTGTCGATGGCCGACATGGGAGAATACACGAGCGAGTCCACCAGCTCGTATCCTTCCGGGATCACTATGTTCTGGGCCCTCAGGCAGGGCGTCACAAACAGCAGGCACAGGGCCGCAAACAGTATCTTTTTCATATCAATTGTTCATCCTCATTTCTTTCAGCGGTATATCCTTGAACTCCAGCACCCTTTTGTAGCCGCCTATCTTGAGCGTAGCTTTCACATCCACAGTGAAAGCGTCCAGGCCGCTGCTGTAATCCAAGCCGAGCAGGTCCAGCAGGGACCTTTCCTGCACGATGATGCCCCTGATGTACACGGGCACGGTAATATCCTCGCCGGAAGGCACCTGGAGGTCCATCGCACTGAGGTCCGCAAAAGGAGCGCCGTCCACTTTAAGCACGCCGCTGATATCATGGATTTCAAAAGCCTTGCCAGGATTGTCCAGCCCCACGGAAACCGTGGCGTCCAGCATACGGAGTCCGGACGGAGTCAGCGAAGACACCGAAGTGGACTTGACTTTCAGGTCCCTCAGGGAATTGGCGGCGCAGCCTCCCATCAGGAGCAGTCCGCACAGTGACAATATGGCCAAAAGCTTTCGCATACAATTACAAAGATACGAAAAATGTCTATCTTTGCCACACCTATGAAGAAGGTATATATCGAAACATACGGCTGCCAGATGAATGTCAACGACACCGAGGTGGTCTTCGCCATACTCGCCGGCCACGGCTATGCGAGGACGGAAGATATCACCGAGGCGGATGTCATCATGGCCAACACCTGTTCCGTAAGGGACAATGCCGAGCAGCGTATCTGGGGCCGCATCGACCAGTTCAACATCCAGCGCAAAGCCCGCCAGGGAGTCATCGTCGGCATCCTCGGATGCATGGCCGAGAGGCTCAAGGAAGCCCTGCTCGAGTCAGGCAAGGTGGATGTGGTCGCAGGGCCAGACGCCTACCGCAGCCTCCCCGCGCTGCTGGAGGCCGCCGCCCCGGGGAAACCGCAGATCGACGTACTGCTCTCCCGCGAAGAGACCTACGGCGACATTGCCCCCGTCCGCACCGACTCCAACGGGGTTTCGGCGTTCATTTCCATCATGAGGGGCTGCAACAATGTCTGCTCCTACTGCGTGGTGCCGTTCACCCGCGGCGCAGAGCGCAGCCGCGACTACCACAGCATAGTCCGGGAAGCCTGCGACTGCTTCGAGAAAGGGTACAAGGAAGTGACCCTGCTGGGGCAGAATGTGGATTCCTACTCCTATGAGGATGTCAATTTCGCCGGCCTGCTCGCCATGGTGGCCCAGGTCAGCCCGGAGCTCAGGGTACGCTTCTCCACTTCCAACCCCCAGGATATCTCGGACGAGGTGATCTACACCATGTCCTGCTATGACAATATCTGCCGCCACATCCATCTGCCGGTGCAGTCCGGGTCGAACCGCATACTCGAGAAGATGCGCCGCCGCTACACCCGCGAATGGTACATGGACCGTGTGCGCAAGATACGCAGCGTCATGCCCGACTGCGGCCTAACCACCGACGTCATCGCCGGATTCTGCTCCGAAACCGAGGAGGACCATCAGCAGACCCTCTCGCTTTTCGAGAAAGTCGGCTTCGACACGGCATTCATGTTCTACTATTCCGAGAGGCCCGGGACCCTCGCCGCGCGCAAGTATCCGGACGACGTCCCCCTGGATGTCAAGACCAAGCGTCTCAACGAAATAATAGAACTCCAGGGACGCATGAGCCTGAAGAGCTACCGCGCAGACATAGGCAAGACTTTCCGAGTGCTCGTGGAAGGCCCCTCCAAGAAGAGCGCATCCGAACTCTGCGGCCGCGCTTCCAACAACAAGATGTGTGTCTGGCCGGACAGTGTCCACAAAGCCGGAGACTACGTGGATGTGGTCGTGACTGATTGCACGTCAGCGACTTTGATCTGCAAACTGAAATAAATATTCAGATATTTGCAGGGTCAAAATATTTTTGTACCTTTGCAGTCCTTCCAACACGGTGCGATTAGTTCAGTTGGTAGAGCACCAGATTGTGGTTCTGGGTGTCGTGGGTTCGAGCCCCACATCGCACCCCAACAGAAAAAGCCTCCTTTCCGGGGGCTTTTTTTGTTGGGGTGCGATGTCCGCCTTCGGCGGATCGCACTGTCTTATCCCCCCTGCACCCCCCAGGGGGACAAGGGGAAGAATCCCCTTGCGCTGCTTCGCAGCTATCCCCTCGGTCGGCACTTTGCGCCTCCGAACGGCAGGCGGCGATTGCCCCTGAGAGGCCTGTCCACCCCCGGACAGGAGCAGATGATGGAGGGTGGGGTCGAGCGCAGCGAGACGGTCCCCTGCCCCGAGCTGCCCCGCCCCCTCAAAGGGTGATCAGGCGCGGCGGCGGGGGATGGGGAAGAATTTGGAGACTTTCTTCTGGTAGAGGGCGTAGGCGGGGTACTTGGAGGCGCTGATCTCCTCGGCGAAGGCGGCGCTGCCGATGAAGAGGACGATCAGCAGCAGGGCTCCGGCGAGACTCCAGTTGATGATGCCGGTGCCGGCGGCAATGGAGAAAATGTAAAAGCAGACCCAGACCGCCTGCTCAGCGAAATAGTTGGGATGGCGGCTGACGCTCCACAATCCGGTGGTATTGAAACCCTTGTCGTAGGGAGCGGGCAGATCCTCGAGCTTCCGGCCCTCCCCTATCATCTTCCACTTGCGCGACTGGAAAGCCCACTGCTGCTCATCAGCCACAGTCTCATAGATGATGAATCCCAGCATCAGCACGGCGGCGAGGCAGTCCACCCAATTGAAAGGGACCTCCGAACGCATGCTCACCAGAGCCGGAAAAGTGATCATCAGCACCAGCGCATTCTGATAAATGCTGATGAAGAAAAGATTGAAAAGCACCCACTTCCAACGCGGCTGGAACTCCTTGCGGGCACGCAGGTTGGCCCAGCGGTAATCCTCTGTGCCCTCCCAGAATTTGAGCCTGTAGGCTCCCTTGCGTCCGAAATTGAAAGTCAGCCTCAGACCCCAGAGAGTGGCGAGCACAGCCATCACGACGAGCCTCGCGCTCATGCCTCCGTTGACGGCGATCACCCACACATAAGCTATGGGAAGCAGGCTCCAGAGCTTGTCCATCTGACTGTTGTTGCGGGTCAGTTCACCCACCACGAAACAGTACAGACCGCTGCACCCGGTGATGATAAGAAGAGTCTTCAAGACCTCCAGCTGGCCTGGATCCAGGGCCGGACCCATGAATATATAAAGGAGGGGACATGCGATCAGGGACAGCGCGACGAGGGCTGCGACAACAGGAATCTTCATAAGAAAAAAATTAGCTTGGAAATATGGATTTATTAGTCTTATACACGAAAAACTGGTTTACATTGCGCTGCAAAGATAATAAAATATGAAGATACTTGAGATGAGTGAGAAAGAGAGGCCGCGGGAGCGCCTCATGGCATCGGGACCGGGGAGTCTGTCCAATGCCGAACTGCTCTCGGTGCTGCTCCGCACCGGTATCCCGGGAGAAAGTGCGCTGGAGATATCGCAGAAACTGCTGAGCCTGTCGGGAGGAAGCCTCGGCGGACTGTTCGAACTGTCCGCCACCAGGCTGCGCAGTGTCAAGGGCATAGGCAAGGACAAGGCAGCCACGATAATGGCGGCGTTCGAGCTGGGGAAGCGTTTCCTCGCGGAAGGGGCGTCGGTGGTGAAAAGGCCGCTGGTCGGCCCGAGGATGGTGTATGATATAATGTGTCCGGAACTCAAGGGACTGGACCATGAGGAATGCTGGGTGATGTATCTCAATGGCTCCAACTACCTCATGGGCAAATCCCGCATGTCCTCCGGAGGCGGCAACTCCACCACCATCGACATCAAGCAGATCCTGCGCGGAGCCCTGGACAGGAAGGCGCACAGCCTCATACTCGTCCACAACCACCCTTCGTCCAACCCGAAGCCCAGCCGCGCCGACCTCGAGTGGACCAGGAGCCTCACCGAGGCGGCGGGCACCATGGACCTGGCCCTGCTGGACCATATAATAATCTGCGATGACTGTTTTTACAGCATCGCAGATGAAAAGATGTATTTCAAGTAAGAAATCTTACTCCTGTACGAAGGCGACGATCTCGCCCTTGGCCACGTCGGCGCCCTGCTGGGCGGTGACGGCGACTATGCGGCCGGAGACAGCGGGGATGACTTCCTCGATGCCGTACCATGCCTGCACGTAGCCGGCAGCCTTGCCCTTCTCGACCTTGGTGCCAGCGGCGGGAGCGCAAGAGCGGTCCTCGACGTCCACCTGCCAGAGCATCTTGCCCTTGACGGGAGCCTGCACGGGAACGGCCTTGGGATATTTGTCAGTGTACTCCTTGACATCGAACTTGGGCACTTCGACCACGGGCCTCACCACCTCGATGGGTGCACCGGCCTTGGCCTTGAAGTCCTCGAGCTCTTTGTTGAAACGCTCTTTGGCGAGACCGCTGCGGTAGTCGAGGTACTGCCTCTCGTGCATAGCGAGCTCGAAAAGCTCCTCCTCGTCCTCTCCGACGTCCCATCCGTTGTCCTTCATCATCTGACGGTACTTCGGCAGCTCGTCAGGATAGTTGTCCTGAGGGTTCTCGGTATGGAACTCCATGCCCTTTTCCTTGGCCAGCTCGATGATCTCGGGAGCGAGGGGACCGGGCAGGTTGCCCATCTTGCCTTGGATCATGCCCCAGGTGTCCTTGTCGATGGTGCTGAAACGAGGCTTGCCCTGGCTCATGGAGAAGAGGTTCATCAGGGCGGTGTTCTTCACGTACTGGCTGAAAGGAGTCACGAGAGGGGGATATCCGAGACGGGGCCACACGTACTCCACTTCTTTGAAGAGCTGGACCATGAGGCTGTCGAGGCTGCTGACGGGCTTGCCGTTGGCGGCTTCGGAAGCGTTGATGGCGGACTTGAAACCCTTGAGGTCGGCCATCATGGAGCCCATCATGCCTCCGGGAAGGCCGCAGCCGACCAGAAGCGAGGTCATCTGCGAGTTGGTGGGGTTGATCCAATAGCCGAGGAAGTCGTCGATGAATTCCTGGGTGAGACGGCGGACCTCCATGTAGGCGTCCATATTGAGATCCTTCACCAGGAATCCGTCGGCCTTCATCATCTCACGTATGGTGATCACGTCGGGATGGACCTTGCCCCAGGAGAGGGGCTCCACGGCCACGTCGAGATAGTCGGCGCCGGCACGGGCGACCTCCAGCATGGATGCGGGAGAGAATCCGGGACCGGTGTGTCCGTGGTACTGGACCTTGATGTGGGGATATTTCTTCTTGATTTCGCTGACCAGGTGGGCCAGGTCGGTGGGACGGCCTACGCCGGCCATGTCCTTGAGGCAGATCTCGTCGGTGCCGTACTCCACGAGTTTGTCAACCACGCCCATGTAGTACTCCACCGTGTGCACGGGAGAGTGGGTGATGGACAGGGCGGCCTGGGAAATCATCCCGGCCTTCTTGGCGTACTCGACGGAGAGCTTGAGGTTGCGGTGGTCGTTCAGGCCGCAGAAGGAACGGGCGATGTCGGTGCCCTGGGCCTTCTTCACCTTGAACATCAGCTCCCTGACGTCTGCGGGGACAGGATACATACGCAGCGCGTTCAATCCTCTCTCGAGCATATGGGTCTGGATGCCTGCCTTGTGGAAAGGAGCCGTCCACTTCCTCACTGAAATGTTGGGGTTCTCTCCATAAAGGAGGTTCACCTGCTCGAATGCGCCGCCGTTGGTCTCGACGCGGTCGAAGCAACCCATGTCAATAATTGCGGGAGCCACCCTGACCAATTGGTCTACCCGGGGCTGGTACTTGCCGGATGACTGCCACATGTCTCTGTAAACGAGAGAGAATTTTATTTCGCGTGCCATAAGCGTTTTTATTGGTTTAAAATCTCACAAATCTAATAAAATAAATCCACAAATCCTATGTTGATAAGTTTGTGGAAAAAAATGTAAGAAAATGGGTGAAAGTGGAAAAATTTGACTAACTTTGCCTCACTGCGTATAAGAATTATGGTCACTTTCATCGGAGAATACACATCCAAGGTGGACGACAAAGGGAGGCTGGTCTTCCCCGCGCCGCTCAAGGGTGCCATACCCCCCGGAAGCGACATGAGGTTTGTCATCAAAAAGTCTCTGTTCTCCCCCTGCCTGGAGATGTACACCTTCGAGGAATGGGAGAAGAGGTCGGAAGAAGTCAAATCGAAACTCAATTTCTTTAATAAAGATCACGCATTATTCTGGAGAGAATACATGCGGAACCGGGATATAGTGGAGCCGGACGCCAAGCTCGGCCGCATCCTGATCAGCCGCAAACTCCTCGATGCTATCGGCATTAACAAAGAAGTGGTTTTCTCCGGCAATGATTTCATGATCGAGATCTGGGCCAAGGAGAAATACGACTCCAGCGAGATCTCAAACGAGGAATACATTGCCATCGCGGAGAAACTGCCTGAAAACAGGTAGGAGGATCCCCGATGCAGCAGATGTACCACCAGCCCGTCCTACTCAAAGAAAGCATAGACGCACTCGTCACCAATCCTGACGGAGTGTACGCAGACGCCACTTTCGGCGGCGGCGGGCACAGCGCAGAAATACTCTCACGCCTCTCCCCCGAGGGACGGCTCATAGCGTTCGACCGCGACGCCGACGCCCTGGCCAACGCCCCGGAGGACGGACGTTTCACATTGATACACAACAATTTCAGATTTATCCACAACTACACCCTCCAGCTTTCGCCGGAGGGACTCGACGGCATCCTGGCGGACCTGGGAGTGTCATCGCACCAGTTCGATACAGCCGGGCGGGGGTTCTCCTTCCGCTACAGTGCACCGCTTGACATGCGAATGAACGTGCAGGGCACTACGACTGCCGCTGACATTGTCAATTCTTATACGCAAGAAGAATTGGAAAAGATCTTCAGGATCTACGGAGAGGTGGAGAACTCCCGGAAGATCGCCCAGCTCATCGCCGAGGCGAGGGAAAGCTCCCCCATCCGTACCACCGACGACCTCGACAATGCCATCGCAGCCGCCCTGCCGTCTTTCGCAGCACACAAGTACCTGGCAAAGGTGTACCAGGCCCTGCGCATCGAAGTCAATGCCGAGATGCGCTCGCTGGAGAAATTCCTCGAAGGCGCCGCCGCATCCCTCCGCAGGGGCGGGAGGCTCGCCGTCATCACCTACCATTCCCTCGAGGACAGGATGGTGAAGAATTTCATCCGCACCGGCAATGTCGAAGGCGAGCAGCGCAAGGACCTGTACGGCCGCCTCGAAGCTCCGCTGGAGCCCGTGCTGCGCAAGCCCGTCCTGCCGCAGGAATCTGAAATTGCCGCTAACACCCGCGCCCGCAGCGCCAAGCTCAGGGTCGCGGTAAAACTGTAGGTTATGGAAGAGGAAGTGAAAGGCACATTCAAGCTCGCGGATCTGGGAAGCCTGCTCCTGAACAGCTTCAAAGCTGTCCTGAAGGGGGAATTCCTGCTCCGCCTGAATGCCAGCCGCTACTTCATCCATATCGTGTACGCCTTCGTGCTGATGGCCGGAATCATCTGGATCAGCCTGAAGATAGACGACACCACGGCCCGCGTGGAGCAGAACAAGGCCGTGCTCGAAGACCTGGAGATAGTCTGCAAGCAGAGAGAGTTCGAACTCGTGGAATGCTGCAGGCGCTCCACCGTGGAAAAGAACCTCATAAAGATGGGATCGGAACTCCGCGACCGCGAGACACCGCTCACCGTAATGAAGAAATAGTATGGACGCCGCTGGTGGAAACAAAAAGAAACGCGACCGTATAGGAATAGTCCTGTACGCGACCTATCTGTGCCTGCTGCTGGCGTCCGTGCTGGTGGTCGGGCGCCTGATCCAGATCCAGGTGGCCTTCACCCCCAACCCCAGGATCGAGAGGGTGCTCACCCCTTCGGTCACCAGCACCACCATCGAGGCCCGCAGGGGCAATATCTACGACTGCGAAGGCAGGCTGCTGGCCATTTCCCGCCCCGTCTACACCCTGCATATGGACTGCACCGTGCAGAAAGACAGGTACGCTTCCATGAGCAACGGCAAGGAGCTCGAGCAGGCCTGGCTCGCAAAGGCCAAGGAACTGAGCGCCGCCCTGGCGAAGGAATTCCCCGGCAAGACCGCCGACCAGTACTACCGCCAGATCAGCGAAGGCCGCCGCAAAGGGCAGAAGTTCCTCTCCATCTGCAGCGGAGTGGATTACAACACCTACACCCGCGTGATGTCCTTCCCCCTGTTCAATGAGGGACGCTTCAAAGGCGGGGTGAGGGTGGACAAGGAATACACCCGCGGCTATCCCTACGGAGACCTCGCCCGCAGGACCATAGGTTTCGTCCGCAGCAAGAACTCCACCGTCGGCAACACCCACGTCGGCATAGAAGGCAAATTCGACGAGACCCTCAAGGGCAAGGACGGCATCGAGTGGCTGAGGGTCACCGACTACGGCATGGCCCACAACAACGACAGCATCTATGTGGACGCTTCCGACGGCAAGGACATCCGCACCACCATAAACATCGACTACCAGGACATCGCCGACAAGGCCCTGCGCGAGCAGATCGAAACCGACGACGAGATCGAAGGCGGCTGCGTCATACTGATGGAAGTGGGCACCGGCGCCATCAAGGCCATGGTCAACCTGCTCCGCGACCCCAAGACCGGGAAGCTCGAAGAGAGCCAGAACCTGGCCGTGGGAAGGCTGGGAGAGCCGGGCTCGGTATTCAAGATCACCACCCTGATGACGGCCCTCGAGGACAGCATAGTCACTTCCCTGGACGATGTGATCCCGGGCAACAACGGCCGCATCGAAGGCTACAGGTACGAGACCGACCAGCACATCCTGGACTACCAGAGGGAGCACCACACCAAGCAGATACCTATCATATACGGTGTGAAGATCTCCTCCAACTACGTGTTCCGCTACCTCGCCATCAAGAACTACGAGAACAGGCCCAAGGAGTTCCTGGCCAATCTCCAGAAATACAAGCTCACCGAGGCCTACGACTTCGACGTGGACGGCATGCCCCGCCCGAGCCTGCCCAATCCGGATTCGAGGTACTGGCACAAGAGCGACCTGGGACAGGTGGCCATGGGCTACAGCGTCACCGAGACTCCCCTGCACATCATCACCTTCTACAACGCCATAGCCAACAAGGGCAAGATGATGAAGCCCTATCTGGTGGACGGACCGCAGATCCTCAACGAGCGCATATGCTCCAAGGCCACCGCGGACACCTTGACCAGGGGCCTGAAAGCCGTGACCGAGGACGGTACCGCCTCGAGGCTCCGCACCGCCAAGGTGCAGGTGGCCGGCAAGACCGGAACATCCAGGGTGGTGCTGGACAACGGCCGCTACGAATCGGCGGACGGGCGCAAGAAGAACCAGGGTACCTTCGTGGGATTCTTCCCCGCCGACGACCCGCAGTACAGCGTCATCACGGTAGTTTATTCCAAATTGTCCTACCGCAATTTCTACGGCAGCCAGTACCCCGCCGGCACTGTAAAGACCATAGTTGACAAGCTCCACGACGTGGACCCCCACTGGAGGAGCACCATAGGTAAAACAGCACAGAAATGAAACTCGGAAAAATCATAGCGAAGACAGGAGCCACCATACTCCACGGCAGCCCTGAGACGGAAATCAGCTCGATCTGCAGCGATTCCCGCAAGGCCTGCCAGGGCGCCCTGTTCATTGCCGTCAAGGGCTTCAGCATAGACGGTCACGATTTCATCGACGCCGCGCTGCAGGCAGGTGCCGCCGCCGTGGTGTCGGCCGACCGCCTCGCCCTCGCCCTCATCGCCGACGCCTTCTACGGCCATCCTTCCGGGAAGCTGAACCTGGTGGGCATCACCGGCACCAACGGCAAGACCACCACCGTCACATTGCTGTACCATATGTTCCGCTCCCTGGGATACGAGTGCGGACTGCTCTCCACCATTGCCAATTACGTCGGCCCCGACAAGAGCGAGACGGCCAACACCACCGCCGACCCCATCACCATCAACTCCCTGCTGGACCAGATGGTCGCCAAGGGCTGCGAGTACTGCTTCATGGAAGTCAGTTCCATCGGAGTGGAGCAGGAGAGGGTCTCCGGACTGGAATTCAAAGTGGGCATATTCTCCAACCTCACCCACGACCACCTCGACTACCACGGCACCTTCGCCGAGTACCTCAGGTGCAAGAAACTGTTCTTCGACCGCCTCCCGAAGGGAGCTTTCGCCATCACCAACATGGACGACCGCAACGGAGAAGTGATGGTCCAGAACACCCAGGCCAAGGTCGTGACCTACTCCTGCCGCAGCATCGCGGACCACTCCTGCCGCATACTCGAGCAGAGTTTCGACGGTATGCTGCTGCGCATCGACGGGGAGGAGACCTGGACCAGGCTCATAGGCGCCCACAACGCCCAGAACCTCATGGCCATCTACACCACCGCAGTCACCCTCGGAGTGCCGCAGAAAGAAGCCCTCGTAGCCCTGTCCAAACTCGGATCGGCTCCCGGACGCCTGGAGAACATACGCGCCCCCAGGGGCCTGAGCGTCATCATCGACTATGCCCACACTCCCGATGCCTTGGAGAACGTACTGAAGACCCTGCGCGACGTCGCCCCCGAGAAAGAGCTCTGGTGCCTCTTCGGCTGCGGCGGAGACAGGGACCGCACCAAACGTCCCGAGATGGCGGCCATAGCCGAGAAACTCTCGGACCGCATCATCGTCACCTCGGACAACAGCCGCACCGAGAAGACCGAGGACATCATTGAAGACATCAAGAAAGGGTTCAGTCCCAAGGGTCTGGCGAAGGCCATCTGCATCGCCGACCGCAAGGAAGCCATACGCACCGCGATGATGCTCGCGCCGGAAGGCTCCACCATACTGCTGGCCGGCAAGGGCCACGAGACCTACCAGATCATGGGGACCGTCAAGAACCATTTCGACGAAAGAGAAATAGTAAAAGAAGTATCTGAAACCTTGTAAGACCTGAACCGAAATGCTTTACCATTTACTGGAATACCTGAAGACACTGTTCGACTATCCGGGATCAGCCCTGATAGGATACCTGTCGTTCCGCGCCCTCGCCGCCGCCGTGATCAGCATCCTGGTGTCCATGATCGCCGGAAAGAAAATCATAGCCCTGCTGCAGAAGAAACAGATAGGAGAAGACATCCGCGACCTCGGACTCGATGGGCAGATGCAGAAGAAGGGCACCCCGACCATGGGCGGTGTCATCATCATCATCTCCATGCTGTCCTCCGCCCTGCTGGTGTGCGACCTCACCAACATATATGTGATCCTGCTCATCGTCACCACCCTGTGGTGCGGCGCCCTGGGTTTCGCGGATGACTACATCAAGGTCTTCAAGCACCGCAAGGAGGGCATGAGCGAGAAGGGCAAGCTCCTGGGCCAGATCGGTCTCGGACTCATCATAGCCCTGACCATGTGCCTGAGTACCACCATCCACACCGACAGCATCGTCACCACCATACCCTTCGTCAAGGCCAATGAGTTCGATTACTCCTGGCTGTCGCCCTTCAGGGGCCAGCTGGGCGTCTATTGCACCTGGGGCATCTACATGCTGCTGATCATCCTCGTCATCCTGGGCTGCTCCAACGGAGCCAACCTCACCGACGGCATGGACGGTCTTTCAGCGGGCACTTCCGCCATTGTCGGAGTGGTCCTGGGCATACTCGCCTACCTGAGCGGCAACGTCATCAACGCCGGCTACCTCAACATCATGTACATCCCCGAGTCCGGAGAGGTCGCCATCTTCATGGCCGCCTTCGCCGGGGCACTGCTGGGATTCCTGTGGTACAACACCTACCCGGCCATGGTGTTCATGGGCGACACGGGCAGCCTCACCATAGGCGGCGTCATCGGTGTGAGCGCCGTCCTCATCCGCAAGGAGCTGCTGCTCCCCATCATGTGCGGCATATTCCTCGTGGAGAGCCTTTCGGTGCTCATCCAGAGATATTGGTTCAAATACACCCGCAAGAAATACGGGGAAGGCCGGAGGGTGTTCCTGATGGCCCCCATACACCATCATTTCCAGAAAAAAGGCATACCGGAGCCGCGCATAGTCACGAGATTCTGGCTCGTGGGGATCATCCTCGCGGCGGCTGCCCTTGCATTGTTGAAGATAAGATAGGAGATAGAAGATAAATGAGCAGAATTGTAGTATTAGGCGGAGCGGAGAGCGGCGTGGGAGCCGCCGTGCTGGCCAAAGTGAAAGGATTCGACGTATTCCTCTCGGACAACGGGAAGATCAAGGAAGAGTATCTCGAGACCCTGCGTCAGTGGGACATCCCCTTCGAACAGGGAGGTCACACCGAGGAGCTCGTGCTCAATGCCGACGAAGTGGTGAAAAGCCCCGGCATACCTTCCACGGCACCCCTCGTGCGCAAGCTCGAGGCCCAGGGCACGCACATCATCTCCGAGATAGAGTTCGCGGCCCGCTACGACACGGCCAAGAAGATCTGCATCACCGGCTCCAACGGCAAGACCACGACCACTTCCATCATCCACTACCTGCTGATCCAGGCGGGACTGGACGCCGGTCTGGGCGGAAACATCGGAAAGAGTTACGCCCTCCAGGTGGCCACCGAGCACCACGATTATTACGTGCTGGAAATCAGCAGCTTCCAGCTGGACAACTGCTATGACTTCCGCCCCGACATCGCCATCATCACCAACATCACCCCGGACCATCTCGACCGTTACGAGTACAAGATGGAGAACTATGTCAAGTCCAAGTTCCGCATCACCCGCAACCTCCGTCCGGAAGACTGCTTCATCTTCGACTCCGACGATGCCATCACCATCGAGCACCTCAGCAAGATAGTGCTCCAGGCCAGGATGCTGCCCTTCACCCAGAACGACACGGTGGAGCAGGGTGCCTTCCTGGACAAGGAGAACGGCAAGATAGTGGTGCGCTACGAGCAGGACGAGACCGACATCTATCTCAAGGATCTCGCTCTCGGCGGCAAGCACAACATCTACAATTCCATGGCCGCAGCCCTGGCGGCGAAGGCCACAGGAATCGACGACGAGACCATACGCCGCAGCCTCAAGACCTTCCAGCCCATCGAACACAGGCTGGAGCCGGTGCTGAGCATACGCGACGTGCTTTATATCAACGACTCCAAGGCGACCAACGTGGATTCCGCATGGTATGCCCTGGAGTGCCAGACTTCCCCCGTAGTGTGGATAGTCGGCGGCAAGGACAAGGGAAACGACTACAGTGTACTCGAGGACCTCGTGCGTGAGAAAGTCAAGGCCATAGTCTGCCTGGGCATTGACAATACCAAGATCCACGAGGCCTTCGAGGGCATTGTGGGTGCCGACCGCATGGTGGACACCCATTCCGCCAGGGAAGCCGTGGAATGCGCCAGCCGCTTCGCCGCTCCGGGCGACGTCGTGCTGCTCAGCCCCTGCTGCGCCAGTTTCGACCTGTTCACCTGCTACGAAGACAGGGGAGAAAAATTCAAGGAGGCCGTAAGGAGTCTGTAAGATGACAGCCCGGAAGAGGAACATATGGGATTTCGCCGACCGTCTCGAAGGGGACAAGGTGGTGTGGGTGATCGCTCTGACGCTTATCCTCACCTCCATCGTGTGCATATTCTCATCCTCCTCAAGGCTCCTCGAAGGCGGTGAGACCAGGGTGGACATAGTGCGGGGACAGCTGTGGATAGTCGCCGCGGGCCTCGCAGTCATCGTCCTGCTGTACAACATACGCAACATGAAGGTGTTCAAGCTGTTGTCCATGCTGGGGTTCCCGGTGTCACTGGTACTGCTGCTGATCCTGGACTCCCACACCAAACTCGGCCCCTTCACCCCCATCAACATCAACAACGCCTACCGCATCCTCTCGGTCGCAGGCTTCCAGCTGCATGTCTTCGAGGTGGTCAAGGTAGCCATGGTGATGTACCTGGCCTGGGCCATCGACGCCCTCAAGCGGGGCGTGCTGCCAGGGCCCCAGAAACTCATATGGAAGAAGGTGATATACCTCTATGTCCCCTTCCTCGTCATTTTCCTGGCCATCATCCCCGGCAGCAACTCCAGCGCCATATTCATCGGTTTCGTGATGTTCGTGACCATACTCCTGGGAGGAGGCAATTTCAAGGAAATGTCGCTGCTGCTCCTGGCCGGCCTGGTGCTGGTCTTCTCCTGCTACGGCATATACCAGGCCTCGGACGGAAAATACATGGGGCGCATAGGCACAGCCGTATCCCGTGTCTTCGACGACACCGACTACGAGGCCCGTTTCCTGGAATCCAGGCCCGGCAGCGACGAATACCAGAAAAACCTGGACAAGATACGCCAGCCCTACAGTGCCAAGATAGCCATACACCAGGGCGGCCTCATAGGCAAGGGCCCAGGCCAGAGCACCCAGAGATATGTGGTGCCGGACATGTCGGAAGACTATATGTTCAGCTTCATCATCGAAGAATACGGACTGCTGGGAGGCATACTCATCATCTGCCTGTACCTTTCGCTCCTGGCGAGAAGCTCGCTGATAGCCCGCAACTGCGGGTCCGACCTCTATGCCAAACTCACGGTGGCCGGGCTCACGATACTCATCACCGGCCAGGCCTTCCTGCATATTTTCGTAAACTCCGACATAGGTCCCATGACAGGTCAGACCCTGCCCCTGATCAGCCACGGCAATTCGGCCTTCCTGTGCTTCAGTTTCGCCTTCGGCGTCATCCTTTCGATCAGCCGCATCGCTGCCAGGCGCATCGCGAAGGAGCAGAAGATGGCCCAGCCCCTGGTGGAGGTCCACCGGGACGTGCAGCAGGATCTCAGCGACCTGGACAGCTTCGATTCGGGGGATGTAATGACAGACGATATCGGTATATAAAGATATGGAATATAAGAAATTGAGAGTCATAGTCAGCGGAGGCGGCACGGGAGGTCACATCTTCCCGGCCATTTCCATCGCAAACAAGCTCAAGGAGGTCAATCCCGACACCGAGATCCTCTTCGTCGGCGCCGAGGGCAAGATGGAGATGGAGAAGGTGCCCGCAGCGGGCTACCGCATAGTCGGCCTGCCCGTAGTCGGCATACAGCGCAAGCTCAACTGGCAGAATATAAAGAACGACCTGCAGGTCCCCTTCAAGGTGCTCGCAAGCCTGAGGAAAGCCGGAGAGGTGATAGATTCCTTCAAACCCGACATCGTGGTCGGGGTCGGCGGCTACGCCAGCGCTCCCCTGCTCTGGAAGGCCACCTCGAAGCACATCCCCGCCCTCATCCAGGAGCAGAACAGCTTCGCCGGCCTGACCAACAAGATATTGTCCCGCAGGGTCGGCCGCATCTGCGTCGCCTACGACGGCATGGAGAAATTCTTCCCCGCGGACAAGATAGTGTTTTCCGGCAACCCCATACGCAGCGAGATACACCCCTACGGCGAAGCCGAAAAGGCCGAGGGCCTGGAGTTCTACGGCATGGACAAAGCCAAAAAGCACATCCTGGTGGTCGGCGGCAGCCTCGGCAGCAAGACCCTCAACACTTCCATGCAGCGCTGGATAACCGAGGGCTGCCCGGGAGGTGAAGACGTAGAGGTGCTGTGGCAATGCGGCAAGTACTACAAGAAGGCCATGGACGCCTTCATGGCGGAGCACGGAGTGCCTTCGGTCAGGCACAGCGACTTCATCGCCCGCATGGACCTGGCCTATGCCATGGCCGATGTCGTGATCTCCCGCTCCGGAGCATCGTCCATCTCGGAGATCTGCGCCGCCCGCAAGGCCGCGGTGTTCGTGCCCTCGCCCAATGTGGCCGAGGACCATCAGACGCACAATGCCATGGCGCTGGTGAGCAAGGGCGCCGCCCGCATTGTCAAGGATGCGGAGGCCCCGGAGAAACTGATGAAAGAAGTTCTCGCACTGGTGCACGACAGTGCCGCCGTAGCGGAGATTGAAAAGAATGTGGCGCCGCTCGCCAGGCTCGACGCGGCCGGAACCATCATAGAAGAAGTTTACAAACTCGTATGAACAGCAACTGGACCAAGGTATATTTCATAGGTATAGGCGGCATCGGAATGAGCGCCATTGCCAGGTATTACAAATTCAAGGGAGTCGAAGTCTCCGGATACGACCGCACCCCGTCCCCTCTGACAGCGCAGCTGGAGGCTGAAGGCATCCCGGTGCACTACGAGGACGACTGCAGCCGCATCCCCTCCGAAGTGGAATCGACCCTGGTCGTATATACCCCGGCCATCCCCTCTTCACTCGGGGAGCTGCAGTATGTATTGTCCCACGGGTACAAGGTCCTCAAGAGATCGCAGATCCTGGGAGAGATAACCGCCGGCCAGACCACCCTCGCGGTGGCCGGCACCCACGGAAAGACCACCACTTCCACCATGGTGGCACATATCATCACGGAGGCGGGTGAAGGCTGCTCGGCCTTCCTCGGAGGCATCTCCCGCAACTACGGGACCAACATGCTGATGAGCAAGGTCCCGACGGCGGTGGTGGAGGCGGACGAATACGACCGCTCGTTCCTGCAGCTGCACCCCGCCATCGCAGTGATCACCGCGATGGACGCCGACCATCTGGACATCTACGGAGACCTGGAGCATGTGCACGAGGCGTTCAGGCAGTTCGCATCGCAGGTCAGCGAGACCCTCATACTTAAGAAGGGCCTGCCCATCGACGCCGACGAGATAAGCGCCAGGATCTACACCTACCACCTCAGCGACCCCGCAGCCGACTGCCATGCGGAGAACATACGCCTGGACAATATGGGCAGCTACACCTATGACCTGGTGTACCCGGGCGGCACCATCACCGACATCAGGGTGGGCACCCTGGGCTGGGTCAATATCGAAAACAGCATCGCCGCCGCAGCGGTCTGCCTCTGCTACGGGGTGGACGGCCAGAAAGTGCGGCACGCCATAGGCAGCTTCCAGGGAGCGAAAAGGCGTCTGGAGGTCCATGTCAACAGGCCCGGCCTCACCTACATCGACGACTACGCCCACCATCCCAAGGAGCTTTCGACGGCCATCTCGTCCATCAGGGACGCCTTCCCCGGCCGCAAGATCACGGCGGTTTTCCAGCCGCACCTCTTCAGCCGCACCCGGGACTTCGCCCCCGAATTCGCCGAGGCCCTGAGCATGACCGACTGCACCATACTGCTGGACATCTATCCCGCCAGGGAAGAGCCCATCCCGGGAGTCACTTCTTCTATCATTTACGATGCCCTGACCTGCCCCCGCAAGGCTCTCATACACAAGGAAGAACTCATGGACACCCTCGCAAAGGAGGACCTGGACATCCTGGTCACCTTCGGAGCGGGAGACATAGACAGATTTGTCGCACCCATCACTGAAATGCTCGGAGGACGCTGATGAAAAACTGGCTCAGATACACCCTCGTCGCTGTGTTCACCGCGGGATTCGCCGTGGGGACCGGCTTCCTCGTCCACAGCACGCGCAAGCATGACGCCATGCTCTGCTGCAACCGCATGGACGTGGAGTTCGGGGATGAGTACAGATTCGTGGGCGAAGAAGACATCAGGCAGCTGGTCGAGGCCCAGTGCGGCAATCCCATAGGACTGCGCCTGGACAGCGTCAACCTCGCCAGGATAGAAGCCGGGATCAAGACCCGCAGCGCCGTCAGGAGCTGTGAAGCCTGGACCACAAAGGACGGGGTGCTCCACCTGAGCGTGAGGCAGCGCAAGCCCGTGGTCCGCTTCGTGGACGGGGAGGACGGCTATTATTCGGACGCCGAAGCCGTGCTCTTCCCCCTTCCGGACGGGTACGAGGCCGAAGTTCACGAAGTCAGCGGCAAGGCCGACGGGGACCTCGAGTGGATACGCAAGGTCATCTCCATGCTCAATTACATGGATGTGAGGCCTGAGATTTCCTCCATGGTCACTTCGATGCGGGCCGCCAAGGACGGGGAGCTCACCCTCGGAAGCCGGGACAGCACCGTGGCTTTCATATTCGGGCAGCCGGAGGACTACGCGGCCAAATTCGCGAGGATGAAAGAATACTATGACTACATAGATGGTCAGGAACAAGGATACAAAACAGTAAATCTAAAATATAAGGGTCAAATAATATGCAGGAAAGGTATATAGCATCTGTAGACCTGGGCACCTCCAAATTCGCCGTAGCCGTGGCGAAAGTGACCGGTGAGGACGTACAGGTCATCTATTACGACGAGACTCCGGCGGACGGCATCCGCTACGGAGGAGTGTTCAACCCCAAACGTGCCTCGGTGCCTCTCAAGAAGGCGCTGGCCAAGGCCGAGGAGGAACTCGGCATCAAGATAATGCAGGTCGTGGTGGGACTCCCACGCTACGGCGTACGCCAGGAGATCGCTCCCGCCAAGATCGAGCGCAGCGACCCCGACGAATGCATCAGCCAGGAAGAAGTGGACAATCTCAAGCAGATCGCCCGCGACGAGTATCCCCTGGATGACGCCACCAAGGAGGAGATCTACGGGGTGGTCACCCAGTATTTCGCCACGGACGACATGATCCAGGCCACCGAGAGGGACGTCGTAGGAGCACCCAGCAGCATACTCGAGGGCACCTTCAAGGTGTTCGTGGGCTCGCAGAAACCCGCCTCCAACCTCGACAAGGTCATGAACGAAGTGGGGGTCGCCATCGCCCAGAGGTACTTCCTCCCCAACGCGGTGGGCAAGACGGTATTGTCCCGCCAGGAGATGGAGAACGGCGTCGCGCTGATCGAATTCGGCGGCGGCGTCACCTCTCTGACCATATACCAGGGCACCATCCTGCGTTACTACAACGCCATCCCCTTCGGAGGCAGGAGCATCACCGACGACATCAAGCACGAGTGCGGCTTCCAGGAGTCCCTGGCCGAGAATATAAAACTGGCCTTCGGCGCCTGCATGCCCGACAGGCTCCAGTCCATGACCGAGAAGGTCATCCAGATAGACGACGAGGAGGACGGCACCAGCCAGCAGCTTCCTGTCAAATACCTTTCCGAAATCATCACCTGCCGCGCCAAGGAAATCATCAACGCCATGCTCTTCATGATCCAGAAGAGCGGCTACGGCGACCGTCTCCGCAACGGAGTGGTGCTGACCGGCGGCGGCGCCAACCTCGTGAACCTTTCCAACTATATCAAGGAGCTTTCCGGGTACAATGTCCGCATCGGCTATCCCCGCATCAGCAACCTCTCCGTCTCGGGCTGCCACGGCATCGAAGAGACCGGGGCGGTGGCATCGGTGGCCATGATCCATTGGTCCTCTGAAGACCCGCACCTCAACTGCATAATGACAGAGGAAGAGGCGGCAGAAGCGACTGCGGTCACGGATGCGGCAGCCTCCAGGAGCGCCGGAGCCAGCCTCGACGACCCCGAAGGTCTCAAAGGCACCGTCTTCGGAGCCGTGGACCAGGAGGTGGTCTCCCCCGGCAAACGCAAGAAGGAAAAGGAAGGCAAGCCCCGCAGGTCACTGCTCTGGGGACGCAAGATCAAGGACAGCCTGGGCAACATGATAGACAGCACCGTAGGCAATTTGTATGACACAATGGAATAAAGGAGAGATATGATGGACGACAATATGATAATAGCCCCCCCTGATTGGGCTACCAGCGACGAGATAATCAAAGTCCTCGGCGTGGGAGGCGGCGGATGCAACGCCGTCACTTACATGTACAACCTCGGCATCAAGGGATGCAGCTTCGTGGTCTGCAACACGGACGCCCAGGCGCTCCAGCGCAGCAGCGTCCCCATGAAACTCCAGATGGGCCAGGGTCTGGGAGCCGGCACCGATCCCATCAAGGGACGCAACGCCGCCCTGGACAGCCAGGACCAGATCCAGAACATCCTGGACAAGAACACCCGCATGCTCTTCATCACCGCCGGCATGGGAGGAGGCACCGGCACCGGTGCGACCCCCGTGATTGCCAAGATGTCCAAGGACAAGGGCATACTCACCGTGGGCGTGGTCACCCTGCCTTTCCGCAACGAGGGCAGCGAAGTGCTCTCCAGGGCCATAGACGGCATCCATGAGCTGGAGAAGAATGTGGACAGCCTGCTCATCATCAACAACGAGAAGCTCTACGAGTATTTCGGGGACCTGCTCATCCAGGACGCCTTCCCCAAGGCCGACGAGGTGCTCGCCACCGCAGTCAGGGGCATCATCGAGATCATCAAGAAGCCCGGTTACATCAACGTGGACTTCGAGGACGTGAAGACCATGATGAAAGGCAGCGGCATGGCCCTCATGGGCTGTGGTACCGGCAGCGGCCCCGACCGTATCGACCAGGCAGTCAAAGAGGCCTTCGAGTCTCCCCTGCTCAACGATTTCGACCTGAAGACCGCCAAGAACGTGCTCATCAACATCACCACCGGCAACAACGAGAAGGGTCTGAAGATGAACGACCTCAACCTCATCAATCAGAGGATCAGCGAGCACACCGGCAACGCCAACAATTTCAAGCGCGGACTCATCTGGGACGACGATCCCGAAATCGGCGACACCATCCACATCACCGCCATCGCCACCGGCTTCAAGTTCAACAGCCTCATCGGCCCCGACATCAACCTGGGCAACATCATCCGCATCCCCAAGGACTTCGTCTATGACAAGAACGAGATGGCCCGCACGGACGGCATCATCCTGTACGAGAACACCAGCTCGCACATAGGCTACAGCACCAAGGAGAACCTGCGCATATTCGATTTCGACCTCGACCAGAAGCCCGCTCTCGTGGTTTCCGTGGGCGAGAGCCTCTCCGAGCTCGAGAACGTACCAGCCATAAGGAGGAACCAGCAATGAAGACAAGAGTAAGATTCGCCCCTTCCCCCACCGGTCCCCTCCACATGGGAGGCGTCCGCACCGCTCTGTACAATTATCTCTATGCCAAGCAGCACGGAGGTGATTTCATCCTCCGCATCGAGGATACCGACTCCCACCGTTTCGTACCCGGAGCCGAGGAATATATCATCGAGGCCCTGAGATGGTGCGGCATCACCCCCGACGAGGGCGTGGATGAGAACGGCAAGGTCGTCGAGCAGGCATCGGAGCGGCATCCCCATGCCCCGTACCGCCAGAGCCAGAGGCGCAGCATCTACCGCAAATACGCCGAGCAGCTGGTAGCCTCGGGACACGCCTACTACGCCTTCGACAGCGCGGAGTCCCTGGAGAAGGAAAGGGCCGCCGCCGAGAGCGCGGGCGAGACATTCATCTATAGCTGCGCCACCCGCGGCAAGATGCGCAACTCACTGACCCTCAGCAAAGAAGAGACAGCCAGGCTGCTCCGCGAGACCTCCGACTGGACAGTGCGTTTCAAGATGCCCGAAGACACCGTGGTCAAGATGGACGACCTGATTCGCGGACATATAGAAGTGAACACTTCCACCCTGGACGACAAGGTACTCTGGAAGAGGGCTGACGAACTGCCCACCTACCATCTTGCGAACATCGTGGACGACCACCTGATGGAAATCACCGAGGTCATACGCGGTGAAGAGTGGCTGCCCTCGCTGCCCCTCCACTACCTGCTCTACGAGGCCTTCGGCTGGAGCGGCACCCGCCCCCGTTTCGCACATCTCCCCCTGCTCCTCAAGCCCGTCGGCAACGGCAAGCTGAGCAAGAGGGACGGCGACAAGATGGGTTTCCCGGTGTTCCCACTGAACTGGGTGAACTCCGAGGGCGAGACCTATCACGGCTATCGTGAGGACGGTTATTTCCCCGAGGCTTTCGTCAATCTGCTGGCCATGCTGGGATGGAACCCCGGCACCGAGCAGGAGCTGTTCAGCCTTCAGGAGCTGGTGGAGAGTTTCTCCATCGACAAGGTGAGCAAGTCCGGAGCCAAGTTCAATCCCGACAAGGCCCGCTGGTTCAACAAAGAGTATCTGAGGATGAAGGACGACGCAGAACTCGCCGCCCTGTTCATGCCCATTCTGGAAGGCAAGGGCATCAAGGCCGATGCGGATTTCGTCCGGAGGGTCGTGAGCCTGATCAAGGAAAGGGCGACCTTCGTCTCCGATTTCTGGACCATAGCCTCATATCTTTTCATAGCCCCTTCGGAATTCGGAAAATACGGGGTCAAGCCCGGCGCCGCGTCAGAGAAACCCGCGGACGCTTCCCGTCCGGCCGATCCCAGGGCCAAAGTCTATGACGACGCGGCCACCTTTCCCTTCCTGGCAAAGGATGTGGACAAATTCTGGAAGAGCGAGATCTGCGAAGCCGCTCAAGATGCGCTGAGCAGCGCTGATGCGGCCACCCTTGAAGATTATATCAGGGAGAAGGGCCTGCCCATGGGCAAGGTCATGAACTGCATACGTCTGGTCCTCACCGGAGCTTCCAGCGGACTCGGCATAGCCGACATCCTGGGCTTCATAGGCAAGGACGAGGCTCTCGCGCGCATGGAGTACGCGAAGCAGAGACTAGGCTAACAGGGCGAGCACTTCCTCCAGGGACAGCGCATCAGAAATGGTGAAACCGCCGTTGGCGGTGCGGCGCAGCGAGCTCAGGAAGGCTCCGCTGCCCAGCGCCTCCCCCATATCCCTCGCAAGGGAACGGATGTAGGTCCCTTTCGAACAATCCACCCTTATCATCGCCGTCGGCAGCTCGTAACCCGAGATGTCGGCGACGTTGATCCTTGATGACCTGCCGTCCGCCGCTTCGAGGACAGGCAGTTCAGGCCGCGGGAGGTAGCGCTCCAGGGCAAGGGAATAGATTTCCACTGTATTAGACTGCAGTATGTCGCCCGGATCGAAGGGGATGCCTTGGAGACGGGCCTGCTTGAGGAGTTTGCGGGCGGTCTCGTAGGCGCGCACGCCGTCCACGGATTTGGCGCTGAAAAGAGGAGCCACCTGCTGCTGCACACCGACGAACGAGGGCAGCATCGCGCGCACGCTCTCCTCCGACACTCCGTCCAGGGGGCAGAGGCGCTCAATGTCCTTCTCGAGGTCGTAGGAAGCGGTGACCGCGCCGAAAGTGACCCCGGCCAGATACTGCTTGGGGGAACGCTGGAGCTCCTCGGCCCGCTTGGTGGCGGCGCCTATGCACACCAGGAGTATCCCGGTGGCGAGGGGGTCCAGGGTTCCGGCGTGGCCTATCTTGAGATTCTTCTTGCCGAAATGGCGTATCGCCGCATACTTGACCTTGCGGATGACGTCGGCGGAAGTCCAGCGATAGGGTTTGTCAATCGGCAGGACTATCCCCTGAGGGTAATCTTCGATATTGTGGGAAAACGGCTCCTGCACTTAGCGGACGGGGATTTTTTCGATTCTCCGCTGATGGCGTCCGCCCTCGAAACGGGCTTCGAGCCAGGTCCGGACGCAGCTCACCGCCATGCGATAGGAGATGAAGCGGGCGGGAAGGACCAGCACATTGGCATCATTATGCTCCTTGACCAGGGCCGCCACGGCGGTGTTCCAGGCGAGGCCGGCGCGGATGGGAGCGTGGTGGTTCAGAGTCATCGCCATGCCGTTTCCGGTGCCGCAGATCGCAATCCCCTTCTCCACTTCTCCGGAGCCGACTGCCTCGGCGAGGGGATGGGCAAAATCCGCATAATCACAGCTTTGGTCGCTGTCAGTGCCGAAATTCACCACTTCGTGACCCTTGGAGAGAAGATAACTTATGAGTCTGGTCTTGTAGTCGAGACCTGCGTGGTCGCTGCATATGCCTATTTTCATGACGAGAGATTTTTGTTCTACAAATATAGCATTAAAGATAATAAATTCATATATTTGTATGATTAGCGATTAGTCTGACCACTTTGATTTATTAACCATGAAATCATTTACAACCATCTCAAAAATCGTTGCCGCCCTGGGTCTGGTATCGCTCATGGCTTGCAGCGGCCCCAAGAATGAATTTGCCTACCTGTACAAGGACGTCCCCTTCGAGATGCCCCAGGTGCAGAGACCTGTCATCCCCGCCCTCAGTGTCAGCATCACTGATTTCGGTGCCGTCGGAGACGGTATCGTCCTCAACACCAAAGCTTTCGCAGACGCTATCGAGCACCTTTCCCAGAAAGGCGGCGGACATCTTGTCCTGCCTGCCGGCATCTGGCGCACCGGCCCCATCGAGCTCAAGAGCAACATCGACCTGCACGTCACCCATGACGCCATCCTGCTCTTCGACTCGGCCATCGAAAACCAGATCATGGTCCACAGCGACATCATGGGTGTCTCGAATTTCAAATATGAATCCCCCATCCACGCAGAATACGCAAAGAACGTCTCCATTACCGGAGGCGGCGTGATCGATGGCAACGGACAGGATTGGAGACCCCTCAAGAAAGAGAAGGTCACCGAGAAGGAATGGGCCCAGAGGCTCGCTTCCGGCGGTTCCGTCAATGCGGCAGGCAATGTCTGGTATCCCGAGGCCACCCAGCCGGCTCCCGGCCAGAGGGGAATGGCTCCCGATCCCAACCGCAAGCCCAGTCTCAGCAGCGGCCGTCCCACCCTGGTCGACCTGCGCGAGTGCGAGAACGTCCTGCTGGAGGACTGCCTCTTCCAGAATTCTCCTTTCTGGAACCTGCATCCCCTGCTCTGCAAGAACGTCATCATCAACAACGTGACCGTACGCAACCCGGATTGGGCTCAGAACGGTGACGGACTCGACGTCGAATCCTGCGAGAACGTCCTCATTGTCAATTCCACCTTCGACTGCGGCGACGACGGCATTTGCATCAAGTCCGGCGCCAATGAGATGGGCCGCAAGAGGGGCCGTCCCAGCAAGAACATCCTCGTGGACGGCTGCACCGTATATCACGGCCACGGCGGCTTTGTCGTGGGTTCCGAGATGAGCGGCGGCGTGGAGAACATCAAAGTGACCAACTGCCGTTTCCTCGGCACCGACGTAGGTCTCCGCTTCAAGAGCACCAGGGGCCGCGGCGGCGTCGTGCGTAACATCTACGCAGAAAACATCTACATGACCGACATCGTCACCGAGTGCATACTCTTCGACCTCTTCTACGGCGGACAGTCAGCCGTGGAGCTCCTCGAGTCCGGCCGCGAAACCACCACTCCCGTCGCCCACCCCGTCGATGAGACCACTCCCCAGTTCAGGGACATCTACATCAAGGATATCGTCTGCAACGGCGCCCGCAGGGCCATGCATTTCAACGGACTTCCCGAAATGCCCGTGGAGAACATCAACATCTCCGACTGCGTGATCACCTCCCAGATCGGCATCCAGCTCAGCTGCAGCAAGGACATCACCATCAAGAACGTGAAGGTCACCGCAGCCCTGGGCGAGCCCGTCATCACTTCCAACGTCGAAAATCTTATTATCGAATAACAGTATGAAGAAACTACTCATCGCACTTGCAGGAATCGCTCTGCTCGCATCCTGCGCCAAGGAGGAGCCAATGTCCCTCAAGATGATCAGGTCCCAGATGACCAGGGCAAACGGCGATCCGACCTATCTGGACTATGCAAACGGACACTTCAGATGGAATTACACTCCCGGACTCGAGCTCCGTTCGTACCTCGATGCATACGAGGTGTACGGAAAGCAGGAGATCTACGATTTCGTGAAGGCATGGTACGATAAGGCCGTAAATGAAGACGGAACCATCAACACATACTCGGTCAGCACTTACAGCACCGACCTCATCTGCCCCGCGAAGTCCCTGTTCTATTTCTATGACAAGACAGGCGAAGAGAAATACCGCAAAGCCATCGAGCTGGTGAAGACCCAGATCGACGGACAGCCCCGTACTTCCGGCGGCGCATTCTGGCACAAACTCCGCTATCCCCACCAGGTATGGCTGGACGGCGTGTACATGGCAGAGCCCTTCTACGTGGAGTATGCCAACCGTTTCCTCAAGGGCGAAGAGCAGCTCAAGGCCTATGACGAGATCGTGAACGAATTCGTCATCGCAGCCAAATACACCTACGATCCCGTCACACACCTCTACCGCCACGCTTGGGACGAGTCCCACAGCCAGTTCTGGTGCAATCCCGAGACCGGACAGTCCCAGCACTGCTGGGGCCGCGCCCTCGGCTGGTACTGCATGGCACTGAACGACGTGCTGGATGAGCTCCCCGCCACTTACGCCCGCCGTCAGGAGCTGATCGACATCCTGCGCCAGATCTGCGCCGAGCTGCCCAAGTGGGCCGACCCTGCCACCGGAGTGTGGTACCAGGTGCTCGACCAGCCCGGCCGCGAGGGCAACTACCTCGAGGCTACCTGCTCAGTGATGTTCAGCTACACCTTCCTGAAGGGCATACGCCTGGGCTTCCTGGACAAGGAGCTCCTGCCTTACGCAAAGGATCTGTACGCAAAGGTCGTCAAGGAGTTCATCTCCACCGATGAAAACGGCCTGATCAGCCTCGAGAAGTGCTGCTCCGTCGGAGGTCTCGGCGGCAACGGCAACCGTATGGGCGACTTCGCATACTACCTCAGCGAGCCCATCCGTCCCAACGACTCCAAGGGCGTAGGTCCCTTCGTCTGGGCATCCCTCGAAATGGAAAGACTCAAATAAAATCAAACAATAACTCAACACGTTAATCATGGCAAAAAATCAATTCTCACTCGAAGGTAAGAATGCCTGGATCACCGGAGCTTCTTACGGTATCGGATTCAACATCGCCAAGGCTTTTGTCGGAGCCGGCATCAAAAACATCATCTTCAACGATATAAATGAAGCCGCTCTCGAGCGCGGTCTGGCCAACTACAAGGAAGCCGGCATCGAGAACGTCAAGGGATATGTCTGCGACGTCACCAAGGAAGACGACGTGAAGGCTCTCGTGGAGAAGATCCACGCCGAGGTCGGCCCCATCGACATCCTCGTCAACAACGCAGGTATCATCAAGCGCATCCCCATGCACGAGATGAAGAGGGCTGAGTTCCAGCAGGTCATCGACATCGACCTCGTGGGACCGTTCATCGTTTCCTCCGCAGTGCTCCCCGAAATGATGGAGCGCAGGGAAGGCAAGATCATCAACATCTGCTCCATGATGTCCGAGCTCGGCCGTGAGACCGTCTCCGCTTATGCAGCAGCCAAGGGCGGACTCAAGATGCTCACCCGCAACATCTGCTCCGAGTACGGCTCCTACAACATCCAGTGCAACGGTATCGGACCCGGCTACATCGCCACTCCCCAGACCGCTCCCCTTCGCGAGAAGCAGCCCGACGGACGCCGTCATCCTTTCGACAGCTTCATCTGCGCCAAGACTCCCGCAGGACGCTGGCTTGAGCCCGAAGAGCTCGGCGGCCCCGCAGTCTTCCTCGCTTCCCACGCTTCGGATGCAGTCAACGGACACATCCTCTATGTCGACGGCGGTATCCTCGCCTACATCGGAAAACAACCCGAATAATCCCATCCGGCCATGGCAAAGATCAACTGCACAGTACGTCAGGCATCAAGCAACCTGGATGCCAAGCATTATGATACCGCTCGTCTCCGCGAGGAATATCTCGTGGAGAACGTAATGGTCCCCGATGAGATCAACATGGTCTATTCCATGTTCGACCGCATCATCACCGGCGGCGCCGTCCCCGTGAAGCATGAGCTCAAGCTCGAGGCTCCCGAGATCCTACGCGCCGACTATTTCACCCAGCGCCGTGAGATCGGTATCTTCAACGTCGGCGGCCCCGGCACCGTGCAGGTGGGCGACGACGCTTACCATCTCGAGTACAAGGAGGCCATCTATGTAGGCCGCGGCGACCGTCACGTCATCTTCAAGAGCGACGATCCCGAGCACCCCGCACACTTCTATTTCTGCTCCGCCACCGCACATCGCGAGACCGGCGTGAAGAAAGTCACCAAGAAGGACGCAGTCGTGATGCATCTCGGAAGCCTCGAGGAGGCCAACGAGCGCACCATCAACAGGCTCCTTGTCAAGGAAGTCGTGCCTTGCTGCCAGCTCCAGATGGGTATGACCGAGCTCGCTCCCGGTTCCACTTGGAACACCATGCCCGCCCACACCCACAACCGCCGCATGGAGGTTTACTTCTACTTCGAGGTTCCCGAGGGAGACGCAGTCTGCCACTTCATGGGAGAGCCTCAGGAGACACGTCATATCTGGATGCACAACGAGCAGTCCGTGATTTCTCCCCAGTGGAGCATCCACTCTGCCTGCGCCACCCGCAACTACACCTTCATCTGGGGCATGTGCGGTGAGAATGACGACTACAACGATATGGATTGGTGCGCTACAAAAGACCTCAAGTAATGAAGAAGATATTTTTCATCGCGGCAGCCCTGCTCACCCTCGCGGCCTGCAAGCCTGCCCAGCCTGAGCAGAAAGTGATGGCGAGACCGGTCCCCGAGCGTATGGACGATTTCGTCTTCGAGAACAACCTCGTGGCAGGACGCCTCTATGGCAAAGCCCTCGAAGGCAATCCCACCTCCCCCGGTATCGACATCTGGGTCAAAATGCCCGGCAAACTCGTCGCCAACGAATGGTACGCCGAAGCCCAGAAAGACGCCGACTACTACCACCACAACCACGGTGACGGCAAGGATTGTTACAAAGTGTCCGTCAGCCTCGGCGGCGGCGCCAGCGCCATCCTGATCGACGGTGCCATCCAGTATCCCGCCACCAACTACCGCAGCTACGAGATACTCGAGGAGACTCCTGACAAAGTCGTGTTCGTCCTCCATTATCCCGCATGGGAGACCCAGGGCGAGACTATCGCTCTCGACAAGAAGATCACCGTCTGCGCAGACAGCTATTTCTGCAAGGTCGAGGATACCTACACCTTCTCCGGTGAAAAGGGCGACGTCCTCCCCGTGGCAGCCGGCATCTTCCGCCATCCCACCCAGGAGACCATCGAAGGCGAACTCACCCTCGATGACCGCTACGCCATCTGGGAGCACGCTTCCGACCAGAGCATCGAGCCCGAAGACGGCATGCTCGGAGTGGCAGTCGTAGTACCCGGTGCCGATGCCCATTGCATCACTGAGAGCGGCGACCACGGTCTCTGCGCAAAGAACATCAAATCCGGCGAGACCTTCACCTATTACTTCGGATCCTGCTGGTCCAAGGGTGATGTCAAGACCGCAGACGCTTGGTTCAAACTTGTCAAAGATGTGAAATAATGAAGAAATCAATCCTTTTGGTTTCGGGATTGATCCTGTGCGGAGCCCTCTTCGCACAGGATTTTCCTTATAAAAATCCCGCCCTCTCTCCCGAGCAGAGAGCAGACGACCTGATCTCGAGGCTGAGCATCGAGCAGAAGGTGTCCCTCATGATGAACACCAGCCCCGCCATCCCCGAATTCGGCATCAGGGAGTATGACTGGTGGAGCGAGTCGCTCCACGGCTGCGCCCGCGCCGGCATCGCCACCATGTTCCCCCAGGCCATAGGAATGGCCGCCAGCTGGGACGATGTCCTGCTGGAGAAGGTTTTCACAGTGGCCAGCGACGAGCACCGTATCAAATACAAGATCGCCCGCCGCGAGGGCAACGTCCGCAGATACCACGGACTCACAGTCTGGACCCCCAACATCAACATCTTCCGTGACCCCCGCTGGGGCCGCGGGCAGGAGACCTACGGAGAGGATCCCTATCTGACTTCCCGTATGGGCTACGCCGTGGTCACCGGACTCCAGGGCACCAAGTCTGCCGACGGCTACGACAAGCTCCACGCCTGCCTCAAGCACTACGCCGTGCACAGCGGCCCTGAAGGCACACGCCACAGTTTCGACGTGGAGGACCTTTCCTACAAGGACCTGATGGAGACTTATCTCTATGCTTTCGAGCGCATCATCAAGACCACCGACGTGCAGGAAGTGATGTGCGCCTACAACCGCTTCGACGGACAGCCCTGCTGCGGCAGCGACCAGCTCTTGGTCCAGCTGCTCAGGGACAAATGGGGCTACAAGGGTCTCGTGACCTCCGACTGCGGAGCCATCGACGATTTCTGGAAACCCGGACGCCATGAGAATTTCCTGAACGACCCCACCTCCGCCGTGGCGAACGCAGTGCGCACCGGCACCGATGTCGAGTGCGGAAGCTCCTACAAGCATCTGCTGGACGCCTGGAAAGAAGGCAAGATCACCGAAGATGAGATCAATGTCTCCCTGAGGCGTCTTTTCATAGCCCGTTTCAGGCTCGGTGAGATGGATCCTGACGAAATGGTCAGCTGGAACAGCATCCCCGAAGACAGGCTCGCCTGCGACGAGTCCCGCGCCCTTTCATTGAAAATGGCCCGCGAGACCATGGTGCTCCTGCAGAACCGCGGCAAGAGGCTTCCCCTCGCCAAGACCGGTGTCAAGTATGCCGTGATAGGTCCCAACGCCGACAACGAAAGGGTGATGTGGGGCAATTACAACGGTACCCCCGTCGAGACCATCACCGCCCTGGAGGGCATCGCCGCCAAGGTCGGCGCTGACAATGTCACCACCGACGCCGCCGAGGCCGACATCATCCTCTTCATCGGCGGCATTTCCGCCCAGATGGAGGGCGAGGAGATGCGCTACAGCCCCGAGGGATTCAACCGCGGCGACCGCACCACCATCGAATTCCCCAGGAATCAGAGGGATACCCTCAAGACCCTCGCTGCCCTGGGCAAGCCCATAGTGCTGGTCAACATGTCCGGCTCCGCCATGGGACTTCTCCCCGAGACCGGCCTCTGCGATGCCATACTCCAGGCCTGGTACGCCGGTGAGCAGGGCGGAAACGCCATCGCCGACGTGCTGTTCGGAGACTACAATCCTTCCGGCAAACTCCCCGTCACCTTCTACCGCAGCGACGACGACCTGCCCGACTTCAATTGCTACGACATGGAAGGCCGCACCTACAGGTACTTCGAAGGCAAGCCCCTCTGGGAATTCGGCTTCGGCCTGAGCTACACCAAGTTCAAGTTCGGCCGCGCCCGCATCAAAGACGGCAATCTCATCGTCAAGGTGAGGAATACCGGAAAGATGGACGGAGACGAAGTGGTACAGGTGTACGTGACCAAGAAGGGTGAGAAGGACGGTCCCAAGAAGGCTCTCAGGGGCTTCCAGAGGGTCAGCGTCCCCGCTCACGGCTCAGTCACCGTGACCATCCCCCTCGGAGACGAGGCTTTCAAGACCTACGACGACAGCGTGGGTGAGATGACTGTCACTCCCGGACGTTTCACTGTCTGGTACGGCAACAGCTCCGCCGACAGGAACCTCCGCAAAAAACACGTGAGGATCTAGTAAAACATCCGTAAAACTTTTTGGTTGGCATCCCATAGAACAAGCCAGTCTTTTTCTATGTAGATGTCAGCCATTTTCATATCATGACTGACATGGCAGAGACACTCGTCTATCGTCGCCTTGTCTATGCCCACGCGGCTGGAGCGGGCTATGGTGGCCCAGCTGTGGCGGGCGCTGTAGAGGGTGAACGGCTCCTCGCCGTGCTTGGAAGCCCATGACATCAGGCCGCGCCGTACATATTGCCCCATGTGGGCGGCACTCGTGAAACGGTGACGGAAACAGAACAGCGTCTTCCCTTCGGGATCCGCATATTTCTCCACCAGAGGCTTCAGGCACGGCTCCACCCGCACCCGCATCTCCGCCTTGTCGGCCCGGCGGGTACGGGTCTTGCGGCGGTTGTACACTATCACATCCCCTTTCGCGGGGGCAGCCTCATACATATCCGCCGCATTCATCCCCATCAAACCGAAACTCAGTATGAAGACATCCAGGGAGAGCCTCTCCCCCTTCGTGCAGGGACCGTCGTAGCTGATTATCTTCTGCATGAATTCCGGGGATTTGGAAATCTTAGCTATCATCGGCACCTGTCTGAGCTTCAGCTTCAGGAAGGGATTCTTGGGTATCTTCACCACACCGTTCTCCTCATCGTTGTATTCATCCCGGGCCGAAGCATATATGGTCTTCAGCCTCAGCACATAGCTGTAGGCGGCGGCGCCCGGGGCCTTCCGGTCGCATTCCTGGTCTATGAAACGCATGAAACGCCTGAGCAGCAGGACATTGATGTCATTTATGTCAATGCTGTCACTTTCCAGGAAACGCCGGAATGCGTTAAGCGCCGTCTTGTAGGCGGCTGCGGTCCCTTTGCAGCGGCCTTTGACAAAACCGTCCGCATATTCAAAGAAATCCAGCCTGAATTCATCCTTGCGGGCAAAGAGCCTGGCGCTTATGTATGACGTGATGTCATCCACGTCCATGGCCGAGAGGCTGAAATAGTCCAGGTCCGAGATGGCATTGTACATCTGCAGGACTATCGCATTGGCTTTCAAATAGATCAGGGAATTGCGCAGATTCCCTCCCCTGCTCACATCCGCCTTCGTGGCCACTAGATTGGTGGCCAGCAGGCGGTACTTGCGGCGGTAAGTGATACGGATCTTCACATTGTACGATCCGTCACGTCTTTTCTGAGCAGGCAGGATGACCGGCTTGATCGTTATCATGGATATCGACTTCAGCCTCGCATCTGAAAGTTTTTCCATAGTTCAACATCCGTAAAACAAGGTGCAGCTAAAATAAACATTAAAGCAGCATCTAATGTCTCCGAAAATACGAATCCTGCGGACGAAAATGAACCTGGGTGCTCCTGGAGGCTGCTGTGGTTGGTTACAGGGCAAATATAACCATTATATTACACTCAATTGTTTAACCTTAAAAAAACTGAAAAAAGATGAAGAATCATCTCTTGAAAGCGTTTGCAGTAGCTTGTGCCATGCTGGTCAGCGTCGCTGCTTTCGCTCAGCAGAAGATTTCAGGTACGATCGTCGACGAGATGGGTCCGGTCATCGGAGCCACA
>JAFTBU010000063.1 GCA_017455065.1 Bacteroidales bacterium
GACCCCACCGTTCGCTTCGCTCACGGTCCCCCCTCTTACGATGCCGAGGGTGGCACGGGCCCCGGCACCGACCACCACCGGACCACCCGCCCCCTCTGTTCCCGTCCTCCTGCTCCTACCGTCATCGGCGTCATCGCTGCGCGATAACTTGCTGCCGGCGGGCCCCGTCCCCCTGCCCCTGTCCGGAGGTGGACAGGCCTCTCAGGGGCAACCCCGCCGCCCCTCCCGTCCTCTCAGGGGCTCCGACTGCCCCGCCCCCGCTCTTACCGTCCCTAAACCTGCTGGGGAAGGCGCATTTACCGCCCCTATCGCTCCCACCGTCCCCGGTTTATGGACGGTAGGAGCACCTACCCCGCGGCTGACAGCAACGGGCGGGCGAGGAGAGCACTCGAAAATAGCTCACCGCAGCCCGCCCGTAACCGCCGCAGGGCGTATATTGCGGCGGTGGTGCCCTGGCGTGACTCGCCGCCGCATCGCGCATACTGCGGCGGCGAGGGCCCTCGATTATGTGTCCCGGCTGCAGCCTGTCGGCTTATCAGGCCGGTACGGCCCTGCACCGCATTTTGTAATTTTGCGGCCAGGGCAATCGGCCTCCCGGTGCCCTACGGGGCATATTTCGCTGGCCGCAAAGGGTTTTGAAAGGCGATGCGGCCAGCCCGATCGGCCTTCTACGCCCTTCAAAGCCACATTCGGCTGGCTGCAAAATTACAAAATGCGATGCACGCTTCTCCGGGAGGGTGCGGTCTCCTTAAGAGTAACACATGGCTTTCCCGAGAGCGGCCCCGGCGGATTATGAAATTCGTCAGCCCACAGACCATGGCTCCTACGGCCCTCTAGTGGGGTTCCGGCGGGCTGACGAATTACATTTTTGTGTGGCTGGCTGACGGATGTCGTTTTGTACGTCAGATTGCAGATAGTCGCAACGAAATATCCAAACCCGAAATTCGGAAGGACAGCCACCATGCCTCCCAGGGCCTTCCAGGGGGTGTCGGGTGGCCTTCCGCCACCTTTTAGGCCTCGAAAAGCAAGCCGCCCCCGCTTCTAGCCACTTCTATTGAGGGTTCGGTGGTCCTCTGAATTTCGGGTTGACCGTTGGAACATCTAACGCAGAAAAGCAAAATTCACCTGGAAGAAGAAAGTGCCACAGAGCGCGCTGTAGGGCAGGTTATAGTTCCAGGCGAGGCGATTTCGCCTCACCTGGAAGACAAGGATGCCTCCCAGACCTCTGCAGAGGGGGTAGCTTTTCCAGGTGAATTTCGGGTTGAACCTTAATGAACATCACGGGAGCGCGGGGGTGCCACAGAGTGCCCTCCATGGGGTGGTAGCGCTCCAGGTGTCGGGTCGGAGCCGACACCTGGAGCACAGGAATGCCCTACAGTGCAGTCTAGAAGGGGGTCGTGCTCCCGCCCCGTTCATTAACGACCCGGGCCGCTACGAAATGGCTGCTACGGAGCCGCAACTTTGCTTAGGGGCCTTTTTGTTGCGGCCGTACCGGCCTGGGATGCTGCCTGGGCGTGACGCAGGGCGCATTCCAGAGTAGGCCGCCGCCGCAAAATACGCCCTGCGGCGGCGGGGGTTGCGGCACCACCGCCGCGGGACGGCCAGCCGCGGCGGTTACGGGCGGGCTGTGGGGAGCTCTGGGGAAAGGCTCTCCTCGCCCGCCCGTTGCTATTGGCTGCGAGGCGAAACCAGAGAGCCGCTGGTTGTCGACTGCGGGAACAATTATACTACTTGTGTCGAACTGAGGTCCTCATCGCCTGGCGGAAATATGTAATTTGGCATATAATTTGATTCATACAAAAAGGCTTGTTGCGGACAGCAATCGGCAAGCAAAAACTTCAAACAGCAAATAGCAAAAACGAAATAGCATATGAGTAAGAATGTAATTACAGTCATCGCGTCAGTGGCTTTGAGTGCACTGACTGCATTTGGTATCACCAAGGCCGCCACTCCTTCGCAGGGCGTGCCCGGACAGACTGTGACTTATTCGGCTGACGGAGCTTCATACCGTACTGTCAATTTGTCACAGACGGATTATCCCGACTTCACTTATGCGGCTGAATCCGCGGTCGATGCCGTCGTGTACGTCAAGGTGACCATCAAGACCACCCAGCGTTATCAGATGGACGACCCCTTCTTCCGTTTCTTCTTCGGAGATGAGGGCCCCCAGACCCGTGAGAGGGAGGCCCAGGGCAGCGGCTCCGGTGTCATCATCCGCCCCGACGGCTATATTGTCACCAACAACCATGTCGTCCAGAACGCCACCAAGATCGAAGTTACACTTAACAACAATAAAGTATATGAGGCCCAGGTCATCGGTACCGATCCCGCCACCGACGTCGCTCTGATCAAGATCGATGCAGTGGGTCTGCCGACCGTGGAGTTCGCGGATTCCGACAAGCTCCGCCTCGGCGAGTGGGTGCTGGCCATCGGTTCCCCTCTGGGAGAGGAGCTCCGTTCCACCATCACCGCCGGTATTGTCAGTGCCAAGGGCCGCTCGATGCCCAACTACAACGGTGAGTTCAAGATCGAGTCCTTCATCCAGACTGACGCAGCCGTCAACCCCGGCAACTCCGGCGGCGCATTGGTCAACAAAGAAGGCAAGCTCGTGGGTATCAACACCGCCATTGTCTCCACCACCGGCTCCTACGCAGGCTACAGCTTCGCAGTACCTTCCAACATCGTGAGCAAGATCGTTTCCGACCTCATCGACTTCGGTGCCGTCAAGAGAGCGAAACTCGGAATCGAAATGAGTCCGGTCACGGAACAATTGGCAGAGGAGTTGAAACTTTCTTCACTTAACGGCGTATATATTCACAAGGTTACCAAAGGCGGAGCCGCGGACAAGGCCGGCATGAAGGAAAAGGATATCCTCGTGGCTATCGATTCCACCGTGCTCAGGAGCACTTCAGCAGTGCAGGAGAAGGTCAACAGTTTCCACCCCGGAGACAAGGCGACCCTCACTGTCATCCGCGACGGCAAGGAGATCAAGCTTCCCGTCACGTTCCAGGGAATGTCTGAAGAGACCGGAACTGTGGTCGAGGACGGCAGCACAGTCTTCTACGGCGCAAGGCTCCGTACAGCCCCCAAGGAGACTCTCGATGCACTCCGTATCAGGAACGGCGTGGAGATCGTTTCCGCTGGCAATGGTAAGATGGCAGCCGCAGGCGCCGGAGACGGATACATCATCCAGTACGTCAACGACCAGGCTGTCAGCAAGCCTCAGGATATCATCGACCTGGCCAAGAAGAGCAAGAGAGCCATTTTCGTGGAGGGTGTAACCCCTACCGGAAGGTCCTTCTACTTCGGCTTCGGCAAGGACGAATAGGGAATTGTTCAAAACTGATTGAAAAAAATCCCGTGTGAGTGTGAAACTTACGCGGGATTATTCCGTATAAATGGGTGAACGATCATTCGAATACTATATGAGACAGCTCAAGATCACAAAGTCCATCACCAACCGCGAAAGCGCTTCCCTGGACAAGTACCTCCAGGAGATAGGCCGCGAGGAATTGGTATCACCGGAAGAGGAAGTAGAACTCGCACAGCGCATACGTAAAGGCGACCAGGAAGCTCTGGAGAAACTGACCCGTGCAAACTTGCGTTTCGTGGTTTCAGTGGCCAAGCAGTACCAGAACCAGGGACTCAGCCTTCCCGACCTCATCAACGAGGGCAACCTCGGCCTGATTAAAGCCGCCGAGAAATTCGACGAGACCAGAGGTTTCAAATTCATCTCCTACGCAGTGTGGTGGATACGCCAGTCCATTCTCCAGGCCCTCGCAGAGCAGAGCCGCATCGTCAGGCTCCCGCTCAACCAGGTGGGCTCCCTGAACAAGATAAACAAGGCCCTGGGCAAGTTCGAGCAGGAAAATGAGCGCCAGCCTTCGACCGAGGAGCTGTCCGCCATGATCGATGTCCCCAAGGACAAGATCGCCGACACCCTCAGGGTCAGCGGCCGCCACGTCAGCGTGGACGCCCCCTTCGTGGAAGGCGAGGACAACAGCCTCCTGGACATCCTGCCCAACGACGATTCCCCGAGCGCCGACAGGGGCCTGACCAACGAGTCCCTCAGCACCGAGATCGACAGGGCCCTGCAGATACTCACCCCGCGCGAGCGCGAGATCATCAAGAGTTTCTTCGGCATAGGCTGCCAGGAGATGACTCTCGAAGAGATAGGGGAGAGGCTCGACCTCACCCGTGAGAGGGTTCGCCAGATCAAGGAGAAGGCCATACGCAAGCTCAAGAAGCCTTCTGCATCCAAGTTGTTGAAGTCTTATCTTGGATAAAGGATGACACCCGAAACATTCCTCGCCTCCAAGGCCTCAGAGGCCGTCCAGGCGCTCTACGGACAGCAGCCCGACGCCGCTGCCGTACAGGTGTCAGCCACCCGCAAGGAGTTCGAAGGGGACTACACCCTCGTGGTGTTCCCGCTCCTGCGCATCTCCCACGCCGCACCCGAAGCCACCGCACAGGCCATCGGAGGATGGCTCCAGGCCAATTGCCCGGAAGTCAGCGCTGTCAATGTGGTCAAGGGTTTCCTGAACATCAGCCTCAGCGGTGTCTATTGGACCTCGGTATTCACCTCCATCGCTTCGGACCCCGGTTTCGGCCAGCTGCCCCCGACCGGCAGGAGGGTGATGGTGGAATTTTCCTCGCCCAATACCAACAAGCCGCTGCACCTCGGGCACATCCGCAACAACCTGCTCGGCGCATCGGTCAGCGACCTGCTCAAGGCCGCCGGCAACGAAGTCATCAAGACCACCCTGGTCAATGACAGGGGAGTGCACATCTGCAAGTCCATGTATGCCTGGCAGAAGCGCTTCAACGGCGCCACCCCCGAATCCACCGGCAAGAAGGGCGACCACCTGGTGGGCGACTGCTACGTCGAATTCGCCAAGATGGAGAAGGAGGATCCTTCCGTGATGGACGATGTGCACAAGATGCTCGTCAAATGGGAGGAGGGCGACCCCGAAGTCAGGGAGCTCTGGCAGAAGATGAATTCCTGGGTGTTCGCCGGTTTCGACCAGACCTACAAGGCCCTGGGCATCACTTTCGACAAGACTTATTACGAGCATGAGACATATATCCTGGGCAAGGAACTCGTCGCCAGGGGACTGGAGATGGGTGTCTTCGTCAAGGATCCCGACGGTTCCGTGTGGTGCGACCTCACCGCCGACGGACTGGACCGCAAACTCCTGCTGCGCTCCGACGGCACCTCGGTGTACATCACCCAGGACCTCGGCACAGCTGAGAGACGTTTCTCAGAGTACCATCTGGACAGCCATGTCTATGTGGTGGGCGATGAGCAGAACTATCATTTCCAGGTGCTGAAGCTCATCCTGAAGAAGCTCGGTTTCGACTGGGCGGACCAGATCTACCACCTTTCCTACGGCATGGTCGAGCTCCCCGAGGGCAAGATGAAATCCCGCGAGGGCACGGTGGTGGACGCCGACGACCTGATCGAGAAGATGTATCAGGAGGCCAAGAGCACCTCGGAAGAGTCCGGAAAGCTCGAAGGCGTGCCCGAGGATGAGAAGGAAGCGCTCTACAGGATGATAGGCCTGGGCGCGCTCAAGTACTTCATCATCAAGGTGGACCCCCGCAAGAAGATGCTTTTCAATCCCAAGGAGTCCATCGATTTCAACGGCAACACCGGTCCTTTCATCCAGTACACCCACGCCCGTATCCGCAGCATACTGCGCAAGGCCGACGAGCAGGGTATAGCCCACGGGGTGGAGTGCATAGATCCCGCCCTGGAGTTCTCACCCAAGGAGACCAGGCTCATACAGCTGCTGAATTCCTACCCGATGAAGATAGCCGAGGCGGCCCAGGAGTTCTCTCCGGCCATCATCGCCAACTATTCCTACGACCTGGCCAAGGAGTTCAACCAGTATTATCATGAGACCCAGATCCTGAGGGAGCCCGATGCCGCGCTGAAGAGCGCCAGGCTCGTGCTCATCCAGACTCTGGCGTCCGTCCTGACCCGCGCCATGGGCATATTGGGCATAAAATTGCCGGAAAGGATGTAGGGTGTTTGCATATTCAAAAAAAAGCACTAATATTGCTGCAGATATTTTTGGATATGCCTCAAGACAATAAGAAAAGACACGTAGTCAGCTACGAGAACATGTCGCCTGAACTTGCCGAAGTGTTCGCGGAGAAGTATCCCAAGGGATTCAACGACTATCTCCCCGACCTTATCAAGTACACCAAACCCGACGGTACCCCTTTCTATGCTGTGACTATCGAGATCCCTGATGCCATCTATCTTGTGAAGATCAAGATCAAGACCGATGACATCGAGGATATCGAGCGCTGGCTCGAAGGAGAGGAAGATGCCGAGAACGAAGAAGTGGCAGGAACCACTTCCACTCCCGACAGCGAAGGCAACACCCTTCCGGACGACAATATTTCCCAGTACGGAGGCTCAGATGCCGATGACGATCCCGCGGATGCTTAGACTGGTCAGCGAACCAGTCTGAGCCCTATCCGGCGGCGTTCCTCATCTATGCTTACCACGGAGACCTTCACTTGCTGATGAAGCTTCAGGACCTTCGAAGGGTCCGCCAGTCCCCGTACACCCATCTGGGAGACGTGTATCAATCCATTTTCATGCAGACCTATGTCCACGAACGCACCGAAGTTGGTGATGTTCGTGACTATGCCCGGCAGTTCCATGCCAGGCTTCAGGTCTGAAAGATCCCGGATATCTTCGGCGAAACGGAATTCGGATGCCTGTTCGCGGGGGTCCAGGCCGGGTTTCGCCAATTCCTTGATGATATCATTGACGGTGGGAAGACCGACTTTCCCGTCCACGTAGCGCTCAGGCTTTATGCCGGAGCAGAGCGCGGAGTTGCCCACCAGTTCGGACACGCTCACTCCCAGGTCGGAAGCCATCTTGTCCACTATATGGTAGGACTCGGGATGCACTGCAGAGTCGTCCAGGGGGTTGGCGGCGCCTTTGACCCGCAGGAATCCGGCGCACTGCTCGAAGGCCTTGTCCCCGAGGCGGGGGACCTTGCGGAGCTCGCTGCGGCTGCGGAAACCGCCGTGGGCGGTCCTGTAATCGATGATATTGGCAGCCAGCGACGGCCCTATCCCGGAGACATAGCGGAGCAGGTACGGGCTTGCGGTGTTGAGGTTGACGCCGACGGCATTGACGCAGGACTCGACGGTATTGTCCAGCTTCTCCTTCAGCAGGGACTGGTCCACATCGTGCTGGTACTGGCCTATGCCCAGGTTCTTGGGGTCGATCTTGACGAGCTCGGCGAGGGGGTCCATCAGGCGCCTGCCTATGGAGACGGCGCCCCTGACGGTGACATCCTCATCGGGAAACTCCTCCCTGGCCACTTCGGAGGCGGAGTAGATCGACGCTCCGTCCTCGCTGACGGTCCACACGCCGCAGCCTTCGGGAAGGCTCACCTTGCGCATGAACTCCTCAGTCTCGCGGCTGGCGGTGCCGTTGCCTATGGCCACGGCCTGGATATGGTATTTCTCCAGCATGCCCTGGACTTCCACGATGGCCTTGACTTTTTCGTTCTGGGGCGGGTGGGGGAATATGACGGTATGGTACAGCAGGCCGCCCTGTTCGTCCAGGCAGGCTATCTTGCAGCCGTTGCGGTAGCCGGGGTCTATGGCCATGGTGCGTTTCTGGCCCACGGGGGCTCCCAGGAGCAGCTGGCGCAGGTTTTCCCCGAACACACGTATGCTCTCGACGTCGGCCTTTTCCTTGGCTTCCTTGATGACTTCGGTGCTGATGGAGGGCTCCAGCAGGCGCTTGAAACTGTCGGCGACCGCCTCCTTGATCTGATCGGCGACGGCTCCGGAAGGGTAGCCGTGCTCCTTGCAGAAATCGTAATAGACCTTGGCCCCGCATTTCTCAGCGTCGGTGTCCAGCCCTATCCTCAGGAAACCCTCGTTTTCTGCCCTCAGGATGGCCAGGAGATTGTGCGAGGGGATACGGCTCAGGGGCATGTTGAAATCGAAGTACATGCGGTATTTCTGGGCGTCTGGGGAGTCCTTGCCGGCCTTGGTGACGCTGCTCACGATACGGCGCTGCCTGAAGGAGGCACGCTGGTTCTCGCGTATGAGCGCGGTCTCGCTGAGACGCTCGGCTATGATGTCGCGGGCCCCTGCGAGAGCGGCCTCGGCGTCTTCAGCACCGGCCTTGCCCTTCAGCTGAGGGGAGCCCTTGACGAATCCGCGGGCGCTGGCGAGGGGGTCGCGGGTGCGGTTTTCCCAGAGCAGGTCGGCCAGGGGCTCCAGGCCGAGCTCCTTGGCCACGGTGGCGCGGGTGCGGCGCTTGGGCCTCCAGGGGAGGTAGATGTCCTCGAGCTCGGTGGCGCTGACGCAGTCCACTATCTTCTGACGGAGCTCGTCGGTGAGGGCTCCGGCTTCGCCTATCGTAGTCAGGATGGTCTCCTTGCGCTTTTCCATGTCGGTGAACACATCCACCCAGTGCTTGACTTCAGCCACTTCGGTGTCGTCCATGCCGCCGGTCTTCTCCTTGCGGTAGCGGCTGATGAAAGGTATGGTGTCACCCTCTTCGAACATCTCCGCGCAGTTTTCCACCTGCCAGGGTTTGAGCTGCAGGCGGGACGCTATATGCTGTATATATATTTCCTTCATATTTCAAATTTAATCAAAATATCAGTATCTTAGTCCTGTTAGTTTTATCCAATCATGAAAAAGATCCTTACTATCCTATCCCTTGCGGCCCTGTGCTGCGCCACCGGCGTGTCCATGGGTGCCGCTCCTGCCACGGACGAGGCACGTCTGCTGCGTTTCCCCGCCACCAACGGCAGCGAAATCGTGTTCTCCTATGCCGGCGACCTCTACACCGTGCCGGTATCCGGAGGCGAGGCCAGAAGGCTCACTTCGCACATCGGTTATGAAATGTTCGCCCGTTTCTCCCCGGACGGCAAGTCCATCGCTTTCACGGGAGAGTACGACGGCAACCGCGAGGTCTATCTCATCCCCGCCCGGGGAGGGGAGCCGCGCCGGCTTACCTACACCTCCACCAACAGCCGTGACGAGTTGGGCGACCGCATGGGCCCCAACAACATTGTCATGACCTGGAATCCCGACGGCAAGGGCATAGTCTACCGCAACCGCATCGGCGACGGCTTCTCCGGCAATCTCTGGACGGTCTCTCCCGACGGAGCGATGCCCTCCAAGCTCCCGCTTCCCGAGGGCGGCTTCTGCAGCTGGAGCCCCGACGGCAAGCAGCTCGCCTACAACAGGGTGATGAGGGAGTTCCGCACCTGGAAGTACTACCGCGGCGGCATGGCCGACGACGTGTGGATCTGGAATCCCGACCGCGGCACCGTGGAGAACATTACTTCCAACGACGCCCAGGACATCTTCCCCATGTGGGTCGGCGAGGAGATCTTCTTCGCTTCCGACCGCGACATGACGATGAATATCTTCGTTTACAACACCAGGACCAAGACCACTTCCAAGGTCACTGATTTCAAGGATTTCGACGTCAAGTTCCCCAGCACCGACGGACACACCATAGTCTTCGAGCAGGCTGGATACATCTGGAAGCTCGATCCCGCCACCCGCAAGGCCGAGAAGGTGAGCATCACCATCTCTTCCGACAATGTCTATTCCCGCCCCGAGCGCAGGAGCGTCTCCGGCAGGATCTCCGCCTACAGCCTCTCTCCCGACGGCTCCCGCCTGGCGGTGACCGCCCGCGGTGAAGTGTTCGACGTGCCCGCCAGCACCGGCGTGACCCGCAACATCACCCGCACCCCCGGTGCCAATGAGAGGGTGGCCGACTGGAGCCCCGACGGCAAGAGCATCGCCTATGTGAGCGACCGCACCGGCGAGACCGAGATCTGGCTGCAGGACGCCACCGACGAGAGCAAGGCCCCTGTCCAGCTCACCAAGGGCAGCGACACCTACATCCGCAGCATCCAGTGGAGCCCCGACGGCAAAAAGATACTCTATTCGGACCGCAAGAACCGTCTCGTGGAGCTGGATCCCGCCACTAAGGCCTCCAGGGTCCTGATGACCTGCCCCGAATCGGAGTTCTACGGAGTGGAGTATTCGCCTGACAGCAAATGGCTCACCTACACCAAGCCCATCTCCGCCGAGATCAGCATAGTCTATCTCTACGAGATCGCCACCGGCAAGGAGTATCCTGTCACCGAGAAGTGGTACAACTCCGGCAGCCCCGCTTTCAGCGCCGACGGAAAGTACCTCCTCTTCACCTCCGACCGCGACCTCAGCCCTATCTACAGCAGGGTCGAGTGGAACTACGCTTATACCAATATGAGCGCGCTCTATATGACAATGCTGGCAGCCGACACCCCGTCTCCGCTCCTTCCCCGCGACGGTGAAGCGGCTCCCGCCAAGGCTGCCCCCGCAGCCCCCGCGCCCACTCCCGCTGCCGCCAAGAAAGGCTCTAAGGCTGCACCCGCAGCCACTGCAGCCCCCGCAGGAGTGGTGGTGAAGGTGGATCCCGAAGGCCTCGCCGACAGGATTATCAAACTCCCCGTGCAGGCAGCCCGCGGCTTCTATTGCGACGGCAAGAGGCTCTGGTATGTGTCCGGCCGTGAGACCAAGTGCTACGACTTCGCCACCGGCAAGGACGACAAATGCGCCGACGGCAGCTTCAGCTACCGCCAGGGCGACAAGAAGGCCCTCTTCGTCAGCGGCCCCGGCAACTACTTCGTCGCCGATTTCCCTTCACCCAGGGTGGCTCCCGGCTCCCGCATCAACATGTCCGACATGGTCGCCGTGGTGGATTACTCCCAGGAGTGGCCCCAGGTCTTCGACGAAGTCTGGAGGGCTTTCAGGGACGGATTCTATCTGGAAAACATGCACGGACGCGACTGGAACGCCATCAAGGTCAAATACTCTGCCCTCCTTCCTTATGTGAAGACCAGGCTTGACCTGAACTATGTGATAGGCGAGATGATCTCAGAGCTGGCCTGCGGCCACGCCTATGTGAGCGTGGGCGAGTACCCCAAGCCTGAAAGGATAGAGATGGGGCTGCTCGGAGCCGAGCTCTCCAAGGCCGACGGCGGCTTCTTCCGCATCGACCGCATCCTGCAGGGCGCTCCCTACACCTCCACCCTCCGTTCTCCTTTCACCGAGCCCGGCATCGGAGTCTCCGAGGGTGACTTCATCACCGCCATCGACGGAGTCTCCACCGCAGATGTTGCCAATATCTACAGCCTCCTCGCCGGCAAGGCGGGTGTGCTGACCGAGCTCACCGTCAACTCCCGCGGCGCCGCCGGCGGCCGCAAGGTGGTCGTGAAGCCCATCGCCGACGAATATCCCCTCTACCACTATGAGTGGGTGCAGAAGAACATCCGCACCGTAGAGGAGAAGTCCGGCGGCAAGGTCGGCTACATCTACATCCCCGACATGAGCCAGGAAGGTCTGAACGAGTTCGTACGTTACTATTATCCCCAGCTGGACAAGGAAGCCCTCATCATCGACGACCGTGCCAACGGCGGCGGAAACGTCTCCCCGATGATCATCGAGCGTCTCCAGAGGGAGGTCTACCGTATGACCATGAGGCGCACTTCATCCATGGTGGGCACCGAGCCTGAGGGCACCCACACCGGTCCCAAGGTCCTGCTCATCGACAAATATTCCGCATCTGACGGAGACCTCTTCCCCTGGAGCTTCAAGGCCAACAACCTGGGCACCGTCATCGGCACCCGCACCTGGGGCGGCATCATAGGTATCAGCGGTTCGCTCCCTTACATGGACGGCACCGACGTCAGGGTACCTTTCTTCACCAATTATGATGCGAAGACCGGCCAGTGGATCGTGGAGAACCACGGTGTGGATCCCGACATCTGGCTGGACAACGACCCCGTCCGCGAAGCCGCAGGCGAGGACCAGCAGCTCCTCAAGGCCATCGAAGTGGCACTCGAGCAGATCAAGACACGCAAGCCTCTGCCCGGTGTGCCTGCACCGAGGACCTTCAAGGACCTGGGTCTTCCCCAGATAGATTAATCGGTAGTGATTTCCCGGAGCTGGTCGCGGTAAGCCATCAGTATCCGGGATTTTGACATGAATCCGAGGTATGTCCCATCGTCGGTCACGACCGGCAGGCGCCATGCCTCGGTTTTGTCGAATTTGGACATCACGCTGTCAGCCCTTTCCCCGCGGTAGATCATCGCAGGCGCTTCTTCCATGAGATTGTAGGCCCTGAGGCTGTCGAACTCCTCTGTGCGGGTGATGTACTTGCGCAGATGGTCCACGTCCAGAAGGCCCTGGAAATGGCCTTCTTCGTCCAGTACGGCCATCACGGCGGAAGAGTCCTGGGACATCACAGAGACTATCTCCCTGAGGGTGGCGTCGGGCTTGATGCGGGGGTATTTGTCACGTATGAGCTTGTCCATGTCCATCAGGAGCATGGCGGCCTGGTCGTTGTCGTGGGTGAGCAGGTCTCCGCTCTGGGCCAGACGCTTGGTGTAGATCGAGTAGCGTTCCCAGATACGAGTCACTCCGTACGAAACCGATGCGCAGAGGATCAGCGGCAGCAGCAGGTCGTAGCCTCCGGTGATCTCGGCGATGAGGAATATGGCCGTCAGCGGGGCCTGCATGACTCCGGCCATCAGGCCTGCCATCCCGGCCAGCACGAAGTTGTTTTCGGGGAGCTGGTAGATGTCGGGGGGCAATATGAGATTGAAGCTGCGGGACATCACGAAACCCGCGATGGCGCCGATGAACAGGGTGGGACCGAAGGTTCCTCCGACGCCGCCTCCCGCATTGGTCAAGGTCATCGAAAAGACCTTCAGCAACATTACCAGCAGGAAGAATATGGGTACGCCCCAGCGGCTTTTCAGCAGATACAGCAGGGGACTGGGCCCGTCTTCCCAGGCGGTGTTGCCGTTGAGCAGCAGGCTGATGTCTTCATAGCCTTCGCCGAAGAGAGGGGGCAGCAGTGCGACCAGCACTCCCACTCCCAGGGCGCAGGCGGCCCAGCGCAGCCATTGATTGGCAACCTTGCCCAACTTGTCCTCGAGCCACAGTGTGGCGCGGGTGAAGTACAGGGAAGAAAGGCCGCAGAACACTCCCAGGATCAGGTAGAACGGGATGTTGATCATCGCGAACGGGGTGATGCTGCTCTGGAAGGGATGTATGTCTCCGGTCATGAAATAGGATACGACGGTGGCCGACACGGTGGACAGCAGCAGGGGCATGATGGAGTTCATCGAGATGTTGAACATCAGGATCTCCAGGGTGAACAGCACGCCTGCCAGCGGGGCCTTGAAGATGCCGGCGATGGCGCCTGCGGCGCCGCAGCCGAGCAGTACGGTGATGCTTTTGTGGGAGAGTTTCGCCCTCTGTCCTATCCTGGAACCGATGGCGGCTCCGGTATAGACTATGGGGGCCTCGGCTCCCACGGATCCGCCGAAACCTATGGTCAGGGCGGAGGTCAGCAGGGAAGACCAGGTGTTGTGGGCCTTGATGCGGGATTCATTGCGGGAAATGGCCCAGAGGACCTTCGTGACGCCGTGGCCTATATTGTCCCGGATCAGGTACTTCACGCAGAGCATGGCCAGCAGCATACCCACGCCGGGAAGCAGCAGGACCAGCCAGTAGTGTGAAGAGATGGGGCGGAGCAGCTGCTGCAGGCCCCTTATGGACAACTGCAGGGCTACCGCGGCGAGTCCGGAGAGCAAACCCACGACGATACTGAGCACCAGGACCCTGGTGTCTTCCGAACTCTTGGAGTATTGGCTCACCGGGGAAGTATCTTTCTGAATCTCAATTTGATGACGCCCCAGAAGGCTTCACCGAATATGCTGCCGGACATCTTGGAGGTGCCTTCCTTGCGGTTGACGAAGATGACGGGGACTTCGGCTATCTTGAATCCGAGTTTGTGGGCGGAGTACTTCATCTCGATCTGGAAACCGTAGCCCTTCATCTGCACCTTGTCGAGGTCGATGGTCTCGAGGACTTTCCTGGAGTAGCAGAGGAAGCCTGCGGTGCTGTCGTAGATGTGGAATCCCAGCAGCGTCCTCACATAGACCGATGCGAAATAGGACATCAGGATGCGGCCTATGGGCCAGTTGACCACGCTCACGCCGTCGCAGTAGCGGGAACCGATGGCAAGGTCGGCGCCGCCCTCGGCGCAGGCTGCATACAGCCTGGGCAGGTCGTCGGGGTCGTGGGAGAAGTCTGCGTCCATCTCGAAGATGTAGTCGTAGCCGTGCTCCAGGCCCCATTTGAATCCGGTCAGATAGGCGGTGCCGAGGCCGAGCTTGCCGGATCTCTCGAGCAGGAACAGCCTGTCTTCGAAATCCTTCTGCAGCTCTTTTACGGCAGCGGCGGTGCCGTCGGGCGACCCGTCGTCGATGATGAGGATATGGAATCCTCCTTCGAGGGCCATGACGGCGCGGATTATCTTGTGGATATTCTCTATTTCGTTGTAAGTAGGAATTATTACAAGTTTTTTCATATCGGTTATTTGTGGTTCACAAATATAACAATTATTTTTACATCAACTATGGACAATATTTTCAGGATTCAGGCGCGGCCTTCCACGGCCGCCATCAAGGAACTGGCCGCAAGTGCCGGGGATGACTTCACTTTCATTTTCACCAAACCCGAAGAACTCCGTCCCGTGGACGGCGCCCTGCACAGGATGATACAGGTGGCCCGCTACACCGGGGCCAGCATGGTCTATGCCGACCACTTCTCGATAAAGGGAGGGGAGGAGAGCTTTTCCCCTGTCATAGACTACCAGGAGGGCGCCCTGAGGGATGATTTCGATTTCGGCGGATTGCTGCTGGTACGCTCTTCGGCGCTGAAGGAAGCCGCCCTGGAGATGGATAAGGAGTACAAATTCGCCGGTCTCTATGACCTGAGGCTGAGGCTTTCGCGCAAGGGGAGCCTGGTGCGTATCCCCGAGCCGCTCTACTACGAGGTGGAGACGGACCTGCGCAAGTCCGGCGAAAAGCAGTTCGACTATGTGGATCCCCGCAACAGGGAGGTGCAGATAGAGATGGAAAAGGCCTGTACGGAGCATCTGAGGGCCATCGGGGCCCTTCTGACCCCGCCTTTCAAGGATGCTGATTTCTCCTGCGGGGACTTCCCCGTGGAGGCTTCCGTCATCATACCCTGCCGCAACCGCGCCGCCACCATCGCCGATGCCATACGCTCGGCCCTCTCGCAGAAAACTTCATTCCCTTACAATGTGATAGTGGTGGACGACCATTCCGACGACGGCACCGTGGACATCATCCGCGGCTTCGAGGCCGACCCCAAGCTTGTCTTCATACAGCAGGGCCCCGGCTACCATGCCATCGGAGGCAACTGGAACGCCGCCATCTCCGACCCCCGCTGCGGCCGCTTCGCCCTGCAGCTCGATTCGGACGACGTCTATTCCGATGAGAACACCGTCCAGAAATTCGTGGACGCCTTCCATGAGCAGCGCGCCGCCATGATCATAGGCAGCTACCGCCTCACCGACATCGACCTCAATGAGATACCTCCCGGAGTGATCGACCATCGCGAGTGGTCCGATGACAACGGCATGAACAATGCCCTCCGCATCAACGGCCTGGGCGCCCCCAGAGGCTTCTGGACCCCTCTTCTGAGGGAGGTAACCTTCCCCGTGGTGAAGTATGGCGAGGATTATGCCGTGGCCCTGCGCATCTGCCGGGAGTACCGCATAGGCAGGATCTACGATGTGATGTACAACTGCCGCCGCTGGAGGGACAATTCCGACGCCGACCTCTCCGTGGAGAAGGTCAATGCCAACAACCTCTATAAAGACCGCATCCGCACCTGGGAACTCCGGGCGCGGATGGCGATGCTTTCTGCGAAATGAAGCGGCAGCGCTCCTACTGGGCGCTGTCTATCATGTTGAACACCAATTTCTTGGCTACGAGACCCGCGGCTGATTCGGTGACTATGTTGCCGTAGATGTCGAGGGTCGAGAAGAGTACCGAGCCTTTGCCCACGGGGACTATGCCCATCGCGGTGCCAATGGCCATCGGGTAGGTGTGGTATGCACCCACGAGCAGCTCTTCACCGTCCATCACGAAGCCCATGCGCTCCACTCCGGTGTGGATGAGGGCCTGATAGGGCCAGTTGAGGGCTCCGCCTGCGGGGAGCTGGTCGAAGATGCGGTGGGGCTTGTTGAACATCACGCCGCCGAGCCAGTTGGTACCCACGTAGAAACTTTCCTGGAAACGGGCTGCGCTGGCTGCTTGGATGAACTCAGACCACTCTTCGGCGCCCTGGAGGATGAACACTTTGGTGCCGTCCTGGGCGGCGCGCCTCATGAGTCCGGCAGGATCGGGCATGTGCTCGTTGGGGACTGCCCAGTCGAGGCGGCAGCGGGCGTTGCTGCGGGGATGGCGAAAGAGTATCTCGATCTTGGCGGGCTTGCCGGCTTCGAGGGTGACTTTGCCGTCGGTGCGGACGCTGCCGGGGGCTGCACCCCTTTGGGGACGGGCGGTGGTATAGACCGTCTCGTCATTGACCTTGAGCTCAATCTGGCTGCGGCCGTTGCTCGAAGGGAAGAAGGTGTACTCGCCGGAGACGGTGGGGGTGACGGTGCCTATCCAGCGTATGCCGTAGCCCTGCACCATGTGCACGTGCGGGTTGGGGGTGGCGCCTTCGATAGCGCTGAGGTTCACTGAGTTGGCCACTTCCCTCCAGACTTCCTTCCCGAAATTCATGTCTTCGTAGTAGATGCAGTCGAGTCCGGGCTCGCCGGAAGCCGTGTGGAAGGCTTCGGTGGGCACCATGGTGAGCTGGTCTTTCTTGGGCGGACGGGTGACGATCACCCAGTCGAGTTTGCCGAGGGCGTCGCTGTAGGTCTCGACCTTTTCGGCCGTCCTGCCGGAGAGGAAGTCCTGCATGCTGCGTCCGTCCTCCCAGACGGCGCCGTGGCCGCCGAGAGTGTTGTCACGCAGGTTCACGCAGAGCACGTCATCGTAGCCGTTGGCCGCGGTGCCGGCGGAGTTGTTCCCGCGCAGGGCGGCTTCGATGCGGCAGAGGCCGCCCACATTGCCCACGGGGACGGGGATGTCGCGGAGCAGTAGCTCGCCGTACACTTCACCGCCGGTGACATTGACAGGATAGCTGCCCACGAAGTGGACCTTGCCCTGGGGGTCGCGGACGCTGACCAGCAGGGTATGGGGGCCCTTGACGTCTTTCTCATTGATGATATAGAAGTCGGTCACTACGGACTCGCCGGCCTCGGCCACCTGCTGGCGCACTTTCACGGCGATGTAGAGTGGCTGGTTGTAGCGGGCGATGATGGACGGGTCGGACTTGGGATAGCGGAAGCAGTCCACGATGCCGGAGTAGTTTTCGGTGAGCTCTGACTCCCAGCCGTTGGTGACATAGGCGTCGGTGAGGTTGTTCATGCGGGCTGACTCGACTTTGCGGCCCTGGTGCTCGAAGGATACGGAGCCCATGGCGACGCAGAGGTCGTCCACCGTGGGATAAGTAGCGCGCAAGCCCTTGCGGTCGATGAAACTGTTGAATTCATCGTACCATTTGAGGAAGTCGGGGCCGTCCCAGCCTTTGTACTGGAGCTTGTCCAGGTCTTCCTTGTCCTTCTGGAGGCGGGGAGGGGAGGACACTGCACCTTCCTCGCCGAAATAGACTATCTCAGTGCGGTTGGTGGTGTTGTTGTAGTAGTCTTCGGGGCTCTTGTACAGGCCTTCGTTCCAGACGGCGGGGCCGCCGGCGCGGTGGTAGTCGTACCATCCGTTCCAATAGACTGTGTCATCCCAGGGAAAGAGGTGTATCTTGGCCTGGTCGTCGATGTAATCGCCTTTGGCCCAGGCTGATACGCGGAGCTTGATGCGTGAAGGGTCGAGCTTGTGGATGTCTTTCATGGCGGCGATTTCGAGCTCGAGCTTGTCGGGCTGGGAGTCGCCTCCTTCGTTCATCATGCTGAAGATCACGACCGAGGGGTGGCTGCGGTCACGCTTGACCATGCGCATCACCTTTTCGTGGAGTATGCGGTTGAGCAGCTTGTAGCGGGTGTTGATGCGGAATCCGCCGGGTTCCTCATAGTAGAGGAGTCCGAGCTCGTCGGCATAGTCCATCACGTTTTCGTAGCCTATGAAGCGGTGGAAGTTGAGGCAGTTCATGCCGAGTTCCTTGGCAATCTCGATCTGGCGGCGGGCCAGTTCGTCTGAGGGGAATATACCGTTGACCGGCCAGAAGCTCCAGCTGATGGCGGAGCGCAGGACGATGCGTTTTCCGTTGAGGCGGAACATGGCGTCTTCGCCCACTCCCGTGGCTTCGAACCAGCGGAAACCGAACCTGCGGGACTTCCAGTCATTCTGGCTGCTGCCGGTGCCGAGGGCCACGGAGCAGACGTAGAGGTTGGGGTCCTCCACGCTCCAGAGCTTGACCTCGGCGGGATCCACCTTGATTTCGAATTCGTTGGAACCGGGCTGGAAGGTCTTGGAGAGGGTCTTGGTGAATATGACCTCGGAGGGGTCGCGCCAGGAGGCGACTTTCACGGTGACATTGCGCTTCTGGGGCTTGTCGGTGGTGTTGTCCACGGTGATGATGGCGTTGGCGACCTTCATCTGAGGCGTGTTCTGCATGTAGATGTCAGCGATGTTCACGCTCGGGAGCACTTCGAGGAAGATCTTCTGGGTGATGCCTCCGAATCCGTGGTCGGGCGGGAGGGCGTCGTCGCCCCAGGGGATGAGGGCTGTGTCACGCCAGTCGAGGTTGCCGCCGGCGTCGGTGATGCGGACGGCGAGTTCGACGGTCTGTCCGGGCTTGATGAAGTCGGTGATGTCCGTGATGAAGGGAGTGTTGGAAACTATCTGGTAATCAGCGAGTTTCCTGTTGACGAACACTTCGGCCCTGGAGCGGGCGGAACCGAACTTCAGGATCACCCTGTCGCCTTTCTTGAAGGCCGGGGCCTTGAAGGTCCTGGTCCACCAGGTCACTCCGACGATGTCGCCTTCGGGACCGGGGGTTTCGATGATGTACTGCTCGGCTGTGCCGGGGACTGCCACAGGAAGGGCCTGGGAGGACATGAGGATGTCCCAGCCGGCGGTGGGGCTGGCCACGGGCAGGCCGAGGGCTTCACTGTAGTCGAAGACGGGCTTTTCATTGCGCCAGTCTGCATCACGGTCTCTCCAGAGGTACCATCCCTCGCCGGAGAGTTCGATGCTTACGCGCTCCTTCGCGGGTGCCGCCGGGGAGGGGACTGCGAGGAGTGCCAAGGTGATCAGGGCTAAAATTTTTTTCATTTTATAAAATGGTTTGGTCGTATGGAACTGCACAAATTCAAATATACGAATAATCTCCGAAATTGCTAACTTTGCGCCCCGGTTAGTGTATGGCAACGAAGGAACTCACACAGGGCAGGCCCCTTCCGCTCCTGCTCAAGTTCTCGATACCGCTCCTGCTTGGCGGCATCCTGCAGCAATTCTATCAGCTCACCGATTCAGCGATAGTCAGCAACTTCCTCGGCGTGGAGAGTCTCGCTGCGGTGGGTGCCAGCTCCTCCGTACTTTTCCTCATCCTGGGCTTCTGCAACGGCTGCGGAGCTGGTATGGCCATCCCCATTGCCCAGGCTTTCGGGGCCAGGGATTACTCCCTGCTGCGCCGGCTTGTGGCCAACGCCCTCTATGTCGCCGGAGGGCTGTCGCTCCTGCTGGCTACGGTCTCCGCGATGCTCTGCGGCAGCATATTGCACTGGATCAACATCCCCGCGGACATCTTCTCCGAGGCCTACATCTACCTTTTCATCATCCTGGTCGGCATCCCCGGCACTTTCTTCTACAACCTGCTGGCCAATATAATACGCGCCCTCGGCGACAGCCGCACCCCCTTCCTTTTTCTGGTGTTCTCCACCGCGATGAACATCGTGCTCGACCTCGTCTTCGTGGTGCTGTGCAAATGGGGCGTCGCCGGAGCCGGAGCCGCCACCCTCATCGCCCAGACCCTTTCGGCGGTGCTGTGCTATGTGTTCATGCGGCGCAATTACGACGTCCTCCGCGGCGGGGACCCCTCCGAGCGCGGTTTCGACCCCTCGCTTTCATGGCGCCTGGTGTCGGTGGGTGCTCCCATGGGGCTGCAGTTCTCCATCACCGCCATCGGCAGCATTATCCTGCAGAGCGCCAACAATGCCCTCGGCACCACCTATGTGGCGGCGTTCACCGCGGGCATGCGCCTCAAGATGCTCTTCTTCTGCCCGCTGGAGAGTTTCGGCATGGCAATGACGACCTTTGCGGGGCAGAACCTGGGCGCCGGCAAGCCCGAGAGGGTGAAGGATGGCATCAAGGCCGGGCTGCTGCTGGATGTGATCTACTGCGTCGCCGCGCTGGCCTTCATCTGGCCCATGGCTGGACCTCTGGTGAGGATTTTCGTCGATGCCTCCGAGACTGCCATTATCGGGGCGGCTGTATATTATCTGAGGGTTTGCACCTTGTTCTTCATCACCCTCGGCACCCTGTGCCTGTTCCGTTACACCATCCAGGGTCTGGGGTTCACCAATTTCGCGATGTGGTCCGGCGTCATGGAAATGATAGCCAGGATAGCCGTGGCGAAGCTCCTGGTGGGGCCTTTCGGCTTTACTGCAGTGGCTTTCAACGACCCTGCGGCGTGGGTGGCGGCCAACCTGTTCCTGATCCCCGCTTTCATCTCTGTTTATCGAAAGGTGCAAATAGGTTGATTATTGGCGTTTTTTTCTTAATATTGCGTAAGAAACAAACCGCCATAATTTATGAAAACTAAACTGCCTTTTTCCTTATTGGCTTGTATCATGTTGCTCCTGCCTGCAGGTTTAATCGTGTCCTGCAGCTCCGGAGTGGATCCTGAGTCGCTCACGGAAGTGAAATATCTTTCGGGCGAGGATGCCGCGTCTGCGGTGGACTGGGATTTCTTCTGCACCGGAGGACAGAATTCCGGAGAGTGGACTCAGATCAAAGTGCCTTCCTGCTGGGAAGTGCAAGGTTTCGGTAATTATCAGTACGGCAACGTCCTGCTCCGCAAGAACGCTCCCGCGCCTGTCGATGAGTCCGGTCTGTACCGCACCAAGTTCAAGGTGTCAGATGAGTGGAAAGACCGCGTCGTCTCCCTGGTCTTCGAGGGTGTGATGACCGACTGCTCCGTCAAGGTCAACGGCGAGACAGTCATTCCCCTGCATCAGGGTTCGTACTACCGTTTCTCTGCCGATGTCAGCGACATAGTCCGCTACGGCGGGGAGGACAACCTCCTGGAAGTGACCGTGCACAAGGAGTCTTCCGATCCCAGCGTGAACGCTGCAGAGAGGCGTGCCGATTTCTGGAACTACGGCGGTATCTTCCGTCCCGTCTATCTCAGCTCCCGCCCCGAGGGTTATATCGACAGGGTGGCCGTGGATGCCCAGTGCGACGGCAGCCTGAAGGCTCAGGTGTTCCTGGGCGGCGAGGTCGACGAGGATTTCAAGGTGGTCGCACGTCTGTTTGACAAGAACGGCCACCAGCATGGCCGTCCGGTGCGCGCCAGCGTGCTCGGCGGAAAGGCGGAGCTTAATGCCACCTACCGCAATATTGACCTGTGGACCGCGGAGACTCCTTCGCTCTACCGCGTCCGCTTCGAGCTGTACGACGGTTCCAAATTGGTCCATACCTACTTTGAGCGCATAGGCTTCCGCACCATTGAGGTGCGCGAGGAGGACGGCCTCTATGTCAATGGCACCAAGGTCCTCATCAAGGGTGTGAACCGCCACAGCTTCCGTCCCGAGACCGGAAGGGCCCTGAGCCGTGAGGATTGCATCGAGGATGTGCGCCTGATACGCGAGATGAACATGAATGCCGTGCGTATGTGCCATTATCCGCCCGATGTGGCTTTCCTCGACGCCTGCGACTCGCTCGGTCTGTATGTGATGGACGAGGTGGCCGGCTGGCACGGATACTACAGCACCGAGGTCGGTACTCCGCTCGTGGAGGCTTTCGTAGCCCGCGACCAGAACCATCCTTCGGTCATCTGGTGGTCCAACGGCAATGAGGGCGGTTTCAATTTCGACCTGGAGCCCGTGTTCAAGCGCTGCGACATCCAGCAGCGTCCCGTGGTCTACCCCTGGCTTGAAAAGAACGGCTTCCAGACCCAGCATTATCCTTATTACGACCGTATGAAGCAGACGCTCGAGCAGACCGGCATCTACATGCCTACCGAAATCCTGCACGGCCTCTACGACGGAGGTCATGGCGCCGGACTCTGGGATTTCTGGGAGCTGCTGCGTCATCATGACCGTGCCGGCGGATTCTTCCTCTGGTCCTTCGCCGACGAGGGAGTGGTCCGTACCGACGAGGGCGGCCGCATCGACTGCGCCGACACCTATGCCCCCGACGGCATTGTCGGACCTCACCTCGAGAAGGAAGGCAGCTTCTGGACCGTCCGCCACATCTGGTCTCCTGTCCATGTATTGCCTTACGGCGCTGCCGCAGCTGCCAATGAAAATCTCGCCGAAGAGGCCGACCAGTGCAGTTTCATCCCCGCTCCGGATGAGTTCGCCGGCCGCTTCAAGGTGGAGAACAGATATGATTTCCTCAATCTGGACAAGTGCTCATTCTCCTGGAGACTGGTCTCCCTTGCCCAGGGTCCTGAGGACAAGGTTGACTGCGTGGTGATCGCTGAGGGCGAAGCCGCCGCAGGCGACATCCCGCCTCACGCCGAGGGGACGATAGAGATCGGACTTCCCGCTGATTGGCAGGATGGTGATGCCCTGTACCTCACCGCCTACGACCCCCGCGGCGACGAAGTGTTCACCTGGGGTTATTATTGGAAAGCTCCCGTCGTCTCCGCTCCCGCTGCTGCCAATGCGGCTCCTGCCTTCCGCACCGAGGGCAAGACTCTCGTCGTGACTGCAGGTGCCAAGGAGATCCGTTTCGACCGCAGCAGCGGCAATCTGGTCAAGTTCGGCTCCCTGTCGCTGAGCGGCCCCCGCATGGTGATTGCCAAGCGCACCCATCCCCAGAGGCGCAACAATCCCAACTGGGAGGCTGAGCGTCCCATGGAGCGCACCTTCGAAAACATCGCCCCCGCTTCCCGCCTGACTTCCTTCGACTGGAAGACCGAGAACGGACTGGCAGTGGTCACCGCCACCTATGATGGCCCGCTCAAGTCTGCCCGCTGGTCTGTGGGTGGCAACGGAGAGGTCATGCTCGACTATGAGTACCTCTATGAGGAGCCTATCGAGATGCTCGGCGTCTGCCTGGACTATCCCGAGGACAAGGTGGAGGGCATGCGTTTCCTGGGCAAGGGTCCTTCGAGGGTATGGCAGAACCGTATGCACGGTCCTGTGTACGGAGTCTGGGACAAGCCTTACAATGATCCCATCCCCGGTGAGACTTTCGACTATCCTGAGTTCAAGGGTTACTTCGCGGACTGGCAGTGGGCCGGTTTCAACACCGCTGAAGGAAAGCTGACCGTGAGGAATGGCAATCCCGGAGCTTTCCTCGGTGTATTCGCGCCCCGCGACGGCAACAATGCCATGATTTTCACCATGCCTCAGACAGGCATAGCTTTCCTGGATATCATCCCCGGCGTGGGTAACAAGGGTCACGCTCCTGAGATGACTGGTCCTGCCGGACAGCCTCGTCAGCGCACTGGTGTGCAGAGGGGCCGTGTCCTGCTCACGAACAATTGATATCTGGAAAGATTGGTATTCTGAAAAAAAGTGCTATATTTGCAGCGCTTTTTTGGAGAGATGCTCGAGTGGCTGAAGAGGCACGATTGGAAATCGTGTGTACCCCAAAAGGGTATCTAGGGTTCGAATCCCTATCTCTCCGCCCAAAAACGAACGGGACCAAGTCATCTGACTCGGCCCCGTTTTTCTTTGTCGCTGCGCTCGGCGCCCCTCTTCCTTTTCCCTTTTCCCTTTTCCCTTTTCCCCGGTTGCCGCGTACGGCGCTTTTGGTGCTGGCGCCTTTTCCCGGCGCGGCTCTTTTCTCCGGCGCGGCTCTTTTCCCCGGCGCTTTCGGCGCTGGCGCCTTTCTCCGGCGCGGCGCCTCATGGCGGGAGCGTGGCAGCTCGGGGACGGGGACCGTCTCGCTGCGCTCGACCCCACCGTTCGCTCCGCTCACGGTCCCCCCTCTTACGTTGCCGAGGGTGGCACGGGTCCCGTCCCCGCCTGCCCCGTCCCCGCCTGCCCCGTCCCCACCCCGGGTTCGCGTACGAAATCGGCCCTTTTTGTTCGTGAACCCCCTCTGCGACCCTGGGTTCGCGTACGAAATCGGCCCTTTTTGTTCGTGAACCCCCTCTGCGACCCCGGGTTCGCGTACGATTTCGGCCCTTTTTGTACTTGAACCCGGGGAGGAGCGGCCGCCGACATCGGGGATACAGCCAATAGCAACGGGCGGGCGAGGAGAGCCCCCACCCAGAGCTCCCCACAGCC
>JAFTBU010000064.1 GCA_017455065.1 Bacteroidales bacterium
CATTGATGCCGAAGTGCTTTTTAATGTAGTCAACAGTGTATCCTTCTTTAAGCATGTTGACATACATAAGCTTTTCTTTCATTCCATGTTTTGTATGCATATCCAAAAGTTTTTTGTCTAACTTTTGGGGTGCATATCAGGAAAAGGCTCTCCTCGCCCGCCCGTTGCTGTCGGCCGCGGGGAGAGGGGCGCCGGGGAGAGGGGCGCCGGGGAGAGGGGCGCCGGAGGGAGGGGCCAGGAGGGAGGGGCCAGGAGGGTCAGGGGAGCATTGCCCCTCGTTTTGGCTAGCCTGACCCTCCTGGCACGACCGCAGGGCGGAACGGAAATGGAGGCGGCGGGGACGGGGCAGTTGGGGCGGGGACCCGTGCCACCCTCGGCATCGTAAGAGGGGGGACCGTGAGCGGAGCGAACGGTGGGGTCGAGCGGAGCGAGACGGTCCCCGGCCCCGAGCTGACCCGCTCCCGACAAGAGGCACCGCCACAACAGGGAAAACGACGCCGCAGCAGGGAAACCGACGCCACAACAGGGAAACCGACGCCACAACAGGGAAAACGACGCCGCAACAGGGAAAACGACGCCGCGGCAGGGAAAACGACGCCGCAGCAGGGAAAACGACGCCGCAGCAGGGAAAACGACGCCACAACAGGGAAACCGTCGCCGCAACAGGGAAAACGACGCAGCAGCAGGGAAAACGACGCCGCACCGCGGAAAGGGGTGACCGTGGTGCGGCGAGGAGAGGGTTGCGCCAAGGGGTGCCAGAAGGGCACCGGTTGTGCCGCTACTGGGTGATGTTGGGCTCTTCGAGGCCGAGGTGCTTGCGCTTGTCGACGACTTTGAGGTAGAGGCCGATCAGCATGGCGGCCTCGCCGAGGCAGGCCAGCATCACGAGGGCCCAGGTGTAGTTGAGCTGGTCGGGAGGGGTGCCGGGAGCGTTGGTACTCGTGAGCACATTGCCGATCAGGATCGGGAAGAGCCACAGGCCGATGTTCTGGATCCAGAAGATGAGTGCATAGGCGGAGCCGATGATCTTCTCATCCACGAGCTTGGGGACGGAAGGCCACAGCGCTGCGGGCACCAGGGAGAAACTGGCTCCCAACACAAGGATTGTCACATAAGCCACGATGGTGCCGCCGACGGCGCTGCCCTTGAACAGAGGCAGGATGAAAGCGAAGGTCAGGTGGCAGAACACCAGGAGGATGGAGCCGATGAGCAGCATCGACGCTGCCTTGCCCTTGTGGTCAACATAATTGCCAAGGATGGGAGTGATGGCCACTGCGAGCAGGGGGAACACGGCGAAGATGGTCTCGGCGGTACCCCTCTTGAATCCCATCACGCAATAGACTACCAGCGCCACGATGGCGACGGCCATCAGGCCCCACTTGAGGCTCTTGCGGTCTTTGATGAAATTGCTGGCGAAGGCACACACGGCCACCAGCAGCATGATGACATACTGCACGATGGTGACTGCCTCACCCGCCCAGAACGAACCGGCGGCCGGCTCGGTCAGGGTCAGATTGCACTGCAGCATGTTCACCGCATATTTCTGGAACGGGAATATTGCGGAATAGTACAGCACGCACAGCAGGGCGACGAGCCAGAAACCGAGGCTCGAAAGTATCTTGCCTATGTCGCTCACCTTGAACGGATCGTCCTTCTCTTCGGCCTCACCGGTCTGGGAATCGAGCTTGCGGTCCATGAAGAAATAGGTGATGAACATCATCAGGGCGATGCAGAGCAGCACCACGCCGAAGGCGACGGAACGGCTGACCTCCACATGTCCGCCGAGCTTGGCGAAATAGGGGGAGAAAATCATGCAGGTGGCGACGCCCAGGCGGGCAAGGGCCATCTCGGAGCCCATCGCCAGGGCGGTCTCACGACCCTTGAACCATTTGACAATACCGCGGCTCACCGTGATGCCGGCCATTTCGCAGCCGCAGCCGAAGATCATGAATCCGATGGCGGCGAGCTTGGCCGAGGCGGGCATGCCGTGGTAGAACGGCAGCACGTCGTCGATGAAGCCTACCCCGGTATGCCAATTGAGATGCTCGGTGAACCAGATTTCGAGGCCGGAGCCCATGAAGGACTTGCTGATGGCGAAATACTTGATGAAGCCGCCCAGCAGCATGACGGCGCCGGAGAGGACAGCCGTGAAGCGCACTCCCATCTTGTCCAGGATGATACCTGCGAAAATCAGGAAAAACACGAACACATTGAGGAAAGTCTCGGCTCCTTCCATGGTGCCGAAGGCTTTGGAATCCCATCCGCGGGTGGACTCCATCAGGTCCTTGATGGGAGAGAGGATGTCCATGAAGATGTAGGCGCAGAACATGGCGAGGGCGAGCAGGAGCAACGCCGTCCAGCGCATGGCCGCCGAGTCGCGGAGGGTGGTTTTCTTGATGGTTTCAGTCATGACTTATATCTGTTTTGTTTTCGATTCCGTCAGAATCCCGCCAACGGCAGGAATACAGTAGGCAAAAGTAGTATAAATCCCGCAACTATCAATACCAGCACGGGCTTCCACACCCACTTGACCCATTTTTCGTAAGGGACCTTGGCCATGCCGAGGGCGGCCATGAGCACGCCCGAGGTGGGAGTGACCATGTTGGTGAAGCCGTCTCCGAACTGGAATGCCAGCACCATGGCCTGGCGGGAAAGGTGTATGATGTCGCAGAAAGGTGCCATGATGGGAATGGTCACGGCAGCCTTGGCCGTGGCGCTGGGGATGAGGAAATTGATGAGTGTCTGGATGCCGTACATCATGGCCAATGAGCCGGTCTTCCCGGCTCCGCCCAGCCCGGTCTCGAGGCCGTGGAGCATGCTGTCCACCACATGGCCGTCCTGGAGGATGACGATGATGCCGGAAGCGAGTCCGACGACCAGGGCGGCCGGCAGGATGTCCCTGGCACCGGCGACGAACTCATCCGCGATGCGATTGGCCTTGAATCCCCCGAGCACTCCCGCCACTATGCCCAGCAGCAGGAAGAGCGCGGCGATCTCGGGCATGTACCATTTGAAAACGACCACCCCGACGACCAGCATCACCACCGCCGCGAGCAGCGCCAGGAGGATGATGTTCTTGCGGCGGTCATTCACCGGTGCCTCCGCCGGCGCGGAACCGGGGGCTGCCGGTGCAATCCCGGGAGCTGCCGGAGCCTTGCGGATACGGGCGGCGTACAGGAGGGTGAACACGATGAGAGCGGCGGTGAGCAGCGCCCAGCAGAGCAGCCGGTACCCCATGCCGGAAAACAGCGGGAGCCCGGACATCTCCTGGGCGATCCCGACGGTGAAGGGATTGAGGAAGGCGGAGGAGAATCCGATATTGGAAGCCACGTACACCACCAGCAGCCCGGTGATGGCATCATAGCCCATGGCCGTGACCAGGGGGACGACGATGCCAATGAAAGGTATGGTCTCCTCGCTCATCCCGAACACTGCGCCTCCTACGGAGAACAGCAGGGCGAGCCCGGCGAGCACCAGGGTGTCATGCCTTCCGACCCCGGAGATGAAGCGGCCGATGCCGTAGCTGACCGCCCCTGTGGCATTGAGCACCCAGAAGGCGCCTCCTACGGTGAGGATGAAGATGATGATCCCGGCCTGCTTGACGAAACCGTGGTACAGTGCAGTGAACACCTGCCAGGTCTGGGGAGAGCGTTCCGCGGCCACGAAGGAGACAGTCCCGTCCTCCGAAGTGACATACTGCCCGGGAGGCACCACGAGGGTGGCCAGGGCGCATATCAGGATGATGGCGGAAATGATCACATATGTGTTGGGGAAACTTCTCTTTCGCATCGGAAATATGGCTCTAAGTCCTGCGAATTTAAGAAATATTGAAATAAAAACCGTACCTTTACCCTTCCAAACTTGAAGACATGTACAAGATCCTGGACCGGGTGGATTCCCCCGAAGACATAAAGACTCTCGACACGGAAGCTCTGGTGGAGCTCTGCGCCGAGATCCGCTCCTACATGGTGGAGTGCTGTGCCGAGAATCCGGGTCACCTGGCTTCCAGCCTGGGTGCAGTCGAGCTGATAGTCGGCTGCCACCATGTCTTCGACACCCCCTCAGACAAACTGGTCTTCGACGTCGGGCACCAGGCCTATGCCCACAAGATCCTGACGGGCAGGCGGGAAGCCTTCCGCACCAACCGCTCCAAGGGCGGCATCAGCGGATTCCCCCGCATGGATGAAAGCCCCTACGACGCCTTCGGAGTGGGGCATTCCTCCACTTCCATCTCCGCCGCCCTGGGCATGGCCGAAGCCGCCCGCATGCAGGGAGAGGACCGCAAGGTGATCGCCCTGATAGGTGACGGCGCACTCACCGGAGGCCTCGCCCTCGAGGGGCTCAACAACGCCGGAGCGTCGAAAGCCGACCTGCTGGTCATACTCAACGACAACGACCAGTCCATAGACAAGAACCTGGGCGGCCTGCACAACCATCTGCTGAGGCTCACCTCCAGCAGGGGCTACAACAAATTCAAGGACCAGGTCTGGGACCGCCTCGGGAACCATGGTTTCAGGACCTTCATCCAGAGGTGGCTGCGCAGCTTCAAGTCCTGGATAGTCAAGGACAGCGGAGGCGACCTCTTCGAGTCCTTCGGCTTCAGGTATTTCGGTCCTGTGGACGGGAATGACATCGAGCAGGTGGTCTTCGCGCTCAAGCGCCTCAAGGACCTCAAGGGTCCCAGGATACTGCATTGCCATACCGTGAAAGGCAAGGGCTACGCCCCCGCGGAGGCGGATCCTTCCGTGTGGCACGCCCCCGGCAGGTTCAATCCCGCCACCGGAGAGAGGATAGTCTCCCCCGGCACCGTCGACCGCTACCAGGATGTGTTCTCCCAGGTGCTCTGCGAGCTCGCGGACGCCGATCCCAAGGTGGTCGGCATCACCCCGGCGATGGCCAGTGGCTGCGGCATGTCCGCCCTCGCCGCCAGGCATCCGGGACAATTCTTCGACGTCGGCATAGAGGAGGAGCATGCGGTCACATTCTCCGCAGGACTCGCCGCCGGCGGCATGAAACCCTTCTGCAACATCTATTCGGCATTCTCCCAGAGAGCCTACGACCAGATAATACACGACATCGCCTTGCAGAAGCTCCCGGTGGTCATCTGCCTGGACAGGGCCGGACTCGTCGGAGAGGACGGGGCCACCCACCACGGCGCCTTCGACCTCTCGGCCTACCGCTGCATACCCGACACCATAGTCTGCGCCCCCAAGGACGAGCTGGAGCTCAAGCAACTCCTGTACACCGGTTATCTCCACGATACTGGCCCATTCATTATAAGGTACCCGCGCGGGCGCGGAGAAGGCGCTGCCTGGAAGGACGCCTCATTCAGCGCACTGCCGGTAGGCAAGGCTGAGACCCTGAGGGAAGGCAGCGATATCGCCCTCGTGGGCATCGGCCCCGTCATCAGCAGGGGCCTTCGGGCCGCGGAGGGCTTCGGGGACAAGGTCGGGGTGTACAATTTCCGCTTCCTCAAACCCCTGGACACCGCACTGCTGGACGAAGTGCTGTCGCGCTACCGCATTGTCCTGACCCTGGAGGACGGCAGCATGAAGGGAGGACTGTTCGGAGCGGTGAGCGAAAGGGCCGCCGCCATGGAGTCCGCCGCCACCGTCAAGGGCCTCGGCATCCCCGACCGCTTCATCCCCCACGCCTCCCAGGCGCAGCAGCAGTCGGAATGCGGGATAGACACTGCGGGAATCGAAGCAGCAATACGTTCTTGTCTTAAAAAAGATTAGAAAAGTTTTGCAGTTTTGGAAATAATATCTATCTTTGCACTCCCCAAAAAACGGGGACTCTTTGAAATAAACTGCCGATATAGCTCAGTTGGCCAGAGCACGTGATTTGTAATCTCGGGGTCGAGGGTTCGAATCCCCCTATCGGCTCCACTGGCCGGAGCTGATTTCCGGCAGAATATATCGGGTGAGTACCAGAGCGGTCAAATGGGGCAGACTGTAAATCTGCTGGCGATGCCTACGGTGGTTCGAATCCATCCTCACCCACACGATAGCGGAGTTAGACGCGGGGTTCGTATAATGGCTATTATGCCAGCCCTCCAAGCTGGAAATGGGAGTTCGATTCTCCTACCCCGCTCAAAAAAATATTGCCGATGTAGCTCAGGGGTAGAGCGCATCCTTGGTAAGGATGAGGTCATGAGTTCAAATCCCATCATCGGCTCTATACCGGTCAAAGGCCGGTTTATTTTTGTAACAACTTACAAAACATAATATTATGGCAAAAGAAGTTTTCCAGAGGACCAAACCTCATGTCAACATCGGTACCATCGGCCATGTTGACCACGGTAAGACCACTCTTACCGCAGCCATCACCAAGGTGCTGGCAGCCAAGGGTCTGAGTGAGGTCAAATCATTCGACCAGATCGACAACGCTCCTGAGGAGAAAGAGCGTGGTATCACCATCAACACTGCTCACGTAGAGTACCAGACCGCAAGCCGTCACTATGCGCATGTCGACTGCCCGGGTCACGCTGACTACGTTAAGAACATGGTTACTGGTGCAGCCCAGATGGACGGTGCAATCCTCGTGGTTGCAGCTACCGACGGCCCCATGCCCCAGACCAACGAGCACGTGCTTCTCGCAAAGCAGGTGAACGTTCCTAAGATGGTTGTCTTCCTCAACAAGGTTGACCTCGTTGACGATCCCGAGATGCTTGATCTCGTCGAGATGGAAGTTCGCGACCTCCTCAACAAGTATGATTTCGACGGCGACAACGCTCCCGTCATCCGTGGCTCCGCCCTCGGCGCTCTCAACGGAGATCCTAAGTGGGAAGAGAAAGTCATGGAACTCATGGACGCTGTTGACAGCTACATTCCCCTCCCTCTGCGTGACAATGAGAAGCCTTTCCTCATGCCTATCGAGGACATCTTCTCCATCACCGGACGTGGAACCGTCGTCACCGGACGTATCGAGACCGGTACCATCCATGTGAACGACCCTGCCGAAATCGTCGGTTTCAATGACAAGCCCAGGACCACCGTCGTTACCGGTGTCGAGATGTTCCGCAAGCTCCTCGACCAGGGTGAGGCTGGAGACAATGTAGGTCTTCTTCTCCGTGGTATCGACAAGAAGGAAGTGACGCGCGGTGAGGTTATCGCCAAGCCCAACTCCATCAAGGCTCACGATCATTTCCTTGGCCAGATCTACGTCCTCAAGAAAGAAGAGGGTGGCCGTCACACTCCTTTCCACAACAAGTATCGTCCTCAGTTCTTCATCAGGACTCTCGACGTTACCGGAGAGATCACTCTCCCTGAGGGAGTCGAGATGGTTATGCCTGGTGACAATGTTGAGATCAACGTCAAGCTCATCACTCCCGTTGCTCTTAACGAGGGCCTCAGCTTCGCTATCCGTGAGGGTGGCCGCACCGTAGGCGCCGGACAGGTCATCAAGATCCTCGACTAATTCGAGAAAACTTTCCTTAAGGGGGCTCCGACAGCCGGAGTACCCCCTTTTTAGGGGAATAGAACAATGGTAGTTCAGCGGTCTCCAAAACCGTCCATGTGGGTTCGATTCCTGCTTCCCCTGCCAATATCAAAGGTTACGATTTGATAATTGTTTAACAGACATCGCCCCTTTCGCTTCCATTTCGCGGTGTCCATTAAATGAAAAGATGAGAAAGTTAATTAACTACTTCAAAGAGTCGTTCACAGAGCTCACGAAGAAGACCACCTGGCCCGCATGGGACAAGCTGCAGAGTTCAGCCCTCCTCGTGCTGGTCACCACCGTGCTTCTCGCCCTGATGCTCCTCGTAATCGACTTCGCTTTCCAGCATCTGATGACTGCAATCTACACATTGTAATTTTATCGTAAACTCCGATGGGTGAAATGAAATGGTACGTTCTGCGGGCAGCAGGCGGGAAGGAGAAAAAAGCAAAGGAATATCTCGAAAAGGAAATTGAGCGCAGTGGTCTGACCGAGCAGGTCGGCCAGGTGATCGTCCCTGTCAAGAAAGAGATCGTAAACAAGAACGGAAAGAGGAAGGCTGTAGACAAGCTTCTCTTCCCGGGCTACGTGCTTATACAGGCCGAACTCAATCCCAAGCTCGAGAACATCATCCGCAATCTCGTTCCCGGCATGTCCGGTTTCCTTACGGAAAAGAAGTCCACTTCAGGCACCCAGTTTGAAAGAGTTCCTGTAGCCATCCGCGAGGACGAGGCGCAGAGGATACTCGGAAATCAGGATGAAAACATCGACAGCGCTGCCGAGACCCAGGTCAACTACGAAGTTGGCGAGTCCGTACGCATCACTGACGGTCCTTTCAACGGTTTCTCGGGTACAGTCGATGAGATTCTCGAAGACAGAAGCAAGGTGAAAGTGATAGTAGTGATCTTCGGAAGGAAGACCCAACTCGAGCTCAGCTTTACACAAGTAACAAAAGAATAACAAATCATGGCAAAAGAAGTTACCGGATTCATCAAGCTCCAAATCAAAGGCGGAGCTGCAAATCCAGCACCTCCGGTAGGACCGGCTCTCGGTTCCAAAGGCTTGAACATCATGGATTTCTGCAAGGCTTTCAACGCAGCTACGCAGACTCAGGCAGGTAAAATCCTCCCCGTGGTGATCACGGTTTATTCCGACAAGTCTTTCACATTCGAGGTCAAGCATTCACCCGTGGCGGTTTCCCTCAAGGAAGCAGCACATCTTTCCAAGGCTTCCGGTGAGCCCAACAGGAAGAAAGTCGCTTCCGTGACCTGGGACCAGGTAAAGGCCATCGCTGAGGAGAAGATGCCGGATCTCAACGCATTCACCATCGCTTCAGCAATGCGTATGGTTGCCGGAACAGCAAGAAGTATGGGCATCACCGTGACCGGTGAGTTCCCCAAGGACCTTTAAAAATCGTACGATATGAGCAAACTGACAAAAAACCAGAAAGCAGCAAAGGCTAAATACGAGCCTTCCAAAGCTTATACCCTCTCAGAGGCGTGCGGTCTGTTAAAGGACATTACATTCACCAAGTTCGACGCATCTGTGGAGATCTCCGTCAATCTGGGTGTGGACCCTCGTAAGGCCAACCAGATGATCAGGGGCGTCGTCACCCTCCCTCACGGTACAGGTAAGGTCGTGCGTGTTCTCGCACTCTGCACCCCCGACAAGGAAGCCGAGGCCAAAGCAGCCGGAGCCGACTACGTCGGACTCGACGAGTATGTCGAGAAGATCAAGGGCGGCTGGACTGACGTCGACGTCATCGTCTGCACCCCTTCCGTGATGGCCAAGGTCGGCGCACTCGGAAAGATCCTCGGTCCCCGCGGACTTATGCCGAACCCCAAGACCGGCACCGTTACCATGGAAATCGGCAACGCTGTCAAGGATGTCAAGGGCGGTAAGATAGATTTCAAGGTCGACAAGACCGGTATCGTACATACAGCCATCGGTAAGGTATCGTTCACCCCTGAGCAGATTTACGACAACGCTGCAGAGGTGCTGAACGCCATCGCCAAACTCAAGCCGCAGGCTCTCAAGGGCACCTACATGAAGGGCGCAGCCATCTGCACCACCATGAGCCCTGGTGTTAAGATTGATCTCAAGGCATTTTTGAACGGTGCTGAGTAAAAATTCAATATTATGAAGAAGGAACTTAAAAATCAGATTATTGAAGCTATCTCAGCTCAGATCAAGGAATATCCGCATTTCTATATCACCGATATAGCCGGACTCAATGCTGGACAGACTTCTCAACTCCGTCGCGAGTGCTTCCAGGAAGGTATTGAACTGACCGTCGTCAAGAATACCCTCTTCGAGCATGTCATCAAGGGGTCTGACAATGAGGAGCTCAAGAGCCTCATCCCCACCCTTTGCGGCAACACCGCGATCATGTACACCAACACTCCCAACTCTCCTGCCAAGCTCATCAAGAAGTGGCAGAAGACCGGCTCCGAGAAGCCCGCACTCAAGGGTGCTTACGTTCAGGAGTGTGCTTTCGTAGGCGCAGACAAGCTTGATGAGCTCGTAGCCATCAAGAGCAGGGAAGAACTCATCGGCGATATCGTCGCTCTTCTCCAGTCTCCTGCACGCAACGTCATCTCCGCTCTCCAGAGCGCTGGCGGCACCATCGCAGGCATCGTCAAGACCCTCGAGGAAAAAGAAGAAAAATAATTATAACAATAACAATTTAAAACATTACAATTATGGCAGACGTAAAAGCACTTGCAGAAGAGTTGGTAAACCTTTCTGTCAAAGACGTTCAGGAACTCGCTAAGATCCTGAAGGATGAGTATGGTATCGAGCCTGCAGCAGCTGCAGTCGCAGTTGCAGCCGCTCCCGCTGAGGCAGCAGCTCCCGCAGAGCAGACTGAGTTTGACGTGATCCTCAAGAGCGCAGGACAGGCCAAGCTTCAGGTCATCAAGGTTGTCAAGGAAGCCCTTGCACTTGGTCTCAAAGAGGCTAAGGATCTTGTTGACGCAGCTCCCGCTACCGTCAAGGAGAAAATCTCCAAGGCAGAGGCTGAGTCCCTCAAGGCTACTCTTGAGGAGGCCGGTGCAGAGATCGAGATTAAGTAATCTCCCTCTCCTCCCTGCTTAAAGGGACAAACAGGTTTAGAGCCAGGGTTAATAGGCTCTAAACCTTTTTTCCGTCTTAAAGTTTTTCTCATTTCCAAAGGCAGACAATGTCAAAAAAGACTATCGCAAAGCGTAAAAATTTCGCAACATCCAAAATTCTGGAATATCCGGATCTGCTTGAGGTTCAGCTGAAATCCTTCAAAGATTTCTTCCAGCTTGAGACAACCCCCGAAAATCGCAAGAACGAGGGGTTGTATCAGGTTTTTCAGGAAATATTCCCGATCGAAGACACGAGAAACAACTACAAACTGGAGTTCATCGATTATTTCGTGGACCCTCCCCAGTATTCGATCGAGGAATGCCTTGAAAGAGGACTGACCTACAGCGTTCCCCTGAAAGCGAAACTCCGCCTTTCATGCACGGACCCCGAGCATGAGGATTTCGACACCAGGGTCCAGGACGTGTACTTGGGCAACATCCCGTACATGACTCCCGGCGGCACTTTCGTGATCAATGGATCGGAGAGGATCATCGTCTCCCAGTTGCACAGATCCCCTGGCGTATTCTTCGACCAGAGCATGCACGCCAACGGCACCAAGCTCTACTCGGCCAGGATCATCCCCTTCAAGGGATCATGGATCGAGTTCGCTACTGACATCAACAATGTCATGTATGCCTACATCGACCGCAAGAAGAAGCTGCCTGTAACCACCCTCCTCAGGGCCATAGGTTACAACTCCGACAAGGATATCATCGATATCTTCGACCTTGCAGACGAGGTGGAGGTCTCCAAGAAGAACCTCGCCGCCAACAAGGGCCGCAAGCTTGCCGCAAAGGTCCTCAGGACCTGGGTTGAAGATTTCGAAGATGAGGATACCGGTGAGGTCATCCCTATCGAGAGGACCGTTCCCATCGTCGAGAGAGGCGAAATCCTCGACGACGACACCGTTGAGAAAATCCTCGATACCGAAGTCAAGACCATCCTTCTCCAGAAAGATGAGGCCAATACCAATGAGTACGCCATCATCTTCAACACTCTCCAGAAGGACCCGACCAATACGGAGATCGAAGCCGTCAATTACATCTACAAACAGCTGCGCAATTCGGAACCGCCCGATGAGAGCACTGCAAGGGATGTCATCGAAAAGCTCTTCTTCTCCGAAAAGAGATACGACCTCGGCGACGTGGGCCGCTACCGTCTCAACAAGAAGCTCGATCTTACGATCGCTCCTGACGTGAGGGTGCTGACCAACACGGACATCATCGAGATCATCAAGTATCTCATCAAACTCATCAACTCCAGGGCTACCGTCGACGATATCGACCACTTGAGCAACCGTCGCGTACGCACTGTGGGCGAGCAGCTCGCAAACCAGTTCAGCGTAGGTCTGAGCCGCATGGCACGTACCATCCGTGAGAGGATGAACGTCCGCGACAGCGAGCAGTTCAACCCTATCGACCTCATCAATGCGAAGACCCTCTCTTCGGTGATCAACTCATTCTTCGGAACGAGCCAGCTGTCCCAGTTCATGGACCAGACCAACCCTCTGGCAGAGATCACCCACAAGAGGCGTCTGAGTGCACTCGGTCCCGGCGGTCTGAGCCGCGACCGTGCAGGATTCGAGGTCCGAGACGTCCACTACACCCATTACGGCCGCCTCTGCCCTATCGAGTCGCCGGAAGGACCTAACATCGGTCTGATCTCATCCCTGTGCGTCTATGCCCGCATAGATGAACTCGGATTCATCGAGACTCCCTACCGTGACGTCAAGGACGGAAAGGTGGACCTGACAGCCGCCGGCTGCCACTACATGAGCGCCGAGGAAGAAGAGAGCAAGCTCGTCTCCCTCGCCAATGTGCGCATGAACGACGACGGCGAAATCCTCGAGGACCGCATCCAGTGCCGTCTCGAGGCAGACTTCCCCGTTGTCACCAAGGAAGAGGTCAACTACATGGACGTGGCTCCGAACCAGATGGCTTCCGTCGCCGCATCCCTCATCCCCTTCCTCGAGCACGATGATGCCCACCGTGCACTCATGGGTGCCAACATGATGAGGCAGGCAGTTCCCCTCCTGAAACCCGAATCCCCCATCGTGGGTACCGGACTCGAGGAGAGGGTCTGCATCGACTCCAGGACTCAGTTCATCGCTGAGCGCAAGGGTGAAGTCACCTATGTAGACGCCAACGAAATCCGCATCAAATACGACCGCAACGACAACGAGAAGTTTGTCAGCTTCGCCCCCGAGGAGACCGTCTACAAGCTTCCCAAGTACCGCAGGACCAACCAGAGCACTACCGTCAACCTCATCCCTATTGTCCGCAAGGGTGACAAGGTGGAGAAGGGCCAGGTGCTCACCGAAGGTTACGCTTCCCAGAACGGCGAACTCGCCCTCGGAAGGAACCTCAAGGTGGCGTTCATGCCTTGGAAGGGTTACAACTACGAGGATGCCATCGTCCTTTCTGAGGAGATGGTGAAGTGGGATGTCCTCACTTCCATCCACGTGGATGAATACCTCACCGAAGTGCGCGACACCAAGCGCGGTCCCGAGGAGCTCACCTCTGACATCCCCAACGTCAGTGAGGATGCCACCAAGAACCTCGACGAAAACGGTATCGTACGCATCGGCGCCCACATCGAGCCCGGTGACATCATGATCGGAAAGATCACGCCCAAGGGCGAGAGCGATCCTTCCCCTGAGGAGAAACTCCTCAAGGCCATCTTCGGTGACAAGGCCGGAGACGTGAAGGATGCTTCCCTCAAGGCCAATCCTTCCCTCAGCGGAACCGTCATCAAGACTTCCCTCTACACCAAGCTCAACAAAGAGACCGGCCGTGGCAGGGCAGCCGCCAAGAACGACCAGAAGACCCGTCTCGAACTCCGCCAGGCCGAATTCGACCAGAAAGCCGAAAGGCTCCGCACCGAATTCCTGCTCAAGCTCGGCACTCTCACCAAGAACCAGAAGAGTGCAGGCATCAGCGACCTCTACGGAGTCGAAGTCATTGCGAAGGACAAGAAGTTCACCGCCGACCAGCTCAAGAGCATCGACTACGAGAACATCAACTCCAGCAAGTGGACTACCGACAAGGATACCAACGCTCTGATCCGCGATCTCATCAACAACTATTGCATCGAACTCAAGGCTGAGGCCGCAGTGTGCAAGAGGGAGATGGACAAGATCAAGGTCGGCGACGAACTCCCCAACGGTGTCATGCAGCTCGCAAAGGTCTATATCGCCAAGAAGAGAAAGATCACTGTCGGTGACAAGATGGCAGGACGCCACGGAAACAAGGGTATCGTCGCCAAGATCGTCCGTCAGGAAGACATGCCGTTCCTCGAGGACGGTACCCCTGTGGACATCGTGCTGAACCCTCTCGGCGTGCCTTCACGTATGAACCTCGGCCAGATCTACGAGACCGTCCTCGGTTGGGCGGGCTACAGGCTCGGCCTCAAGTTCAGCACCCCGATTTTCGACGGTGCGAGCATCGACGAGATCTGCGCCTACACCGACGAGGCAGGAGTCCCGAGATTCGGCAAGACCCACCTGCGCGACGGTGGTACCGGTGACTGGTTCGACCAGCCCGCTACCGTGGGTGTCATCTACATGATCAAGCTTGGCCATATGGTCGATGACAAGATGCATGCAAGATCCATCGGACCTTACTCCCTGATCACCCAGCAGCCTCTCGGCGGTAAAGCCCAGTTCGGCGGCCAGCGTTTCGGTGAGATGGAGGTCTGGGCACTCGAAGCTTTCGGTGCCGCAAATGCACTCCAGGAAATCCTTACAGTCAAATCCGATGACGTCACAGGACGCTCCAAGACTTATGAAGCCATCGTCAAGGGTGACCCGATGCCTCCCGCAGGTATCCCCGAATCCCTCAACGTGCTGCTCCACGAGCTCCGCGGTCTCGGCCTCAAGGTTTCATTGGACTAACCCTAAGAACAAGGAAAGAATATGCCTAGTTTCAATAACAAAGACAATAAGGTAAAGAGCAATTTCCAGACTATCAGCATCTCGCTCGCATCTCCGGAGGATATCACCGAGAGGTCTTGCGGCGAGGTCCTGAAGCCGGAAACCGTCAACTACAGGACATACAAGCCTGAGAGGGACGGTCTGTTCTGCGAAAAGATATTCGGTCCTACCAAGGATTACGAGTGCTACTGCGGAAAGTACAAGAGGATCCGCTACCGCGGTATCGTCTGCGACAGGTGCAACGTCGAGGTCACCGAGAAGAAGGTGCGCCGCGAAAGGATGGGTCATATCACACTCACCGTTCCCGTCGCCCACATCTGGTACTTCAAGTCAGCGCCCAACAAGATTTCATCCCTTCTCGGTCTTCCTTCCAAGAAGCTCGAGTCTGTGATCTACTATGAGAAATACATAGTGGTGAAGCCCGGTGCCAGCGGCATCGAGAAGATGGAACTCCTTTCCGAGGACGAGTATCTCGACATCAAGGCAAGGCTTCTGGGTAATGACAACCTCCCTGACAGCGATCCCGACAAGTTCGTCGCCAAGATGGGTGCCGAAGGTATCTACGACCTCCTCAAGGAGATCGACGTGGACGCTCTCGGCAAGGAGCTCCGCCAGAAGATGGCCGTGGAGACCTCGCAGCAGCGCAAGGCTGAATACCTGAAGAGACTTCAGGTGGTCAAGTGGTTCCAGGAGTCCAAGGGCGTCAACCGTCCCGAGTGGATGATCATGAAGGTCATCCCCGTCATACCCCCGGATCTGCGTCCCCTCGTTCCCCTCGACGGCGGCCGTTTCGCCACCTCCGACCTGAACGACCTGTACCGCAGGGTCATCATCCGCAACAACCGTCTCAAGAAGCTCATAGAGATCAAGGCTCCCGAAGTCATTCTCCGCAACGAGAAGCGTATGCTCCAGGAAGCCGTCGACAGCCTGTTCGACAACTCCAAGAAGTCCTCGGCTGTCAAGAGCGAATCCAACAGGACCCTCAAGTCCCTCTCCGACTCGCTCAAGGGCAAGCAGGGAAGGTTCCGTCAGAACCTCCTCGGTAAGCGCGTGGACTACTCCGCACGTTCGGTCATCGTCGTCGGCCCCGAGCTCAACATGCATGAATGCGGTCTGCCCAAGTTCATGGCAGCAGAGCTCTACAAGCCGTTCATCATCCGCAAGCTCATCGAGCGCGGCATCGTGAAGACCGTGAAGTCCGCAAAGAAGATCGTGGACCGCAAGGATCCCGTCATCTGGGACATCCTCGAGAACGTGATGAAGGGACACCCCGTGCTCCTGAACCGTGCACCTACCCTGCACAGACTCGGTATCCAGGCCTTCCAGCCCAGGATGATCGAAGGCAAGGCCATCCAGTTGCACCCGCTCGCATGTACGGCATTCAACGCCGACTTCGACGGTGACCAGATGGCTGTCCACCTGCCTCTCGGAAATGCCGCCATCATGGAAGCCCAGCTTCTCATGCTCGGTTCGCAGAACATCCTCAACCCTGCCAACGGCGCCCCTATCACCGTGCCTTCGCAGGATATGGTCCTCGGTCTGTACTACATCACCAAGATACGTCCCGGCGCCAAGGGAGAAGGCAAGTCCTTCTACGGTCCTGAAGAGGTCATCATCGCCCTCAACGAAAAGGCCATCGACATGCACGCCCTCATCAAGGTCAGGATCCCCGCCGACAAGCAGGATCCTTCCAAGGGCACCAAGATGGTCGAGACCACCGCTGGCCGCATCATAGTGAACCAGCTCGTCCCCGATGAGGTGGATTACGTCAACGAAGTGCTCGGCAAGAAGTCACTCCGCAAGATCATCACCAATGTCATCAAGCACACCGGTGTGACCCGTACCGCCAAATTCCTCGACGATATCAAGAACCTCGGATACGACCAGGCATTCCGTGCGGGTATCTCCTTCAACCTCGGCGACGTCATCGTCCCGAAGGAGAAGCTCACCCTCATCGACAACGCCTACAAGGACGTCGAGAAGATCAAGGGCGACTTCGCCATGGGTTTCCTCACCAACAACGAGCGTTACAACAAGGTCATCGACCTCTGGTCCGCTGTGGACAACAAGCTCACCTCCATCGTCACCAAGCAGATCTCTGCCGACCAGCAGGGCTTCAACCCTGTCTATATGATGCTGGATTCCGGAGCCCGTGGTTCAACCCAGCAGATCAAGCAGCTCTGCGGTATGCGAGGCCTTATGGCAAAGCCCCAGAAAAGCGGTGCTGCCGGCAGTGAGATCATCGAGAACCCGGTTATCTCCAACCTTAAGGAAGGTATGACCGTGCTCGAATACTTCATCTCCACCCACGGTGCACGTAAGGGTCTGGCCGATACCGCCCTCAAGACCGCTGACGCAGGTTACCTGACAAGGCGTCTGGTGGACGTATCGCACGACATCATCGTCACCGAGGACGACTGCGGACCGCGCCGCGGACTCATTGCAACGGCCATCAAGAACAAGGACGAGGTTGTCGAGACCCTCGGAGAGAGGATCCTCGGCCGTACCTCCGTACACGATATCTTCAACCCTCTCACCGGAGAACTCATCCTGCACGCAGGCGAGGAAATCCGCGAAAAGGAGGCAGCCCTCATCGACAGCCTTCCCATCGAGCAGGTTGAAATCCGTTCGGTTCTCACCTGTGAGAGCCGTCATGGCGTGTGCGCAAAGTGCTACGGACGCAACCTTGCCACTTCCCGCATGGTCGAGAAGGGCGAAGTGGTCGGTGTCATCGCTGCACAGTCTATCGGCGAGCCCGGTACTCAGCTTACCCTGCGTACCTTCCACGTCGGTGGTACCGCCGGCGGTAGCGTTGTGGATTCATCCATCGACAGCAAGTTCGAGGGACGTCTCCGCTTTGAGGAACTCCGCACCATCGAGCGCGAAGGAGAGAACGGAACCGAGACCGTGGTGGTGAGCCGTATGACCGAGCTCAGCATCGTGGACGAGAACACCGGCTATCCTTACTCACACTACGATATTCCTTACGGATCTGTCCTTTACAAGAAGGATGGCGAGAAGGTGAAGAAGGGCGACCGCATTTGCGAATGGGATCCCTACAACGCCTCTACCCTCGTTGAAGTTGCCGGTAAGGTTGCTTTCGAAAATCTTATCGAAGGCGTTACCTACCGCAAGGACAATGCGGATGAGTTCTCGATGAGCTCCGACAAGGTTATCGTAGAATCCAAAGACAAGAACAAGAACCCGACCCTGCTCATCCTGGACAGCAAGGGCAATACCCTGAAGCAGTACAACCTGCCTATCGGCGCCCACGTAATCGTCGAGGACGGAGCCAAGGTCAAGGTCGGTGATGTCATCATCAAGATACCCCGCGCCATCGGCAAGGCTTCCGATATCACCGGAGGTCTCCCGAGGGTTACCGAGCTGTTCGAAGCACGTGGATCATCCAACCCTGCCATCCTTTCCGAAATCAACGGTGAGGTTATCATGGGCAAGGTGAAACGCGGCAACAGGGAAATCATCGTCAGGAACAAGAGCGGTATCGAAAAGAGCTACCTCGTTCCTCTTACCAAGCAGATCCTTGTGCAGGAGAACGACTATGTGAAAGCCGGTACTCCCCTTTCGGACGGTGGCATCCTGCCTTCGGACATCCTCGCCATCCTCGGTCCGGTAAAGGCTCAGGAATACATTGTCAACGAGATTCAGGCCGTGTATCGTCTGCAGGGCGTAAAGATCAACGACAAGCATTTCGAGATTATCGTACGTCAGATGATGCGCAAGGTGGAAATCACCAACCCGGGCGACACAGAATTCCTGCCCGAAGAACTGGTGGACAAGAGCAAGTTCATGGACGTGAACGACAGTATTTACGGTAAGTACGTCGTGCTTGCACCGGGCGACAGCGAGCGTTTTGCTGAGGGCGACCTCATCACCGCACGCGATCTCCAGAGCGAAAATTCTTCGCTGGAGCGCCAGGGACTCAAAGTAATGTCCACCCGCAAGGCAGAACCCGCAACTGCGAAGCTGATGCTCCAGGGTATTACCCGTGCGGCCCTCAAGACCGAGAGCTTCATCTCCGCCGCCTCCTTCCAGGAGACCACCAAGGTGCTCAGCGAAGCCGCCATCCGCGGCCGTGTGGACCACCTCGAAGGTCTGAAGGAGAACGTCATTTGCGGACATCTCATCCCCGCCGGTACCGGTATCAAGGATTACCAGGATATCGTGGTCGGCCGCAAGGACGAGACAGTACAGAGCCAGCTTATGGACCTGTAGGCCTTAGGCCAATATCAGCAAGGGGATGACTAAAAAGTCTATATGACTTGAGGTCATCCTCTTTGTTTTATAAGGCAGTGTAACAAAAAATGATTATCTTTGCGGTCCCGGTTCCGTAGCTCAGTTGGATAGAGCAACAGCCTTCTAAGCTGTGGGTCGCGCGTTCGAGTCGCGCCGGAATCACGAACAGAGCAAGAGCGCAAAGCGCGGCAACGCCCGGAGCAATCCGGGCGTTTTTGGTGGCAAGGGGCCCCCTGCATCGCCATCCCTAAAAACACCCCAAATCATGGACGGCGCCCATCAAATCCGCTTCCCATCCCTAAAAACGCCCCGAATCAGGGATGGCAGACGTCTCCGACCTGGAGCGGTTCCTAAAACAGCCCGATTTCAGGAACGGCTCAAGGATTTCTCGGGTGCGGTTCCTAAAAATGGCACTTTTCAGGAACGGAACGGCTCAAGTATTTCGTTATCTTTGTTTTCGGTTAACATTTTCCGCAGCCTGGCGTCTTTAATGTAAAAATGAAAAATATGAGGGACACCTGCAAATCTCCGGGTATAAATATTTGTAGAAACTGGGTAACTGGGGTATCTTCCCGTGTTTGACACTTTGATTTTGTCGCGCCGGTGATGATTCGAGGCCACAGACCGCTGTAAGGGCGATTTGTGGCCTTAGTATTTTTTCGGACTTTGTAGTAGATAAGCCGTCCTGCTTGTTGAAGTTCCCTCC
>JAFTBU010000001.1 GCA_017455065.1 Bacteroidales bacterium
CGCCTGGTCCTGTGCCCCGCTGTACTATTCCAACTGGTGCACCTGGGCCTATAACTGCTGGGGCCTGAATGTCGTCATCAATATGGACTCGCTGATGTTCGACATGGAGATCCGGACCGACTCGTATGAACATGCCCTGGAAGACATGGCCCAGTATCATCTGTGGGCACCCATGCGCCGCATGGCCGTCGGCGGCATGAAGCACATGTTCGAGCTCTGGGAGTACATGGAGAAGTTCAACTGTGACATGGTGGCCATGTACGACCAGCTGCAGTGCAAGGGCGTGCAGGGGCTGCACGGGCTGTTCGAGGACGAGTTCCGCGACAGAAACATCAAGGCATTCTGGATCCCGCATGCCCTGCCCGACAGCCGCACCGTGTCCCGTGCCGAGATCCGCAGCCTGATCAACGACTATATGACCACCGTCATGCATGAAGAGCCGCTGGATCCGTCCCTGCTCGACTTTGACGATTCCATGACCTGGTAAAAGGAGGAAACGATATGTGCAAATTCGGTAAATTTCTGCTGAAGGCCTGCGGCGTCCTGCTGGCGGTAAACGCGGCCCTGTTCTGTGTTTTCTTCTTCGACCTTGACGGAAAGCTGCTGTTCCGCGTGGTAGAGCCCTTCCTGAAGAACCACTACGACAGAATGGAGCGGAAGGATACGCTGAAGGCTCCGTACGAGATCGACAAGTTCCCCAAGTACAGCTACGACTCCTGATTCCGAAACCAAGAGGAAACAATCCCCGCAATGAAAAAACCCCCGTCCGGGGGTTTTTCATTTGGAGATGGCTTTGCCTCCGGCGCTGGCGAGGGGGACGAGCTTGCCCAGCAGGACCGAGCGGGCGTCCTCGAAGACATAGGCGCAGGTGGACATGAGAATGTAATTGGCATTCGGGTCGGCCTCGGCGCCGGTGCGGATGACGGAGGAGGAGAGCACCATGCGAAGATACTCGGCAAAGGCAAAATCATGCGCGGTGAAGAAGCTGTAGGTATCCGAGTAGGCCGAGGTGTTGTAGGCGCTGCAGAGCTCGACCTTGTAATCCCGGGTCGGGGTCAGCAGCCACATGACGGGATGCTCGTAGAAATAATCGACGGCCTGCCAGAGGTCCAGGGTGGCAAACATCGCGCCGCTGGCCATGTGATGGCCGTAGAGAATGCTGACCGGATCGACGAAGCCGCGGCCGTTTCGCGCATCCTCGAAAATGGAGCCGGAGGCGTTGTAGGTACCGTCATAGCTGTGATGGAGATAGGTGTCGTTGGTCTCGCCGTGCATCACCGGATAATTGATCACGGTGTCCGGGCAGTAGATCCAGCCGATCACATCGGGGTTGACCTTCCGGAGCGCCTCAAAATCCACCTCGATGGGGGCCATCTCACCGGGCTCCGCTTCCGGCGAGAGCTCTCCGGGATCTGTTTTTTTAAAAAGAGACGGACCCGACGGCACCGTGCCGGTCTGGGTCGTGAAGGAGGAGGCCGCCTCGCGGTACAGGCGCTTGTTCACCTGATACTGGTGCTGGACCACCGCGACGGTCGCGCCGCAGAAC
>JAFTBU010000006.1 GCA_017455065.1 Bacteroidales bacterium
AAATCAATTATTTATCGCTTTTTCGGAGACCCGCGCCGTGGTGGATATTCTTCCGCTCGGGCCGGTTCTATGGGCTTACCGATAGCCGCATAGATGAGCCTCCAAAATGAAGCAGGTTATTTTTTTACGTTTACTAAATAAATGCAAAGTAGAGTGCACATAATGATGCGAATGCTCTGCGCAGCAATGATGCTGACCGCGCTGTCAGGCTGCTACAAGGCCCATGAAGGGACTCCGGCAGCCCGGCAGACGGTGCAGTTCACCGCCGTCGCGGACCATACCAAGGGCATCATCGGTACCACGTCGTATCCGACTGATGAGCCTTTCCGTCTGAGTGCATTCTACGGATCCGACACTACGGACGCTATGGCTGTGCGTTTCATCGATTCTGACATCGTCACCTACGATGAAGGGCGCGCAGCCTGGCGCACCGAGTCGGATTATTATTGGCCCGAAAACGGCACCTTGCTGTTCTACTCCTTCTCTCCCCTCAGCGCCCCCGCCATCATCACGCAGGAGCAGGGAGTGATAGCCGACTACAGCATCGAAACCGTCGAGGACGCCCAGCGCGACTTCTGTTATTCAGAGAACATCGAGAGCTGCTACCAGCACTCCTACAACGTACCTATAGTATTCAGGCATGCCCTGAGCATGCATTGCTTCAAGATCAGACCCACCCGCAACCTCAATGAGAGGATAGTCGAAGGCTTCGTCGTCCAGGACAAGACCATGGAATTCGTCCTCGACTCCCTGGACCTCACGGGAGTCTTCTGCTCCGGCAGGTTCTATCAGAAGCCCTGCGGATGGTCGGTCAAACCTGGTTCCGATACCGACTACCGCCTTTTCGAAGCTACTCCCGGCGAAAATTTCGCCACGGAGTGCGACATTCGCAACATCCCCATCGCCAAGGAAGTCAAGACCCTGCTCCTCATACCTCAGTACCTGCAGGGACATGGCTGCAAACTGGCAGTGTATTACCATATGCACGTCCACACTGTCACAAGGGACGGCATCTCCGGAGAGACCAAGACTGAAGATTACAATGTTCCTTGTTCGGACGTCGTATTCGATCTGGGCGATCTGATAAGCAGATGGGATATCGCCCACAAGTATTCATACCACATCTCTCTGGACTATAACAAAGCTACCTTGGATATCGCGACCACCGATTGGACCGAGACCCAGGAACTATTTACAGACGAATAAGGATATGAGAAAGAGTTATTTGCACATACTTTTCGCCGCAGTCCTGCTGCTCGCAGGTTGTACCAAGCTTGAAATCAATGACAAGCGTGGCGAGAGTCCCATATCCTTCAGACCAGTGGGCCGGATGATGACCAAGGCCATCCTCGAAGGCTCCGTTTTCCCTGACGACCAGACTTTCGTGGTCGGCGGATATTACAACAGCTCTGCCACCTACTTCGAGGGGCTGGAGGCATCGAGCGTCAACGTGGATGGTGTGACCCTTTGGGGCACAGATCCCATCATGTACTGGCCTCTCTCAGGAAGGCTTGATTTCATAGCCTACTCCCCTGCCAATGTGGCTGCCGACACCGACGCTACCATAACCGTGGATCCTGCAGACGGCATCTCCGCCACGGGATACACCAACGACGGCGAAACCGATTTCATGTACGCAATCTCTACCGTGAACGACTGCGACGCCCACCCGGACGCTGTCCCCATGACATTCGAACATGCACTCACCCAGCTGGTCATCAAGGTCAAGCAGGCACAGGAATATACTTCCGAGATCAGCGGGTATTCAAATATAGTACATCTCACAGTAGATGACCTGAACTTGACAGGCATTTACAATTCCGGCAATTTCGACCAGTCCGGTAGTCCCCAGTGGACTCTAACAGGCTCCACTTCCGGTAGCATGGGATTGATACCCACTCCTGTAGGTCTTACATATGGTGAGGATCCCCAGATGGTCGCACGCTCCCTGTTCATCCCCCAGACTCTGCTTTCATCCGCAGAGATCAACGGACATTACACCATCCACCAGACCATCACCCTCAACGGCGACTATACAGGTGAGACGACTGTAGAAAAATCCTGGCAAATACCCATCACTGTCAAACTTGCCGATTACATCGCTACATGGCAGCCGGGTTACAAATATATTTATGAATTGTCGTTCGGTATGGAGACTATCCAGGTCAGCGCAAGGACATCCGACTGGCTGCCCGCCGGCGACGAAATCACCATCGAGGAGGACTAGAACATGAGAAGATTTACCTTCATAGCCGCCCTGCTTCCGCTCATCGCCCTCACGGCTTGCATGAGCGAGATACATAGCGACACCACCTCGGAAAACATCAGCATCAGCGCATTCGGCGCAGAGGTCAAGGGATTGATCGGCAGTGCGGATCTGCAGACCAACGGCACCAAAATACATATTGTCGACGAACTGTCTGGTTTCAACGGAAAGGTGAACGGTTCAGCATGGAACGACGGAGAGCTTTATATCGACGATGATGTCGTCTATAGTGGCAATACCGTCTGGGATTTCGCATCCGGTACCCTTTACCCCTGGACCACTTCTGGACAGCACACCTTCCGTGCATGGCTTTCCTATGATGCCAAGGCCAATGACCTCGCCGGCCTCGCCGCTACCGACCTCTTTGGAGCCAACGGTCTCAGCTACTCCAACGGCACACTTTCTGTAGCAGGAACAGAGCTTCACACAGGATCACCACAGTTCGACTTGTTATACTCAGATACCCAGCCACGGAACATGGACGCATCACCCCGCCCCACGGGTTTGGTGACGATGAACATGTCCCATCTCTTCTCGGCACTGAGCATTGTCATCAACAACTCTTCCGTGGACCGAGTGAAGGTTACTTCCGTCACCACTACCGGCCTGCAGAACAAGAAGAGCGCTTCCGTATCTTTCTCAGGTACACCTACTTATACGACCCTGACCCCGACTGGTGGCTTCGCCAGGAACGCTTATTCCGGTTCAGGAAATTGGCTGGCGACGGGAGCCAAGTACGACTTGCTTGCCGATGCCCTCAACCCTGCATCGATGAACTATTACATCATTTGGCCCCAGACTGCAGCGGAAATGGCTGCATCCCGTATCGCCATTGAATACCAGATCGAGGGCGACTATGAGGAAGGCAGCAACTCCATACTCAAGACCCACAGGGCATCCCTTGTCTTCCCTGATGACCAGGAGATGGAAGCCGGAAAGAAGTATCAGTTCATCCTGACCTTCGCCAACAAGAGGGTCAAGCTACTCATGAAAGTCCTGCCCTGGGACTACAACGAATTTACTTGGAACTACGAGGACAGCACCCTGTCCCTGTGTACCGACCTCACCCTGGACGGAACTCCCGGCGAAGACTATCTCAGGGACGGCAACCAGGTCACTTTCATAGGCGGAAAGCCTATCAACGCCCATTTCGGAATCAAAACCCCGATCGGCGGCCAATGGTCCATCGAGCTCCGCGGCGACACTTCCGACAACCAGATAACGGTCACACCCAATTCCGGCACCGTCAATCCCGATGTCAACAACGGCAGGATCGATCTGGTCATAACTCCGAACACCAGCATTGAGCGCACCAAGGACATATCCGTGACGCTCAAATTCTGGGTCACTTTCCTCAATGGATACACCAAGGACCTCAACTCCGAGGTGAACCGTGACGACTTAGTATTTACACTGCCCGAATGATGAAACGCACACTCACATATCTTTTCTGCGCCTGTGCAATCCTCTGCGGGACACTCTCCTGCGTCAAGGAACTGCAGCTGGACGTGAACACCCTGTACGACGATACTCCCGGAGTGCACCTTTACTTCTCTTTGGGTGAGGATACCCCTGTCAAGGCCGGCATCACCGGCACCCAGGACGGCACTTCCAACGAGAATGTCATCAACACCATAGACTATTTCCTTTATCAGCAGGGCAACACCTCAGCAAACGCCATGGTCCACGGCCATGTCATAGCCGAGCAGATCAGCGTCGGTACCAGCCGGGACGGTTCTGCCGTATCAGTACCTGCATACAGTGTCAATGTAGGTGACGCCATGATGAAATCCCTTTTCAGCGGCGGTGCCAACGGAAGCCAGTGCGATGTCTATATCATTGCCAATTATCCCGGCACTATAGATCACGAAGGGAACACCTCCCTTACGTACCTTCAGTCTCTGGTGGTCAACACGACTTTCAAGAATACCGAGCAGACACAGTTCGTCATGGACGGTCAAGGAACCGCCACTATGATCGACCGTACCAAGATAGACGCAGCTGAAGGAGTCATCGAGATGCAGAGACTTGCCTCAAAGATAACCCTCGATGTACATTGTGTCAGATACGTTGATGTGGTCAACACTATCATCGGAACCGGTCCTGAGCCCGACACCACCTATCAGACTGTCAGATGGACTCCTATGCTTTCCGGCATGAAGGCCAATCTGTGCATGGGCAAACAGCAAGGACGGATGGACGGCAGCGAAGTCATGGAAGCTCCTACGTTCAAATATACCAAGGCCGACATGACCCGGGATGAGAGCATAGATACACTCTATCACTCCATTCCCTTCTACTCTTACCCTCGCACCTGGCACAACGGAGACGAGGAAGAGCCTTACATCAAGCTTGAGCTTCCTTGGTCCACCGGTGGAAACCAGAAGCAGTTCTACTACAAGATACCTCTTGCCGGTCAGGCCATTGAAAAGAACAACTGGTACCACATCGTACTGAATGTCGCAATCATCGGCGGCGAGGACTTCGAAGCCGGAGTAGAGATCACTGGGAAGTATTATGTCGTTCCCTGGGAGACCCACTTCATCATCAATGCAGAAGCTGAAATCGTGGAGGCAAGGTATCTTACCGTCCCCAGATCCAGCTATACCCTGTACAACCAGAACACCTTGACCATCCCGTTCGTATCTTCACATGATTGCGTGATAAAGGATATCACCTTCTCCAGGCCCAACACCAGGAACAACCCGGTCACGACTGATACTTATGTAAACGAGACCGACACTGTGAGGACCATCAATCTCGGCGCTGGTACCGGAGGTACACTTAGAGTGAACGACCGTACCATCGAATTCTCTCATACCCTGCTCAATGATATTTCACAGAGTACATACGACACCTCTCCTTACACTCTGACCTTTACTTTGTGCCACGAAGATGCCATCGATGACTACACTGAAACCATCACTGTGACACAGGAACCCGCAATGGTCATCAACGTGAGGCCCAACAGCGATGCCAACAGCACGATGAGTAGCAGTGGACATACAGCTGAAGATGGATACGTGTTTGAAAATGGCACCCGCTCGAACACTGACCAGAGTGCGACCCGAAATAACACGAACTTCAACATGTACGTCATCACCACATCGGTGCTTCCTTCTTCAGGTCAACTGGCATCATACATGCTCGGCGACCCCCGCCAGGAAGAATTCAACAATACTCTTGGATCCAACGACAACACCTGGTCTGTAAGCCGTGCGCCGGTAGATGGCGGCAGCAACAGAAGGATCAGCTATTACCGCCCTTCAGGTGAAGACACCGCATTTGACGATGTTATCGCTCCTTCATTCCGTATCGCTTCTTCTTTCGGTGCCTCAGCTCCATTGAACAGAACCGAAGCTCTCCAAAGATGTGCATCGTATCAGGAAGATGGTTACCCCGCAGGAAGATGGCGTCTTCCGACAGTTGCGGAAATCGTGTTCATGGCCAAACTGACGACAGACAAAGTCATCCCCAGATTGCTCGGAAACAATACGAACGGCAGTACGACGAATTATTGGTGCAACAGTGGCTATGCTACTGTGTATGGCGGTAACTCCACCACACCTCCTGCATCGTCTCATTCCTACAACAACAGTACGACCTGTAATGTCCGCTGCGTCTATGACGAATGGTTCTGGAGCAAATCCGATTATCCTACAGTGTCAAGGACAACTTTCAATTGGGGAGACCAGGATCTTTAAATCAAACTCGCGATGAAAAAGGCTTTCTACATACTGCTTTCCCTCCTCACCCTGGCAGTCTCCTGCCAGAAGGAGCTCGATTTCCCCGTCCCGGAGCCTTCCGTGGCGGAGAGTGACAGCACTGTGACCATACGCTTCAATGTCACAGCTCCGGAAGCTGTCAGCACCAAGGCGATGGCAAACCAGCCGCAGATCAGGGACCTGCACGTGGCTGTGTTCGGCAGTTCCGGCTATCTGAAGGAATATGTATTGGCCGAGCCAGTAGAACTGGCGGATCACGAGCGCGACAATGAAAATGACAGCGCCCACGAATATGCTTACCAGGTGAAGCTTTCACTCACCAGAAGCCGCATCAGGGTACATTTCATAGCCAACGGTCCTGCAGAACTCCCTTTCGATTACGAGTCAACTGTAATCGGCCAGCTCACTACCTCTGGCACGCAGGATGCATACTGGCAGAAAATAATACTTCCAAACGGTATTTTCGCACAAGATGATGCCGGCTCGAAACAAAACCCTCCCGTCTATACCGTAGATCCCGATTTCGACCTGGTGGACGGAGAGCACGTCATGGCCAAGATACCTCTGATCCGCAACTTCGCCAAGATCACAGTCACATCAGAAGCGGATAACCTGACCATCAAGTCATTCGCCGTGGTGAACGTTCCTCTGGAAGGTACTGTTGCTCCCTACAACAGCACAACCGGAGAGTTCATCATGAACTACTCTGAATTTACCGACATGGATTCGTTGTTCGCTGTGTATCCCGGAAACATGCCTGCGAGCACCACGATCCAGAAAGTCATACCCGATCCTGCCGCTTTCATAAACGGCACCGACGGAGTCGCACTTGCCAATTCATCCGACCCCAACGTCTATATGTACGAAAGGCCGAAGCCGACTTCCAATGCTTCGTTCGTGCTGATTTACGCTACATATAGCGATAACGGCGCTTATTCAGGAGGATACGACTGCTACTACAAGATCGACCTTATGGATAAAGGAGAATACCTGCCCATCTACAGGAATTTCCGCTACCATATCATCATCAAGAGCGTGTACCGTCCCGGAAAGGACAACCCGACTTCAGCAGCCAACGGAGCAGGTTCCGGTGATATATCCTCAGACACCGAAACGGCCAACCTGGACAACGTTTCCGACGGTATGGCCAGCATCGCCGTATCCTTTACGGACCAGACCTATACTGACGCGGGCACCTATTCTGTCAAATACCGCTTCGTCCCGAATATTTCCAACGGAACCGTGCACAACGAGGAAGCTTATGTATCTTTCGAGCTCCTCAGCCCTGGAGCTACCGGCGCATCCATCCAGGAGGGCACGCTGGTGCGTGCTGCAGCCGACGATCCCAACGACACTTACCGTGAGCTTTCTTTCACTACCACCGAAATCGGTACCGTACAAAAGACTCAGAAAATCCGCATTACCGGAATAGCAACCAATGGCTCACGTACTTCCAGACTTTACAGAGAGGTGAATATCCGTCTGATGCCTCGGCAGACCATGACACTGGTATGCAGTCCCCAGAGCATAAACCAGAAGATTGGCGAGGCAGTCGATCTTTATATAAACATACCTAAAGACCTCCCGTCATCAATTTTCCCGCTTCAGTTCACGATAGAGTCAGCCGAGCTCAGCATTACGCCGAACAACGACAACCTCCCCGTGGAAGCAGGAAATTCCATTATAAGCAGCAAGAACGGGAAGCCTTCTTTCCACTTCATCAAGACCCTCAGCAGGGAAGAGTACATGGCATTGGAGCAGGCAGCCCCGGGTAATACCGTAGCCGTCCCCTGCCATTTCAAAAGCAACGTGGCAGTAAGTGCCAGCGATATCTACGTCGCCAACAAATACTTCACTACCGCATCGACTTCTTTCGGCAACTTCATCGAACGTTACTTCACTGATTTGAGTTTCACCAACAATACTGCAGCAGAAGGTGAAATCACGCATTTCAAGTTCCTCATGGACTACGAGCATTACAACAACGGTGCGGAGTATCCTGACTATGTATATGTAACACTGAACGGACTGATTCCTGCCGATGATGAAGACAGACTCGTGAGGACCAGCGGCTCTACATACAGGTTTACTGTCAATCAAAGCACAGCTTCAATGGAGCAGAGTCTCAAACTGGAAGCAACGGGAGAAACCGACGAATACAGCGTCACTCTCGAAGCAACACACTATCAGACTGCCACCAAGGCCGCTGCGATATTCAGCTTCACCAACCTTGCCTTCAGTTCAGTTCCGTTCTACGGCAACGGCTGGCCGGTGAACTTCACGTTCAACATTCCGAACGACTACGAGATGCCAGACGCTGGTTACATTGATATTGAGCTCGGTCTTACGAACCTTGTCCGCAACACTTCCGACGCCAACATCAGGGAGCAGGGAGGAAAGGTCTATTACCGTGCTACATCAACGGGCGCCCAGACTCTGCATCTGCGCACCTCCGGCAACCGCACTGAGGATGTCGCAGTCAGCCTGAACCATGGTGACTTCAGGACTGCTTCCCTGAATTCCGGCAGGAGGTACCTGACGATCGCTCAGAATACTTTCAGCATGACTTATGGCAGCACTTCGCCTAATAATAATACTGATTTCTACATTTACTCTGACAAGCAGGCAAACAACCAACTTGCAACATACAGAAGGTACAATACCTATTATAACCAGGCCATTACCTTTAATACCGCTATTGATTATGACCAGAGCTTGTATCTCAGATATACAAGGAACAACAACACATTCAGGGTCACAACAACGGCTGGACACATATACGACGGAGGTGAAATAACATTCTCAACCAATGCCTTCGGAACAAAGGTAGTGACAATCGCGACGACCAATGCCAACTATTCGACATCGAACAGTTCACATACTGCAGACGGTGCTACAGTAGCATTCTCCAGCATTGCTAGCGTGAACGGTACATATGTACAGATGAATAGTCCTTCAGACATCACTGTGTCTGTGCCTGACGGATACCATATTTCGCAGATCGCTATCACTTACAGCGGAGACGACGGCCGTCCTCAGAGCGTGAGCATAACTTCCGGCGGCGGAAGTACCTCAGGCACCAACCCCACCAGATGGACGACAAACAGCACCACTACCAGAAGCGTGACATTACGGCTCACGAAGAGGGATAACGGCTGGTTTACTCAACGTAATCTGCAACCGACATCTGTCGAAGTCACTTTCGTCGAAGATTAATTCTGAAATCCTATATGCAAGAAGGGCTGGCCAAATGGCCAGCCCTCTTTGTCTATGGTTTGTATGGATCAGATTCCGGGCAGGAGGGCGGAGCGGAGCTCGCCGACGGTGCGGACGAGGCGGTGGCCGGCGAGGTCCGCGGCGGTGCGGTAGCCCCAGGTGACCGCGATGGCATCGATGCCGCCATTGGCAGCGGTGCGCATGTCAGTCGGGGAATCCCCCACCATCACCGCATCGCCCCGCGACACCCCCGCCGCAGCGAGCACTTCCCCGACAATCTCCGGAGAGGGTTTCAGGGGGAAGCCGTCGCGATTGCCCAAGACGGAGCAGAACTCCACGCCGGGGAAGAACTCCCCGATGAGTCGCTCCGTGCCCGCCTGGAACTTGTTCGACGCCACCGCCAGGCGCACTCCCCTGCCTTGAAGCTCAGAGAGCAGCTCCTGGATCCCCGGGTACGGGCGGGTGCGGACGTCGATATTGGCAGAATAGAAGGCCTTGAAATCGGCGAGGCAGGCGTCGATGAACGCTTCGTCCGACTGCAGCGGCTCGGGAAGGGCACGGGTGACGAGATTGCGCACCCCGTGACCCACCATACGGCGATATTCCTCCACGGTGTGGAGAGGGAGGCCGCGGAGCCCAAGAGCGTGGTCAACCGCCGCTCCGAGATCCTCTATGGTGTCTATAAGGGTGCCGTCCAAGTCGAAAAGAACCAATTTTTTCATATCTTCGCAAAGATACTGCTTTTTGCGCGAAATGTCTTTCGATATACATATACAAGGACCATCCGCCCCCATCCGCAACGCCGAGGCCATGTACCAGGCGGTGATGGAGTACGGGATGCTGCCCCTGTGCTCCAACCATCTCCCGGGTTTCTCGATAGAGGAGATGACGCCGCGGGAGTATTGGTTCTTCGAAGACGAGCTCGGCCCCTGGGACTGGAAGATCGATCTGGTCCAATCGGGAGACATCGCCTACGGCAAGTTCCTGCTCGGCGGCAAGGCCTCCTTCGCGACGGTGGAATGCTACCGCCAGCTGATGCAATACCGCAGGTCCCTCCCGAAATACCAGCCCTCCGAGGGCCCGCAGCAGCAGGCGATGGAGTTCATCCGCAGCCACGGCAGCGCCAGCGTGAGAGAATTGCGCTCGCTCCTCGGGATGAAGAAAGGGCAGGTGGACGCCCTCCTCACGCATCTCCAGATGGACACGCTCGTCGTCACGGGCGACATCACCCGCGTCTATCGCGGCGCCGACCTGCATTACAACGGCTGGCAGAACTCCTCCTTCTGCACCCCCGACGACCTCTTTGACAATACCGACGACTTCCCCTTCCTCCGCCGCCTGCCCCGCGACCGCGCCGGTGCGGCTTCTGGCGATGGGGCGGGCGCGGGTGGCTTTGCCGGGGGTTCGAGCGAGGCGGCTGCCGGCGGAGCGGCTTTTGGTCCGGGCGGCGCTTTTGGCGATGGCGCGGGCGCGGGCGCGGCTTCCGGCGGGGCAGCTTTTGGCGAGGGCGCTGGCGCGGCTTCCGGCGGGGGCGCCGAAGCGTACGCCGCCCTCAGCCGCACCATCCTCTCCCACTTCCCTGGCGCCACCCCCCGCGACATTGCCCGCATCCTCGGGTATCCGCCCACGCCCCGATTGTCACTAAGAAAAATGCAAAATCGCTAAGAAATCTATATTTCTGCAGCCATTCGTCCCAGATATTTTGACACACCGTGGTTTGTCGATATATTGCCGGAAAAAATGGCAAAAGTATTTCACCTCTACACCCAGGAAGGTCATGCATTGATATTCAGGGACGACGAGGACTTCACCGTGGGCTGGAACGCCCTCGTCATCGCCGCCTACCTGGCCGGCGTCACCATCTACTGTTTCTGCCTGATGTCCAATCACATTCATGTGTTGGTGCAAGGGGAAGACGGGGCAGTACGAGAGTTCTTCTTTAAATACAAGAATCTTATAGGAAGACATCTTTCAAAAAAGTATGGAGACAGTGGCGTCAACGGATTGAAGGTGAATCTTACTGAGATTACCGACAGGAACTCTTTTGTTCAAGAAGTATCATACATTCTTAGAAACCCATTGAAGGCCGGTATAGACACGCCTTGGACATATAGATGGAGTTCATGCATGGCATATTTCAACGAGCGGACGGATAAGGGCACGCGTATTGGTGCCCTGAGTTCCAGAGAATTGATGTTGGCCATGAAGTCAAAGGTGATCTTACCAGATCACTATCTGATTGATGATGGGCTGATTTCTCTAAAGAGTTTCATTCCCTATCATGTTGTAGAAAGCAGATTCAACAAATCCCGAATAGAGTTTTATCGGATGATAACGAAATGGAATTTGGAAGATATCGTAGAGGAAAAGCATGGAAAGGAGATAGTGGAAGGATATACTGACTCGGATATCATGGATTATCTCAGAAGCAGTTATGGGGCATTCGACCCGCAAAATCTAGAGAGTAAAAGAAAGTTCCGATTTATCAGAGACGTCAGGAATAGGTTTGGTGCGTCTCGGAAGCAGTTAATGAGAATCTTCGATGTTGAAGACAGTATCCTTGATCAATTACTCTAAATCATTCACGCCAGGGGGTTCGGTCGCAAATTCGGGCTTTTTTGCTACCGAAGGTCAGGTCAACCAGGGGTTGATCGGCTCCGCCGCCGCAGTATACGCGATGCGGCGGCGGGCGGGTGCGGCACCACCGCCGCGCGATAGCGAGGCGCGGCGGTTACGGGCGGGCTGTGGGGAGCTCTGGGGAAAGGCTCTCCTCGCCCGCCCGTTGCTGTCGGACGCAAGCGTGAGAGAGGGCGCGAAAAAAGGCTCCCGGGGAGGGAGCCTTAAAGGGCGGGGCCGGGCTGGCGGCGGGGCCGGACGGGCGGGCCGAGCGAGAGGGCCGGGCTGGCGGCAGGGCCGGGCTGGCGGCCGGGCTGGACGGGCGGGCCGGGCGAAAGGGCCGGGCGGGCCAGGCGAAAGGGCCGGGGCCTAGTAGAAGAGCCAGTCGATGGCGCTGACTTCTTTGAGACCGGCGTCGCGGGACTTGAAGTCGGGGTCGGGCTCACTGAAGCCGAGGATGAGGCACATGCCGTGGCCGACGGTGAGCTTGTGGTGTCCGGCTTTGTTGAATACAAAGTGATGCAGGTTGACCACGGGCTGGCCGTTCATCTGGAGGGCGCCGGCGAGCTGGATGTCAGCCTGGCTGTAGTCATCAGCCGTTGCATCGGTCTCGAGCTTGGGCTCGGGCATGTAACGGTTGCTAGGGCTGATAGGCTGGTAGTAACCCACCCAGAGCCACACGGGGCCGTCGCTGTCGAACTCGACTGTGGTATTGACATCGCGCTGAACCAAAGTATTGGTCTTGAGTATCTGCAGATTGGCGATCTCGGGAGCGAAAGCGGAAACCTCGCTGGCATTGTCATAATAAGGTGCGGAGCCTTCGGCCACGGGCACCCACTCATTGACATTGGAGGTATTGCCACGAAGGCCGCGGCCGCCGGCGTCCACCTTGAGATTGCGGACCTTGGCGGGGACGAACGGCTTGGAGGCAACGGAAGCCACGCCGCCATTGCCCTTCAGCGCTTCGATATTGTTTCCGAAAGCGGCGAGCTCGGCCTCATACTGGGGAAGCAGCTCCGACCAGAGTTTGTTGCCTGCATTGGCACCGGAAGCAGGGATACGGCGCTGCTGGGTCTGCATACTGTTGGCATAGAGATAATGGCTGTCGCCGTACTCGACCAGGCGGCGGTAGTGCACCAGGCTGCTCTCCATCTTGGCATAGGCCTTGTCCAGACGGGAAATGTCGCCGTCGTATTTGTACATCAGCACCTCCATGGCAGCTTCGATCTTGTCGCAGAAAGACATGGCGAAAGCCTCGTAGCAGCGGATGTCGTTGCGCAGACGCTCAAACTCCTCTCTGTCTTCGCGGACACTCTTGACAGCCTCGATGGCCTTCAGGGCCTTGCGGGCGTGCTCGCGGACCTCGGCGGCCATCTTGGGAGGATACTCGCCCTCGTGGGGCTCACCCTTGAACTCCTTCTCGGCCCAGACCTCGAGTTTCTCTCCGACGGGGCCGCAGGACTCTGCGAATGCGGGATATACGGTCCAGCGGGTAGGATTCACCAGCTGGCTCATGAACATACCGAGCAGGAAGGTCTCCCTGTTGCCCTCGGTGATACCGAACTTGCGGAGGAGCTTCGGGGAAATTTCGCCGCTCTCGTCATAGGCTTCCAGGATGCGGGCGGCATCGGCACGGCTGCAACCGTACTTTTCGCTAAGCAGTCCGCACCAATAATCTTTCTCACCATCGAGAGGACGATGGTCGTCCCAGGCGTAACGGCCCCATGCACGGTACCAAATCCAGTCGCGGTCCATCTCCAGCAGACGCTCGCCGTTGGGGAGTTTGTCTGCGCTGTAAGGCCAATCCCAGTAGGATGCCTGAGGATAGAGGTGGAGACCGTTGGCTCCGTGGACCTCATGCATGGCATTCACGCTCTTGCGGATGAATGCAGGAGAACCGTAGCGGAAGGGCTCGAGGTTGGCGAGGATGTGCACGTTCTCGATATGGACGCTGCCCAGGGCGCTGAGGGACTGATGGGTGGCAGTCCAGGGACCGCGGGGCTCGTAGGTGCAGAGAGACTCGCCGTTGTATTTGTTCATGGTGTAGAGATTGTGGTAGATGGGCAGGGCCGCATCCATCACCATCTTGCAGTTGGTATCGTGGGCACGGAGTACGATTGGAGGTTCGATCTCCTTGCCGAGAGCCTTCAGACCATCCTTGACGCCGGGGATGATGGTCTTGGTGAACCATTCGACATCATCCTCCTGTGTGTTCATGGCTTCGCCCAGGCAGACCAGCAGACCGACATTGGGATAGTTCTCTATGAAAGCCGCCACGGACTTGCGGGTGTAGTCTGAAAGGAGCGGGGTGATCTTGACGTTCCTGTCCTGGGTGGGGATGCCGTGATGCTCGGCGAAAGGCTTGGAGACTATGATGTTGTAGAACATCTGGATGACCCAGATGCCCCTCTTGTTGGCCTCTTCGGTGAGGAAACTGAATATCTCTATGTTACGCTCGAAATCCTCGTCGCTGACCTCCACCGCATAGGGATAGTCGGGCAGTTTCACCAGCGAGGCGAAGGGATGTCCGTTCCAGAGGTAGAGGGAGTTCATGCGGTTCTCGACCATCATGTCCAAGTACTTGATCCAGAGCTCCTTGTCATAGAACCAGGGGAAGTTCTCCTGGGTGTAGGGATACTCATAGACCTTGCGCCCGGGGAGGTAATAGGTCTTCTGGACGCCGATACAGGTGCCGCGGAGCACCATGTCGGGAGAGTCGTAGAATGCCTGTTCGCGGGGCAATGAAGAACCATTTTCCAGACGGTCGCAGAGTTCCATGCAGCCGTAGAGGGCGCCGCTCTCGTCGGCACCGCATACCCAGATGTCGGAGCCGCTCCTGAGGAGGGCGAAACCTTCGGCCTTGGAGATGAGTTCTTCGTCGACTTTTATTCCTGCATCCTTGATGCCGTTGCGGAATGCATCGTCGGACCAGCAGCCGATGTGCACGACAATGTCGGGATTAGACGCGAGAGGAGTGTATTTCTCGCTTTCGTCGAGCGCGTTAAAAAGCCTCTCGGCGCCATAGGAGAGCCTCGGCGAGTCGGGAGATGCGACTTCGATGGAAACGGTCTTGGAACTGCAGGCAACCAGCAACAGAAGAGATGCCACTGCACTGATAATGGATAGTTGTTTCATTGGTTATGTGGTTTGTCGTCACTAATTTAAGGATTTCTTTATATATTTACGCAAACAACCAAAAATTTGTATTACTCTTATGAAGAAATTGTTGACAATCGCAGTGATTTTCACCGCAATGTGCCTGTCCGCCTCAGCACAAGGCGGCAGGAGCGCGAGCCCCGCGGCCAGGCCCCAGGCCGACAAGGCGGCAGAGGCCAAGACTGAACAGAATGCACCTCTCAATGTCAAGCCCGGCCTCTTCGGAGTCGCCCAGAATGACAGGGACTGGTATTTCGATATTCCCGACAGCCTGCTCGGCCGCAGGCTCCTCGTCGTCACCCGCTACGTGAGCAACACCGTGGGCGCCGGCGAATACGGCGGTGAGGAAGTCACCGAGGCTATGATCTATTGGGAGAAAGCTCCCAACGGCAATCTCCTCCTCCGCTCCGACGTGCTCAGCATCCAGGCCGACGGAGACCAGGACATCGCCAAGGCTGTCAAAGTCAGCTCAGAGAACCCCATCATTGCCTCGTACAAGCCCGAGAATGGTGCTCCCGAGGAAGTCACCCGCGTCAAAGTCAACGGCCTCTTCGAGGGTGATTCCGAGGTGTTCTCGCTGGGTTCCCGCGTGAAGCGTTCGTACAATCTCGGACAGGTCCGTCCGGACGCCAGCTTCATCCAGAGCATCCGCACCTACCCCATCAACACCGAAGTGACGGTCACCAAGACCTACGCATATAACGCCCCCGCAGGAGCCCCCGCGGCCGGCGGACAGAGCACTTCCCGCAACCTCCCTGCCGGCCGCGAGTCCGGCGTCGTGACGGTGGTGCTGAACTCCTCCATTGTCCTGCTCCCCGAGGTCCCCATGCAGCAGAGGCTGTTCGACCCCAGGGTGGGATACTTCGCCGACGGCTACAGCCGTTTCACCGACGACCAGCAGGGCGTCGAGAGCCTGAGGTTCATCACCCGTTGGAGACTCGAAGCCCGTCCCGAGGATGTGGAGAGGCAGAAGAGGGGTGAGCTCGTGGAGCCCATCAAACCCATAGTCTATTACATCGACCCCGCCACCCCTAAGCAGTGGCGCAAATACCTCATCGCCGGTGTCAATGACTGGCAGGTGGCATTCGAGCAGGCCGGTTGGAAGAACGCCATCCACGCCGAGGAGTGGCCCGAGCAGGACACCACGATGAGCCTCGAGGACGCCAGGTTCTCAGTCATCCGCTACCTCGCTTCGCCCGTGGCCAATGCCTACGGTCCCAATGTCCACGATCCCCGCTCCGGCGAGATCCTAGAAAGCCATATCGGCTGGTATCACAATGTGATGACCCTCGTACATGACTGGTACCAGGTCCAGGCAGGTGCCGTGGATCCCAGGGCCCGCAAGATCAAATACGACGAGGAGCTGATGGGAGACCTCATCAGGTTCGTCTCCTCCCACGAGGTAGGACACACCCTCGGACTCCGCCACAACATGGGCTCCAGCAGCCAGACCCCCGTCGAGCTGCTCCGCGACAAGGCATGGGTGGAAGAGCACGGACACACCGTCAGCATCATGGACTACGCCCGTTTCAACTATGTAGCCCAGCCTGAGGACAACATCTCCAAGGCCGGTCTCTACCCCCGCATCAACGACTATGACAAGTGGGCCATCGAGTTCGGCTACACCCCGACCTACTTCGCCACTCCCAAGGAGGACCACCTCTATTGGAACAAAGTCATCATCGACAGGCTCGCCAAGAACCCCCGTCTGTGGTTCGGCGGCGAAGGCCGTGACTCCGACCCCCGCGCCCTCACCGAGGACCTCGGCGACGATGCGGTCGCAGCCAGCAACTACGGTATCCAGAACCTGAAGAGGGTGCTTCCCCAGATCCCTGAGTGGAATGCCGAAGAATCCGACATGTATGTGCACGTAGCCCGTATGTACGAGGCCGCCGTGGGACAGTTCAACCGCTACCTGGGCCATGTGTCCGCCAATATCGGCGGCCGCTTCATCACCAACAGGAGCATAGAGCAGCCCGGCGACAGGTACGAGGCCGTCCCCAAGGACAGGCAGAAGAGAGCCCTCTCCTTCCTCAATGAGAACCTCTTCCAGAAGCCTGCGTGGCTCGTCGAGCAGCCCTACATCTTCAGCATCACCGACCGTCCCGACAGCTACCTGTACACCCTGGTCAACAACGTAGTGAGCACCTCCAACCTGCTGAGCCTCGAGAAACTCGCCCGTCTGGAGCAGTTCTCCCTCTACGATCCTTCCAACTACAAACCCGAGGAGTATCTGTCCGACCTCAGCGGCATGATATTCTCCGAGCTCTGGAAGGGCGGAGCAGTCAACAGCTACCGCCGCTACCTGCAGCGCCGCTTCGTGGACGTAGCCGTCTCAGTGGTCGGTGCAGCAGCCAATTCTTCTTCCGACGGCCGCACCCTGGTGCTCGCCGAGTTGCAGAAGATCCATGACAAGGCCGCCAAGGCGAAGTCTTCCGACGCCGCCACCCAGGCTCACTGGAAGGACCTTGCCCTGCGCATTGAAAAAGTTATTGAGAACTAAAGCAACTATATCGCTATGAAAAAACTGTTCATGACATTTGCCGTCCTGGCCGCCCTGCTGTGCTCCTGCACCCGCAGCCAGGCCCCTTCGGCCGACCCTGCCGCCATTCCCCATCTGGAGAAGAGAGGTCCCGCCACCCAGCTCATAGTGGATGGCAAGCCCTGGATGATCCTGGGCTGCGAGCTCACCAACTCCGCGGCGTCCAGCGTGGAATACATGTCCTCCCGCTGGGCCGCACTGAAGGAAAGCGGGGTCAACACCGTGCTCGCCACCGTGAGTTGGGAGCAGGTGGAGCCCGCCGAAGGAGAGTTTGATTTCAGTGTCGTGGACGGTATCATCACCGATGCCCGCAAGAGCGGCCTCAAGCTCGTGCTGCTCTGGATGGCCACCTGGAAGAACGGCATCTCCAGCTACCAGCCCATGTGGGTGAAAAAGGACGCGGAGCGCTTCCCCCTTGCCCTGACCAAGGAAGGGGGAAGGCTTCCCATCCTTTCTGCTTTCGGTGAGCAGACCTGCGCTGCCGACGCCAAGGCTTTTGCGGCGCTGATGGGGCACCTGCGCGAATTCGACGGCAGGGATCACACCGTGATCATGGTCCAGCTGGAGAATGAAGTCGGCCTGCACGGCCACACCAGGGACTACGGTCCCCTCGCCGAGGCAGCCTTCCGCTCCCCCGTCCCCCAGAGCCTCAGCAGTTCCGGCGGCAATTGGGAGGAGGCGTTCGGCAAGGGCGACCGCACCGACGAGATGTTCATGGCCTGGCATTACGCCAGCTACATCGGCAAGGTCGCTGCCGCCGGCAAGGCCGAGTATCCCCTGCCGATGTTTGTCAATGCCTGGATAGTGCAGCCCGAGGACAGGCACCCCGGCAACTACCCCAGCGGCGGCCCGCAGGCGCAGAACCATGCCATCTACCGCATCGCCGCCCCCGACATTGACATACTCAGCCCGGACATCTACCTGCCCGATTTCCCCGACGTGCTCGAGATGTACTGCACCGAGGGCAATCCCATCTTCGTCCCCGAATCCAACGCCGGCCAGAGGGGTGCCGCCAACGCCGCCTACCTCTTCGGCGAGAAACTCGGTTTCGGCTACTCCCCCTTCGGCTTCGACCGCAATGCCATGGGCGGGGACAATGAGACCTTCCGCGAGCTGTACTCCTGCCTCGCGTCCTGCCAGGATGAGGTCCTCGCCGCTCAGGCGGACGGACGCATCAGGGCGGCATGGGTCAGCGGCGAGGACAGCCAGAGCGTCGTGCGCAACCTCGTCATGGATGACGTGACGGTGCGGGTGGAGCTCGTCTCCAGCGGCTGGCGCAACGGAGGCGCCCCCCAGCTCACCGGCGGTGCCTACGACCCGAAGGCAATAGGCTACGCCATTGTCATACGGCAGGAGGAGGGATTCCTCGTGCTGGGGTCCAATTGCCGCGTGACCTTCGCCCCTTCCGACGGACAGGGCACGCTCGGACTTGCCAAGGTCACGGAAGGAAGCTTCGAGAAGGGTAAATGGCACGAAGGGCGCTGGCTCAACGGTGACGAAATCCAGCTCAGCTACGCCCTGCTGGCCTCGGTCGCCGAGGGTCAGTCCGGCCAGGGGCTCAATTTCGGCACTCCCCATCCCGGATTCATCAAAGTCCAACTGTACAAATACTGAACATGAAAAAACTCGTTCTCGCAGTGCTCTGCGCCATGGTCGCTGTCGGCGCGCAGGCACAGAAACCCCTTACGGACATACAGGTCCGCGAGCCCGGCTACAAAGTATTCCAGTTCCCCAGGAACATGATCCCCCGCATCGACGGAGAGTTTTCAGACTGGGACATAGTCCCCGATTCCTACATAGTCAGCATGGACCAGATGTGGGATGACAGCGGCAAGCACGAAGGGCTGGACAAGTCCAGCATGGATATCAAGGTCAAGGTAGGCTGGGTCGAAGGGCTGAACAGGCTGTATTTCTACTATGAGGCCTATGACAATTACTGGGATTTCGACCAGCTGGGACTGCGCAACGACACTTTCGAGATAGTCGTGGATGCTGACCTCTCCGGTGGTCCCCATGTGGATGAATTCCGCATCAACCAGGATGCTATGAGCCGTCTGGAGGCTTTCTTCAAGCTGCAGAACGTCCATGCCCAGAACTACCACATCTTCACCCCTCCCACTGAGGGCAAGTCCTGGACCATGGCCTGGGGCCCCCAGCAATGGCTGAAAGAGCTCCCCTACGCCAACTACGCCTACGACTACAGTTTCAAGCACGGCGAGAGCGGCAAGCTGCGTTTCGAATTCTACATCACCCCGTTTGACTACGCGAGCCCCGACGGAGGCCCTGCCGCTTCCACCGAGAGCAAGCTCTATGTGGGCAAGAAGATCGGTCTGTGCTGGGCTGTGATCGATTACGACGGCGGCCCCGGCAACAACGGTTTCTGGAACCTTTCGAAGCATCACCAGATGTACGGTATCGCCAATGAAGAGTGCCTCTTCACCCTGGAGCCCCTGGAGGCCCGTTTCCGCAAGCCCATCGAGGCCGGCTGGAGCCACCAGGTCATCAAGGACACCCGCACCGTAGCCTTCCGCGACGAGAGCTGGGGCAATGTGACTTCCTGGCTCTGGGATTTCGGCGACGGCACCACTTCGACCGAGCAGAACCCCATCCACACCTACGCCGAGGACAATGCCCGCTACGTAGTGACCCTCTATGTCAAGGGCCCGGCCGGCGAGTCCCGCCTCTGCAAGGTCTGGGACGTCTCCGTGATGGATCCAACCGACCCCAACTGGAGGCCGTATTGATCGGCGGCTTTGCGGCAGAGACAAAAAACAGAGGCTGACCTTTCCGGGTCAGCCTCTGACTTTATCGTAGCGGCTATCTGCTAGAAGAGATAGCGGAAGCTGAGTGCAGCGTTGGTTGCGAAGAACGCAGTGCTGGGGATGATCTGGAAAGCGGGGCGCCAGTCAAGCGAAATCTGCAGAGGAATCTGCTGGAACGGGAACTCAAGACCGACCTGTGCACCTGCATTTAGACGGAGGCCTGCTTCATTGACATAACCGACTCCGATGCTGGGGCCTGCATAGAAATTGAGGGGGCCGAGAGGAGCGATCACGAAATCGTAGGAAATACCTGCACCGATAGCCTGGGAATTCCAGCCGAGGTCAACTTCGAGGAAGTTGGTCTCAGATCCGTGCTGATAAGAAAGCTCTGCGCCGTATCCGAGACGGACACCGAGAGCCCTGGGCTGTGCTGATGCTGCGACGGCAAATCCGAGGAGCATAGCGATGATAACGATTACTTTCTTCATGATAATAATGGTTTGTTGTACTGTCGTCTTTGTTGAAAAACTTACAAAAATAAGAAAAAAATCTGTAATCGCCCTACTGCCAGGGCCGCGACCCGCTCTCTTCTCCGGGCGCAGTGGTCACCTTTCCCGGTAGCGGCGCCTTCTGGCGGGAGCGGGGCCTTCTGGCGGGAGCGGGGAACTTCTGGCGGAAGCGGGGAACTTCTGGCGGAAGCGGGGAACTTCTGGCGGAAGCGGGGAACTTCTGGCGGAAGCGGGGCAGCTCGGGGTCGGGGACCGTCTCGCTCCGCTCGACCCCACCGTTCGCTCCGCTCACGGTCCCCCCTCTTACGTTGCCGAGGGTGGCACGGGTCCCTGCCCCGACTACCCCGCTCCCGCCTGCCTCGTCCCGCAGCCCCCGTCACCCCGCTCCATCACCACCGACATGCTGCGCCGTTAGCGGGCATTTCAGCACTTGGGCCAGGGCATCCATGCAGCCGATAGCAACGGGCGGGCGAGGAGAGCCTTTCCCTGATATGCACCCTAAAAGTTAGACAAAAAACTTTTGGATATGCATACAAAACATGGAATGAAAGAAAAGCTTATGTATGTCAACATGCTTAAAGAAGGATACACTGTTGACTACATTAAAAAGCACTTCGGCATCAATGACATTCAACTTAAGG
>JAFTBU010000002.1 GCA_017455065.1 Bacteroidales bacterium
GAAGGTCAGGTCGACAGGGGGTTCAGTCGCAAAATCGGGCCTTTTTGCTACCGAAGGTAGGTCAGCCAGGGGGTTCAGTCGCAAAATCGGGCTTTTTTGCTACCGAAGGGTAAGGGTCTGATCGGTGAGGGGCTCCGCCGCCGCAATATACGCCCTGCGGCGGCGGGGGTTGCGGCACCACCGCCGCGCGATGGCGAGGCGCGGCGGTTACGGGCGGGCTGCGGTGAGCTATGTTTGAGTGCTCTCCTCGCCCGCCCGTTGCTGTCAGCTGCGGAGCGAATCACGGCGACTTTTCCAGTGTCCGGGCTATCTAGTTGCTGTGTGCCTAGAAGCTTGGTGTCGATGGCTTTTTTTTAGCAACGGGTGAAGCTGTGAGGGTTGGGTTTTGAATGTGCGGGGTTTTAGTTATATTTGTGTGGTTTAAGATAAAACGAGAAGCTATGAATATATGGATTTTAGTGCTTTTGGTGATGCTGCTCAGCTACATCATCCAGGCTGTACTCAATAGCAAGTTCGATCGCTACAGCGAGGAGCCGCTGCCGCTTTCCGGCGCGGAGGTCGCGATAAAGATGCTCAGGGACAATGGCATCAATGATGTGAAGGTGACATGCGTCCCGGGTAAGCTCACCGACCATTATGATCCCACGACCAAGACCGTGAACTTGAGTGAGGCGGTCTATGGCAGCAGGAGCGTAGCTGCTGCTGCGGTCGCTGCCCATGAGTGCGGGCATGTGATCCAGCATGCTACTGGCTATGCTCCGCTCAAGCTCCGTTCCGCTCTGGTCCCTGTGGTTTCTTTTGCCAATAAGACTGTCCAGTGGATACTTCTGCTCGGCGTCCTGATGATCAATGTCTTCCCTGGACTGCTCTGGGCGGGTATCGCGCTTTTCGCGCTGACCACTTTCTTCAGTTTCGTGACCCTCCCCGTGGAGATAGATGCCAGCATGCGCGCGACGCAGTGGCTGGAGGTGACGGGGATCACGGATTACGAGACAACTCCGATGGCGAAGGATGCGCTGAAGTGGGCTGCGTACACGTACGTCATTGCCGCGCTCGGCTCTCTCGCCACCCTCTTCTACTATATCGGAATAGCACGCCGCCGCTAGCCCAGTGGCAACGCTACCGCCGCTCCCCTAGGTAACGCCGCCGCTAGCCCAGTGGCTACGCTACCGCCGCTAGCCTAACTAACGCCGCCGCTAGCCAAAGGACAAAGCTAACGCCGCTAGCCCTGGCAATGCTGTTGCCGCTGCCCCAGGGCACGCTTTCTCTGTATCCAAGGCCACGTAATGCCGCTAGCCGGCGACTCCTGAAACCGGACTCCTAAAACAGATTTACTCCTAAAACAGGGCAAGGCGTCCTCTCTGGATGCCAGTGGCTTGGAGGATAAAAGAAGAGAGGTACAGCAACCTTAAGCTGTACCTCTCGAATAATAGCACCTAGATTCCCTGGTCTCCTAAAAAGAATAAGACATCACGTCTTGTAGTAAACCAACCATCGGAGACCCTAGAAATTAAGCAAGGTTAAGTAGTGGGAATCCTTTGGCAAAGGTATGCAAGGGGGTTTTAATAGATGTTTACAAACATTTGGAAAATGTTCGATTTTGTCCGGCGCACAATTATTTTCGCCATTCCTGGCTGGCCTCAGCACAATCTCGCCAACTTTTCGTATATTTGTAACCCGTTATGAAAATCGGGTTTGACAACGCGAAGTATCTGAAGATACAGACGCAACGCATCAACGAGCGCATCGCTCAGTTTGGAGACAAATTGTACCTCGAATTCGGAGGTAAACTTTTCGACGACCATCATGCCAGCAGAGTGCTGCCGGGATTCGAGCCCGACAGCAAGTTCAAGATGCTCTATCAGCTCCGCGACAAGCTGGAGATAGTCATTGTCATCAGCGCCCTTGACATCGAGATCAACAAGATGCGCAGCGACTTGGGTATCACCTACGACATGGACGTGCTGCGCCTCCGGGATGAATTCATCCAGCGCGGCTTCATGGTCAGCAGCGTCGTCATCACCCATTACAACGGCCAGTCCAGCGCGGACGCCTACCGCTCCCGCCTCGAGCGGCTGGGCATACGTACCTATTATCACCATACCATTGAGGGCTATCCCAACAATGTCGCACTGATCGACTCCGAGGAAGGCTTCGGCCGCAATGACTTCGTCGAGACCACCCGGCCCCTCGTCATTGTCACCGCCCCCGGCCCCGGCAGCGGCAAGATGGCGGTGTGCCTGAGCCAGCTCTATCAGGAGCAGAAGCGCGGGGTGAAGGCCGGATATGCCAAGTTCGAGACCTTCCCGATCTGGAACATTCCCCTCAAGCACCCCCTGAACCTCGCCTACGAGGCAGCGACCGCCGACCTGAACGACATCAACATGATCGACCCCTTCCACCTAGAGACCTACGGCGTCACGGCGGTCAACTACAACCGCGACATCGAGATCTTCCCGGTGCTGAACGCCCTCTTCGAAGGCATCTACGGCGAGAACCCCTACAAGTCCCCGACGGATATGGGTGTCAATATGATAGGCTATTGCCTCAGCAATGAGGAAGTCTGCTGCGACGCCGCCCGCAACGAGATCATCCGCCGCTACTACAAGGCTCTGGACGACCTCGCCGAGGGCCATTCGACGGAGGCTGAGGTCAATAAGATCGCCCTCCTGATGAAGCAGGCGCGCATCACCACGGATTTCCGCAGGACCACCGTGGCGGCGCGGGAGCGCATGGAGAAGTCGGGAGTGCATTCTTCGGCCATCGAGCTTCCCGACGGCACCCTCATCACCGCCGAGACCAGCGCCCTGCTGGGTCCCAGCGCCGCCCTCATCCTCAATGCCACCAAGCATCTCGCGGGCATCGACCATATGGTGAAACTCATCCCCGAAGAGTATATACAGCCCATCCAGAAGACCAAGGTGACCTATCTGCACGGTCACAACCCCCGCCTGCACACAGACGAAGTGCTGGTGGCCCTGTCCATCCTGAGCCGCACTGACGAGAAATGCGGCAAGGCCCTGGAGCAGCTCCCCCGTCTGAAGGGCTGCCAGGTGCATTCCACAGTGATGCTGAGCGAGGTGGACCGCAAGATCTTCCACAAACTCGGCGTGGAGTTGACCTGCGACCCTGTCATGAAAGGCTGAGCCTTGTCAGGGGAGTCTAAGGATTGTTCGAGAAAATATCGCTCATCGTAGGGCTGGCGGCTTCGACAGCCTTGTGACGGCGTATCCTGATGTTCCGCAGGCGCGGGACCCTCTTCTCGATGAAGGTGCGGATGTGCCTCTCGACCTTGTCGGAATAGATCTCGCTGAATTTGATCATCAGACCCGTCTCGATGGCGCCTGAAAGCTCGTCGTTGACCGCGGAGCCGAAAATCTTCATCTTCGAGGAAGTGTTGATGTAGCTGTTGACAAGCGGCGGGATGCCGGTGCCCAGCTGGTGCAGGGCGCTCTTAAGGCAGCGCAGGTCCGCCTTCAGGTCGTCCTCCTTGAGTATTATGTCGATGATCCTCGGGTCGGAGCTGTATTTCAGATGCTTGAAGGGGCGTACGAGCTCTTCGGAGTCCGCGAAATGCTTCTCCAGGAACCTCATGATGAGTTCCCTGGCCGCCTTGTCGTAGGACTTGTAGATCGTCATCTTGCCGAAGAAATAATCCACGTCCGGGTGGCACAGGAGCACTCCCGTGATGCCGTCCCACAGATTGTCCATGGTGAAAAGCGCGCGGGCGCCGGCCTTCGAACTCTGGTACTCCGGAGCCACGAAGGAGCGGCCGAGCTCCATTGACTTGGGGAGATAATCTTTTATGAACTTATCCGAATAATGGAACAGATGCGATGAAGATATGACCGGCTGGCCGTCCTCGCAGAAGGTCACGTCCTTGCCGAGCAGGAAGCGGTAGCCTCCGATGATGGCGCAGGCGTCGGGATCCCACACGATGAGCTGCTGGTAGGGCTTCTCCAGGAAATCGTACTCGTCCAGGTCCACTTCGTTGCCGGAGCAGCCGCCCGCGGCGCGGTAGGCCACCTCGCGGATGCGCCCGATCTCACGCAGGGTGTTCGGCGCGTTGTTGCAGTCTATTACATACAACTCGTTCCCGCCCTTGTTGGTGTCCATCAATTTGCGGGCCTCGGTGAGCTCTGCCTTTATGAGCTCCACGGGTATGGGGTCTATGATCTTTTTCATTGCAATCTGTAAATGCTGTCTCTGATTTCAGCCGCCCACTCCACGGGTTTGCGGCTGTCGTCGAAGTGCTCCGGCGGAATCGGCTTCCCGAAGACGACCTTGAAATTCTTCCCGACGCTCTTGTACATCTCGCCGGGGAGCATGAACATGGGGATATTGAACTTGATGCCGAGCTTGCGGCACAGCAGGTCTGTGCGGTAGAAGCGGCGGCTGTTGGTGCCGATGAAATGCACCGGGATGATCCATCTGCCGTTGTCCCGGCTCAATGAGACGAAGGATTTGCTCCAGGGGCAATCCTGGATGACGCCGTCGTAGATGCGGGAGCACTGCCCGGCGGGGAACACCAGTACGGCCTCGCGGTCGCGGTACATGCCGCGGATCTGCTCCGGGAGGTTGCGGGATTGTCCTCCCATCTTTTCGACGGAGACGCACAGGGGGGCGAGTCCCTTGAGGTTCATCAGGAAGGAATTTACGGCAATGCCGAGGTCTCCCGTGAAGTGTCGTCCGATGATGCTGGCGAGGATGATGCCGTCGGCGCCGCCCAGGGGGTGGTTGGAGGCGAAGGACATCTTGGCTCCGGGGGGAAGGTGGATGTCATCGATGCCCTCGGTCTCGACGGTGAGGTCCAGGTACTCGACGGCGCGGGTGCACATCTCCACGCCCTCGTCGCCGCGGGTGAGGAACTCGTTGAAGAAGTCTGCGTGCAGGAATCTGTTCATCGCCCACAGAAGCAGGCGCGACGGCTTTTTCCCGCCTGTACGGGCGAGAATTACCTTTTCTAGATCAAATCCGTATTCGGGATGGGGTCCCATGGTTCGTTTTAGTACTTCGCAAATATAATAGAAAAAGGAAAAAATTACTATCTTTAAGAGATGAAAATCGTTGATGCTCACAGCCATCTCTGGCTACGTCAGGACACCGTCGTGGACGGGCAGCGGATTTACCCCCTGGGCCGCGGCCGCGCCATGTTTTTCGGCGAGGAGAGGCAGATGCTTCCCCCCTTCATGACCGACGGGACCAACAGCGCCGAAGTCTTCCTGGCCAACATGGACTACGCCCAGGTGAGCGCCGCCGTGGTGGTGCAGGAGGTGATAGACGGCCGCCAGGACGATTATCTCAGGGAAGTCCAGGCCCGCTGGCCGGAGCGTTTCCTCTGCTGCGCCTTGATGGACCTCGACCACGACCTGCCTGAGGACGGGCCCTGTGCCGTCCCCGAAGGGTTCCGCGCGGTGGCCATCCCCGGGCACAGGGCCCGCCGGAGCCTCACCGACCCTGCGGTCATGGAGTATTTCAAGTCCCTGGAGGCCTCCGGCGTCATACTTTCCATGTGCCTTGCCGACGACGCCTCGCAGATAGCGCAGATGGCGGAGGTCATCGCGGAGTGCCCGGAGCTCAGGATCGCGATAGGGCATTTCGGGATGGTGACGGGGCGGCATTGGCTTTCGCAGATACGCCTCGCCCGCGCCCGCAACGTCTATGTCGAGTCGGGCGGCATCACCTGGCTGTACAATTCTGAATTCTACCCCTATCCTTCGGCGGTGCGCTCCATACGGCAGGCTGCCGACGAGGTGGGGGAGGACAAGCTGATGTGGGGCAGCGACTATCCCCGCACGGTCTGCGCCGTCACTTACCGCATGACCTACGACTTCGTACTGAAGTCCCCCGAACTCACCCCTGGATTCAAGGAAGCCTTCCTGGGAGGCAATGCCGCAGCATTCTACGGCCTCGGCCCCCTGGTGGAGCTTCCCTATATAAAGAATATGTCAGAATGAAAGCTTTACAGATCGGCGAGCCCTTCTCATCGGGGCTCATAGAAAAGGCGAAACCTGTCCCCGGACAGGGCGAGGTGCTGCTCAAGATGCTCTATGTGGGCTTCTGCGGCACTGATTTGACCACTTTCCGCGGGGCCAATGCCATGGTGCAGTTCCCCCGCATCCCCGGCCACGAGATTTCGGCGGTGGTGGAGGCGGCGGGGCCCGGAGTGCCGGAGAAATTCCGCCCCGGCATGAAGGTGACGGTGATGCCGTACACCAGCTGCGGCCATTGCGCTTCATGCCGCAGGGGCCGTCCCAATGCCTGCGAGAACAATGAGACCCTGGGAGTCCAGCGCGACGGCGCCATGCAGGAGTACCTCTGCATGCCCTGGGAGAAGCTCATCCCCTGCGAGGGCCTGGACGACCGTTACATTGCCCTGATCGAGCCGATGTGCATAGGCTTCCATGCAGTAAGCCGCGGCCGTGTCGCCGCCGGGGACACCGTCATGGTGATAGGCTGCGGCATGGTGGGCCTCGGGGCCGTCGTGGCTGCATTGGAAAGGGGTGCGAGCGTGATCGCCGCCGACATGGACGATGAGAAGCTCGCATTGGCCCGGAGCCTCGGCGCCTCCTACACCTACAACACCCTCTCCCAGGAGTGGGATGTCCCGACCCCGGATGTCGTCATCGAGGCCGTGGGGGCGGTGCCGACCTACAGGCTGGCCATAGACCGCGTCGCCTTCACCGGCAGGGTGGTCTGCATCGGCTATGCCAAGTCAGAGGTCCCTCTGAACACGGGATTCTTCGTCAAGAAGGAGCTGGATATCATGGGTTCGCGCAACGCCGAACCCCAGGATTTCGAGGCGGTGACGGAGTACCTCCGCCGCGCCGGCAACGCTCCGGACGGATTTATCAGTGATATCATCGAGCCCGAAGGGGCCCAGCAGGCTCTCAACGCCTGGCATGAGGCTCCGGGCAAGGTTTACAGGATACTTGTCAGATGGAGTACAGAGAGTTAGGCCGCACCGGCCTCAAGATTTCGGCCCTGGGCTTCGGCGCATCGAGCCTCGGGGGAGTCTTCCATTCGCTCAAGGAGGCTGACGGCATCGCGGCCGTGCACGCCGCCATAGACGGAGGGATCAATTTCATAGATGTGTCCCCTTACTACGGCTACCTCAAGGCAGAGACCGTGCTGGGGAAGGCCCTGCGGGAGATTCCGCGCAGCGCCTACATCCTCTCCACCAAGGTGGGCCGCTACGGCGCCGACGGGGTGAACAGCTGGGACTACAGCGCCGCCCGGGTGACCCGCAGCGTCTATGAGAGCATGGAGAGGCTTGGCGTGGACTACATCGACATCATCAATGTCCACGACATCGAGTTCGCCAACCCCTGGCAGGTGGCGCAGGAGACGCTTCCGGCCCTGGTGGAGCTCCGGAACAAGGGTGTCGTGGGGCACGTGGGCATCACCGACCTGCAGCTGGAGAACCTCCGCTGGATGGTGGAGCATGTGCCTGCCGGCACGGTGGAGTCGGTGCTGAATTTCTGCCATTATTGTCTCTGCGATGACCGCCTGACGGAGTTCCTCGATTTCTTCGAGAGCCGCGGGATCGGCGTCATCAATGCCAGCCCCCTGTCCATGGGACTGCTTTCCAGCCGCGGCGCACCTGCGTGGCACCCCGCTCCGAAGGCGCTCATGGATGCCTGCCACGAGGCGGCCCAGTACTGCGCCGCGGCGGGCTGCCCCATCGAGAAATTGGCCATGCAGTACAGCGTCGGCGAGCCCCGCATCGCCTCCAACCTCTTCTCCAGCACCAGTCCGGACAATGTCCGCAAAAATATAGAGTACATCTCCGAGCCCGCCGACCCTGAGCTTGTCGCCCGAGTGCACGGCATCATCGGCAGGGCCTTCCGCCTCACCTGGCACAACACTTGATCAATTAGCACCACATGAAAGCAGTCGAAAGGAAAAACCTGTTGCCCTTCTGCCTGGTAACCGTGCTGTTCCTCCTCTGGGGTATAGCAAACAACATGACCGACACCCTGCTGTCGGCCTTCAAGCGCATCATGACGATGACCGACACGCAGACTTCCCTCATACAGTTTGCGTTCTACGGCTCGTATTTCTGCTTCGCCCTGCCTGCGGCCCTCTTCATCCGCAAGAAGAGCTACAAGAGCGGCGTGATACTCGGCCTGGCGCTCTACGCCGCCGGCGCCATCCTCTTCCTGCCCGCCGCCAAGGCCGCCTCGTACGGCTTCTACCTCGTGGCCATCTACATCCTCGCCGGCGGCTGCTCCATCCTGGAGACCACGGCCAATCCCTACATCCTTTCGATGGGATCGCCCGAGACCGCGACGCGCAGGCTCAACATCGCCCAGGCCTTCAACCCGCTGGGCTCCATCACCGGCATCCTGCTCAGCAAGTTCTTCATCCTCAAGGATATATCCCTGTACAGCGTGTCCGGCACCTATATGACCCTGGGCCTCGTGCTCGTGGTCATCATGGTCGTCATGCTCTGCGTCAAGATGCCCGAAGGCCGTGACGCCGGGGACCAGGATTCGCTGAAGGCTACCTTCAAGAGACTCTTCGCCAACCGCAAGTACATCTTCGGCGTGGTGGCCCAGTTCTTCTATGTGGGCGCCCAGATCGGCACCTGGAGCTTCACCATCCGCCTGGCGATGCAGGAACTCGGCATCGTGGAGGCCAAGGCGGCCACGATCTACCTGCTGAGCATCATCGGCTTCAGCGTATCCAGGTTCGTCTACACCTGGCTGATGAAATTCATCAAACCCACCGTGCTGCTCATCGCCAGCGCCATACTCTCGGCCCTCTGCGCCGCCATGGTGGTCATCACCGCCGGCAGCGGCATGACGGCCATCGTCTTCCTCATGCTCATCAGCGTGTTCATGTCGCTGATGTTCCCGACCATCTACGGCATCGCCCTGGACGGCATCGAGGATCCCGGGAAGGGCGGACACCCGGGCGACGCCAAGATCGGCGCCTCCGGCCTGATCATGGCCATCCTCGGCGGAGCCCTCCTGACGCCCCTCCAGGCCATGGTTTCCGACGCCGCAGGCATCAGCCTTTCCTACCTCATCCCGATGGTCTGCTTCATCGTGGTGTTGCTTTTCGCCATTTATTCCAACAGAACCCAATTGACCAGATAACGATATGAAAAAAGTAGTATTGACCACCATCGCAGCTCTGGCGGCGCTCGTGCAGCTCACCGCCCAGAATCCGCCTTCACCTCCCAGGAACCAGGCCCGTCCCATGGAGCCCAGGATCGTGGCGGCTCCGCCTTTCAGCCCTATCACCGTACAGGAGGGCAAACTTCAGTTCCACGCCTATGACAACGGGGACATGGTTCCCGACTTCTCCTTCTGCGGCTACATGGCTTCCGACGAGGAGATCCCCGACCTGCTCGCCCAGGGCGGCGTGCCCGTCGTCAGGGTACGCCCCGGCGGCGGTGACGACACCCCCGCCATCCAGAAGGCCATCGATTACGTGGGTACTCTCCCCGTATTGACAAACGGCTTCCGCGGCGTCGTGCTGCTCGAAAAGGGGCAGTACAGGCTGGACGGATTCCTCACCATTCGCACTTCCGGAGTGGTCCTGCGCGGCTCCGGGATGGGGGAGGGCGGCACCACGCTCTTCGCCGCCGGCCACAGCCGCGAGACCGTCATAAAGGTCTTCGGTGTCAATGACAAGAAGGACGGGGAGAAGGTGAATATGACCGCTGCCTACGTGCCCGTCAATTCCACCGTCATCCCTCTCGCCGCCGGTCATCCCTTCAAGGTGGGCGACCAGGTCACCGTGACCCGTCCCCAGACCCAGGAGTGGGTGCACCTGCTCGGTGCGGACAATATCGGCATGAGCGCCGACTATCAGCATTGGCTCTGGGCGGGCGATGACTTCGACACAGTCTTCGAGCGCAAGGTGGTCGCCGCCGACGCCGGCAGCATCACCGTGGATGTCCCCATGCCCATGTCTTTCGACGCCAAGTACGGCGGCGGCAATGTCAGCGCCTTCACCTGGGCCGGCCGCATCAACCATGTGGGTATTGAGAACCTCAATATCGTCTCCGATTACGACAAGGCCTATCCCATGGATGAGAACCACCGCTGGATGGCCGTCACCTTCGACAGCGCCGAGGATTGCTGGGTGCGCAGGGTTGAGGCCCGCCATTTCGTGAGCTCCCTCGCTGCCGTCTGGGAGACCGCCCGCAGGGTCACTGTCGAGGATTGCAAGAACCTCGAGCCCGTGGGTGAGATCGGCGGCTTCCGCAGGATGGCTTTCCAGACCTTGGGACAGCAGTGCCTCTTCGTCAGGTGCTATTCCGAGGAAGGCTACCACGATTTCACCGTCGGCCAGAACACCGCCGGTCCCAACGCCTTCGTGCTCTGCTACGCCGCTTCCCCGCACAGCTACAGCGGTGCGGTGGGTGGATGGTCCTGCGGTACGCTTTTCGACCGCGTGACCGTCGAGAGCGAGCCCATCTACTTCAGGAACATGTACCTGGAGAGCATGGGTGGCAGCTGGGCATCCGCCAATTCCCTCTGCTGGATGTGCCGCACTCCCATCATGTACGTGGACAATCCGCCGCTTTCGCACAACTGGGCCTGGACTACCAGCGGCCAGAGCTACGGCGACGGCACCCATGGAGGACAGAAGCTCAGCCGTCCCGACCATTTCTATTATCTGCAGCTTGCCGCCCGCACCGGAAAGCCTTCCGTGGGCTCCGACAAGACCATCCATTACGACAAGATCTTCGGCGAGGATCCCCAGAAGAGGGTCTATCCCGAGGAGGCCGTCGAGTGGGGCCACCGTTCCGCCGAGCCCGCCCTGCTGGTGGATGAGTGGATCGACAAGATGGTCGCCGACTATCCTCTCGCTTCCGGCGAGGGCCTCGGCGAGGATATCAATGCGATAAAGATCAAGACCAAGGCGGTCGCCAAGGTGCACAATGTCATCCCCATCAGCTTTGACAATGGCTGGCTCGCCAGGGAGGGCAGGTACGTCTCCGGCGGCACTTCCCGCTCTTCTATGTGGCAGGGCATGCTCCGCCGCCGCAGCTTCCGCAACCCTGCGGACAATATCAACCGCTTCGTGCCGGGCCGCGAGGGCGCCGGTCTCACCGACTACATTGACACCGTAGTCAATCACCTGGTCGCCCGCGGCGCCGCAGGCTACCAGCATCATCCGGCACTGTGGTACGAGCGGCGCCGCGATGACCACGGCCGCATGCAGAGGGCCAATCCCGACGTCTGGGCTCCCTTCCTGGAGCAGCCTTTCGCCCGCAGCGGGCAGGGTGCCGCATTCGACCGCCTCAGCAAGTACGACCTGAACCGTTGGAACGAGTTCTACTGGGACCGTCTCGACGAATTCGCCTACAAGGCTGAGGAAAAAGGCCTCTTCCTGATGTCCGAGCACTATCTGCAGCACAATATCATCGAGGAGGGTGCCCACTGGGCCGATTATCCCTGGAGGGCCGCCAACAACATCAACGAAGACATCGGCTTCGCCGAGCTGACATATTACCAGGCCGACAAGAGGGTCTTCATGGCCGAGCAGTTCTACGCCGTGGACAAGAACCCCGCCCTGGCCCGTTACCACCGCCAGTACATACGCAAGAACCTCGAGGCCCTGAAGGACCGTCCCAACGTCATCCATCACATCGGCATCGAGTACACGGGACCTCTCCATTTCATGAAGTTCTGGCTGGATTGCATAGGTGAGTGGGAAAAGGACAACGCCCAGGAAGTGCTGGTGGCCCTCAATGCCACCAAGGATGTCCAGGATGCCATCCTCGCCGATCCCCATTACCGCGCACTTGTGGACATGATCGACATACGCCAGTGGAACTACGGCGCCGACGGTCAGGAGTACGCTCCCGAGGGCGGAGTGAACCTCGCCCCCAGGCAGTACCAGCGCATCCTGCCGGCTGTGCCGAGCACTCCCGAGAGCATCTGGAGGCAGGTGAGCGACTATCGCAAGGCCTATCCTGAGGTGGCCGTGTGGAACAATTCCGGCCGTGCCATGAACAGCAACTGGATAGGTTTCGTGGCTGGCGCATCGCTTTGCACCCTCCCCGCTGTCGCCGACGCTTCGTTCCTCAAGAACGCATTGGCCATGTCTCCTCTGGAGGAGATGCACGTCAAGGACAGCCAGTGGGGTATGGGCAAGGCTTCCGTGGGCTATGTGGTCTATGCTTCCGCTGACAAGGCGGTGCTCGACCTCTCCGGCGACAAGGCTTCCTACAGGCTCCGCTGGATAGATCCGGCCACCGGTGCATTCATCGGCAAGGTGCAGAGGGTCCGCGGAGGATCTGTCGTGGAGCTCGCAGTACCCGCCGAGAGGGGGGCAGTGGCTTATCTTTACAAATAGAAACAGAACAATATGGACGTAGTTATCATGGCGGGAGGTGTCGGAAGCCGCTTGTATCCGGTCAGCACCCCCGAAAAACCTAAACAGTTCCTGGACCTGCTGGATTGCGGCAGGACCCTCATCCAGCTCACCTATGAGCGCTTCCGTGCGGTGGACCCCAAGGCACGTTTCTGGGTCGTCACTTCGCGCCAGTATGTGCATTTCATCCATGAGCAGTTGCCGGATATCCCTCCCACGCACATCTTGGCCGAGCCCGTGGCGCGCAACACCGCCCCCTGCATCGCCTATGCCTGCTGGAAGATACGCGCCAGGTATCCGGGGTCCAATATAGTCGTAACCCCTTCCGATGCCTACGTCCCCGATGTCGAAGCCTTCGCGCTCACCATGCGCAAGGCCCTGGATTTCACCTCCGGGAGCCCGGCCATAGTCTGCGCCGGCATCACTCCTGACAGCCCCAACACGGGCTACGGTTACATCCAGGCCAGCGGCGAGTCCGGACCGGATATCATCTCCAAAGTGGGGGCTTTCAAGGAAAAGCCCTCACTGGAGGTGGCCCGGGAGTATCTCGCCCAGGGCGGCTATTTCTGGAACGCCGGCATCTTCGTATGGAATGTCGACACCATAGACCGTGAGATCCGCACCCATGCCCCGCAGATTGCCGGGATGATGGACAAGATGGCCCCTTCTTTCTACACGGAAGACGAAGACAGGGCCGTAGGGGAGCTTTTCCCCCAGTGTGACAAGATCTCCATCGACTATGCCGTGATGGAGAAATCGGCCGATGTGTACATGATCGGAGCGGGTTGGAGCTGGAGTGATTTGGGCAGTTTCGAGGCTATTGAAAAAATTACTGGCAAAAAGTTAAATTAAAATTTGGAAATCTCCAGTTTTAGTCCTACTTTTGCATCCCCTTTCAGGGCTGGAAGACTCGTTAGCTCAGTTGGTAGAGCACAACACTTTTAATGTTGGGGTCTCGGGTTCGAGCCCCGAACGGGTCACAAGATTGATATATTGCACCCCTAGCTCAGCTGGTAGAGCAACTGACTCTTAATCAGTGGGTCTAGGGTTCGAATCCCTAGGGGTGCACATTTTTTTCTCCTTGAGATCGACGGTATCGCTCCGTAATCCCAAGGAGTTTTTTTTACCCCCGTACCCCGCCACCCACCCCACCATCACCTTTCCTCGCCCTCACCGGGGCTCCTCGCCCTCACCGGGGCTCCTCGCCCTCACCGGCTCCCCGTCCTCGCCGGCTCCCCGCCCTTGCCGGGGCTCCTGACCATCAGGGAGCGTGGCCGCTCGAGGCCGGGGCAGCTCGGGGTCGGGGACCGTCTCGCTCCGCTCGACCCCACCGTTCGCTTCGCTCACGGTCCCCCCTCTTCCGTGGCCGTGGGTGGCACGGGTCCCGACCCCGACTGCCCCGGTTCCCGGCCTCCGTCCCCCCCCCGCTCTCCCGGTCTCCCGCTCTCCCGGTCTCCCGGTCTCCCGCTCTCCGTCCCTCCGCTCTCCGTCCCTCCGCTCTCCGTCCCTCCGCTCTCCGTCCCTCCGCTCTCCGTCCCCCCGCTCTCCGTCCCCCCGCTCTCCGTCCCCCCGCTCTCCGTCCCCCCGCTCTCCGTCCCCCCGCTCTCCGTCCCC
>JAFTBU010000007.1 GCA_017455065.1 Bacteroidales bacterium
CGTGGAGCTGTTCTTCAAATGGGTGAAGCAGCATCTGAAGATCAAGAAGTTCTGGGGAGACTCTGAAAACGCAGTCCGCATCCAGATCTACACCGCGATCATCTCATACTGCCTGGTCGCCATCGTTCACCACAAGATGAAGCTCAAAGTGTCGGTCTACAACACACTCCAAGTCTTGGGAATCTCACTCACTGATACCACGCCTCTTGAAGACCTCTTCAACAAATCTAACCTCAATATTGACAAAGAACTTGACGGGTTCTATGAACCCACATTGTTTGATTTTTAACTTTTAACTACGTCCACAACTTTTAGTGGACAGCTATGTTTTATGATAATAATTGCACCATGCGTAAAGTTTTTGTTTCAGTATCAGCTCTTTTGTTCATTCATAAATCTATCGTTTTAGGATTATCCGTATTGTTCTTGGATGGGAACGGAAATAATTCCAATATTAGGATAGTTTGAGATAGATTTGTCCTGATTACATATAATTATCTTTAAACGTTATTATTATGAAAAAAGGGTTCTTATAATAGCTATAAGTGCTACACTTACAACTATTATTATATGTAGTATTTTACTCATTTCTCGGAAAGAATCCGATTCTGAGCTTATGTTTCAAAACATCGAGGCTTTATTGCAAACTGAGGGTCATACTTGTACAGCTACCGCGAAGTGTTTTATTCTAGGCACTGAATACGGATCTATTTCTTGTACAGGAACTATAGCTTGTATTACTGGATATAATATGGTTTGCTGCGATGGTCACAGATCTGAGTGCTTGTACTAAACGTATCGTTAACTTATTACTACTGATATTCGCTGTTTCTTGTGGTCAGCTTTCAGATAGGATTAAACCCGAATCCTTGAATGTGGATTCGTCCATTACTATACTCTCAGATTCTGTATATCTATCTGGCAACAATCCTTGTATCTTTGTTGACCAAGACAGGATTATCGTATCGGATTATTTCCAGGGGATCTTTGAGATAGATGATCAAGCAAGGATAACGCATTCATTTGCGAAACCTGGCAACGGCCCTGGAGAAGTGATAGCCTGTGGCCAGTTTTGCGTGACTGAGGATGGAACGATATGCGTTTTCGATGCAGGACATCATGCAATTCAGTACTATCGGGAAGGTTCTTTCCTTAAAAGAATGAATCTTCCTACCGATTTAAGACTCTCATCAGGGTCATGTTTTTTTGAAATCAATGATTCTTTATTCTGCTCCAGTATTGGAGGGGACAATCTTGTGTCCATTATTAAAGATGGAGCTATAATAGGCGGCTTGTGCCCTTTGTCCAAATATGATGACCCGATGATGCCAACACACTCCGTTCGCAACGTAATAAAAGGTGACAACTCTTTATACGTCATAGCCATCTCTTTACCTGTTGTCGAAGAGTATTCGTTTTCCGGTGAATTATTGTCTTCATTTGACTTGACTGCTATTCCAGAAAGGGCTACATTGTTTCGCAAGGAGCAATCCATCGTGCCTAATACTTATTTCGTCGCAACCGGAGACGTATGTTATAATGATGGTTGCCTATTCCTTTTGTCCGCCACGACAATTGGCGGATATCGTTCCAACATTGTAATTGTCCTGGAAAAAGGAGAGCAAGAATGGAAGCATACAAATACATATGAACTATCGGGAGCTGATATCTACACTTCAATCGCTGTCTCGGACGACGGCTTTCTCCTTGCACTGAATTACTCAAAGGCATCCATTGACAAATACAAGTTGACTAATGATGAATAGCATTAACAAACTTATCTTAACTACTTGCACAATATTAACTGTCAGTTGTAATAGTTTTGTTCGGGTCAATGGAGATATCGCAAAACTCAAATCGGAGGCTATCGTCATTCCCTATGATAAGTTGGTCTGTTTTGAAGGAAGTAAAACCAAACCAGATGAAACAGTGGGTAGTATACTTGTTTATATTGATAGTTCCGATTGCAGCGTTTGTTCACTTAATAATTTGCCATATTGGGACCATCTTAATAAAATAATACATGATGAAACTGGATTTCAGTTGCAGATAATCCCTGTTTTCAAACCTGCCAAAGACTATAAAGATGCTTTGCTCTGGCACGTGAAACGTCAGCAAAACTCATTCGATATATATGTAGACACGCTTGGCGCTTTCTATGCCAGCAACTCACATCTTCCTGATAATAAAGAGCTTCACACCTTTTTATTGGATAAAGATAACAATGTAATTCTCGTTGGAAATCCTATCCACAATAAAGAATTACAGTCTTTATACATAGCAACCGCTGCGAAATATATCCGACTATTCTCAGGCCAAAGCATGTCCGACCGGGACTAAAGCTCCGCGGCGTGGGCGAGGAGGTAATCCTCAGCCTCGACGCACCAGAGGCCCTTGTGGGCCTTGCAGATGCGGTCCAGCTCCTTATAGACGGCACCTTCCTTCGATCCGAAATCAGCGATCGCGGTCAGAGGCATGTCTATATGGGTATAGATGAGTTTCTTTCCGCCGGGGATGGAAGGCAGGTTGATGGTGGTGTCGATGACGGCGTTCAGACCGCCGATATGGGTCACAAGACCTGCGGGGTCCATGCCCTTGCCCATCAGATGCAGAGCCTCCTTCATGTCGTTGGTATTGCCTCCGCTGGTGCCCACGATGTGGGTGGAGGAGTAATGGACGTTGTAGAAATTCACAGACGCTTTGAAATCCGTACGGCTGGGGCCGGAGAAGAAATTGAGGCAGCCGTCGAAGGCCAGGATGGAATCGGCCTGCTCCACCAGGGCGGGCACGGGAGCCATCACCACCACCTCGTCGTAGCCATTGCCTCCGGAGATGCCCATGAGCAGCTCGGTGGCGCCTTCCACTGCGGTGTTGACATAGTGCAGCTCTATGCCGCGGGAAGCGGCGAACTCCACGGTGTACAGGGAGGCAGCCCTGTCCAGACGGGCCTGGTCGATATCGGTGACCACGAAGAGGGCGGGATGCCTGTCCTCACGGTGCAGCACATAATTGATGCACGCAAGTCCCATGGGGCCGACTCCTGCGAGCAGGGCCATGCGGCCGCCGTCCTTGATCTCCATATGATGCACATAGGAGCCGGGAGTGGTGTGGTAGCAGGCGTGCATCGCGCCGATCACGCAGGAAAGGGGCTCGCTCAGGGATGCGGGGTAGAAGCCCTCGCCCTTGTAGGGCAGCAGGCAGCCCTGCTCCATGACCTCGCGGGGGATCACCACGTAAGTGGCGTCGCCGCCTATGTATTTGTAGGAATATCCGGGAGCCGAATGGACGCCCACGGGGCCTCCTTCGTAAGTCAGTGCGGGCTGGATGGAAAATTTGTCCCCGGGCTTGAACTCCGAGCTCCATTTGGAACCCACCTCGACTATCTCCCCTGCGAACTCATGCCCTATGATGGTAGGGTTGGTGGCTACGTCGTCGGGCACCCTCTTGTGGGCCGCGCCCTGATGGGCAGCCTTGTAGGAGGACATGCAGATGCTGTCGCTGACCACCTTGGCCAGGATCTCGTCATCCTTTATCTGAGGGAGCTCGAACTCTTCGAGCCTGAGGTCGTTTTCGCCGTAAAGGCGTACTGCTTTGGTCTTCATATGGCTTTGCTGTTTTTCGCTAAGAGAGCATCACCTGGCCTCCCGTTACGGGGATGGCCTGTCCGGTCTCGCCGGTCTGCTCCACGGCATAAAGTATGGCCCTGGTGACATCCAGGGGGCTGCAGCCCTTGCGCATGGGCACCTGGGCGAGGTAATAGTCCTTGACATCCTGCACGGTCTTGGCGCCGGGCACCTTGCCGGCATTGAGGTACTGGATGAACAGGCCGTTGACGGGATTGCTCCACAGGGGTCCGTCGTAAAAGTTTCCGGGGCAGATGCTGTTGACCTTGATCCGGAAAGGCGCGAGCTCGAGGGCGAAGGACTGGGTGAGGCCTATGCCGCCGAACTTGCCGCCGGCGTAGGCGAAATTGGCCTTGGAGCCCCTCAGGCCGGACTTGCTGTTGACCTGGACTATGTCGGCATAGTACTCGGGGTCCCAGGCGGTCTCTATCTTCATCAGATGGCTGACCACCTTGGCGCAGAGGAAATATGCCTTGTAGTTGATGTTGGTGACGAATTCGAAGTTCTCGGGAGTCATGGCGTCGAGTCCGCCGGCACGCAGGACGCCCGCGTTGCTGACGAAGAGGTCGAGGGCGCCGAAATTCAGCACGGTCTGGCGGACCAGGTTCTGGAGGCTCCCCAAGTCGGCCACATTGGTCTTCACGAAGATGGCCCTGTTGCTGCCGGCCTCCTCGTTGAAGGATGCGACAGTCTTGAGACCCACTTCCTCATTGAGGTCGGCGACCACTACATTGGCCCCCTGGCGTATGAGCTCGCGGGCTATGCCCTCGCCGAAGCCCTGGGCGGCTCCGGTGACGATCACGCTCTTGCCTTCGGCACGGCCGCGGGCGGCGGCAGCGCTCACCTTGCGGCGGTAGTTCTCCACCTCCCAATTGTCAATGAAATCTATCTGCCTCGAAGTCATGGGATGCTCCCCGCCGAAGGCGGCGGCGCCGCGGGCGACTTTCATGGCATCGTAGAAGACATCGGTGATGATGGCGGCGTTCTTGGCGCTGTCACCTGCTGCCACGAGGCCTATGCCGTTGATAAGCAGCACCTTGGGAGTGTATCCGTATTTCTCCTCATACTCGGCGATTTTCTTCTCGGCCTTTTTGAGCAGGTCCCCGGAATCCTTGGGATCGATATAGATGTAGTGCGATTTGCAATAGACTATGCCGTCCGGGGTGAACGGGGCCAGCACCGGCTTGGCTGCCTGCTGGGAGGCGATGAAAGAAGCGATGAGGGCGTCGTTGGTGACTTTCAGGGTCTTGAGTCCGCGGCCGCCGCGGCTGAGCATCTGGCGTATGGCCGGGATGGTGTCGCAGACGCAGTCGCACACGGGTGCCTCCCCCGTCGGAAGGGGCTCCATGCAGGATTCGATCTTGGAAAGGACCTCCTCGTAGATACTCTCTATCTCCTCCGTGGTGTCGGCTCCGACGAAGATGCCGTGGTTCTGGAGGAAGATCACCTGGGGTTCGCTGCCCTTGGCAGCCTTCCACTCGCCGATACGGTCATGCACTTTCTTGAAAAGGGTGTAGCCGGGATCGGTGTACTCGATGTACAGGGCGTCGGGGAAAAGCTGGGCGCATTCGGAGGCGGCGTTGCGCGAGCACATCAGGGCATTGACCGCAGTGGGATGCAGATGCACCACGAAACGGAAGCCCATGCAGTCGTGCAGCGAGGTCTCCACCGAAGGACGGCGGCCTTCGCTGATGCATGCGGCGGCGAGGTCGGCCTTGACCTGTTTCTCCCTCAGGACGGTGTCGGAGCTGTATTTCTTGGTCCCCATCGGGGCGAGCAGGGCCCTGTCGAGCACTGCAAATCCGTCCTCGTCTATGGTGGCGAGGGCGTGCCCGCTGGCTTTGACCCAGAGGCGGGTGGAATCTTTGTATGAAGTATTGCCGCCGCCCGCTATCACGAAGCGGGGATCGACGCCGTACAATCTGGAGACTGCTATAAGTTCATCCAATTCTTTCATTGTCGTCAGTTTTCTATAGTTCGCATTATCACTTCCTCTCCCCTGGCGGCGAGGTCTGCGGGACGGTCGCCCTTGGCATCCAGGCCGGCCTGGTGGGCCGCCACTGCGCAGGCACCCCTCCAGTTGATCTCGCGGAGTTTGTCGCTGAGATGGTCGCAGTCGCTGGTGCGGAGCCTGACGGGCTCGAGCTTGGGAGTGTTGTGCTCCGAGCCGAAGGTCACGATGAAGCCTTCGTCCTCCAGGTAGGAGGCATAGCTTTCGAGCACGGCGGTGGTGTTGCGGGTGGTTATGAATTCGGCGCTGCGTATGCCGCGTTTACGCAAGATGTCCGCAGCTTTCTGGAGGTCCTCCTCGAAATCGGTGAACTGCCCCTTGGCGTCGTCCCCGAGGAAAGGATAGGTGGGAATGCCTCCTGCGGCTTCGATGATGCGCTGCACGTCCTGCATGGGCAGGAAGGCCTTGGGATCCTCGGCAACGAAGGCGGCGCCGCCCGATTTGAGCAGACGGCTCCTCAGTTCGTTCTCCACCGCCGCATTGTCAGCGGGGTCGCTCTTGAGGGGAGCGCCGAGAATGCGCTCGTACATGGCGGCATCCCCGTCCACGGCGATGCGGAGGGCCTTGGCGAGATGGCGCTCACGTATGGATCCGCGGGTGAGCTCCCTGGCCACTTTCTCGAAGGATATGGTGAATCCTGCCCCCACCGCATCCAGATGGGCGTTGAGCTTGGCGCACATCGCCGCCACCTGGGCGTTGGACTCGGCCTTCACGGCCGAGAGCTGCTCCTCTTCCCTGCCCCGCAGGATCACGGGATAGGCGAGGCCCTTGCCGCTGAGGTAGGTCCTGCCGGGGTTGTTGGGGTCGTTGACCCTCACTCCGGCAGCCTGGTCCTCGACGTTCAGGGAGATGAACTCTATGTTGAACAGAGGATAGAGGCTGCGCGCCGCGCACTCCTCGCTCCATTCGGCATAGCCGTCCATGGAGTAGAAATCATTGATACCCACCACCCTGACGCCTTCCGAGGCGGCCATGTCGAGGGCCTGGCGGACATCGCTGAACGCGCTGAAGGAATACGGCGTGTGCAGGTGGGCGTTTACATCGAAGACAGTCATCGCCTACACTCCTTTCTTTGAGCGCAGCACTTTCTGTGCGCAGGTCATGTTGCTCACGGGTACGTAGTCCTTCAGAGGTATCATCTTCTCGTTGATGGCATCCAGGAACCAGCTGGGCTGGGGGAAGAATGCCTCTTCGAGCTCGTGGCAAGGGGTGATCCAGTTGCGGGAACCCAGCACGACGGGAGCGGCGTCGAGATCGTCGAAGCAGAGGTCGGCGATGTTGGCCGCGAGGTCGTTGAGATAGGAACCGCGGGCGCAGGCGTCACCGGCTATGATGATGCGGCCGGTCTTCTTGACGGAAGCGATGACTTTCTCATAATTGAAGGGGACGAGGGAACGGGCGTCGATGACCTCGGCTTCCAGTCCGTACTTCTCCTTGAGCATGTCGGCGGCTTCGATGGCGCGGTACAGGGTGGCACCTATGGTGAGGAAGGTGACATCCTTGCCCTCGCGCTTGATGTCGGGCTCTCCGAAGGGGATCTCGTAGTATCCTTCAGGCACTCCGCCCTCGTGGAACTCCTCGCCCTTGTCATAGATACGCTGGCTCTCGAAGAACACGACGGGGTCGGTGCCCTGCAGGGCGGCGTTCATGAGACCCTTGGCATCGTAAGGCGTGGCCGGGAAGGCAACCTTCAGGCCGGGGATGTGGGTGCAGAGCGAAGTCCAGTCCTGAGAGTGCTGGGCGCCGTATTTGCTGCCCACGGAAACCCTCACGACGACGGGCATCTTGAGGATGTTGCCGGACATGGCCTGCCACTTGGGCAGCTGGTTGAATATCTCGTCGCCGCAGCATCCGAGGAAGTCGCAGTACATGATCTCGGGGATCACGCGGCCGCCGCACATGGCGTAACCGATGGCGGTGCCGATGATGGCCGCCTCAGCGATGGGGCTGTTGAACAGACGGTGGTAAGGGATGGCTTCGGTGAGTCCGCGGTACACGGCGAAAGCGCCGCCCCACTCGCGGTTCTCCTCACCGTAGGCGACCAGGGACGCATCCTTGTAGAAGCGGTCCGCGATGGCCTCGAAGAGACCGTCCTTGATGTTGTACATCTTCATCTTGGACACTTTGTTGCCCTGGGCGTCGATGTAGAAGCGGGACTTGCCGGCAATCTGCTTGACCCTCGGATTTTCCTCCAGAGGCATGAGCACGTCGGGCTTGGCGTCGCTGAGCGAATCGATGCTCTGGTTGGAGAACATCATGTCACCGAGCAGCTCGGAGTCCTTGACGAGGTCCATGCGGGGTGAAAGGCTGTCGTCGATGGCGAGCTTGTAGCAGGCGAAGATATTGTCATTGACATCCTTGCGGATGGCGTCGAGGGCCTCCTGGGTGGCGACACCGGCGTCGATGAGCTTCTTTCCGAAGGCGACGATGCAGTCCTCCGCCTCCCATGCGGCGATCTCCTCCTTGGTGCGGTAGGAACTCTGGTCACTCGGTGAATGTCCGCTGTAGCGGTAGGTCACGACATCCAGCAGGGCGGGTCCCTTCTTGTCCTCGAGATAGGCCTTCTTGCGGCGGAATGCGTCGATGACTGCGAGGGGATTGTATCCGTCAACCCTCTCGGCGGCCATGGCGTCGTCCTTGAAGCCTGCGCCGAGCCTTGCGGGGAAGGTGTAGCCCATGGTCTCGCCCTTGGTCTGGCCGCCCATGGCGTACTGGTTGTCCATCACATTGAAGAGGACGGGCAGGCCGCCTTTCATGTCACCCTCCCAGAGGGTTTCGAACTGGTCCATGGATGCGAAGGTCATGCCTTCGAGCACGGGGCCGCGGGCCATGGCGCCGTCGCCGAGATTGGCGACCACGATGCCTTTCTTGCGGTTGACTTTCTTATAGAGGGCGGCGCCCACGGCGATGGAGCCGCTGCCGCCGACGATGGCGTTGTTGGGGTAGATGCCGAAGGGGGTGAAGAAGGTGTGCATGGAGCCGCCGAGACCCTTGTTGAATCCGGTGACGCGGGCGAAGATCTCAGCCATGGCTCCGTAGAGCAGGAACCTGATGCCGAGTTCCTTGGTGTCCTTGCCGTCATAAGCCTTCTTCGCCACTTCAAGGGTGGCGCCGCCCCAGAACTCCTTCATAACCTTCTCGAGTTCGGCGTCGGGGAGGATCTGGATGGAGCGGAGACCCTTGGCGAGGATCTCACCGTGCGAACGGTGGCTTCCGAAGATGAAGTCGTCGGTGTCGAGGCAATAAGCCATGCCTACCGCGGCCGCTTCCTGTCCTGCAGAGAGGTGGGCGGGGCCGGGGTTGTTGTAGGCCACTCCGTTGTAGCCGCCGGTGGTCTTGACGAGGTTGAGCATGGTCTCGAACTCGCGGATATAAGACATGTCGCGGTAGATGCGGAGCAGGTCCTCGGGGGTGAAGTTGCCGTCCTTGATTTCCTGCTTGACGGTTTTGTTGTACTGCATCACGGGTATGGTGGGGAGCTTCAACTCGTGCTCCTGGGGACGCAGCGTGGCGTTGGGATCGATGTAAAGTGACTTAGGCATGGTTATTTGAGACTGAAAACGGTTTCTTTGATGATTTCGGATACTGTGGGATGAGGGAAGACGACTTCCTTGAGCTGCTCCACCGTCATCTCCTGCTCTATGGCAATGCAGGCGCTGTGGATGATCTCGGAGCAGGGATTGCCGAGCATGTGGACGCCCAGCACCTCATGGTAACGGGCTCCCACGATGATCTTGCAGATGCCCTCGCCGCCTTCGTTCTCGGCGACGAACCTTCCGGAATAGGCCATGGGGAGCTTGACGACCTTGAAGTCGATGCCCTTCTGCCTGGCCTCTTCCTCGGTGAGACCGACTCCGGCGACCTCGGGATTGGTATAGACCACTCCGGGGATGGCGTTGTAGCGCATGTGGTCGGGCTTGCCGAGTATGTTGTTGACGGCCACCTCACCCTCGCGGCTGGCGGTATGGGCGAGCATGGAGAAGCCGGTGATGTCGCCAGCGGCGTACACTCCGGGGACGTTGGTGCGCATATGCTCGTCCACCTTGACGCCCACGGGCTTGCCGGCCTTGTTGGTCAGGAACTCGACGCCCAGTTTCTCCAGGCCGAAGCCCTGGAGGTTGGCGCGGCGGCCCACCGACACGAGTATCTTGTCCCCGGAGACACGGCAGACCTTGCCTTCGGGATCTTCATATACGACGGTATTGCCCTCCACCCCGGTGACCTTGCACTTGAGGCAGAAGTTGATGCCGCGTTTTTCGTAAATCTTCTGGAGCAGGGCGCTGATCTCGTCGTCGAGGGGTCCGAGTATCTTGGGCAGCATCTCCACGACGGTCACCTTGGTGCCCAGGGTGCTGAAGAATGCCGCGAATTCCATTCCGATCACGCCGCCGCCTATCACCACGAGCTCCTTGGGCTGCTCTTTCAGGGCCAGGATCTCACGGTTGGTGACTATCACGTCGCCGGCTTCCTTGAGGCCGGGGAACGGGGGTACGGCCGCTTCGGATCCGGCGCAGACCAGCAGGTTCCTGGCCTGGTATTTCACTCCGGCGGCTTCGATCTCTATGCCTTCGGCTCCGCGGCCCTCGATGTGCGCCTCTTCGGAAACCACCTGGACCTTTCCGGCCTTCATCGCGGCCTTGACTCCGCCCACGAGCTTCTTGACGACCTTGTCCTTGCGGGCTACGATCTCTTCATATTTGAACGAGGGGTTTTCGGTATAGACTCCGTAGTGGTCGCCGGTGAGAGCATAGTTGTACACCTTGGCGCTGTACAGGAGGGTCTTGGTGGGGATGCAGCCTTCGTTGAGGCAGACTCCTCCGAGGGATTTCTTTTCAAACAGGACCGTGGAGAGTCCGGCCGCTCCCGCACGCTCGGCTGCCACGTATCCGCCGGGGCCGCCGCCTATGATCGCTAAATCGTACATCATGGTTATCGTTTAGAATTCAACTTCGAGGTTTTCGATCTCGACTGCCACCTGCTTGAGGAAACGGGTGGCCTCGCCGCCGTCTATGGCCCTGTGGTCATAGGTAAGGCTCAGGCCGAGATAAGGCACGAAGGCGTACACTCCGCCGCCGAGGTCCTTGGGTCTGGGGACTATGGTGCCCACGCCGAGGATGGCGCTCTGGGGCACGTTGATGATGGGGGTGAACCACTCCACTCCGTAGCCGCCGAGATTGGAGACCGTGAAGGAAGCCGCCTCGCTGGAGAGGAGGTCGGGGTTGATGCTGCCTTTCTTGCAGTCGTCGGCAACCTTCTTGAGCATCTTGCTGAGGCCTATGATATTGAGGTTTTCAGCGCCCTTGACGGCGGGGACCATCAGGCCGCGCTCGGTATCCACCGCGAGGCCGAGGTTGACCGTATTGAACAGGCGCATGGCGTCTCCGAGGCAATGGGAATTGACGTTCGGGAATTTCTGCAGGGCCTTGATGACGGCGAAGCAGACGAAGTCGTTGATGGTGATGTTGGCGTCGATGCGGCCTTCTTCGAGGGCTTTCTTGGCCTTCTTGCGGAGAGCCTGTATCCTGCGGGCGTCAGCTCCGAGCATATGGGTGAGCTGGGCGCTGTTCTGCAGGGAGTTGTACATGGACTTGGCAATGAGTTTGCGCATGTTGGAGAGTTTCTCCACCCTGAACTCTTCGCCTTCGCCGGGGATGTCGCTGTGGTTGGGCTGCCATACCTTGAGGTCGGAACCCTTGACCGCTCCGCCGAGGCCGCTTCCCGCTGCGGGAGCCGCCTTGCCGCCTTCGGCCATCATGGCCTTGGCCAATCCTGTCAGGTGCAATCCTGCGGCGGCCGCTTCCACATCGCGGGCGATGATGCGTCCGTAAGGGCCGCTGCCTGCGATCTGGTCGATGCTGAGGCCTTTCTCAGCGGCGATCCTGCGGGCACGGGGCGATGCCGGGGCACCCGCCACCGGTGCTGCGGAGGCTCCTTCCACCGCTGCTGCCGCGGAAGCTCCTGCCTCCGAAACCGTCTCGCTACGCTCGACCCCACCGTCCGCTTCGCTGCCGGTCCCCCCTCTTACCATGCCGAGGGTGGCAGGTGTTTCTGAGGCAGAGACCTCCGCGGCAGCGGCGCAGCCGGGAGCGAACTGCTCGAAGCTCTCGCCGGGCTTTCCTATCACCATCACGTTCGTGAGGACGGGTACTTCATCGCCGGCTTTGAAGAAGACAGCCAGCACGGTGCCTTCCACCTTGGCCTCTTCATCGAATGAAGCCTTGTCAGTTTCATAGCTGAAAAGTATGTCTCCTACGGCTACCTGGTCACCTACATTCTTCTTGAATTCGGTCATTATGCAACTTTCGACCGACTGGCCCTGTTTGGGCATGATCACGACTTCTGCCATAATTTGGTTATATGTGTTAAATCTTACAAATATAACAATCTTTACTTCAAATCCACTGCGAATTCGTAGGAACCTGATTCCAATTCGCAAAGAACCTTTCCTCCGAGGTTGCGCATGGGTCCTGCACCCTGGGCGCCTTTCAAAATCTTGACATGCCCTTCATCGGGAGCTGCGAGCGAAAGCGAGGCTGTGGTGTTGGCGGGGATGGTCACGCGGTACACATATCCTTCAGCCGTCTTCTCCCATCCGCTCTCCACACGGCCGTAAGGAGTCTCGAAGCCTCCACGGGCGAAAGTCTCCTTCCCGCCGACCTTGGGCTGCAGGAGTATGTGCTTGTACGCAGGATGGTCCTCGTCGCGCTGTATGCCCAGCTGGTGCGAGAACATCCACTCGGCGATGGCGCCGTAGGCGTAGTGGTTGAAGGAATTCATGTCCACGGGACCGAAACCGTTCTCGATGGTGTACGAATTCCACCTCTCCCACATGGTCGTCGCGCCCTGGAGGACGGGATACAGCCATGAAGGGTATTTGGTCTGCTCGAAGAGGGTGTAGGCGATGTCATCGCGGCCCGCCTCGGAAAGGGCGGGATTGAGATAAGGCGTACCGATGAAACCGGTGGTCAGGGTGTTGCCGTGCTCCTCGATATCGGCCACCAGGCGGGCGACGGCCTTGTCGCGGAGTTCCCCGTCCAGCAGCCCGAAATACAGGGGCAATGCGTAGGAAGTCTGGGTGTCCACGGGCACGGGGTCCCCTGCCTTGGGCTCGTCGGGATTGACCGGCATGCCGGGCCAGCGGAACGGCACGTAGGGCGCCACGGTCCTGCCGTCTGCATCGATGTACTTGGCGAGGAAGGCCGCCTTGACCTTTTCGTAAAGGGCGGCGTATTTCTGGGCCTCGCGGGTCTTGCCGAGGGCCTGGGCCATACGGCTCATGAGGTAGGCGTCATAGGCGTAGTAGGCGGTGTTGGTGAGGCCGATGTCGGTGCGTTCGATGGCCAGGTGGTCGCCTATGCCGGAAGTGACCTGAGAGCCGTCGGGAGAAGCCTGGCGCTCCAGGTAATCCATATAGCGCACCATCGAATCCCAGTGCTGCTGCAGCACGCGTATGTCCCCGTAGGACTGCCAGACCTGCCAAGGCACGATGATGCCGGCTTCCATCCAGCCCATCCAGCCGGGATTGTCATTGGCAAACCCGTAGGGAGGACGTCCCGTGACGGGATAATAGTTGAAATAGCTGCCGTCGAAGTTCTGGTTGTCCCTCATCGAATAGAACCAGCGGGCGTAGAACTTGTCCACCCAGGGGCTGAAATAAGTGGCGGCGCGGGCAAAGACCTGGGCGTCCCCGGTCCAGCCCTGGCGCTCATCCCTCTGCGGGCAGTCGGTCGGGATGGACTGGAAATTGTCCCTCTGGCCCCACTGGATGTTCTGGAAGAGGCGGTTGATATCCGGATCGGAGCTCTCGTAATCGGCAGTGGTATGGCCTATGCCCTCGAGCACCACGGCCTTGACGGAGGACAGCGGGAGCGGCTTGTCCAGACCGGTCACGGACACATAGCGGAAGCCGTGGTCGGTGAACAGGGGCTGGTAGGTCTCCCCTTCCTTCTTGCCGCGCATGATGTAATTGTCGATGGAAATGGCGCCGCGGTAGTTCTCCACATAGACCTGACCCTTCTTGGCCTTGTACATCTCTATGGTGTACGGCGGGACAGGCTCGGTGGGGATGCGCTCGGGGTATATCATCTCGCCGTAGCGGAGGTTCACCACCTGGCCTGAGCGGCCCTTCATGCCCTCCAGACGGGGTACGCCGATGACGTTCTGGCCGAAATCATAGACGAAGGTGCCCTTGACGGGCTCAGTGACCGAGACGGCGTCGAGGGTTATGTTGTTCTGCACGGGAAGACCGACATAGGCCTGGATCTGTACGGTGGGAGCCGGGCGGTCGAAAATGTCGGCGGCATCCCAGGAGGAATCGTCGAAGCCGCCCTCCTTCCAGCCGTCCACTTCCTTGCGGGCGTCGTAGTCCTCGCCGAACTGGAAGCCGTTGCGCACCACCGGACCGTGGTCATATTTCTTCCAGCTGCCGTCCGTGACAATGACCTGGCTGGTCCCGTCCTCGAAGGTGAGCAGGATCTTGGCAAGCAGGGACTGCCGTATGCCGTAGGGATCCACGTTGGCGGCGCTGAAGATGTTGAGGTCGCTGTACCAGCCGGCGCCGAGCATGGCTCCGAAGCCGTTGGCACCCTGTTTCATCATATCGGTGATGTCGTACGAATTGTACATTATGCGGTAGCGGTAGTCGGTCCAGCCGGGGTTGAAATAATCGTTGCTGACCCTCCTGCCATTGATATAGAACTCATAGATGCCCCGGGCGGTGACATACAGGCGGGCGTCCTTGAGGGGCTTTTCCAGCACCACTTCCCTGCGGAGCATGGGGGCTGAAACCTTGCCGTACGGCTCCCACACCTGCAGGCGGCCGTCGCCATTGACTTCATGCCTCTTCACGGGATCGGTGTAGAGGGTGGTCCCCCAGTTCTCCTCGGAGATGACGATATCGGAGAAAACCGCCTTCTGGCCGCGCGGCTGACGGAATCCTATGCTGTGCAGGCGGGCCCAGTCAGTGATATATTCTCCACTGGGATAGGGAGTGATGGTCATCTGGGGAGCGTCCATGCGGCGCCCGTCGACGAAAATGGATAGATTGGATTTGAGGTGATAGCCGGGGGTGGTGACCTGGAGGCGCACATGGTGAGGAGCGTGCTTGCCTGTATCCTTCACGATGTCGGCGACATTCACTTCGCCCAGATGGCGTATCTCGCCTTCCACACAATAGTCTATGATGAATTTCGCACTGTCCTGCACGTTGAACTCGGCAGTGATCCAGTTCTTCTCGTCCTTGACGCTGTAGGCGAAGACGGCACGGCTGCTGCCCTCGGGTATCTGCACGTCATAATCGACATCGAAGAAGGTGCGGTATTTGGAGGCGCCGACCTCCATGGAGCCTATCCACTGCGCGCGGCTCCAGCCGAGGCCCATCAGGCCGGTCTCGAACCAGCTCGGGTCGGACTCCACCAGATGGTTGTCCTGGTCCCAGACCTGGACTTTCCACCAGTAGCGGGTGGCTCCCCTGAGGGCCGCCCCTTCGTAGGGTATGTTGAGGGACTGGTCGCTGCGGACGAGGCCGGTGTCGAAGACCAGCTCGCCGCTGCCCAGGGCTTCCTCCCCCGCCGCCACCATCAGGCGGTAGGCCAGCTGGCGGGCTCCGGTGACATCCGAAGACATCTGCCAGCTGAAATAGGGCCGGGGCTCATCGAGTCCCAGGGGGGTGTCGATAGCTTCGGTGCGGAGATTTACGATACGCGTCTGCGCCTGCGCTGCGAAGCAGGCTGCCAGAGTGCAAAGGATCAGGGCAATTCTTTTCATAGCATCCAAAATGGTTATCAGTCTTGTAAAGATAATGGAAAATCGTTAGATTTGGAATATGAAACGACTCATTCTCGCATTGGGCATCCTGCTGTGCTGCGGCACCGCCTCCGCCCAGACCCGTTACGACTATCCTTCCATGCAGACAGAGCGGCTCGGACGCGGCGTAGTGGCCGTCCGGAAAAGCCCCTCCGAAGTCTTCGTGTCGTGGAGATACCTCTCCCAGGACAGCCCCGGCACCACATTCGACGTGTACAGGGACGGAGTGAAACTCACCCGCAAGCCCATTTCCGACGTGACTTATTTTGTAGATGCCAAGCCCCTCGGCTCCGATGCCACCTACGAAGTCGTCCCCATGGAAAGGCGCCGCCCCACTTCAGCGCCCCGCGGCAGCTTCACCCTCGCCGCCGATGCCCCGGAAGGTTACATCCCCATTGCCCTGGACATCCCCGCCCCCAGCTTCATGCCGGCAGGAGGACAGGGCGTCTATTCCCCCAACGACTGCTCGGTGGGAGACGTGGACGGGGACGGAGAGTATGAGATATTCCTCAAATGGGACCCCTCCAACGCCAAGGACAATTCCCAGGCGGGGTACACGGGAGAGGTGTACATCGACTGCCTGAAGCTCAGCGGAGAGCGCCTATGGCGCATCAACCTGGGCCGCAACATACGCGCCGGCGCCCACTACACCCAGTTCATAGTGTATGACCTGGACGGCGACGGCTGCGCCGAGATGGTCTGCAAGACTTCCGACGCCACCGTGGACGGCACCGGCAAGGTCATAGGCGACCCATACGCCGACTACCGGGAGCACAACCTCCGCTACACCGGCCACATCAAGAAAGGCAATGAGTACCTGACCGTCTTCAACGGCCGCACCGGAGCAGCCATGGCCACCGTGGACTATGTGCCGGAGCGCGGCGAGGACGGCTCCTGGGGAGATGTCAAGGCCAATCGCGGTGAGCGCTACCTGGCCGCACTGGCCTTTCTGGACGGCAAGCACCCCAGCGTGGTGATGTGCCGCGGCTACTACATCCGCGCCACCCTGGCCGCCTGGGACTGGGACGGCAAGGAGCTGAAACTCAGATGGCTCTTCGATTCGCACAGCGACCCTTCGCTCGAGGGCTATGACAACCAGGGCAACCACAACCTCCGCGTCGCCGACGTGGACGGTGACGGACGCGACGAAATCGTGTACGGCTCCTGCTGCATCGACGACGACGGCACCGGCCTCTACACCAACGGCCTCGGCCACGGAGATGCCATGCACATAGGGCAGATGATACCCGGCTCGGACCGCCTCCAGGTCTGGATAGGCCACGAAAACAAAGGCATAGGCTCCGCCCTCGTGGACGCCGCCACCGGAGAGGTGATATGGCGCCTTCCCGCCAATACCGACGTGGGCCGCTCCATGGCAGCGGACATCGACCCCACAAATCCCGGCTGGGAGATGTGGTCCTCCGCTTCAGCTGGTCTGCGCAACTGGAAGGGCGAAGTCATAGGAGAGCAGCCCCGGTCAGTCAATTTCGCCGTCTGGTGGGACGGTGACCTGAGCCGCGAACTGCTGGATGCCAACCGCATCGACAAATTCGACCCCGACACCCGCAAGATAGTGAATATCAAGACCTTCGAAGGCGCCCGCAGCAACAACGGCACCAAGTCCACCCCCGCCCTCTCCGGCGACATCCTGGGTGACTGGAGGGAGGAGGTGCTGCTGCGCTCCGAAGACAACAAGGAACTCCGCCTCTACGTCTCGACGGAGCCCACCTCCTACCGCTTCCACACTTTCCTCGAGGACCCGGTGTACCGCACCAGCATAGCCGCCGAGAACGTCTGCTACAACCAGCCGCCCGAGACCGGGTTCTACTTCGGCGAGGACATGTTCAAGACCTTCGCCCCGGCAGAGATCGAATACGGGGTGATCCTGGATTCGCTCAGGTTCCCGGAGGCTCCTCCCCGCCCCCAGGTGCAGCAGCCCGCTGAAGGTCCGGACTCGGCCACATTGGCCCTGACCGCCAGGCCCGTCTCCGGCAGCAGCCGCAAAGGCAGGAATCCCGTGCTCTTCCTCGTCGGTGACTCCACCATGCGCACCGGCACCCGCGGCAACGGCGACAACGGCCAGTGGGGCTGGGGCTATTATGCTGCCGATTGGTTCGACACCGACCGCATCAGCGTGGAGAACCACGCCCTCGGCGGCCTTTCCATCCGCACTTTCTACCGCGGCTGGTGGCCCGACGTGCTCAAAGGTATACGCAAGGGCGACTATGTGATCATCCAGCTCGGGCACAACGACAGCGGCCCCTGGGACTCCCCCTTCGGCCGTTCGTCCATCCCCGGCACCGGCAAGGAGACCGTCGAAGTGACCCGCCCCGACGGCAGCACCGAGACCGTATTGACCTACGGCGAATACCTGCGCCGCTTTATCGACGAGGCCAAGGCCAAGGGCGCCAAGCCCATACTTTTCACCCTCACCCCCCGCAACCAGCGGGAGGCCGACGGCAGCATACGCCGCAAATCCGACAGCTTCAACCCCTGGATACAGCAGGTCGCCAAGGAGAAGAAAGTGCCCGTGGTGGACCTCGAGGACATCTCCGCGAGGGATTTCGAGAGTTGGAGCAGCGAAAAGGTGGACTATATGTTCTACAATGACAATATCCACTCCAGTGCCTTCGGAGCAGCCCACAACGCCTGGTGCGCCGCCCGCGGCATCGCCGCATGCAAGGGCAGCGACCTGGGCAAATACCTCCTTCCCCTGGAGCCGCCCACCCTGGACATCGACCGCAGCAGCGGCAGGCCCGCCCTCATTGTCACAGGTGACAGCACCATACAGAACACCGATTCCGACCCCGACGGCATGTGGGGCTGGGGCAGCGTGCTCGAGACCGTATTCGACACCACCCGCATCATCCCCGTCAACGCCGGCAAGGCCGGCCGCAGCGCCCGCACCTTCCTGGATGAGGGCCGCTGGGACAGGGTGTACCACAGCATACGCCCCGGCGATTTCGTGGTCATACAGTTCGGCCACAACGACATGGGCCCGGTCAACCGCCCTCCCTTCAGGGCCGAGCTGCCCGGCGACAGCGATGACAGCGAAAACATTTTCATGCCGGACAAACTCAAATACCAGGTCATCTACAGCTACGGCTGGTACCTCCGGAAATTCATCGACGACGTCCGGGAGAAAGGCGGCATCCCCATACTGGTGAGCCTGACTCCCCGGAACGAATGGCCCGGCGGACGGATGGAGCGCAGGGACTACAGCTACGGCATCTGGGTCAGGGACGTGGTGAAACGCACCGGAGTCGATTTCATCGACATGCACAACATCACCGCCGACTATTACGATTCCATCGGTCCCGAAGCTACCAAGCCTTATTACAAGAACGACCATACCCACACTTCCCGCCTGGGTGCGGAGCGCAACGCACGTTCCTTCGCCGAAGGACTCCGCAAGGCAGGACATCCACTTGCAAATTATCTTAAATGAAACCTATGAAACTACGGACACTTTTATCTGCGGCGCTCTTGCTGCTCGCGGCTTCCGCCGCCTCCGCCCAGGATACCGGCTGGTACGCCCCCACCCGTGAGAACAAGCCTTTCGTGCGCTGGTGGTGGCTGGGCAGCGCCGTCGACCGCGAAGGCCTGACCTACAACCTCGAAGAGTTCGCAAAGGCCGGCATCGGCGGCTATGAAGTCACTCCCATCTACGGAGTCCAGGGCAATGAGGCCAATGACATCCAGTACCTCTCCCCCCAGTGGATGGACATGTACAAATGGCTCGTGGCCGAATCCGCCCGCCTCGACCTCGAATGCGACCTCAACAACGGCACCGGCTGGCCCTTCGGAGGCCCCCACATCACCCCGGACCTGGCCGCCCAGAAGATGGAGGTGACCCCGGAAGGGATCAAATCCGTGCAGACCGGCCAGAAAGTCAAACGGGCCGCGCCCGGAGGCGAGGGTTTCGTGATGGACCACTACAACCCCGAAGCCCTGAAAGTCTATCTGGAGCGCTTCGACAAGGCATTCGCGCAGAGCGGCGCGACCTGGCCCCACACTTTCTTCAACGATTCCTACGAGGTGTACGGAGCCAACTGGACGCCTGAATTCGCCAGGATTTTCCAGGAGAGCTACGGCTATGACATCGTCCCCTACCTGCAGCATCCCGAGCCCGGCAAAGACGCCTACGACAGGGCCATCGCTGACTACAGGGAATGCCTCGGAGGCCTGCTGGTGACCAATTTCATCAATCCCTGGATAGAGTGGTGCCACTCCCACGGCGCCCTCGTGCGCAACCAGTCCCACGGCTCCCCCGCCAATCTGCTGGACGTCTACGCAGCCGTGGACATCCCCGAGTGCGAGACCTACGGCCGCAGTTCATTCGGCATCCCTGGACTCCGCCAGGATCCTATCGGACGGCCCAACGACGGCGACCCCGCAGTGCTGAAACTCGCCTCTTCCGCAGCCCACGTGGCCGGCAAGAAATACACTTCCAGCGAGACCCTGACATGGATGACTGAACATTTCCGCACCTCGCTGAGCCAGTGCAAGCCTGAAATCGACCAGATGTTCGCCGCCGGCGTCAACCATGTCTATTTCCATGGCGCCCCCTATTCCCCCAAAGGCGCTGAATTCCCCGGCTGGATGTTCTACGCCTCCATCAACATGTCCCCCACCGGAGGCATGTGGAAGGATGCCCCGGCCCTGTTCAAATACATAGAGCGCTGCCAGGCTTTCCTCACCGCAGGCGAGCCGGACGCGGATTTCTATCTGTATTTCCCCGTCTATGACCTGTGGAGCAGCCGCACCCAGTCGGCCTATATGATGTTCGACATTCACTCGATGGGCCGCACCATGCCCGCGGTCAAAGAGGCCATGAACGGGATCGTGGCGGCCGGATTCGACGCCGACTACATCTCCGACAAACAGCTCCTCGAGCACGAGATCACCAAGCCCGTGATAGTCCCCGCAGTCACCCTGATGCCCGTGGAGACCGTCCGCCGCCTGTCCGAGCTCAAGAAACAGGGCGTGCCCGTGTATTTCATCGACCGCCTGCCCAAGGATGTCCCCGGACTGCACGACCTGGCGGCCCGCCGCAAGGCCTTCAAGCAGGCAGCTCGCGGCCTTGGCAAACCCACGACCATGCAGAAAGTCTTCGCCGCCTACAAAGCCGAGACTTTCAAGAGCGAGCTCGGCGGACAGATGATACGCCGCCGCAACGAGGCAGGAGGCTGGAATTATTTCGCCGCCATGCTCCGCGACAGCAGCGTGGACGGCTGGGTCAAGCTGGCCACCCCTGCCGCATCGGCCATGCTCTATGACGCCGTCTCCGGCCGCTCCGGCCGCGCGATGCTGCGCACCGCCGCCGACGGTTGCGCCGAGATCCGCCTGCAGCTTCTGCCCGGAGAATCCATTCTCATAAAGACCTTCCCCACCCTGGTCGACGCCCCCGACTGGCAGTACGCCGCCTCCTTTGGCGAGCCCGTCCCCATTGACAGGGCATGGAACATCTCCTTCCCAGAGAGCGACCCTCCCATCCCCGGCAATTTCTTCACCGACAGGCCACAGGATTGGACCAAGCTCAAAGTGAAGGAGGCCAAGGTCAATTTCGGCACAGCCCTCTACTCTTCCGCCATCGACCTGCTCCACCCCGAGGAGGCCGACGAATGGATACTCGACCTGGGCGACGTGCGTGAAAGCGCCCGCGTCGTGGTCAACGGACAGGAGGTCGGAACCGTCTGGAGCGTACCTTTCCGCATCCCCATCGGCAAATACCTCAAGCCCGGCATCAACCTGCTGGAAGTCTGGGTGACCAATCTCCAGTCCAACCGCATCGCCGACTACGACAGGCGCGGAGTGAACTGGCGCATCTTCAAGGATGCCAACGTCAACACCCTGGGGCCCAAGACTTTCGAGGGCTGGGAGACCGATCCTTCGGGACTCTGCTCCGAAGTCAACCTCATACCCGTCCACTACGATGTGCCGTCCCGCTCCGGAGTCATCTCCCAGGCCCGCCTTGTGAACGACTATTTCATGCGCAAATTCCCCGACCCGCACCGCGTGGTGCCGTTCCCTTCGCGCCGCAAGGTCTATGAAGGCAACATCTGGACCCGAGGAGTGTATTACGAAGGCCTGATGGCCCTCTACGGGGTGGACCCCCAGCAACGCTACCTCGACTACACGATGGACTGGGGCGACAAGTTCGACTGGGACATGCGCAACGGCCAGACCCTCACGCGCAACGCCGACAACTACTGCTGCTCGCAGGCCTACATCGACATGTACCGCATCTACGGCGAAGACAAGATGATACGCAACGTCACCGCCTGCATGGAGAACATCCTCGCTTCCGAGGAAGCCGTGGCCGACTGGACCTGGATAGACGCCATCCAGATGGGCATGCCCGTGCTCATCAAATACGGCGTGACCATGGACCGGCCGGAGTTCTTCGAAAAGGCCTGGAAGATGTACGAATGGTCCAGGGAGCGCTTCCTCAACAAGGCCGAGGGCCTGTGGTGGCGCGACAAGGACTTCTGCCCTCCCTACAAGACTCCCGGCGGCAAGGATTGCTACTGGGCCAGGGGCAATGGCTGGGTAGTCGCCGCCCTAGTGCGGGTGCTGCAGGAACTCCCAGCCTCGGACCCCCACCGCGCCGTCTATGAGCAGGATTTCAAGGATTTCTGCAGCGCTGTCATCAAATACCAGAGAGCCGACGGCACCTGGAACGCTTCCGTCGCGGATCCCGAAGATTTCGGCGGTCCCGAGGCCACCGGCACTTCCCTCTTCCTCTACGGCCTGGCATGGGGCATCAACACCGGCAGGCTCGACCCCGCCGTCTATGGCCCCGCGGTCGCCCGCGGCTGGAACGGCCTGAACCGCATCTGCATACACCCCGACGGATTCATAGGATATTCCCAGGGTTCGGGCAAGGAACCCAAGGAAGCACAGCCCGTCACCTACGACCGCATACCCGATTTCGAGGACTTCGGCACAGGTTGTTATCTGCTGGCTGCGAGCGAAGTGTGCAAACTGTGGGAATAACCGAATTTTATGTTATCTTTGTACGATTGCACATTAACTGATAACCTAAAGACAAATTCAAATATCATTATGGCAAAAGAGAAAAAATTCATCACCTGTGATGGTAACCAGGCCGCGGCAAGCATTGCATACCTTTTCAGCGAGCACGTGGCCATATACCCTATCACACCGTCCTCCCCAATGGCGGAAAACATTGACGAATGGGCTGCCCATGGCAAGAAGAACCTCTGGGGCGAGACCGTAAAGGTCACCGAGATGCAGAGTGAGGCCGGTGCCGCCGGCGCACTCCACGGATCCCTCCAGGCAGGTGCGCTCACCAGCACCTTCACCGCATCCCAGGGTCTCCTGCTCATGATCCCCAACATGTACAAGATCGCCGGCGAGATGCTCCCCGCAGTCTTCCATGTTTCAGCCCGCGCCCTGGCATCCCACGCCCTCTCCATCTTCGGAGACCACCAGGATGTCATGGCCTGCCGTCAGACAGGTTTCGCGATGCTCGCTTCATCTTCAGTCCAGGAAGCTCAGGATCTCGCAGCTGTGGCTCACCTGTCCACCATCAAGTCCAGCATTCCTTTCCTCCATTTCTTCGACGGATTCCGCACTTCTCATGAAATCCAGAAGATAGAGACCATCGATGAGGCGGATCTCAAGGCCATGGTCAGCGACAAGGCCCTGGAGAACTTCCGCCAGAGAGCCCTCACTCCCGAGGCTCCCGTCACCCGCGGTACCGCTCAGAACGGCGACGTGTACTTCCAGGCCGTCGAGTCCCGCAACCAGGTGTACGACGCAGTACCCGACATCGTAGCCCGCTACATGGGTGAGATCAGCGAGGTCACCGGCCGCACCTACCGTCCCTTCACATACTACGGTGATCCCAAGGCAGAGAACATCATCGTCGCCATGGGTTCCGTCACCGAGACCATCAAGGAGACCATCGATTATCTCGCAGCCAACGGCCGCAAGTACGGTCTTGTCACCGTGCATCTCTACAGGCCCTTCTCAGAAAAATACCTTCTCAAGGTCCTTCCCAAGACCGTCAAGAAGATCGCGGTCCTCGACCGCACCAAGGAGCCCGGCGCCCCCGGCGAGCCTCTCTACCTCGACGTGAGGTCCATATTCCAGGGCAAGGAGAACGCTCCCCTCATCGTAGGCGGACGCTACGGTCTCTCCTCCAAGGACACCTCTCCCGCACAGATCGTCGCCGTGTTCGACAACCTCGAGCTCAAGGCTCCCAAGACCGACTTCACCATCGGTATCGTGGATGACGTCACCTTCAAGAGTCTCCCTGTCAAGGAGGAGATCTCCATCGTGAAGGCCGGCACCACCGAGTGCAAGTTCTACGGTCTCGGCTCCGACGGTACCGTGGGTGCCAACAAGAACACCATCAAGATCATCGGAAGCCACACGGACAAATATTGCCAGGCCTACTTCGACTACGATTCCAAGAAGTCCGGCGGATACACCTGCTCTCACCTCCGTTTCGGCGACCTGCCCATCAAGGCCCCCTATCTGGTGTCCACCCCCGACTTCGTGGCCTGCCACGTGCCTTCATATCTCGAGAAATATGACGTGCTGAAGGGCATCAAGGAAGGCGGCAGCCTCCTGCTCAACTCCCTGTGGGACGAGAAGGAGACCCTCGAGCGCATCCCTGACCATGCCAAGTCAGTCATCGGCAAGAAGCACATCAAGCTCTATATCATCAACGCCACCAAGATCGCCCGTGAGATCGGCCTCGGCGGAAGGACCAACACCATCCTCCAGAGTGCATTCTTCAAGATCTCCGGCATCATCCCTTACGAGGACGCCGTCAAGTACATGAAGGACGCCGCTCTCAAGAGCTACGGCAAGAAGGGTGAGAATGTGGTCAACATGAACTACGCTGCCATCGACCGCGGCGGTGAGTACACCGAGGTCGCCGTCCCCGCAGAGTGGGGCAAGATTTCCGCCAAGTTCACCAACCCCAACGCAGGCCGTCTCGCCACTCCTTTCGTGAAGGAGATCGCCGACGTGGTCAACGCTCAGTGCGGCGACACCCTGCCCGTCAGCTCTTTCCTCCCTTACCAGGATGGTACCATGCCCGCAGGCACCGCTGCTTATGAGAAGCGCGGAGTTTCCGTGAGCGTGCCCGTATGGAACCCCGAGAGCTGTATCCAGTGCAACACTTGCGCATTCGTCTGCCCTCACGCAGCCATCCGTCCTTTCATCCTCGATGAGAAGGAAGCTGCCGCAGCACCCGAAGGCACCAAGATTGCCGACGGAAAGGCTCTGCTCAAGGAGTACAAGTTCGCCATCGCCGTCTCAGTGGACGACTGCACCGGTTGCGGCAACTGTGTCGACGTATGTCTCGCCAAGGAGAAGGGCGCCCTCAGCATGGCTTCCTACGAGGAGCACAAGGCTGACCAGGCCGGCTTCGACTACTTCAACTCCAAGGTGGGTTACAAGAAGATCTTCGATCCCAAGTCCAACATGAAGAACGCCCAGTTCGCACAGCCTCTGTTCGAGTTCTCAGGTGCCTGCGCAGGCTGCGGCGAGACTCCTTACATAAAGAACATCACCCAGCTCTTCGGTGACCACATGATGATCGCCAACGCTACCGGTTGTTCTTCCATCTACGGAGCTTCATTCCCTGCATCTCCTTACTGCACCAACGCCGAGGGACATGGTCCCGCCTGGCAGAACTCCCTGTTCGAGGACTTCTGCGAGTTCGGTCTCGGTATGCATCTCGGTTCCGACCGTATGCGTGAGACTGTGGCCGCATGGATGGAGAAGGGTCTGAATTGCCCCAACTGCACCGACGAGATCAAGGCTCTCTACCGCAAGTGGCTCGACGCACGCAACGACTACGCTGTGACCCGCGAGGTCTGCGACCAGCTCATCCCTCTCCTCGAGGCTTGCAATTGCGAGAGCTGCAAGGCTCTGCTCGGCCTCAAGAAGTTCATCCCCAGCCGCAGCCAGTGGATCTTCGGTGGTGACGGCGCAAGCTACGATATCGGTTACGGTGGACTCGACCACGTGCTGGCCAGCGGCGAGAACGTGAACATCCTCGTACTCGACACTGAGGTTTACTCCAACACCGGCGGTCAGTCTTCCAAGGCTACCCCTGCAGGTGCCATCGCCAAGTTCGCCGCTTCTGGCAAGAAGATCCGCAAGAAGGATCTCGGCATGATGGCTATCAGCTACGGTTATGTCTATGTGGCTCAGGTGGCCATGGGTGCAAGCCCTGTCCAGTACATGAATGCCATCAAGGAGGCTGAGGCTTACGATGGTCCTTCACTGGTGATCGCTTACGCTCCTTGTATCAACCATGGTCTCAAGGCCGGTATGGGTCTGAGCCAGAGGGAGGAGAAGCTCGCAGTGGAGTGCGGTTACTGGCATCTGTTCCGTTACAATCCTACTCTCGAGGGAACTGACAAGAATCCGTTCTCCCTGGACAGCAAGGAGCCTGACTGGAGCAAGTTCCAGGATTTCCTCAAGAGCGAGGTCCGCTTCGCTTCTCTGTACAAGCTCTTCCCTGACAAGGCTGATGAGTTGCTGCAGAAGACTGAGGAGTTCGCCAAGATCCGTCTCGGAACTTACAAGAGGCTTGCCGGCAAGTAGGCGCCTCTCCCATTTCCTTCAGAGGATGACCCTTCCCGGTCATCCTCTTTTTTTCTCTCCTCTGCCGGTCCCTTTCGCCCTGTCACCCTCCCTGCCGCCGCCCTTCTACCCTTCCGCCCTCCCCGGAGCCTCTCACCGTCAACGTCGTCATCGCTGCGCGATAACTTGCTGCCAGTGGCTTGAACGTGAAATTCGGTGGCTGAGTGAATCGGCCTTCCAGGGCACTCCTGGGTAGGTCAATCCCGCCATCGAGGCCAAAAAGGGGTCGATGGCGGAGCCGACCGCGCTTGTACGCATTTCTGTTGGGGGTACGCTCCGCCATCGATTTTCCAGCCGCCCCCACCGGGCCACGCTTTTCTTCCCCTGCTATTCTCCCAGGCCCTTCGCGCTCCTACCGTCCCCGAACCTGCGGGAGAAAGCGCGTTTCCCGCCTATATCGCTCCCACCGTCCCCGATCTATGGACGGTAGGAGCACCTGCCTACCACCACCGACACGCTGCGCCGTCAGCGGGAATTTCAGCCCTTGGGCCAGGGCATCCTCGCGGCCGATAGCAACGGGCGGGCGAGGAGAGCACTCAAACATAGCTCACCGCAGCCCGCCCGTAACCGCCGCAGGGCGTATATTGCGGCGGTGGTGCCGTGGCGTGACTCGCCGCCGCATCGCGTATACTGCGGCGGCGAGGGCCTGTTTTGACATTCGTCAGCCCACCGACCATGGCTTCTACGGCCCTCCAGAGGGGTTCCGCTGGGCTGACGCCCCCAGTTTGGCCTCGTCAGCCCGGTCACTCTTGCTTCCAGGCACTTCTGTTGGGGGTACGGCGGTCCTCTGTATTTCGAGTTGAACCTAATGTTTGAGTTAAACCTTAATGAACATCACGGGAGCACGAGGGTGCCAAAGAGCGGCCTCCAGGGGGTGGTCGCGCTCCCGGTCTCGGCTCCGACCCGACACCTGGAGCACGGGGATGCCCTACAGCGCACTCTGGGAGGGGGTGGCGCTCCCGCCCCGTTCATTAACGGCAGTACCGGTTAAGCAGCGCCCTTAAGGAGATGGAACTGCGGCCGTACCGCCCTGGGATGCTGCCAGGGCGCGACGCATGGCACATTCCGGAGGAGGCCGTCGGGGACTGGACAGGCAGGCTGAGGCTGAGACGGGGCAGCCCGGGGCCGGGGACCGTCTCGCTGCGCTCGACCCCACCGTTCGCTTCGCTCACGGTCCCCCTCTTACGTTGCCGAGGGTGGCACGGGTCCCGGCCCCGACTGCCCAGCCCCAGCCTCTCCTTCCCATCCTATTCGCCCGGACACCCACCAGTCTATATTATTGCCAGGATGGCCAGAAGGTAAAAGAAAAAGAGCGAGTCCGCAGACCCGCCCTTAATGTTTTCACAACGGAATAATCCTTATTGTGAATGGCTCATTTTTTCATCTGCTAATATAAATACAATTATTGGAAAAACAATTATTATATTTGAATAGTTAACCAGCAACACTATACTTATGAAGAAAATACTTGGACTTGACCTTGGGACTGCCAGTATCGGCTGGGCTGTCGTCAATTCAGCGGACAAATCCGATGAGAAGTCTAGCATCATAGCATGTGGTTCACGTGTCATTCCACTGACAGTGGATGAAAAGGATAGCTTTGAAAAAGGCAAAGCTATAACGACTAATGCTGACCGTAGGCTTAAACGCGGAATGAGGCGCAACCTCCAAAGGACTAAGCAGCGGAGAGACAATCTTGTGGAAAGGATGATCAAGGAAGGATGGATCGAATCCTCAAAAGCACTGAGTGAAAAAGGCCCAGGAAGCACGTATGAGACAATTCGCCTGAGGGCCCATGCTGCATCTGAAGAAATAACTCTCCAAGATTTGGCCAAAGTTCTGCTTTCTATAAGTAAGAAACGCGGATACAAGAGTTCTCGCAAGACTGATTCAAGTGAAGATGGCCAATTGATTGATGGTATGCAGATTGCAAAGGAGTTGCACTCATCTGGCATGACCCCGGCGCAATACTGCGAACAGGCCATGTCAAAAGGGAAATCACCTCGTTTTGACTTTTATCGATCTGATCTTGAACAGGAATTTTCACGTATATGGGATTTCCAAAAGACTTTTTATCCTGAAACCCTGACAGATGAATTCAAGAAACAACTGGAAAGACAAGGAAAAGCTGGAACGTCGAAAATCTTCCTTGCCAAGTATGGGATATTCTCGGCAGATAATAAGGGTAAGGATAGGAAAAAGACTTCTATAGAGTGGCGAATCGCGGGATTAAGCCAGAAGCTGACTCCAGATGTACTTGCATACGTAGTCTCTGATCTGAGAGGCGAAATAGCAAAATCGAGCGGATATCTAGGGGAAATAAGCGACCGTAGTAAAGAAATTTTCTTTAACGGAGAGACCGTCGGTCAATATATCTACCGAAATATACAGGCAAACCCACATTTCAGCACAAAAAACAAAGTCTTTTATCGTCAAGATTATATTGATGAGTTTAACAAGATTTGGGAAACGCAATCCCATTATCATCCCGAATTGACTTCAGAATTACGGAAAGATATCTCGGATACTATTCTATTCTATCAACGTCCTCTGAAATCTCAGAAAGGGCTGGTATCATTCTGCGAATTTGAGAGTCACCCCATCCAGGTAATAGTTGACGGGAAGAAGAAGACCAAAATGACGGGAAGCCGGGTCGCACCAAGATCCTCTCTTATGTTCCAGGAGTTCAAGATTTGGCAGATTCTTAATAACATCAGGATATATGATGGATTGAACGAAAATGAGCGCCCTTTGTCTCGAGATGAAGCTAACTCATTATCAAGAAGCCTGTCGATTAAATCCAAAATGACACAAACGGAGGTTCTTAAGTCACTAGGACTGAACCCCAGAAGGTATAAACTGAATTATAAGGAAATCGAGGGAAACACAACGTTAAACGCTTTCTACACTAAGTATCTCGAAATAGTCGACATCTCGGGTCATGGAGAATACGATATCAACAAAATGGCTTATGACGAATTGATTTCCCTGGTCAAAGATGTTTTCTCTGCCCTTGGATGCAGGGCAAATATCTTTACATTTAATACTGAGTTACGAAAGGAAGAGTATGAGCAGCAGCCTCTGTTCAAGTTATGGCACTTGGCGTACTCATACGAGGGTGATAATTCCAATACCGGAAATGAATCTCTTACAAGAAAAATATCTGCTATAACAGGACTCGATCCGGAATATGCAAAAATTCTATCAAGTATCTCTTTCAAGGAAGACTATGCGTCTGTAAGCCATAAGGCTATTTCTAAGATTCTTCCTTTTTTAAAAGAAGGTTATAAGTATAGCGAAGCATGCCAGATGGCTGGGTATAACCACTCTCACTCACTTTCTGCTGAAGAACTTGAAAAGAAAGAATTACAGGAAAGACTTGAATTGCTTCCAAAGGGCAGCCTTCGTAATCCGGTAGTAGAAAAGATCATTAATCAGATGATCAATGTTGTCAATGCGGCTGCTGAGACGTTTGGCAAACCCGATGAGATACATATAGAATTAGCACGAGAACTCAAACAGAATGCCAGGGATAGGGAGAAAGCCACGGCTGATATTCAGTCCAATAATAAACGGAATGAGGAAATAAGCAATATTCTCAGGGAGCAGTTTGGTCTGAAGAGTGTCAGAAAAACAGATATTCTGAGATATCGGCTTTACGATGAACTTAAGGAGAACGGTTACAAGACCCTTTATTCAAATAAATACATATCACCTGGACAATTGTTCTCGAAGGATATTGATATTGAGCACATCATTCCTCAGGCGCTGCTATTTGATGATTCTTTTGCAAACAAAACTCTCGAGTTTAAAGACATCAATATCGAGAAAGGGAGCAGGACAGCCAACGACTTCGTTAAAGACAAATACGGAGATGATTATTATACCCAATACCGATTACGTATTGATGATCTCGTCAATAGAAACGTTATCAGTGAACGGAAACGCAAACTTCTCTTGATGACCGAAGCTGATATCCCCTCCGGATTTATCGACAGGGACTTAAGGGATTCACAATATATTGCGAAGAAATCCCGTGAACTTTTGCAGGATTATGTAAAAGTCGTAATGCCTACAACAGGTTCTGTTACCAGCAGGCTCAGGGAGGAATGGCAGTTGGTCGATGTCATGAAGGAGATCAACTATGCCAAATATGATAAAGCTGGGAAGACATATCTGGAAGAAGATCAGGATGGAAGAATAATCCCTAAAATTTCAGACTGGACAAAGAGGAATGATCATCGACATCATGCCATGGATGCTATCACTATCGCATTCACAAAACCTGAGCATATTAGGATTCTTAATCATCTTAACGCAAAGACGGATAAGGATTCATCGTATTATGGGTTATGGCAAAATCAAACGACCATCCTTGCAAATAAAAAGCGGATATTCACGCCTCCCATGCCTCTTGATGATCTTAGAAAGGAAGTCAAGATGCATCTTGATTCCACCCTCGTTTCTATCAAAGCCAAGAATAAGGTTGTCACTAAGAATATTAACAAAACAATGTCTGCCGATGGCGTCAGGCGCGTCGTAGAACTGACACCTCGCGGTGCCCTACACAAAGAACAAGTATATGGACAGCGCAAAAGATATAAGACATACGATGTGCCTGTCGGAGCAAAAATGACGCATGATGTAATCACGACCATTGCTTCGCAGAAAATCAGAGAAGCTCTTCAGGCAAGACTCGAGTCTTTTGGTGGCGATCCCCAAAAAGCCTTTACTGGCAAAAATGCACTTGACAAGAATCCGGTTTATATTGATGATTCTCATTCACAAGTGGTTCCATCCAAAGTTAAGTGCGTCTGCTTCGAGACATACTACAGTATACGAAAGGAGATTGGCCCTGATTTAAGTGTCGATAAGATAATAGACAAAAAAGCCCGCACCAGGATAAAAGAAAGAATTGCTGAATACAATGGTGATGTACGGAAGGCCTTGTCCAATCTTGAAGAGAATCCAATCTATCTTGATGACGAAAAGACGATACCCATCAAAAGGGTTTCGATTCGTGAAAATTTCGATTTGTGTGCTATCAGGAGCAAACGCGATAACAACGGTGAACTGATTACAGACTCGGACGGGAATCCAATACCCAATGACTTCGTAAACCTCCGAAACAATCACCATGTCGCCCTATATAAAGATGAGAGCGGTCGTATTCAGGAAGTAGTCGTGTCTATGTTTGAGGCATTGAACCGTATCAATCTCGGGATGCCCATCGTTGACAAGGACTATCATTCGGATTTGGGATGGTCATTCTTGTTCAGCATGAAAGTCAACGAGATGTTCGTATTCCCTGATGACAAAACTGGATTTGACCCGAGAGAGATAGACCTTTTAGATTCCAAGAATGCGGCAATAATAAGTCCGCATCTATTCAGGGTCCAGAAATTGAGTAGCAAGGATTATTGGTTTAGGCATCATCTTGAGACCCAGATTGTTGATGATAAAGCGCTTCGGGAAATCACATGGAAACGCATTATAAGTAGTCAATTGATGGAGAGAGTAGTCAAAGTTAGAATTGATCACCTTGGACAAATCGTCTCAATAGGAGAATATGATTAAAAGAACCCTGTACTTCGGAAATCCGGCCTACCTCTCTTTGAGAAATGGACAATTAGTCATCTCCAGACCCGATGACGGAGATCTTCTTCCGGATGACATAAATAAAATAATCAAGACCATCCCGATTGAAGATATCGGGGTGGTCATTTTGGATAACAGGCAGATTACGCTGACCTCACTTGTTGTCTCAGCTCTTCTTGAGAATAATGTAGCCGTAGTCAGTTGTAATGATAAATCTATGCCTACAGGACTGCTTCTTCCTCTTGACGCAAATGGAATACAGAGTGAACGTTTCAGAGATCAGATTGACGCCTCCCTGCCCCTGCGCAAACAGCTATGGCAACAGACGGTCGAGGCCAAAATACGGAACCAAGCCGCAGTGTTGAAATATGTATCCGGAGAAGATGCCAGGAATATGCTTATATGGGCAGGCAGCGTGAGGAGCGGAGATTCAGATAACATGGAAGCGAGAGCTGCTGCTTTCTACTGGAAGAATGTTTTCCCGGAGCTAGAGTCTTTTACCAGAGATCGCTTTGGTCAATCACCCAATAATCTGCTAAATTATGGTTACGCTATCCTGCGAGCCGTTGTCGCCCGCTCTCTTGTTGGATCAGGACTGCTTCCGACCATGGGCATACATCACCACAACCGTTATAATGCATATTGCCTCGCAGATGACATCATGGAGCCTTACCGTCCATACGTCGACCGGCTTGTCGTTGATATAGTAGCAAAAAATCCATGTCCTCAATTGACTAAAGAGACCAAGACCACTCTGCTCAGCATTCCTGTTCTCGATGTCGAGATTGATGGCCATACCAGCCCTTTGATGATTGCCGCAACCACAACATCTTCCTCTCTTTGCAAGTGTTTCTCTGGAATCAGCAGGAAAATACTATATCCAGAACTATGAATACCCGATTAAGTGAATATCGCGTAATGTGGGTACTTGTTTTTTTTGATCTTCCGACCGATACGAAGAAAGAACGCAAGGCGGCTGCAAAATTTCGGAAGGACCTCATCAGCGATGGCTTCTCTATGTTTCAGTTCTCTATCTACATAAGGAATTGTCCCTCTGTAGAGAACGCAAAAGTCCACATCCGGCGTATAAGGGGTCTTCTTCCTGAATATGGCAAGGTCGGAATAATCAGCATCACTGAAAAGCAGTTCGACAATATGGAATTGTTTGTTGGTAAAAAGAATTCTGAATTGCCTAAGGTCGAGCAACAATTAGAGCTTTTCTAACTTCTTTTTTTTATTCCTGAAAACAAATCACAACACCCTATTCCTCAGGAACTTACCGGGAATGTGGTGTTGTGATTGTTTCAAAGATAGAAAAAATGAGAGCCATTCACAACGTGCTCCCGGAAGAAACCCCAGCTCACGTTGGTGTTGTGATTGTTTCAAAGATAGAAAAAATGAGAGCCATTCACAACTGCGGTACTTTGTCTTCTTTTTTACCGGGTGGTGTTGTGATTGTTTCAAAGATAGAAAAAATGAGAGCCATTCACAACTGCAGCGTATTAGATTCTATTTGAGCCAGGAGGTGTTGTGATTGTTTCAAAGATAGAAAAAATGAGAGCCATTCACAACTGCTCTTGCTAAGACTGCTTCTGCTGCTGCGGTGTTGTGATTGTTTCAAAGATAGAAAAAATGAGAGCCATTCACAAC
>JAFTBU010000008.1 GCA_017455065.1 Bacteroidales bacterium
CCGAAGGCCTGTCTGGGTATACTCCGCAGGGCTTCCGTGCGTGGGAAAGAACTGCCGGGGGTGCTGAAGAAGGCACTGGAGAGACAGGCAGGCGGGCTGACGATAGAGGTGGAGTCCTCTGTGTAAACACACAGGGAAACAGCGGAGTCGGCATCACCGAGGACAAGTCCCTGGCGCTGGTGGCGCAGGATCATGGCAATCACCCGGCTGTGCTGCAGTCGGCGGGCTTTTCCACGGAACACAGCGCCCAGAGCCGGAGCATCGGCTACGAGGAAGAGATGTCGCCTACGCTCCGCGCCGGTGTGGTTCCGGCTGCACTCAGTATTGAGAACCATCCGACGGACGGAAGAGTGAAGATCCGGGAGGACGATAAATGCCAGACCCTTTGTGAGAGGGCAGGCACGGGTGGTGGGAATGTCCCGCTGGTCGCAGAGCCGGTCACGCTCAAGATCCGCGGGGGCTGTGAGGGCGGCGGCAAAGGTCCGCTCCTGACCCATGATAAATCTGCCACCCTCGGATGCAACAACGACCAGACGCTCTTCCAGCCGAAGGATGCCCAGGGCTTTGACCGCTACAACGGAAGCGTCACGGGGGATGTGGCGCATACCCTGGATACCGGGGCGGGAGATACCGTACCGATGGTCTGCCATCCGTCCTACGGCATCGGCAAGCCTGCGTTCACCGGCGGTGAAAAGGCGAACTTCAACTTCGCCGTAAATGAGGAAGTCGCACCGACCATGCAGGCTTCCGGACCGGATGCGGTGGCAAAGCCGGAGATCAAAGCGTTCGGTGTGTGCAGCAAGAGTTCACACGCAATGTTGTCGGACAATCCCCACAGCGGTTTCTACGAGGCAAAGACCAGCCGGACGCTTGACCAGAGCGGCGGGAACGCAGTCAGCAGTAACCAGGGCGGCATCTGCGTTGTGGCTCCAGTCCCGGAGACCTACGATGTGCGTTTCACGTCCGAAGGCTCCAGGGTGAGCCGGGGCCATGTGTATCCTACCGATACGGCGAGGACCCTCAGCACGGACAAGCCTGATCCGGCCGGAAACCAGGGCGGTGTGGCTGTGGTCGAGAAGGATCCTGCCTACGCCCTGCAGGGCTCTATGATCGGACGGGCAGACAAGAACGGTCCGCAGGGTGACGGCGTGAACGAGGAAGTCAGCTTTACGCTCAATACCATCGACCATCACGCAGTCGCCGCACCAGCCGACGAGCACTATTCCGCATCCAAGAATTCCTTCTTTATGAACCCGTCGAAGGAACAGGCGGGAACGCTGGTCGCTACGGATTATAAGGATCCGCCGATTGTGAACGATACACCGAATGACGAGCCCATCTACATCGTGCGTAGGCTGACGCCGACCGAGTGCGCGAGGCTCCAGGGCTTCCCGGACTGGTGGTGCTCGGAGCTTGCGATCCCTGATCCGAGCGATGAGGATATCGCCTTCTGGACTGAGGTCTGGGAGACATGGCGCAAAGTGACAAAGCCGGATGGCAAGCCGAAGACGGAGAAGCAGATCCGCAAATGGCTCGCCGATCCTTACACCGATGCCGCAGAGTACAAGCTCTGGGGAAATGGATGCGCACTGCCGTGTGTGTATTTTGTGCTGTCCGGGATTGTCTGGGCGGCGGGTAAAACTGATGACGCAGAAACGGGAGAGGACTGATCCCCTCCCGATTACATAGGAGGACCCAATGAAATATGTGATCGCCATTGTGGTCATTCTTGCCCTGAGCTTCTTCTTCGGATTTGTGCTCGGCGCAGTCGCGTCGGATGAAAGTTCTGAGGAACAGGAACGGGAAGACCGTGATCAGATGGAATATATTCGTAAATGGCACGAGAAGCACAAACGCTCCTGATCGTCAATTCTGCCCAGTGTGTTGCCGGGCGTTTCGGGCATAACGTCGAATCTGAAGTTTACAGCAGAATTCTTCCGATATGGCGTTGACTTACAGGAACGTGACGGTAATATGCGTACAACCGCGAAAGGTGCGGAACCATGAAAGGAGCGTATTGCCATGAGAAGATTTGAAAAGAATATCGATGACCGCAAGCTGCTGGTCGCAAGGATCAGCGAACTGACCGGGGTGGAATCCCGCTACACGCGGATGCCCCGCTGCGCCTACGAGATCGGCGCTTTCACGGTGGAGAGGGATGGAAGCCTGACGGCAGCGGAGGGAGCGGACGAGGGCGTCCTGCAGGTTCTCATCTCTGAGAACATGGTCGGGGCCTGCATCGAAGAGACGCAGCCGGAGACGGACGTCTTAGCACAGCAGGCATCGGAAACGGCAGAGGATGCAAACGCCGGGGAATCGGAAGAAACCTACCCGATCCCTGATGCGGAGTACGAGCAGGAAGCCGAAGAGGAATCAGCGGCGAGTCTCGGCATCAGGGACACGGACACAGCCTATCCGCTGGATGCGCAGATCAGCTTCCCGCTGGCGGGGCATACGGCATCTTCCCTGATTAACTTGATCTGCATGGTCCATACGAGGGGACCGCTCCTTTCCAAAGCGACGAGGGGTACCTTCCATGTGGACAAGGATCTGGTGGACGACATCCTCGACGGCCACACCTTCATAGACCCTGCCGGACTGATCCGCTATGTGCAGGAATGGGACGGCAGCGAGGAAGCGGTGAAGGGGATCTCCTTTGACGAAGAGAAGGTCATCTTCGACGGCTTCACCGAGGTGAAGGACGCGGAGCATTTGCAGACCTTCATGAAGCTGGCGGCGGCCATGAACAGGATGGCGCAGGCGCAGAAGCGGGTTCAGGCAAAGGAGACCGACGACAGCAACGAGAAGTATGCCCTTCGGGTGTGGCTGGTGAGGCTTGGCATGAACGGTTCCGATTACAAGGAAGACCGCAGGATCCTGATGGAACATCTCTCCGGCCATACGGCCTTCCGCACCAAGGCGGACGAGGAAAAATGGAAAGCCCGCCAGCAG
>JAFTBU010000009.1 GCA_017455065.1 Bacteroidales bacterium
CCGTGGACATTCCCGTGTCGGTACATTTCTGGTATAATAGTGTTCAAACCCGTCAAGGCGGAAAGGAAAACCATTATGGCCAAGAAAGAACTGAACACGGAGGAGCTCGCCGAGCTCCGGGAAAGCCCCTATGTTGCCAGCATCATATCGGGCCGGATCAACTTCACGCCCGAATTCAAGCGCGCGGCCTACCAACAGCTCATGGACGGCAAGCCCATGCGCACGATCTTCGAGGAGCACGGCATCGACCCTGAGATTCTCGGTGACAAGAGAATCTGGGGCTTCGCCCACAAGCTCAGGACCAATGCGGACCGTGATGAAGGCTTTGCAGACCTGCGTTGCCACAACAGCCGCAAGCCCGCCAAGGAAACCCGGGAGCAGACCCTGGCGGCGCGGGTCGAGCAGCTGGAGCACGAGCTGGCCTACACCCGGCAGGAGGTTGAATTTCTAAAAAAAATTCGCACGGCAGATATGGAGGCGCGGAAGTCATGGGAATCCAGGCAGCGCCGGAAGTGAAATTTGCCATCATCCGCGAGGCTACACGCCGGGACGATAACCTCCTCAAAATCAGCACCATGTGCCGCATCGCCGGCGTCTCCAGGTCAGGCTACTACAACTGGTGCGCCTCCGAGAGGAATCGGCAGGCCCGGGAGGACGCGGACCGCAGCGACTTCGACCTCATCCTTGAGGCCTACCGCTACCGCGGCTACGACAAGGGCGCCAGGGGCATCCATATGCGCCTGCTGCATCAGCCCGGCATCATCATGAACGTCAAGAAAATACGCCGCCTGATGCGCAAGTTCGGCCTCCGCTGCCAGATTCGCAAGGCCAACCCCTATCGCCGCATGGCCAAGGCCCTCGCTACCAGCAATGTCGCTGGCAACGTGGTGGATCGCCAGTTCAGGCAGGCGCCCCGTAAGGTGCTGCTGACGGATATCACTTACCTGTTCTTCAAAAACGGCAAGTGCTATCTCTCCACCATCCTGGATGCCTACACCCATGAGGTCCTGGCCTTCCAGGCCAGCCTCAGCCTCAAGGTGGACTTCGTCCTCGATACAGTGGACCAGCTCATCCAGGAACACGGCTGCTCTCTGGACAACGACACCATCATCCACTCTGACCAGGGCTGTCACTATACCAGTTATGCCTTCGTTCAGAGACTGAAGGATGCCGCATTCGTCCAATCCATGTCCCGCCGCGGCAACTGCTGGGACAATGCCCCGCAGGAGAGCTTCTTCGGTCACATGAAAGATGAAATCGCAGGTCTCATCGCTCAGTGCGATACCTTTGAGGCTGTCCTTGCGCGAGTCGACGACTGGATGGACTACTACAACAACGACCGTGGTCAGTGGGACCTTATGAAGCTGGTCCCCAAGGAGTACTACCAGTACCTCCTTACCGGCATCTACCCCCTGCCCGTCTTCAACTCTGGCTCTCTTGCCTGCCCATCGACCAGGAGGTGATTCCTATATGAAGAAACGCTCCTTCGAGCAACAACTCCGCGTTGACCAACAGAATTGGTACGACGAAATGCACACCCAGCAAGTCAAGCTCAAACTCAACAAAAAGACCGATGCTGATATCTTGGAATGGATTTCTGCCCAGCGCTACAGCAGGTCAACCTCTGTCCAAGGAGAAATCAAGCGCTTGATTCGTCAGGAGATTGCTCGCTCCTCACAAATCCCTGTCGGTGTACACCGACAGGATTCTGTCACTCCTTCTGACGGTATTTTTCCGCGTCCCTAATCCCGTCCCTCGGGGGCTCTGCCCCCGAACCCCCGAGGTTTTTCGCTTTGTGCACGAAAGGGCGGCTTGCTTCACCCGACGGGAAAAAGAGCGACACTGCTGTGCCGCCCTCCCGTGACTCGGATCGGCGCTCAGGTCGCTCCTCAGCGTTGCCTTATCCTCCGTCCGAGCAGGGAGAGTATATCACGCTTTGTCCTCCGCTTCCCCTTGCTTAATCAAAATTGTCCTTGACATGGGGAGCACTTTAGCTTTCATTTCCCCTTGCTTCCTTCACAATGACAAGGTATAATAATGAAAGAGAGGAAGACTCTTCTTTCTATCCTTTATCTCTGCAAACGGAGATCAATGATTATGGACATTGAAAGACTACGCATCCTGTGCAACAATCAGCGCCTGATCGTCACTCAGCACTGTATTAAGCGCATGATGGAACGCGGCATAGAA
>JAFTBU010000010.1 GCA_017455065.1 Bacteroidales bacterium
GTGTAAAAGCAGGCAAGGAAGCCGCCACGACTGTGATGCCACTCCTTTCCGCAGCGCTCTATCTGGGCCAGTTCCTCTCTCCGTTAATCGTCTCTCCAGCAGCCACGGCAACAGGCACTTCTCCTTATGTCATTGCCATTTTTATCGCGATCGTCTACCTCCTTCAGGCCGTCCTGACACGCAAGAAACAGATGCTGCCGGAAACCTCGGCAAGATAGCGCCAAATTCGAATTTATCGGTGTAAAGCATCAATGAATCGCTGGATCTCCAGCAACCCTTCCAGGAGCTGAAGGTTCGAGATTCGGAGTGTTTGGTCTACTACAGAGGATTTCTGAAAGGAAGTCCTCTTTTTTTGTTAATTTTGCAAAAACAGGTTTACGATGATTATTTTGGAGCATCCTATATCTAGAGCTGAATTGAAAGAGTATGCAGCCAACACATTCGGCGACATGATTAAGTGTGTTGCAGATGTGGAGAAAGGCCAGCTGGCCATCGATGCGGATTTACATGCCGATTTGGAAAGAATGTTGCTTGAAAACGGCTCGGATCAGTCCTCATTGTGGGGATTTAACCTGTATCCAGATGAGATGGAGGATGATTTCATCGAGTACGATTCCCTCATTAATATCCGTTCCTGGCAGGGCAATCCTTCCAGGGATGTGCTGGATAAGGATGTGAGAGAGATGATTGCAAGCCTCGTTAGCAAGTTCATCACTGAATAATGCAGCATCAGGTTCTCGAAAACGGGCGATGGGCCCAGTTGACGTTCCCGCAGCAGATGGCGAACATCGGCAGCGAGACGTCCCGTATCTATCGGGCGCTGGAGGCTGGAAAAGAGTCCAGGGCCGAAAGTGCTTTCGTCCGTTTTCAGGAACTGATCGACCTTACTATCAAATATGGCCGTTCTGATGCCTCCCAGATGCTTCGTTCTGCCATGCTGGAGGAGCTCTGCCGTTTCAGGGAACTATACTGCAAGGCTTACCTTGAAAGAGATCTTTCCGAGCTGGCGGCTTTCAACAGGTATCTTGATAAATTTGCTCTTGTTTCATAAAATCTCGACGGAAGCCTTCCGTTTTTTGCCGATAGATTATGAAATTACCTGAAATCAAACTTGTTCCCCTGCAGCCTTTCCGCCCCATGCGCCGGTTCAAACAAGCCATTCCTGAAGAAGCTTGCTTCCGTATCCTGGAGAATGCCTATCGGGGTTTTCTTTCGGTCAACGGTGACGGTGGTTATCCTTATTCCGTGCCGATCAATTTCGTTTTCGAGGACGGGAAACTGTATTTCCACTGCGCCCGTGAAGGTCACAAGCTGGATGCCATCCGCGCTTGTGACAAAGCCTGTTTCACGGTGCTGGATGAGCCCGAGAAAGAACCCGGCGACTGGTGGTATCATGTAAATAGCGTAATCTGTTTCGGCCGGGTCGCGATCGTCGCCGATGAACAGGAACGTATGGACAAGCTCCGTTCATTGGCAGGGAAATACTTCCCCGCCGGCTACGACACGGAAGCCGACATCCTTCGCAACGGCCCCAGGGCAGAAATATTGGCATTCACCATCGAACACATCAGCGGAAAGGCCGTCCGGGAAAAATGAATGACCATTTTTCAGGCATCGTAAATCGGAATTTGACATGAAAGAGTACTTACTGAAATCAATCATTACTGCACTTGTATTCATCGGAATCTCAATAGCATTCGATGCCATCTTCAATAAAATTGATATTATCTGGAAATACCTGATTAATGGCGTGCTATTCGGCTTTGTCTACGAAGGATGGTGGCATTTTTATCAAAAGGGTGTTTTCTCCAAAAAGAAGATAATGTCCCTTTTCAAGAAAAAAAGAACGAGTACATTCCTTGCAGCGATGATTTCCTTGATGCTGACGATCGGCTGCAAACCGTCTTCCGACTACTGCACGGTGAAAGGTATAGCCAAGGGCTATCAGGACGGAACCAAGTTTGAGTTGCAGGATTATTGGCATGGATGCAAGGTGGTGGGGACGGCCGTCGTCAAGGACGGAGCTTTCGAGATTCATCCGAATGTGTCGGCCCCCACCCACGTCTTTCTCTACCAGGATGACCTGCAGCTGCAGGATTTCTTCCTGGAACCTGGGACTATCCTGGTAAATATGGATGCAGCCGTCGGCGAGGACTATGGCCCCGGCGTAACCGGGACTCCTTCCAATGATACTTTGGATGAATATCGTGTGTTAAAGAAAGAAGGGCGTGAAGATGCGATGCAAGCGCTGGTGGATTCTGTCTTTGCTGCAACACAGACAGGTCCGCTGGTGGTAAGTTGTGTTGATAGTGGATTCAAGCCGGCAGGCGAAGCCTTGGACGCATTGAAGAGATTATCTCCGGAGCTTTCCGACCTCCGGTTTGTCAAGAACTTGATGGAAGAGATGTCCCTGCTCGCCAAAACGGAACCCACTGCCGACTATAAGCCCCACTTCCTGGATCTGGAGTACGCTGATTTGTCTGGCGAGAAAATCCGCTTGAGTTCCGTTGTCAATAACCCGCAGAACCGCTATGTCTTGCTGGACTTCTGGGCCACCTGGTGCAGGCCTTGCATCCGCTATCTGCCTCAGATGAAGCAAGTATATGCCAAATATCACGGGAAGGGGCTGGAGATTGTTTCTGTCTCCATAGATTCCAGTGAGAAGAAATGGAGATCCTTCCTGGAGGAGAACGGTGTGGACTGGATCAGCGTCCTGGATGACCTGGGCGGAAAGAGGACAAGCAAAGTTTGGGAAAACTACGCCATCTCCGTCATCCCGATGTTCCTGCTGATAGATGGAACTACCGGCGAGATACTTTTCCGTGAGAATCAACCGGACCTTGATGCCATCTTCTCCGAACTGCTGCCTTAAACGGACTTTCTCCCCGGTTTTACAATCATGAATACTACGGCAGCTACGCAGACAGCTATCCCTGCTGCCATCTTGGCGGTCAAAGCTTCGCCGAACATAAGCGTTCCTATCAAGATCGCCGTAAGGGGTTCAAACACGCCGAGGACAGCCGTCTTTGTGGGACCTATATAGCGGGAAGAAATAGCGATTGTCAGCATGGAGACCATAGTGGGAATGATTGCCAGACCGATGAGATTTCCCCAGTCTCCGAGCGTGTCGATGCCCTCAAGCATACTCCCGCCTTGGGCCGCGCGGATGCCTGCAAACAGGATAGCCCCTGTAACCAGTGAATAAAGAGTGATCGTATGTTCAGAAACATTCCGGATGCGTTTGCTCCGGTTCACGACGATCAGATACAATGAATAACACAGGGCCGATCCTATTGCCAGCAATACACCCGGGATGCGGATTTGAGCATTCCCGGAAGGTGTGGAAAGTAGCAGGATACCCCCGAAGGTTGCCGATATGGCGAGCCATGTCTGCCAGCTGGGATAGATCCTGAGAAACACCATTATCAGTGCAACAATTACCGGGTACAGGTAAATCAGGGTAGTCGCAAGTCCTGAAGGGATGAACTCATATGAGCAGAATAGAGTGATGCTGCTGCCAGCGAAGAAGATGCCCAACAGGATCAGAAGGCCGAGTTCGCGCCATCTTGCCAGAAAGGATTCTTTCTTGAACATCATCAGTACCGCCAGGAAGCCAGCTGCGAAGGCATAGCGGAAAAAGAGCATGACCATGATAGGTACGCCACTCTCCATCAAAGCCTTTCCGAAAAGCGGGTTGGTCCCATAAGAAATGCCGGCAACAATGCCGGCGATGTAACCGAGCAAACGCCTCTTGTCCATATGCGCAAAGATACTCATTTTCTTATTTGCACATATTGGCGAATGTGGCTATCTTCATGCCGATTAATCGAAAAAGCCTGGCGATGACATTCGTAACTTTCGGACAAGACCGCAATCCAAGCCTGCTGCTGATCCCGGGACTGGGGGTATCTTATGAGATATTCCTGCCGCTGATCGATATCCTGAAAGACAGGTTCCATATCGTTGCGGCCGGGATTGACGGCTTCCTGCTCGGGAAGGAATCCACCTTCACTTCGGTCGACGACCAGGCCGGGCAGATTATCAGATACGTCCGGGATGACCTGGGAGGACACCTGGATGTCGCTTATGGGTTGTCGCTTGGCGGGAAAATACTCTCCCGCATGATGGAACGGGATGAAATAGTCATTGACCATGCCATCATGGACGCCGCGCCGCTGCTGCCTCTCCCCAGATGGAGTGTGGACCCCCTTCGCTACTATCAGAGCCTTAATGTATGGACTTGTGCCCACTGGACAGGTTTCTGGCGCCGGGTGTTCCATTCCCATTACTTCGACGTACTCTTGGATGAATGCCGGAAAGTATGGCCCTACGGCAAGGGAAAGGCTGTGCGCGACGGGTACAAGGATGTCTATACCAATAAACTGGAGTCCATCCATGGGGCCGATATCCATTACTGGTATGGGACAAAGGAGGCCTTTGTGGCAAGACCTCAGGCCCGGCACCTCTGCTCCCTCCACCCAGACACCCACGTTGAGGTGTTCTCCGGTATGAACCACGGGCAGCTCCTTGCCGACCGCCCGGAAGAGGTGGCGGGAAGGATACTTGCATTGGTCCCGGATATCCTTTATTATTCTCTGGGCCAGGGTGTCGAAGCATTTACCACCCGTCGGGATTCCGTGCTCCCGTATGCTGTCATCCAGGGCCATCAGGTACATGGGTCCGAGGTCGCGCTGATCACCCGGCCGGATATGACAAGGGAAGATCTCGAAGGTTATGATGCCCTGATAACGGATCTTCCCGGAGTCTCGATCGGAGTAAGGACGGCCGACTGTGTCCCTGTCCTTCTCTATGACCCCGTGAAACGTGTCATAGCGGCCGTGCACTCGGGCTGGAAGGGGACGGTGCAGATGATTTCCCGCAAAGTCATAGGGATCATGGAAGATAAATACGGGACAAAACCGTCCGACCTCCATGCGGTAGTCGGCCCTTGCATAGGTCCGGAGAGCTTCCAGGTCGGAGAAGAAGTCGTCACGATGTTCAAGGACGCCGGTTTCCCTATGGACCGTATCTGGAAGTACATGGGATCTCAGGGGAAGAAGCCCATGGAAGGAGGGCATCATATCGATCTGCCCGAAGCCTGCCGTTGGACTCTCTCGGAGGCCGGTGTCCCTGAAGAGAATATCCAGGTCTGTGGCATTGACACCTATCTCGATCCCTCCTTCTACTCAGCCCGCCGCGAAGGTACCAAGTGCGGGCGGAACATCAATGCCATCGTCTTGGCTACCAGATGACGGCATCGGTTGATATGGCTTTGACCGCAAATATTTTTATTTTTACGATCTTTGTCATTAAACGAATGAATATCATGGTTCCTGCTGGTACACTTATCCTGATGGCTGTAGATGCCGTCCTGGGAATAGCCATTCCCGTTTGCCTTTCTGTATGGCTGGTGCGTAAGCATCATGCCAAGATGTCCACCATCCTTATCGGTGCCGCGACATTCATCATATTTGCCCTGGTGCTGGAAAGCATCATGCACCAGCTGGTCCTGAAGGGGCCGCACGGAGCATCCATCATGGGCAATACACTCCTGTTTGCCATCTATGGCGGTCTGGCTGCCGGTATTTTCGAGGAAACCGGCCGTTTCCTCTCCATGAAGTTCCTGATGAAAAAAGAACCCGCCAAACCCCTTCCCGGCGTAGCTTACGGTGTGGGGCACGGGGGAGTGGAAATGATGGTCATCTTCGGTCTGACGATGATCAGCAACCTTGTGGTCTCTGCCTTGATCAATTCCGGCCAGGCTGATCTCATCTTCGCCAAGGTCCCCGAGGAAGCGGCAGGACAGTTGCAAGCGCAACTGGGCCAGCTCCAGTCTCTGACCGCCGGGAGTTTGGTTATCGGTCTTTGGGAGCGTCTCTCCGCCCTCATCCTTCACCTGGGGCTTTCCATCCTGGTCTGGGTGGCCGTCCGCAAAGGCGGCAAATGGCTGTGGCTGTTTCCTGCAGCCATCGCCATCCACGCTCTGGTAGATGCCGGAGCAGTGCTGCTCAACAAGTCGGTGGGAATGGTTCCGCTTGAGCTCATCGTCACCGCGGAAGCCATAGCAGTCGCTGCCCTCGGCTATTTGTTCGCCAAGAAGTTATAAGCCTTGAGGCCGTTCGCGGTGATGATGCCGGCGGCCTTTTCAGCATTGTCAGTGCGGAAGATCAGTATTCCCTTGCCGTTCAGCAGGAAGGAGTACAGGTAGGATATGCTGATGCCTTCGCTGGCAAACAATTCGATGGCGTCGGCGGCCATGCCGGGACGGTCGTCAAGCTCGACGGCGAACACCTCGCACAGGGAGACTGCCACTCCAGCGTCCCTGAGGACCTGATATGCTTTTTCAGGCTGCGAGCAGATGATGCGGAAGATACCGAAGTCGGCGGTATCGGCGATGGTGGTGGCTATCAGCTGGATGTCCTCCTGCTTGAGGAGCCGGAGCACCTTCACGAGTGCGCCGGACTTGTTTTCTATGAAGACGGAAAGTTGTTGGACAGTCATGGTGGTGGGGGATTTTAATATTTCTTTCTGGTATCGACGACACGTACGGCCTTGCCCTCGCTCTTGGGCAGGGAGTTCTTGGGCACGAGGCGGACCTTGGGGGTGATGAGGATCTCGTCACGGAGCTGACGGGTGATCTCCCGGCTCAGGGCCTGGAGCTTGCTGTAGTCATCGATGAAGAGATCTTTCATCTCCACGTCGACAGTCATGGCGTCGTTGCCGTCCACGGTCTCGAGAGTGATGAGGTAGTCGGAGGCGAGCTCCTCGAACTGCATCAGGATGGTCTCGATCTGGATGGGGAAGATATTGACGCCCTTGAGTATGATCATATCGTCGCTGCGGCCCTTCATGCGGTCGAGGCGGATGTGATGGCGCCCGCAGGGGCATTCGCCCGGCAGGATGCGGGTGAGGTCGCGGGTGCGGTAGCGGAGCAGGGGCATGGCCTCGCGCTTGAGGGTGGTGAGCACGAGTTCGCCGACTTCCCCGTCCGGCACGGGCTCGAGCGTGTCGGGATTGACAATCTCGACAATGTAGTAGTCCTCCCAGATGTGCATGCCGTTCTGCTCGGGGCACTCGAAGGCGACGCCGGGGCCGCACATCTCCGACATTCCGAAGGAGTTGTACGCCTTGACGCCGAGCATGTTCTCGATGCGCTTGCGGGTGTCCTCGGAGTGCGGCTCGGCACCGATCACGAGGGTGCGGAGCTTGGTGTCCTTGCGGGGGTCTATGCCCTTCTCGCACATCACCTCATAGAGGCGGGCGGCGTAGGAAGGGATGGCGTGCACCACGGTGGTGCCGAAATCCGTAAAGAACTTGAGTTGGCGCAGGGTGTTTCCGGCTGCTGCGGGAACGGTCAGCATGCCGACCTTCTCGGCTCCGTACTGGAATCCGAGGCCGCCGGTGAACATGCCGTAGCCGGAAGTGTTCTGGAACACATCCTCCGGGCGGCAACCTACCATCCAGAGGCAGCGGGCGACGGCATTGGCCCATTCATCCAGGTCCTTCCGGGTATGGAGGATGACCGTGGGGTTGCCGGTGGTGCCGCTGGAAGAGTGCAGGCGCACGCATTTGTCCAGCGGGACAGAAGCCAGGCCGAAAGGATAGGTGTCGCGGAGGTCCTGCTTGGTGGTGAAGGGAATCTTCTTGAGGTCATCCAGGGTGCGTATATCCGAAGGCGACAGCCCTGCTTCGCGGAAACGCTCTTTGTAGAAAGGCGAATCCATGCAATGTTTGACCGTGGCTTGCAGCCTCTCGAGCTGCAGGGCCTCTATCTCTGAACGGGAGTATGACTCCTCTGGATTGAAGAACTTCTGGTATGACATGATGGTTGGTTTATTCTTTTTCGGGTTTCAGGGTGAAAGAGGTGCGGTTGACGGGAAGGGAGAAGACGATGCCGGCGCCGTCGGTGGCCAGACCTGCATTCTTGTATATGGCCTTCATCACATCGTCCTTGATGTCGGCGGGCACCAGGATGATCATCACTTCCTTGTCGGGCTGGACAGTGATATTGAAAAATTCCTCTGACTCAGGGTTGGCGGTGCCGCGGCCGCGGATGATGGAACCACCCTGGGCTCCGGCCGAACGGGCTGCGTTCATTACAATCTCGGAAAAACCTGCATTGACGATGCAGACCACCAGTTCGTATTTTTTCTCTGCTGCCATATTATGCTTCCTTTATTTGTTTTTCGTTGCTTAAGAATCCATAGGCCAGTGCCCCTATCATGCTGCTGAATGGGATGGTGAAGGCTATGCCTTTGTAGTCTCCGCCCTTTTTGAAAGTTTCCTCCAAAACTTCCATGAGTTCAGCGGCTTCGTCTGCGCGGATGACGCTGGCGACGAGGGTCTTGGGGCGGGGCGTGAGGCCGAGATAATCCATGAGCAGGTGCGTTGTGCCCTTGCACGGCACCATGAACTGGATATTCGCCTGCTGGTTCTGGATAAGGCTGGAAAAGTACGCCTGCTTGTTGTTGTGCACGACTGCGATGAGCACTTCCAGCTTGACGGGAGCTATATTCTTTGTCTGTGCCATATCTTAATCGAAATAGATTATGGGATCTTCATCGGGAGAGGCAAGGATGCGGCGCATGGCTGCGTTCTTGCGTCTGCGGGAAGCCAGGACTGATTTGAAGCCGAGGCTCTGGATGGTGATGAGAGGGGTCATGGCCACCATGGAGACCACGCCGAACGCGAGCTCCAGTATCTTGCTCTCACCATGGAGGGTCATGCACGCTCCGATAATCAGGGGAAGTATGAAACTGGAGGTCAGGGGACCGCTGGCCACGCCGCCGGAATCGAAGGCGATGGCCGTGTAGAGTTTGGGCACGAAGAACGAGAGACCCAGGGAAATCAGATATCCCGGAATCAGGTAATACAGAAGGGAGAATCCCATGTAGATCCTCAGGACTGAAAGACCGATCGAGACGCCCACGCCCACTGAGAGAGCTGTCATCATCTGCCTCTTGGAAACTTCACCTCCGGTGATTTCCTGGACTTGGTTGTTCAGTACGTGGACTGCCGGTTCGGCAAGGACCACCACCATGCCTATGATGAAGGCCAGGCCCACTATGATGGCAGGAGGCATCTGGGCAAGCTCGGAGCCTATCTTGTAACCTATGGGCATGTAGGCCATCTCCACTGCGGAGAGGAAGAGCACCAGGCCCATGAAGGCATACATGATGCCGAAGATTATCTGGAGTATTTTGGATTTGGGCAGCTTGAGTACAGTGAACTGCAGGCTGAAGAAAAACAGCACTATGAACACCAGGGACTTGCCCACATTGACCATGGAGCCGGCCAGAAGCTTCCAGGGACCTTCGCTCATGATGGTTTCCATGGAATAGTCAGGTGCGGCGAAATCCAGGCTCCCTGTCGAAAAGATGGACAGGAGCAGGACGGCGGCGATGGGGCCTACCGAGCAGAGCGCAATGAGTCCGAAGCTGTTTTCACTGGCATTGCGGCCGCCGACGGTCAGGGCTATGCCCACGCCGAGGGCCATGATGAAAGGCACGGTGATGGGGCCGGTGGTGACTCCGCCGGAATCGAAGCACATGGAGAGCAGGGGCCAGTTTTCATCGCTGTCCATCAGCAGGGCGGCCAGGCAGAACAGCACCATGTACAGGAACATCAGGATGCTGGTCAGGTCGAAGTGGAAAAGTATCTTCAGTACGCCCAGGAGCAGCATGATGCCCACTCCTATGCCCACGGTCACGATGAGGACGGTCCCGTTCATCACGGCGCTGACCTGGGATGCCAGCACGGACAGGTCCGGTTCGGCTATCGTGATGAGCAGACCCATCACGAAGGCTATGGTGAGCAGCAGCCCCATCTTCTTGGAAGCGGTGAGGCCTTCGCCTATGTATTGTCCCATGGGGGTCATGGCCATATCGGCGCCCCTGTTGAAAAAGCCTATGCCCAGGATGAGAAAGATAGTAGCTCCGGCGAAGACCGCAAGCTCTTTCGGACTTATGTCCACCCATGGCGTCAAGGACAGAAGCAGTACGATCAAACTGACAGGCAGGACGGAAATCAATGATTCCTTGAGTTTTTCCCCCAAGGCGGAAATGATATCCTTGGAGATATTCTTTGTGACCTGACGTGAATCTTTCATGATTGCAAATGTACGAAAAACCATCTGATTTTTTATATTTGTATCATTAACTAAACATCGTAATCATGAGTAACACACCTACACCCCATATCGGAGCGAAGAAAGGCGAGATCGCTCCCTTCGTGATCATGGCCGGCGACCCTCTACGCGCCCAGTTCATGGCCGAGCATTATCTTGAAAATCCGGTCCTGTTCAACAAAGTCCGCGGAATGCTGGGCTACACCGGCACCTACAAGGGCAAGAAAGTGAGTGTGATGGGGCACGGCATGGGCATCCCGTCCATCGCCATCTATACTTATGAACTCTACAATTTCTACGATGTCAAGACGATAGTGCGCATCGGCTCCGCCGGGGCGTACCACAAGGACCTCAAGATAGGCGACCTGGTGCTCGCGATGGGCGCCTGCACCGATTCCAATTACGGGGCGCAGTACGACCTCCCCGGCACCTTCTGCCCCATAGCGGATTTCGGCCTGCTGCAGAAGGCGGTGGCATCCTGCGAGGCATTCGGCTACCGCTATATGGTGGGCAATGTCCTCTCTTCGGACTTTTTCTATTCCGACCGCCCCACCAAGGACCAGTGGATGAAGATGGGTGTGCTGGCAGTGGAGATGGAAGCGTCGGCGCTCTACATGAACGCCGCCCGTTCCGGCAACCGCGCCCTGGCCCTTTTCACTGTCTCCGACCACATCCTCACCGGTGAAGTCACGACGGCCGAGCAGCGCCAGACCACATTCACCCGTATGATGGACGTCGCCCTCTCATTGCTTTAGGCCCTGCTCAAAAAGAAAACCATATGGAAGAAATACAGAAGAAAAGAATGCTCTCCGGCATCCAGCCCAGCGGAGACCTGCATCTGGGCAATTATCTCGGAGCCATCAGGAACTGGGCGGAGCGCGTAAACGAATATGAATGTTATTATTTCATGGCCGACCTCCACACCATCACGGTGCGGCAGGAGCCTGCCGAGCTCCGCAAGCGTTCCCTCAACCAGCTTGCCCAGTACATAGCCTGCGGCCTGGATCCCGAAAAGAACGTGCTTTTCCTCCAGTCACATGTGCCCGCGCACACCCAGCTCGCCTGGGTGTTGAACTGCTACACCATGTTCGGGGAGCTCTCCCGCATGACCCAGTTCAAGGACAAATCTGCCAAATACAGCAACAACATCAACGCCGGCCTCTTCACCTATCCTGTCCTCATGGCCGCCGACATCCTCCTGTACCAGCCCGACTACGTGCCTGTGGGAGAGGACCAGAAGCAGCATGTGGAGATCTGCCGCGACATAGCCCAGCGCTTCAACGGCATCTACGGCGATGTGTTCAAGATACCCGAGCCGCTCATCGCCAAGACCGGTTCCCGCATCTACGGCCTCACCACCCCGGATGCCAAGATGTCCAAGTCTGTCCCCGACGGCTGCGTCTTCCTGATGGATTCCCCGGATGACATCCGCCGGAAATTCAAGCGCGCCGTCACCGACAGCGACCGCGAAAACTGCATACGCTATGACAAGGTGAACAAGCCCGGAGTGGCCAACCTGATGAACATCTATTCCACCCTGACCGGGAAGTCCATGCCCGAGATCGAGGCAGAGTTCGCCGGTGGCGGTTACGGAGAATTCAAATCCGCAGTGGCCGAGACCGTGGTGTCGGCCCTGAGCCCCATACGCGAAGAGGCCCAGCGCCTGATCGCGGACAAGGCCTACCTCGACGAAGTCTATCGCAAGGGAGCGGAACAGGCCTCCTATGTGGCCGGCAAGACGCTTCGCAAAGTCTATAAGAAAGTCGGATTCTACCAATGAAAAAGTTCATTCCCATCTTCGCGGCTCTGCTGCTGGCAGTGTCCTGCGGCACCCCTCTCCAGATCGATTCCGGCCGCGCGCTTTCGTCCATCCTGATGGCCGGCCAGGCCGCATCCATCTCCGACGCCCAGATCCAGGCCTATGTGGCCCAGTACGTCGCAGCCCTGGATGCCCAGAGCACCGTCATGCCGGCTTCGAGCTCCTACACCAGAAGGCTCATGAACCTCGTGTCGGGGATAAAGCAGGTCGATGGAGTGCCCCTCAATTTCAAAGTGTACAAGCAGAATGAGATAAATGCCTTCGCCTGTGCGGACGGGTCTGTGCGTGTCTATACGGGCATGATGGACACCATGTCCGACGACGAACTCCTGGGAGTGATAGGCCATGAAATCGGCCATGTGGCCCTGAAGCACACCAAGAAAGAGATGCGTCAGGCCATCCTGACCGCCGCCGCCCTCCAGGGCCTGTCTTCGGCCAGCAGGACCATGGCCGTGATCACCGACTCCCAGCTGGGCTCCCTGGGCCAGGCCATCATCGGCGCCCAGTACTCCAAGAGCCAGGAGAGTCAGGCAGACGACTACGGTTACGATTTCCTCGTGTCCGCCGGTAAGAATCCCTGGGCCATGGCGGCAGCATTCGAAAAACTGCAGAGCCTTTCGGGCTCCGCAGCTTACAGCAGTGCCGTGACTAAACTTTTCTCTTCCCATCCCGACACGGCCAAGCGCATTGAGCGCATGAGCAAGCGTGCCGCGGCCGACGGGTACAAGCGCCCTTAGAGGCTGAGGGTAAGACCCGCGAATCCGCAGATACCTGGCATGGGGAAACCTTCCATGGTTTCGTATGCCTGGTTCAGCAGGTTCTCACCCCTGACAAATATCTGGATGGCGTCGCTCAGCTTGAAGCCGACGCGGGCCTTCAGGTCCACGTAGTTGCTGATAGCGGGGGTCGCGGCTGTATTCAGGTACAGGCCGGCGATACCCATGGCTCCCAGATTGAAATCCCACCTTCCGGGTCTCCAGTTGCCGCCGACATAGAGCTTGTGCCTGGGAGCACCTGTGTAGATGGTGTCCATGTGCAGGAAGCTGTAATTGGCATTGAAAGACAGGTTCCTCGCGGGGGTCCAGACGGCGCTGAACTCCACACCCTTGTTGGCGAAGGCTCCGACATTGCGGAACTTGCGGATACCGTCGATCATGACGTTTGCGATGAGATTGGAGCCGGTGGTGTAGTACAGGCCGAGTTCGGCCTTGAGGGCTCCGTCGAAGAAATTGTGTGAAGCTGTGAAATCATAGCTCCAGGCCTCTTCGGGGAGGATTTCCTCGGTGGAGGCGGGGAACATGTACATCTCTTTGATGTTCGGGGCGCGGAAGCCCTTGGCTGCGGAAAGCTTGAAGCTGGTCCCGGCTGCCGGGCTGAAGGCTATGCCCGCCTGGGGAGCCCATTCGATGCCATAGACACTGTGGTGCTCCACGCGGACTCCGAGGTTGAGGGCGAATTTACCGATGTTGTACTGGTCGAACAGGTATCCTGCGAATTCGCGGAGATTCACATGGTCGGCGTAGTACTCGGTGACGGGGTTGCGGTAGGCGTCGCCGCCGTAGAATTTGGCGTCGATGCCGGCCGTCAGGGTGTTGCCGCTGAAGATGTCGAAGGCCTCATAGAGATTGGCGCCGGCCATGTAGTCGAAACCGTGGAACAGGTACTGCTGGGACGGCTTGGACGCGACGTGGCCGTCATTGATGATGTGGTTTCCGGCATTGTAATAGAAGTTCAGGGCTCCTTTCATCCGCTCGTAGCGGTTTTCGAAAGAGAGACCCGACATGCCGCGGAGTATGTCTGCGGTGCCTTCCAGGATGGGGGCGCTGACGGGACCGGGGTTCTCCGAATAGGACTTGACGAGGTCGATGTTGGCTGAGACGTTCCAATTGTCGGAGATCTCATAGCCTGCCTTGAGCATGCCGCTCAGGGAGTTGAAGGCGGAGTTGGTCCTGTGCCCTGCGGTGCGGTCGTAATTGATGGAAGCGGTGCCGGAGAAGCGTCCGTTGCGGTAGCTGTCGGTGGCGCTGCCTCTGTAGGTACCGTACGAGCCGCCCATCAGCTTGACGTTGAGGCGGTTGCCGTCCACGGTGTGCTTGCGGGTGATGATGTTGATGGCACCGCCCATGGCGTTGGAGCCGTAGAGCACCGAGGAGGCGCCGCGGCTGACCTCTATCCTCTCGGCATCGGCTGCGATGTACTCGTCTCCGACGGGGTGGCCGTAGAGTGCCTCGAACTGGGGATGTCCGTCAATCAGGACGAGCACCCTGCCGTCGGCGGCGCCGAATCCCCTGACGGAGATGGCACCTGCGGCACCGTTCGATACGCTGAAGCCGGTGACGCCGCGGGTCGTGACGAACAATCCGGGTACCTGCTCCATGAGGACGGGGAGTATGTTGTTTTCATCGCTCGCTTCCAGGGTCCTCCTTCCGACAATGGAGACTGGGACGGGGAGAAGGTCGCGGGAAACCGCCACGCGGGTGCCGGTGACGACAGCCTGCTCAAGGGTGTCGGTAGATTCCTGTGCGCCGGCCGCGAAGGCGGCGAGGGCGATGGTGACAATGGTCAGGATAAGGGGCTTTTTCATCATTGTAAAAAAATTTTGCGTGGCAAAGCTACAATGATTACCTTTGTAAAAATGTGCCCAGCGGCTCAATTTAATGTGCTCAGCGGCTCAAATGGCAAATCATGCAGGATTTCAGGATCACCCACTGCCCGGATGTGATGAGCACCTTCATCCATCGCAGCGAACTCACCCGCTCTTTCACCGTGAAGGAGCACACCGTGATGTATGTGATCGAGGGCGACATCGACATAGGCGGCGGCAGCAAGGTCACCACCCTCAGGGCAGGGGACTGCGCCTTCATCCGCCGCAACCATCAGGTCACCATCCGGCGCCATGCCGGCTTCGGGGAAGGGGGACACCTATCCATTGCCATAAACATCCCCCGGCAGTCCCTCGTGGCATATTACAGGGGCCTCCCCGGCAGGGACGTCCCCCGCTCCCTCTCGGCGAAGGACTATCCCGAGATCGAGCGCATCCCGGTGTCCCTGGAGAGCGTGAGTTTCTTCGATTCGTTCAGGCCTTTTTATGAGGCGGAGGTGCTCCCGGAGCGGGAATGGCTCGCCAGGAAAGTCTCCGAACTCATCTCGAGCCTGCTCAGGATGGACGCGAGGCTGTTTCCGGTGCTGTTCGATTTCACTTCCCAGTGGAAAACGGACATACTGGAATTTATGGAAGAAAGTTTCCGGGACGGACTTTCCATATCCGAGATCGCTTACTACACAGGTCGGAGTCTGGCTACTTTCAAGAGGGATTTCGCGAAGATCAGCGACCTCACCCCGGAAAAGTGGATCACCAGGCGCAAGCTTGAAGCCGCCCGCGACGCCTTGCTCTCCGGGGCGGGGAGCGTGACCGAGGCTGCGGTATCTGCAGGTTTTGTCAACATGTCGGCTTTCTGCCGGGCCTATCGCAGGCAATTCGGGCACAGTGCGGGAAAAGATTTGAAAAAATGACTATATTTATCCGATAACCAAAACTCAAGTAAATGAAAGTAGGAATGATGGGTGCCGGACGTATCGCCGGCTGGATGGCAGCGACCATCAACAGGATAGACAAGAAAGAAGGTGTAGAAAACTATGCCATCGCTTCCAGGGAATTGGGCAAGGCCCAGGCTTTCGCCAAGGAATACGGCTTCGCCAAGGCCTACGGCTCTTATGCCGAGATGGTGCAGGATCCCGAGGTGGACCTGGTCTATGTGGCCACGCCCCACTCAGACCACTATGAGTCGGCATTGCTCGCGGTCGAGGCAGGTAAACCCGTGATAGTCGAGAAAGCCTTCACCGGCAACGCCCGCCAGGCGGAGGCCTTGCTCAACAGGGCCCATGAGCTCAAGGTCTTCATAACCGAGGCCATGTGGACCCGCTACATGCCCCTTTCCATCAAGATAAAGGAGCTCATCGATGCAGGAGCCATAGGCGAGCCCCGTTTCCTCACGGCCAATCTCTGCATCCCCATGCTCAAGAAAGAGAAACTCTTCAAGCCCGAACTCTGCGGAGGAGCCTTGCTGGATGTAGGAGTCTATTGCATCAATTTCGCGCGCATGTATTTCGGCGGCGACATAGAGAAGACCGTATCTTCCTGCCAGCTCTGGCCTACCGGAGTGGACATCCAGGACACCATCAGCTTCAAATACAGGGACGGGAGGATGGCCAACCTGACCACCAGCGGCATCGCCCGCGGCGACCGCAGGGGAGTCATCAGCGGCGACCGCAACTGCCTCACCGTCGAAAATATCAACTGCCCCGAGAGCATAACCATATGGGAAGACTGGAAGCCCGTGCAAGTCTTCAAATGCCCCGAGACCCAGCTGAGCGGCTACGAGTATGAGATGCTGGCCTGCCGCGACGCCCTCGCCGACGGCTTGCTCGAGTCGCCCTACATGCCTCACAGCGAGACACTTGCGATGATGAAACAGATGGATGCCCTGCGCGCCGAATGGGGCGTGAAATTCCCCATGGACTAGTGCCGCAGGTGCACTCTGAGGATGTCGGCTCCGTTGCGGACCGCCAGCTCTTCCAGCTCACGGCTACGCCCCTTGGTGAAACGTTTGTCCGAGATCCCCACCAGGATATCTTTGCCGAACTGCTTGAATTCCGAAAGGTTTTCGAGCAGTTCCATGTTTTGGGCGTCGGTCTTGGCGAAACCGAAGCCCGGGTCCAGTATCCAGTCGGAAATGCCATGGCGGGAGGCCTTGCAGGAGAACTCCCTGAAATATGAGATGACTGCGGCGGTGACACCTTCGGGATAATCGCAGAGGGAGTCCATGGTGCGGGGATTGCCCCTTTTGTGCATGGCCACGTAGCCCAGGCCCAGCCTGGCCACGGTAGGGAGCATCAGGGGGTCGTCCTCCCCGGCGGAAATGTCATTGACGATGAAATGCCCGAGCAGCTCGTGCGCCTTGGTGACTATCCCGCTGCGGGTGGTGTCGATGGAGATGGCGAGGCCGTCCGGCAGGGTTTTCAGCACCGGTTCCAGCCGTGCCCATTCTTCCTGCTCGCTCACGTCCGGGGCTCCGGGCCGGGTGCTCACTGCGCCTATGTCAATGATGTCGGCGCCGCTTTCCAGCACGGACATGTCGTACCTGCTCGGCTCCCAGAAGGAATCCGGGGTGAGGTTGAGGACCGCCATGATCCTTATTTTGCGACTGTGTTCCATCATGCCAGTTCCGTGACCGTGACTGTATCTGTGCTGTCTTTCACTTTGAGGGAATCGTCCATCCTGGCCCCCGCCACCGCCAGCACATGGCTGTCGGAGGGGTCTGCGACGATGACGACGGCGTTTTCCTTCATCGGTAGGGACCAGCCCTGGTCGTTGAAGAAATCGCTGAGTTTCTTGCGCCCTCTCATCCCGAACGGCACGAACCAGTCTCCATCGCGCCAGCGCCTGAGGGTGAAAGGGAAGGGGAGTGCTTCTGCATCCCATATCAGGGTCCCTTCGGGCTGCTTCAGGGAGGGGATGCCGCTCCTGGGGACGGTCTTCACTTTCAATGTCGAAGTCCCGAACCCGTAGCTGCCGTCTCCCCTTATTTCCAGCGGGGGGCGCTCCGCCTCAGGGGAGAGGGGGAGTATGGTCAGGCTGTCGGCGGAAGTGACTACTCTGTGGGTGGGGGAAAGGAAGGTCTTGCCGCTGAAGGTGCCTTTCTGCTTGTCGGAGAGGAGCTGGACCAGGGCGTCGAAGGTGTCGGCGTCCAGCGAGCACCTCTCGGTGACCCGGTACAGCACATATTGCCAATGCTTGAGTCCCAGCAGCTTTCCGAGCTGGACCTCCGTGGCGTCCGGGGCGATGCCGCAGGAGTCGAAGTAGTCGTCGGCGATGTCGGAGAGCTGGGCGAAATGCTTCATCTCCCGGTTTATCGTGCGTATGAAGGAAGGATTGATCCGTTTCAATGCCGGGATCACCTCCTGCCGTATCAGGTTGCGCTTGTATCGGGTGTCGGAGTTGGTGCTGTCCACCCTGTAGCTCACCCCGTTGGCGTCGGCCCAGGCCTGTATCTCTTCGCGGGTCCATCCCAGCAGCGGCCGCAGGATGAGGCCGTGCGAACCCATGCCGCGCAGCCCGCGGCCGCCGGTACCCCTGGTGATGTTGAGCAGCAGGGTTTCGGCATTGTCATCGGCATTGTGCGCGACGGCGACCGCATCGAAGCCCTTCTCCCGGCAGAGCTGTCCGAACCACTCGTAGCGCAGCTCCCTTGCCGCCATCTCTATGCTTATGCCCTTGCTCCGGGCGTAGCCCTGAGTGTCGAAACGCTTCACCAGGCATTCGATGCCGCGCCCGGCGCACCACTGCCGGACGAAAGCTTCATCCCCGTCGGATTCCTCGCCGCGAAGGCCGAAATTGCAATGGGCCACGGAAAAAGCAGACTCCCGGAAAAGACCGGGAGCCAGATGTGCCATGGTCATCGAATCGATGCCGCCGCTGACTGCGAGGAGGATTTTCATTTCTTCCCGAAGGTGTAGGTGAATGAAAACGCGAAATTCTCCTTGAACTGGACCCTGGCCCTGCCGTCAGGATACTTGGCGATGTCCGAAGGGTCCGTGATCATCACGATAGGGTCGTGGATGAGCCAGGTGCTGAGGGACAGTTTCACAAACTTGGCGAGCTGCCAGCTGATCTTGTTGTCCCAGTTGACCCTCAGGTAAGGCTCGTTGAGGTAGTCGGTGAAGAGTACCAGCTGAGTCTCGAAATTGAATACGTCGTTGATGGTCCACTTGGCCGTGGATTTGACCTGTGCACCGAAGAGGAAACGTATGTAGTCCCAGGATCCGTCTTCGTTCTGCTCCATACCGTAATTTTTGCGGAGGTTGGGCTGGGTGCTCTCGTTGAGCACGGCGACCAGGCCGGCGGTGACGGGAGAGATGTTCATGTTGAACCAGGGGGCGGGGTTCCAGTCCATACCGAGTGCGAGGTTTACATAGGCGGGGGACATGAAACCGGACTTTAGGGTGCCGGACCACATGCCGTCGGCGTCCTTCACATAGTTTGTGTAGTCATCCGTGAACTGGGAGCGGAAGTCGAAGGAAGCGGAATATTTCCACTTGGAGTCCTTGCCGGTCTGGTAGCCCAGCTTGCTCTCGAAATAGATGCGGTCCTTGCTCTTCTGGAGGAGGTTCTCCTTGTCAGCCGACCAGAGGAAACCGTAGTCGAGCTGCAGGCGGTTGTCCCAGCTGGTGAAATCCTTCTTGTAATTGGCCTTGCCGTCGATGCCGGCGATGAGGGTGGCGGTGTTGTAGCCGCCGGCCGCCCAGCTCCAGAGTCCTGTGTGGTTGAAGCCCAGGTTGAGCTCCATCGACTTGGTCCAATGGCTGACTTTCACCTGCTCGGGCTGCTCCTGGGGAGTCTCCGAGATGGCCTTGGCCGCATCGCTGAGAGCCTGGCGGACGTTCTGTCCCAGGGAGACCGATGCCGCAGCCGCCAGAAGGGCTGCCGTCAAAATTAACTTCTTCATAAGCCTCTTATTCTAATAGGAGATGGCGAACACCACCCTGCGGTGCGAAGGCTTGCCGGAATAGATGTCCTTGCCTTCCTCTTCGCAGACGACGCTGTCGATAGGGATGCACCTGATGGTAGCTTTCGTCTCATCCTTGATTTTCTGCTCGGTCTCGACCGTGCCGTCCCAGTGGCAGAGGAGGAATTTGCCGTTCTGTATCTCGGTCTTGAACTCCTCCCAGGAGTCGCACTTCTGGATGTTGGCGGTGCGGAACGCGAGAGCCTTCTCGTAAATGTTCTTCTGTATGGCGTCCATGAGGGTGTGGATGTACTGCTCTACGCCTTCGAGGGCGACGGTTTCCTTGGTCAGGGTGTCGCGGCGGGATACCTCCACGGTGCCGGAAGCGAGGTCCCTGGCGCCGAGGGCGATCCTGACGGGCACACCCTTGAGCTCCCATTCTGCAAATTTGAAGCCGGGACGGAGAGTGTCCCTGTCGTCGATCTTGACGGAGTGGCCGAGGGCTTCGAGGGCGGACTTCAGGGAGTCGAACTTCTCCATGATGGCGGCGTGCTCCTCGTCGGTCTTGAAGATAGGCACCATGACCACCTGGATAGGAGCCAGGGCGGGAGGCAGCACGAGACCGTTGTCGTCTCCGTGAGCCATGATCAGGGCTCCCATCAGACGGGTGCTGACGCCCCACGAAGTGGCCCAGACATACTGCTGCTTGCCTTCCTTGTCAGTGTACTGCACGTCGAAAGACTTGGCGAAGTTCTGGCCCAGGAAGTGGGAAGTGCCGGCCTGGAGAGCCTTTCCGTCCTGCATCATAGCCTCGATGGTGAGGGTGTCGAGGGCTCCGGCGAATCTCTCGTTGGGGCTCTTGTGGCCTATGATCACGGGGAGGGCCATCACGTTGCGTGCGAAATCGGCATATACATTGACCATGCGGAAAGCTTCCTGCTCGGCCTCCTCTGCGGTGGCGTGGGCGGTGTGGCCTTCCTGCCACAGGAATTCAGCTGTGCGGAGGAAGAGCCTGGTACGCATCTCCCAGCGCACCACGTTGCACCACTGGTTGCAGAGTATGGGGAGGTCCCTCCAGGACTTCACCCAGTTTTTGTAGGTGCTCCAGATGATGGTCTCGGAGGTCGGACGTACGATGAGCTCCTCTTCGAGCCTGGCGTCGGGATCGACTATGACACCGTTGCCGTCGGGATCGTTCTTTAGGCGGTGGTGGGTGACCACTGCGCATTCCTTGGCGAATCCCGCCACATGCTCAGCTTCACGGCTGAAGAACGACTTGGGGATGAACAGGGGGAAATAGGCGTTCTGCACCCCCGTCTTCTTGAACATGCCGTCCAGGATGGACTGCATCTTTTCCCAAATCGCGTAGCCATAAGGCTTTATGACCATGCAGCCCCTGACTGCCGACTGCTCAGCCAGATCCGCCTTGAGGGCGAGATCGTTGTACCACTGTGAGTAATTTTCTGCTCTGCTAGTAACTTCCTTTGCCATTTTTATGAATTCCTGCGTTTTTTTTCGAAATTTGCATCTATAATACAGAAACTGTAACCTGGTGTCATTTTTTCCGTAGGCACAGTTCTTGCGGGACAAAGATACAAATTTTATCATATAGGAGAGTCGATATGAAACAGAGAATACCACTTTTAGCGCTGTCACTGCTCTTCGTGATGGCCTCGTGCGGAACCCAGGCCCAATTTTCTTCCGGGTCGAGATTCCAGGACGGCGTCTATTACAGGCACGCCTACACTCCCGTCCAGCTGTATTCCCAGGAAGACATCGAGTATCTTGCAGCCCAGCAGCTCGAGAAGAAGCAGCGGGACACTCTCATCCTCGACGATGACCATCGAGACATAAACATTTACATCGTAGATCCCTTCTTCGACGATCCCTGGCTCTGGGATCCCTGGTTCGGCCCCTGGCATCACCGCCACTGGTATCGTTCCTGGTATTGGGACCCCTGGTACTTCAGCTACGGCTACGGCTGGGAGCCTTGGTACTATGGTTGGGGATGGGATCCCTGGTATTACGGCCTCGGCTGGGGCGGCCTCTATTCCTACGGCTGGTACCACAACTGGTATCACAGTTGGTACAGCCCTTGGGGATTCGACCCTTGGTATTACGGCCCCGCACACCACCATCAGTATTATGCCGGCGGAGTTTACCGTCCGAGGACTGATGCGATCGGAGCAGGTGTTTACGGCCACAGCGGCGGCGCAGGCACCATCGTTGGCAGGCGCGCAGGCTCCTCCAGGGTAGCAGGCACAAGCTCCATCTCCGGAGCCCGCACCGGAGCATCCGGCACCGGCAGGATAGGCACTGCAGGCAGCGTCTCCCGCACCGGCGGATCTTCCAGGGTCACGGGAGCCACCGGTTCAGGCAGGGTGGGTGGCATCACCACCGCTCCTTCCACTTCCCGCACAGGCTCTGCCACCCGCAGCGGCGGCAGCACCAGGGATGAGGGGGTCAATGTCCAGAGCAGGACTTCCCGCGCGGCAGGTTCGGCCCGCACCAGCGGCAGCAACACCACCACTTCGCGCAGCAGCGGCTCCGCTTCCCGCAGCAGCTCTTCCAGCTCAAGCTCCCGCAGCAGCGGCTCCACTTCCCGCAGCAGCTCTTCCAGCTCAAGCTCCCGTAGCGGCGGTTACAGCAGCGGCGGCTTCGGCGGCGGCAGCTCATCCCGCAGCGGCGGCTCTTCAGGCGGCGGCTTCGGCGGCGGTTCTTCCAGCGGCGGCGGTTTCGGAGGAGGTTCCTCCAGCGGCGGCGGCCGTAGCGGCGGAGGCGGCAGGAGGTAATGCTCCGCCAGCCCGGAATGTTTAACTTGAAAGATTGTCAATGCTATGAGAAAAGTTATTTTAGCCCTCTTTGCGATGTCTCTGGCCGTCGCAGCGACTGCCCAGGATATTTATTCCGCAGTCGATATCAGCCGGAACGACTACACCGGTACAGCCCGTACCATGGCCATGGGCAATGCCTTCACGGCCGTCGGCGGCGACCTGGGTTCCATCGGTCTCAACCCCGCAGGTTCGGCCGTGGCGCACTACAGCCAGTTCTCTTTCTCACCCATGCTGGCCCTGTCCAAGGCCAGCTCGGCCTATGCTCCGACCTTCGATTGGTACAAGGGCCTGACGAGTACAGACTTCATCGGCAAGACGACTCCCTCGTCCAAGTCCTCCGGCCTGAGGCTGCCCCAGTTCGGCGGTTCCTTCTATGTGGACCTCGGCCACCGCAGGGGAGGCCTGACTGGCATCTCCTATGCAGTTCTTTCCACCGGTACAGGCAGCTATTTCGATTCTGCGATAGCTTCAGGGATCAACAACGAGACTTCCATCACCGGTTTCATGGCAGCAGGAGCCGAAGGCATTCCCGAGAATGACCTCATGGCTTCCGACGCCGCCTCTTATTATCCCCTGAACACGGTGACCGCCTACAAGGCATATGTGATATCACCCCTGGTCGCCGGCGGCGACAGCTACATAGGAGCGGCCGAGATCATCGACGGAGCAGGCAACATCGTCACCGGAGGTCCCCTCCATCAGACTTCCAAGACCGTCTCCGCAGGCTACAAGAACGACCTCCTGTTCAACGTGGGCCTGAATTTCAGCGACAATTTCTACCTGGGTTTCTCCCTCGGAGTCCCGAATTCCTCATATAGCTATACCGAGAACTTCTACGAGATGGCCCAGAACCCGGAGGACTTCCCCCTGGACGATACCTTCCTCGATTTCTCGTCGTACCAGTACCGTCTCAGCCGCTCGGTCAACGGTATCTATGGAAAGTTCGGCCTGATCTTCACCCCCAATGACATGATACGCTTCGGAGCTGCCTTCCGCACCCCGACCCTGTACAATGTTTCCGAGTCCTGGGATGTTTACCAGAGCGTCGATTACACTTACGGACAGGGCAACGAATGGACGGAGACCGGCCGCTACGATTACAGCATCCGTTCCCCGTACAGCGCCAACTTCGGCCTTGCCGCCACCCTGATGTCCAGGCTGCTGCTCAGCGCCGATTACGAGCTGTCTGATTTCAGCGTCATGCGCTTCTCCGACGAGTACGGCACCAACTTCATCCCCGAGAACACCCAGAACCAGATGTTCCTCGGCATGCAGCACCAGTTCAGGGTCGGTGCGGAGCTCAGGCTCACCCCTTCATTCTCCGTCAGGGGAGGCTACAACGTCACCACCTCTCCCATACGTTACGGTGAGAACGGACTCGGTGAGACCATCGACGCCGGCTCGTTCGATGCCAGCACCTTCATGAAGATGTACAACTCCGGCTTGCTGGATTCTTACTCCATGCAGTACAGCCAGGATCTGGTCAAAGCCTTATCCTTCGGTATAGGCTATGCCTCCGAAGGCGCCTTCTTCGCTGACGCCGCCGTCAAATGCACGACCTTCCCCAACAGGAACTTCCTGCCTTACGGAGATTATATCGACGCTGTCCCTTCACCTACCGTGCGCACCAGCAGGAGTCTCTGGAATGCCATGCTTACTCTCGGCTGGAGGTTCTGACCATGGAATTGACTGCAAAACAACTGGCGACCATACTCCATGGTACGGTCGAAGGAGACCCTGAAGCAGTGGTCAAATCTTTCGCCAAGATCGAACACGGCCGTCCCGGTCAGCTGAGTTTCTACGCCAATCCCAAATACGAACAATATGTCTATACCAGCAAGGCTTCGGTCTTGCTGGTAAACAATGATTTCCAGCCCCGGGAGAAAGTGACTCCCACCATGGTGCGAGTGGAGAATTCCTACACCGCCGTCGCAGAGCTCCTCAAGTACGTGGCCGACCAGCGCAAGACCAACAAGCGCCATCGCGGCCGCTGCCATGTGGCCTGGAGCGCGAGGCTCGGCTCCCGCGTCTATGTAGGCGACTTCGCCTGGATAGGTCCCAAATGCAAGGTCGGCGACAATACCAAGATTTACGAGAATGTGTACGTCGGCGAGGGCACCAGGATAGGGAAGGACTGCGTGATCTATCCCGGAGTGCGTATCTATCCCGGCATGGTCATAGGTGACAGGGTCATACTCCACGCCAACTGCGTGATAGGCAGTGACGGCTTCGGGAACGCTCCCCAGCCCGACGGTTCCTGGCAGAAGATAGAGCATCTGGGCAACGTGGTCATAGGCAATGATGTGGAAATCGGAGCCAATACCACGGTGGACCGCGCTGAAATGGAGTCCACGGTCATCGCGGACGGAGTCAAGATAGACAACCTCTGCCAGATCGCCCACAACGTACAGATAGGCGAGAACACCGCCATCGCCGCCGAGTGCGGTATCGCCGGATCCGCCGTGATAGGCAAGAATTGCATACTTGCAGGCCAGGTAGGTGTGGTCGGACACATAAAGATAGCCGACAATACCACCGTGTGTGCCAAATCCGCCGTGATAGGCAATGTGCGCAAGAGCGGCGAGGTGCTCTTCGGCATCCCGGCAATAGACCAGAAGACTTATCTGAAGGCTTATGCCAAATTCAAACAAGCCGCGCAGGAATAGGGTTTTTGATAATAATCATTAATTTTCTATCTTTGCGCGTTTTATGAATCAGAAGACACTCAGAAAATCTTATAAATTCGAAGGCAAAGGTATCCATACCGGCACCTACGCGCATGTTACAGTAAATCCTGCGCCTGAAAACTCAGGCCTCAGTTTCGTCAGGACAGACCTCGGCGTCAGCATTCCCGCCCTCGCGGAGAATGTCTGCAATACAGCCCGTTGCACCACCATCGGAAAGGACGGTGCCACCGTGTCGACGGTGGAGCACCTCGTTTCCGCATTGACCGGACTCGGGGTGGACAATGCCGAGATAGAGATCGACAATATCGAAGTGCCCATCCTGGACGGCAGCGCCTCATATTTCGTCAGGGACATACTCGCGGATGGTCTTCAGGAGCAGCAGGCGGAGCGCATCTACATCGAGATAGACTCCGAGCTGACAGCCACCAACGACCATGGTTCGTTGATCAGGATCACCCCCGCCGATGAGTTCTCCTATGAGCTGGTCGCGGATTTCGGCTCCAAGGTGCTGGGCGAGCAGAAGTCGGTGTGGAATCCCGCCATCGACTATGTGTCCCAGATCGCTCCCTGCCGTACTTTCTGCTTCTTCCATGAGCTCGAGTACCTCGTGGGTCACGGCCTGGTGAAAGGCGGCGACATGGACAACGCCATAGTCGTCGTGGAGCATCCGGCCAGCGACGAGCAGATCTCCAGGCTTGCATCCTTCTTCGGCATCGACGGTATCAAAGTCAACGAAAACGGCTACCTGAACAATCTTGAACTTCATTTCCCCAACGAGTGCGGCAGGCACAAGATGCTCGACCTCATAGGGGACCTGAGACTCTCAGGAGGCTTCCTCCGTGCGCATGTCTCGGCATACAAACCTGGCCACACCGTCAACACCGAAGCGGCCAAGGTCATAAGAAAACATTTAAAGTAGATCAACATGGCAATAATCCATCCCCTGGCCACCGTCCATCCCGGAGCGAAACTCGCCGACGACGTACAAGTCGGACCCTATTCCTATATCGATGACAATGTCGAGATAGGTCCCGGTTCCAGGGTGCTTCCTCATGCGACCATCTTCCCTTATGTCAAGATAGGAAGCCAGTGCAACATCTTCCCCGGAGCAGTCGTGGGAGCCATACCCCAGGACCTCAAGTTCGACGGAGAGGTCACATATGTCGAGATAGGCGACCGCGTCAACATCCGTGAGTGCGCCACCATCAACAGGGGCACCAAGGCCAGCGGCAAGGGCGTCACCAAGATCGGTGACGACACCCTCATCATGTCCTACGTGCATGTGGCCCATGACTGCCGTGTAGGCAAGCACTGCATCCTGGTCAGTTATGTGGGCATAGCCGGAGAGACCGACGTGGACGACTGGGCCATCATCGGCGGCGGCACCAAGGTGCACCAGTTCTCCAAGATCGGCACCCATGCCATGGTGGGCGGCGGCACCGCAGTCAACAAAGACATCCCCCCGTATTCCATCTGCGGAAGGGTTCCCATCGTGTTCGCCGGAGTCAATCTCGTCGGCCTTCGCCGCAGGGGCTTCGAGTCGGATACCATCCGTACCATCAAGGATATCTACGATACGGTTTACTATCAGGGATACAACACTTCTGATGCTCTCGCCAGGATCAAGGAAGGCTTCGCCGACAGTGTGGAGAAGACTACCATCCTCGATTTCATCCTCAATTCCAAGAGGGGCATCGTCCGTGCCGGCGACTCCCACGAAAGAGGCGGCATCGAATAGTGGTCCTTCCCATAGCATATTTCCCCCCTGTTGAATACTTCGCCCTCCTGGTGAAGTATTCTTCTGTTTATCTGGAGGCCTGCGAGCACTATGTCAAGCAGACCTACCGCAACCGCTGCCGCATCCTGACGGCCGGCGGCCCCATGGACCTCCGGGTACCCGTGGTGCACGAAGGGAGATCGCTGATCACCGAGATACGGGTGGATTATTCCACCCCCTGGGTGCGGCAGACCAAGTACGCCATCGAATCGGCGTACTACAGTTCCCCATTCTTCGAATACTACAGGGACGGGATATTCGCCCTGCTGGACGCCCGCCCCGAGACCCTCTGGGAGCTCGACCTGGGCATCACCCGCCATCTATGCGCCCGCATAGGCATTGCCCCGGAGCTCCTGCCGACCAGGGAGTACACCGGCGCCGACGTGGACATACATCCCAAGCACCAGAGCAGCTACGAGCCGCGGCCTTACTACCAGGTGTTCTCTTCCAAATACGGGTTCACCGGGAACCTTTCCGTGCTCGACCTGCTGTTCAACGAAGGGCCCGAATCCCTTTCCTGGCTTCTTCCGCCGGGCGGTATTTGTAAAACTGGAAAAGATTGACTATATTTGCGTCGTGAAAGAGATAGGGGACCGGAAAGGCCGCCTATTTTTGTTTTTATTACGACCGAAATGAAAAAAGAAGAACTGCTTCAAGTAGCCGGAGAAGCCGCCGCAAAACGCGGCTGCACCATCGTCGAACTGGCTTTCAATGATGACGACAACATTTTCGAACTCGTCCTCGGCAAACAGGAAGGATCCGTGGATCTGGACGATTGCGAGTTCGTGCACAGGGCCGTCCTTGCCGCATTCGACAGGAACATCGAAGATTATGCCCTGACCGTAGGCTCGGAGGGCATCGACGCTGCGGAAGCTGACGAGATATTGAAAACGATAAAAGATTCAGAATAAAATGGAAAAAGAACAAGTCATTACTCTCATTGATGCCTTCAAGGATTTCAAGGAAGAGAAAAACATCGACCGTCCGGTGATGATGGGTGTGCTCAAGGATGTGTTCCTGACCCAGATCGCCAAGACCTACGGCTCCGCGGACAATTTCGACGTCATCGTCAACGTGGACAAGGGTACCTGCGAGATCTACCAGAACTTCGAGATCGTCGAGGAGGTGGAGAACCCCAACGCCGAGATGACTCTCGAGCAGGTCAAGGCCGACAGCGGTGACGACGATTACGAAGTGGGCGACTCCTACGCCAAGAAGCTTCCCCTTTCTTCCTTCGGCCGCCGCGGTATCCTGAATATCCGCCAGAATCTCCAGGGCCGCATCATGGACATCGAGAAGGCCAATGTGTACAAGAAGTACTCCGAGAAGGTCGGAGAGCTCTTCACCGGAGAGGTCTATCAGACCTGGTCCAAGGAAGTGCTCATCCTCGACGAGGACGGCAACGAGCTCCATATACCCAAGAGCGAGCAGATCCCCGGGGAGAAGTTCAAGAAGAGCGACAATGTCCGCGCCATCATCAAGAGCGTGGAGATGCGCAACAACACCACTCCCTACATCACCCTTTCCAGGACTTCCAACGAATTCCTCGAGAGGCTCTTCGAGCAGGAGGTGCCCGAGATCGCTGATGGTCTGATCACCGTCAAGAAAGTGGTCCGCATCCCCGGCGAGAGGGCCAAGGTGGCCGTGGAGTCTTATGACGACCGCATCGACCCTATCGGCGCCTGCATCGGTGTCAAGGGCGGCAGGATCCTGGGCATAGTCAGGGAGCTCCGCAATGAGAATATCGACGTCATCCAGTGGTCCCAGAACCCCAGCCTCATGATCCAGAGGGCCCTGAACCCCGCACATGTGTCTTCCATCGATCTCGGACAGAGCCCCGAGGACAAGGTGAAGGTGTTCATGCAGCCCGATGAGGTGAGCAAGGGTATCGGCCGTGGCGGTTGCAACATCCAGCTCGCAGGCATGCTCGTGGACCGCGAAATCGAGGTCTGGAGGGAGCTTCCCAAGGATGAGATCGACGGCGAGGAGGATGTGGCTCTCGACGAGTTCACCAACGAGATCGACGAGTGGGTGATCGAGAGACTCAAGAGCATAGGTTGCGACACGGCCAAGGACGTGCTCGCCATAGATCCCGCGGACATCGCCAAGAGGGCCGACCTCGAGGACGAGACCGTCGAGGAAGTAGTGAGGATACTCAGATCCGAATTTGAAGACTAGTTAACACAAGGAGTTTTATATGGCAGAAATCAGACTCAATAAAATACTCAGGCAGTACAACATCGGACTCCAGGACCTGGTGGATTTCCTTTCCAAGCAGGGAGTGGAGGTGGACAACAACCCGAACGCCAAGATATCCGAGGACCATCTCCCCGCTATCGCCAAGCAGTTCGGCAAGGACCTCGCGATGAAGGAAGCCTCCGAGAAGGTGGACATAAAGCTTACGGAAATCCTCGAAAAGACGGGCCGCAAGCAGGAGAAACCTGATGTGGAGGACGACGAACCGGAGAGGGAGACCATAATCAAGAGCAATACCTTCCTGAATGTCAAGAAGGAAACAGCTCCCGTTACCGAACCGGAGCCCGTGCCTGAGCCTGAGCCTGAACCCGAGCCCGAACCCGAACCGGAGCCCGTCCCCGAACCGGAGCCGGAGCCCGTTCCTGAACCGGAGCCCGAGCCGGAACCCGAACCGGAACCCGAGCCGGAGCCTGAACCGGAGCCGGAGCTTGAACCGGAACCGGAACCCGAGCCGGAGCCTGAGGCTGAGCCCGAACCTGCCATCGAGCCCGAGCCCGCAGCTGAGCCGGAGCCTGCACCCCAGAGTGCCCAGGAGGCACCTTCACCTCTCAAGGTGATAGGAAAGATAGATCTGAGCCAGTTTGACCGCAAGCCCGCCAAGAAGCGTGAACGCATCTCCAAGAGCACGCAGAAGGTGGATCTCGCCAAGGCCGGTGCCGGCATCGACAAATCAGCATCCCGCAGCAAGGATCGCAAGCCCGCTCCCCAGCAGCAGCCCGCCGCAGGCGGAAAGGGACGCAAGCGCGACCGCTTTAAACCCGCACTCAGCGAGGCCGAGCAGGAAGAGCTGCAGAAAGAGATCCAGAAGCAGGTCAAGGAGACCTACGCCAGGATGAACGAGACCAAGAAGAACAACTTCGGCGCCAAGTACCGCAAGGAAAAGCGCGAGCTCGCCGCCCAGCGTACCCAGGAGGAGATCGAGCAGAGCGCTGCCGAGAACAAGACCCTCAAGGTCACCGAGTTCGTCACGGTCAACGACCTGGCCACCCTCATGAACAACACTCCTGTCGTGAAGGTCATCGGGGCCTGCATGAGCCTGGGTCTGATGGTGTCCATCAACCAGAGGCTCGACGCCGAGACTCTCGTGCTGGTGGCAGAGGAGTTCGGATACAAAGTGGAATTCGTGACCGCCGAGATCTCCGAGGAGATCAACTCCAACGAGAAACCCGATCGTCCCGAGGACCTCAAGCCCAGACCTCCCATCATCACCGTGATGGGTCACGTCGACCATGGCAAGACCTCTCTGCTCGACTATATCCGCAAGACCAATGTGATCGCCGGTGAAGCCGGTGGTATCACCCAGCACATCGGCGCCTACAGCGTGAAGCTCGAGAACGGCCGCCGCATCACCTTCCTGGACACCCCCGGTCATGAGGCGTTCACCGCCATGCGTGCCCGCGGTGCCCAGCTCACCGACCTTGCCATCATCATCATCGCCGCGGACGACGCAGTGATGCCCCAGACGGTCGAGGCCATCAACCACGCCCAGGCCGCCGGCGTCCCCATGGTGTTCGCCATCAACAAGATTGACAAGCCCGGCGCACAGCCCGACACCATCCGCCGCCAGCTCTCCGAGATGAACATACTCGTGGAGGACTGGGGAGGAAAGTACCAGTGCCAGGAAATCGCCGCCAAGCAGGGTACCAATGTGGACAAGCTTCTCGAGAAAGTGCTTCTCGAGGCTGACATACTCGAGCTCAAGGCCAATCCCGACAAGCTCGCCATCGGTGCGGTCATAGAGTCTTCCCTTGACAAGGGCCGCGGCTATCTCGCCACCGTCCTCGTGCAGGAAGGAACCCTCCGCCAGGGCGACGTGATGCTCTGCGGAAGCTATTACGGACGTATCAAATCCATGTTCAACGAGCGTGGGCAGAAGATCACCGAGGCCGGTCCTTCCACTCCGGTCTCCGTGCTCGGACTCAACGGCGCCCCCGCCGCAGGTGAGAAGTTCAACATCCTCGCCGACGAGAGGGAGGCCAAGAGCATTGCCAACAAGCGCGAGCAGCTCATCCGTATCCAGGGTATCAAGACCCAGAAGCATATGACCCTCGAAGAGATCGGCCGCCGTATCGCCATCGGCAACTTCAAGGAGCTCAACGTCATCGTCAAGGGTGATGTGGACGGTTCCGTGGAGGCCCTCTCCGATTCCCTCATCAAGCTCAGCACCGAGGAAGTGCGCGTCAATGTCATCCACAAGGCCGTCGGTGCCATTTCCGAGTCCGACGTCCTGCTGGCCGAGGCATCAGACGCCGTGATCATAGGCTTCCAGGTGCGACCTTCGCTCGAAGCCAAGAAGGCCGCCGACCGCGAGGGTATCGAGATCCGTCTCTACTCAGTCATCTACGACTGTATCAATGAAGTCAAGGACGGTATCGAGGGTATGCTCGAGCCTGAGAAGAAGGAAGAGGTCACCGCATCTGCCGAGGTCAAGCAGACCTTCCATATCAGCAAGGTAGGCACCATCGCGGGCTGTCTGGTCCGTGACGGCAAGATGACCCAGAAGGCCAAGGTCCGTCTGATCCGCGACGGCATCGTGGTCTATACCGGAGAACTTGCTTCCCTGCAGATCGGCAAGGACGCCGCCAAGGAAGTCATCTCCGGCAAGGAGTGCGGTTTGAGCATCGCCGGCTACAATGACATCAAGGAAGGCGATGTCATCGAGGCATTCCAGATCGTAGAGATCAAGAGGACCCTGTAGAAGGGCCTGTCAGAGGAGTTCGTCGCACATAGCGTCGCACATTTCATTGTATTTGTCGCCGCTATGTCCGCGAACCCATGTCAGGGTGATTTTGAGTTTTTTCCTGGCTACCAGTTTCTTCCATCTGGCGAAGAGGTCGTCGTTGGTACGGTGCCTCCATTCTCCGGAAAGGGTGTTCACCACGTACTGGCTGTCTGAGCGGACTTCCAGCCTGGCCCCGTGGGGGCAGCTGTCCACCGCATCAATCACCGCCATGAGTTCGCCCCTGTTGGAAGTCTCGTGGGTGAAAGCCACGGCTTTCTTGCCCACGATCTGCTCTCCGCGCAGGATTATGTAGGCGTAAGCGCCTTCGTTCCTGCCCAGATGATAGCCGCAGTCGGAATAGATTATATAATCAGGTTCTGTCATTAAACAATTTTCACTACCTTTGCAATCCGGAATTGAGGTATGGTGTAATGGTAGCACTACAGATTTTGGTTCTGTCTGCCCAGGTTCGAATCCTGGTACCTCAACCTTCAAGAGGCGTGTCTGAACGGACACGCCTCTTTTCTTTCTGGAACTACATGGCGGGGGTGTGGGCGGCGATGCGGTAGATGGCTGCGATGTCCTCCGAATTCAGCTGGACCATGCCTCCGGTAAGTCCGTCTCCCAGGCCCAAGGTCTTGACCAGCAGGGGGATGTCCTCTTCCTTGGCGCCCAGCTGCTCGAAATTGAGCGGCATGCCGAGTCCGGCCAGGAATCTGCGGAAGCACTGTATGCCTTCGAAGGCTGTCTTCTCGGGATGTGCGAAATCCATCTCGCAACCCCAGACGCGAGTCGCCACCTGCGCGAAGCGGGGCACGTTGTGAGGCATCACGTATTCCATCCATGCAGGCATGACCACTGCCAGTCCGGCTCCGTGGGAGCAGTCGTACAGGGCTGAAAGTTCGTGCTCTATGTTGTGGCTGTTCCATTCCTGCTCACGGCCGACGCCAATGATGTTGTTGTGGCACACCATTCCGGCCCACATGATATTGGCCCTGGCATCGTAATTATCGGGGTCGGCGATTACCCTCGGACCTTCCTTGCGTATGGTCAGCAGGATGGCTTCGCACAGCCTGTCGGTGACTTCCACCTCGGGGGTGTTGGTGAAGTAGCGCTCGAAGGTGTGGGCCATGATGTCGGTGAGTCCGCAGGCCGTCTGCCATGCCGGCAGGGTGCAGGTGAGAGCGGGGTTGAGTATGGAGAATATGGGGCGGATGAGATCCGAAGAGGTGGCTCTCTTGAGCTTGCCTTCCTGCTTGGTGATGACGGAATCTCCGGAGCCCTCGCTGCCTGCCGCCGCGATGGTGAGGATGACGCCGATGGGGACCGCCGCCTCTATTGTCTTGTCAGTCGAATAGAAATCCCAGAAGTCGCCGTCGTAGGGGACTCCTATGGCAATGGCTTTGGCTGAGTCGATGACGCTTCCGCCGCCTACCGCCAGGATGAAGTCCACCTTTTCCTTGCGGCAGAGCTCTATCCCCTGGTACACCAGTGTGTCGTGGGGGTTGGGCTGCACTCCGCCGAGTTCGACGAAGCTTATGCCTGCCTTGGCCAATGAGGCCTCGACCCTGTCGAGGAGGCCTGATTTCCGGGCGGAGGAGGAGCCGAAGTGCAGCAGCACTTTGCTGCCGCCATGCCTGCGGACGCATTCTCCGCATTCATTTTCCCGACCACGGCCGAATACGAATTGGGTCGGAGAGTAAAAGTCAAAATCTAGCATTTTATTGTAATTCTGATTGGTCCTGGTCGAATTGGTCGCTCTCGTTGAGGTATATCTTCTCTTCGGGGACGGCGAACTCCTTGCCCTTGCTCCTGCGTACGCCGAGTTTGATGACCTTGCGGGCCGAGGTGGTGATGCTCCTGCCGTCGCTTTCCAGTTTGTTTATGCCTGAGTTATACTCCTTGCAGACAGCCTTGAGCTTGGTCCCGAGGTCCTTGTACGAGTCATAGAACAGGGCCACCCTCTCTATCATGTCTTCGGCTGCCTTGGTGATTTCGAGTATGTTGGAATCCTGGCTGTATTTGTTCCAGGTGAGCTGCATGATTTTCAGGAAAGGCATGATGGTCTGCTCGGTGGCGATGAGCACTCCCTTGGAGTAGGCATCCTGCCAGAGCATGGGATCGGCTGCAACCGCCACCCTGTACGCCGCATCCACGGGCATGAACATCAGCACGTAGTCGGCGAAACGGCGGGTCTTGTCCACCTTGCGGGCGTAATCCTTGGAGGCGAGCTCCTCGATGTGCTTGCGGACACTCTTTACATGCTCGTCGAGGTCGGCCTGCCGGGCGGTTTCGTCCTCGTCGTTCATATACCTCACGAATGCCGTCAGGGATACCTTGGAGTCCACCACCAGGTCCTTTTCCTGCATTCCGTCCTTGAAATGGAAGACGAAGTCGGGGCGGCTCAGGTCCTCGTTCGCCACCTCCCGGCTGTAATGGGTGCCGTTCACCAGGCCCTCGCGGGAGAGGATGTCGTCGAGGTAGTTCTCACCCCAGCAGCCCTGGACCTTGGGACGGCCGGTCAGGGCGACGGACAGGTTGTCGGCCTTGGCCCCGATGTCCGCAGTCTTGGTGCCCATGTCCTTCACTGCCTGGGAAAGCTGCTCCCGGAGCTCGGTGTTGCTCTTGACATGCTCCTTGGCATTGTCCTCCATGGCCTTGCGCATGTTGGCGATGCTCTCCTTGAGGGGGGAGAGTATCTCGTCCATGCTGGATTTGTTCTCTTTGCTCAGCTCATCCTCGCGGGCCTTCAGGAGTTTCTCGGTCTCGACCGTCATCTGGTCGCGTATGGCTTTCAGCTGCTGCTGGAGGCTCTGCTCATGGGCGGCCTTGAGTTCTGCGAGTGCCTTTTCGTGGGCCTCGTCCTTCTGCTTGAGGGTGCTCTCGAAAGACTGGCGGTTCTCGCTGATGATGCGCTCCAGGGCCAGCTTGGACGCATTCTGTGCGGCGAGATCGGCGTTCACCCCGGACAGTTCCTTCTCCTTGGCCGAAAGCTCGCCGGCCTTGAGAGCCAGTTCGCTGCTTCGCTGCTCCAGCTCGCCGTTGACCCTGGCGATGGCCTTGCGGCTGATGAGCCAGGTGACCAGCCACGCGATCAGCGCCGCCGCCACTCCGACTACTATGATGATAACGAGGTCAGATTCCATAACACTGCAAGTTAGTGAAAAAAAACTACAGTCCCACCATCTTCCCGCCCTATCTTCCTGACTGGTCCCGCCGCATTTCCTTCCTGCTGCCTCCTCTCCCTGCACGCTCCCTTCTTTCCCGCACCTTCGCCCGGCCCCTTCCCTGGCGGTCGCGGCGGCGAAAGACCAGGGCCCGGACATCCTGACCGGAGGAGGCTTCGGGGCTGAAGCATCCATCATTTCCGTCGTTCTCGGCGCTGCCCTCAGCGTCGCAATGCTGGCTATCTGGTATAGGAAATCCCGCTCCAGCGCCGGAAAGATTCAGAAGCTGTTTTGAAATGGTTCCTTTTGCCTGATTTCTCGGGAAGGTCGGCGTTTGTCTTTTCAGAGTTCCCTAGGGTCGAAGTTTTTTCTCTTGCCATGTTGTTTCAGAAGTGTTGAAACAATTTGGAATTAATACTTTATTTTTATACAATTGCAAAAAAGGAACAATGGCAATGAAATTCAAACAAGTATTTATTTTCGGCGTCCTTTTCCTGTTCATCTTCTTGCCGCTATGCTCCTGCCACAGAGACCAGATCAAATTGTGGCGGGATTATGAGCATGTACTGACAGCGGATGGAGAAGTTTTCGATTATTCGCTGCTGCAGAGACAGAAGTTCGTTGTCACAGATTTCAGTATGCGCCTTCTGGGTTTTTACAAAGAAGGGCAGGTCCCAGGAAAGATAGACAGCATCATCCATAGAAATCCGGATTGGGCTTTTGTATTTTATTGTAAAGGGGAGGCAAAAGATTCCGCAAAACTGAAAAGTTGGCTGAAAGAGATCGGAGCGACCTTTCCGGTAATCCTCGATCCGGACAACACGTTCTCTAAAATCAATAGGATCAATGAGGGCAGCTATGGCATTATCTGTGACGAAGATGGCAGAATCATCATCCCGGCTGCAGGTATGATCGGGGACCGGCGCACACCCTTCGACAGTCAGTTTGCAAAAGCTAAAACACGGAATGAAGAGTAATCGATTTATTTATTTCTTGTTTGCAGTCGTTTGCTTAATTGATGTTCTGCTTGGTGTTCTATTGTTGCAAAATACAAAGAACAATAACAAAACATCCTTGCTTGAAGATTTTCAGTATAGAGCAGCAGAAGAAAAGCGTGCACAAATATATGCTAGTGATATCCTGGATTTCTTTAAAAAAGTTGGCTACTCGTTATCGGCGCAAAGCACATTTTGGATTTGATCTGCGCTTATTTTGAAAAATTCCAAGCAATGACTGCGGACTATATTGTCCTTCAGTCTCGACTTAGAGACTTCAGGGCCAGAATGGCTTCTGTTGATTCCAGAGTGGTTGTTTACGGATAGACTTCATTATTTCGATGGTATTGTTTTGTTAAGATTGGGACAAGATGGAGTCGTAGATTGTTTCGCCACAAACAAGTTTTTTCCGGAGCTGACTGATTGTTTCATGGAAAGGGCTAATGACAACTGAACGATCATGAGGATAAAGTATGCTTTCATCATGCCGCTCCTGCTGTGCGGATGCGGCAGCGGATCCCAGACCGAAGGGATTCCTTTCATCAATGCGGGAGATGATACCGCATGGGTCGGCAGCATCTCTCAGGTGGAGTTGATTTCCCTCGATGAAACGGGTGGTCACATGCTGGGGGAGGTTGTTGATCTCCAACTCCTGCCCGACGGATATATCCTTACGGACAGGCGGAATGCCAATATATTCAACTTCGCCGATGACGGGACTTTCCGCAACCGTATCGGAACAAAGGGGCGTGGGCCCGGAGAGTATCAGGTGATTTCCAATGTGCAGGTCCGCGACAGGCAGGTGCTCGTATTCTCCTATCCGGACAAAGTCTTGTACTATACACCCGAAGGGGAATTCCTCAAAGAGATGACTGACCTTCCCCTCGGGCAGCAGACCTTCGCCGTGGACCGGGGATTCCTGACATATTACGGCTATACCGGGGAGCGTCCTTACAGGGCGGCGCTGATCGGTGCAGGTGGCGCCCCAGTGACGTACCTCGATGTGGAGAATCCCCTGATGCCGCTTTCTCTCGATGTGAACATCTTCTCGGAAGATGCCTCCGGCGATATTTTCTTTACGGATTCCTACAATCCTGTGGTCCATCGCCATGCGGACGGCCGCTTTGCTCCAGTCTGGACGTTTGATTTCGGCCAATACTCAATCGGGAAGGAATTCTTCAAATTCAAGGATGTTTTCCAGGGTGCCGAGCATCTGATGTCATCCAACTATGCCCTTGTCCAGATGTTTCTTGCCGGCGATCCCCTGTCCCTGGTCGAGGTATTCTTGAAGAGAGCCTCGGAACAGGAGGGGATGGTAAGGTATGCCCTGCTGGACAATGAAACCGGTGAGTGCCGCTGGTTCCGGATTCCCGGCTACGACAAAAATCCCATAGGCCCCTTCCATGCCTTCAAGGGGGATGTCCTTTATGCATTGATCTCTCCGGAGCGGATCAGCGATCTGTCCGGCGACTTCATTTCCAGGATTTCCAACCCTGAAGTCCTCTCTGCGGCCAAGGCGGCCGACTCTCACGTGATAGCCAGGATCAGGCTCGGCAACCAGCCTTCCTGATTTATGCACCAGGTACAAAAAAATATGAGGCTGACTAAAAAGTCGAGAGACTGATAGTCAGCCTCTCTTTTTGTCTTGTAGCCAAGGCTCCGAGCCGTCAGGCAGCCAGCCACTGGCGGAACTCCGTTCGCTTCGCTCACTCCGGCCCCTCCCACAATCTACTTCGTCCCGCTGATGCGGAACTCGTATCTTGCGGGCCCCGTCCCCCTGCCCCTGTCCGTGGGTGGACAGGCCTCTCAGGGGCAATCTCCGCCGCTGCCCGTCCCGTCACTGTCCGTCCTCCTCCTCCCACGTACCTCTCCATGCTCCTACCGTCCCCAAACCCCAGAGAGAAGGCGCGTTTCACGCTCCTATCGCTCCCACCGTCCCCAATCTATAGACGGTAGGAGCCCCAGCCCATCCCCGCGGGCAATAGCAACGGGCGGGCGAGGAGAGCCTTTTCCCAGAGCTCCCCACAGCCCGCCCGTAACCGCCGCGCTGGCGCGCCTCAGCGCGCCCGGCGATGCGGGCACTTTGGCGAAGACAAAGTGCGGGAGCAAGGAGCCGCAGGGGTAGCGAGCTCTGCGAGCGGTCAAGGGGGCAGCGCCCCCTCAAAAGGGCGGCGGTGGTGCCCTGGCGTAGCTCGCCGCCGCATCGCGCATACTGCGGCGGCGAGAGCCCTCGATGGCGTGCCCCGACTGCAACCTGTCGGCCATTCAGGCCGGTACGGCCCCGGACGAATGTCGAAATGTCCAGCTGAGTACCGATAGCCGCCAACCCGAAATTCAGAAGGCCACTCCACCTGCCTCCCAGGGCTCTCCAGGGGGTATCGGGCGGTCCTCTGCCACCTTTTTGGCCGCGGAAGGCCAACCCACCCCGCTTGCAGCCACTTCTATTGAGGGTTCTGGGGTCCTCTGAATTTCGGGTTGATCCTTGATGTTCGAGTTGAACCTTAATGAACATCACGGGAGCGCGGGGGTGCCACAGAGTGGCCTCCATGGGGTGGTAGCGCTCCAGGTCTCGGCTCCGACCCGACACCTGGAGCGCGGGTATGCCCTACAGTGCACTCTGGAAGGGGGTCGTGCTCCCGACGCGTTCATTAACGGCCCGGGCCGGGGCAAAATGGCTGCTGCGAAGCCGCAACTTTGCTTAGGGGCTTTTCTGCTACGGCCGTACTGGCCTGAATAGCTAGAAAATCGATGGCGGAGCGTACCTCCAACAGACACGCCTACAAGCGCGGTCAACTCCGCCATCGACCCCTTTTTGGCCTCGCTGGCTGGATTGACCTACCCTAGAGTGCCCTGGAAGGCCGATTCACTCAGCCATCGAATTTCACCTTCAGGCTATCGGCGGGAAAGACGTGGCTGATTAGGGCCGCCGTCGCAATATACGCCCTGCGGCCGCGGGGAGAAACCCGATCCGAAGAGATGTCGGGCCGGGGACTGAAGCAGGAGCTGTGACGGAGGCGGGAGCGGGGCAGTCGGGGCGGGGCAGGCGGGGCGGGGACCCGTGCCACCCTCGGCAACGTAAGAGGGGGGACCGTGAGCGGAGCGAACGGTGGGGTCGAGCGCAGCGAGACGGTCCTGGCCCCAAGCTGCCCTGGCACCGCCGGTGAAGCAAGCTGCCCTGGCACCGCAGGTGAAGCGAGGGATGCAGCTGCGTCGGTGAAAGGCTAGCGTTTTTCTTTGAAGAAGCTGACCATCAGCTCGGAGCATTCGTCCTGGAGGACGCCGCCCTGGATCTGGGTCTTGGGATGGAGGAGGGAAGGGGAGAAGAGACTGTAGCCGCGTTTGGGGTCGGGGGCGCCGTAGACTATGCGCCCTATCTGCGACCAGGCGAGGGCGGCGGCGCACATGGGACAGGGCTCCACCGTCACATAGAGGGTGCAGTCGCTCAGATATTTGCCCCCGACGGCCTCGGTCGCGGCGGTGATGGCGATCATTTCGGCGTGGGCGGTGGGGTCGTGGAGCCTTTCGGTCATATTGTGCCCCCTGGCGATCACCCGCCCGCGGCAAGTGATCACGGCGCCTATGGGCACCTCCTTGTCCTCGCCCGCGGCAGCTGCTTCCGCCAGGGCCTCGCGCATGAATCTCTCGTCTGTTTCCATACAGTTGCAAATATACGAAGGTATTGGAAAGTTTCACAAAAAGTTTCAACTTTGTGACATGTCCGGCAAATTGTTTCTGATAGACGGCCACGCGCTGATTTTCAAGATGTACTACGCTTTCCTGGGGCGTCCCATGGTCAATACCAAGGGCGTGGATACATCCATACTTTTCGGTTTCACCAAGTACTTGCTGGAACTCGTCCAGAGAGAAGCTCCCACGCATCTGGCAGTCTCCTTCGACCCGCCGGGAGGCACCTTCCGCAACCGCATGTATCCCGCCTACAAGGCCAACAGGGGAGAGACCCCGCAGCTGGTGATAGACGCCCTGGAGCCTCTGACTGCCATCTGCCGGGCCATGGACATCCCGGTGCTGATGATTCCCGACTTCGAGGCCGACGATGTGATCGGTTCCATGGCGAGGCGTGCCGCACGCGAGGGCATGGAAGTCTATATGGTCACCCCGGACAAGGATTACGGCCAGCTCGTGGAAGAGCATATCTTCCAGTACAAGCCCGGCAAGTCCGGAGCAGACAGCGAAGTGCTGGGAGTCCCGGAAGTCTGTGCCAAATGGGGCATCGACAGCCCTTCCCAGGTCATCGACATACTTGCAATCTGCGGGGACTCTTCGGACAATGTCCCCGGCGTGCAGGGAGTAGGACCCGTCGGTGCATCGAAACTCCTTCGCAAATACGGCAGCCTCGAGGCTGTCTATGCCCATCTGGATGAGCTTTCCCCGAGGCAAAAGGAAATGTTCGAAGCTGCGGCTGACCATATCGCCCTTTCCAAGCAGCTCGTCACCATCAAGACCGACATCCCCCTGGATGTCACCGCCGAAGACATGGTGACCGACATCAGCCTCACCCCGGAGCTGAAAGCCCTTTTCGACCAATACGAATTCAACTCGCTCCTGCGCCATATCCATCCCGCTTCCGGCCACGCCGCCCCTGCGGAAACTCCTGCCAGGGACCTTGCATACAGCATCGTGCCATCCTTGGGAAAGGTCGGCGCCCTGGCCTTCAACCTCGTGGACGGAACCCTGTACCTGGCCTCCGCAGACAAGGTCGCCAAAGGCAGTCCCGAGGATTTCCGTGCCTTGCTTGAAGATGAGTCGGTGGTCAAATACGCCTTCGGCGCCAAAGCCCAGATGAATGTATTGTCCCGCTCCGGCATCAGCCTGAAAGGCAGGATCTATGATGCCGAGCTGATGCACTATATCGCCAACCCGGAGCGCAACCACAAGCTGGAGGCCCTGGTCAAATCCTACCTCGGGGTCGAATTGGAGCCGTCGGAGGCGCCTGCGCAAACGGCGTCCCTTTTCGACGACGATTCCTCTTCAGAATCCGCCGGAGGCAGGGACCTCGCCTTGGAGACAGTGGCCGTGTACCATCTTTCGGAGCTGCTTCGCGCCGAGATGGAAAAAGGCGGCCTGGCGGAATTGTACGAAAAGATAGAAGAACCCCTGATATCCGTGCTTTCCCGGATGGAAGTCACCGGTGTCAAGGTGGACATAGCGTCCCTCAGGGATTTCGCATCTTCCCTGCGCAGCGAGATGCTGCGCCAGGAAGCACTGGTGAGGGAGATCTCCGGAGAGCCAGGGCTCAATGTCTCTTCCCCCAAGCAGCTCGGGGAGGTGCTCTTCGAGAAGATGAAACTCGATCCCAAGGCCAAGAAACCCTCCAAGGGCAGCTGGCCCACCGACGAGGCCACCCTCCAGGAACTCGCCGACCGCAGCCCCATCATCGATGCGATACTCGAGTACCGCGGCACCCGCAAGCTCCTTTCCACCTACATAGAGCCTTTCCCTTCGTACATAAGTCCCGGGGACGGACGCGTCCATACTACTTTCAACCAGGCGCTGACCTCCACCGGAAGGCTCTCCAGCTCCAACCCCAACCTCCAGAACATCCCCATCCGCACCGAACAGGGAAGGGAGATACGCAAGGCCTTCGTCCCCGGCTCGCCCGACAGCGTGATGATGTCGGCGGACTATTCCCAGATCGAGCTCAGGGTCATGGCCCACATGTGCGGGGATGAGCATATGAAGGCCGCATTCCGCGACGGGGTGGACGTGCATGCCGCCACGGCTGCCAAGATTTTCCACGAGGACATCGCCGATGTCACCTCCAACCAGCGCAGAGTGGCCAAAACAGCCAATTTCGGCATCATGTACGGCATCTCCGCATTCGGCCTCGCCCAGAGGCTCGGATGCCCTCGCAGCGAGGCGAAACAGATCATAGACGACTACTTCGCATCATTCCCTTCGATACGAGCCTTCATCGACTCCACCCTGGCGTCGGCCCGTGAGAACGGCTATGTCCAGACTATCTTCGGACGCCGACGGTACATACCCGACATCAACGCCCACAACGCCAACCTCAGGGCCCTGGCAGAGCGCAATGCCGTCAACGCTCCCATCCAGGGCAGCGCCGCCGACATCATCAAACTCGCCATGATCGCCGTGGACCGCAGGCTGCGCGAAGGAGGATTCTCCTCCAAAATGGTGCTCCAGATACACGACGAACTCCTGCTCGAAGTCCCTTCGGCCGAGATAGAGGCCGTGAAGGCGCTTCTGGTCGAGGAGATGGAAGGCGTCATGAAACTTTCAGTTCCACTCACAGTAGAATGCAATTATGGCAAGACTTGGCTCGAGGCCCATTGACGAACTCATAAGGCTCGCCATCATAGGGGACGGCACGGCCTTCACCGAACTCTGGGACACCAACATAGACAAACTCAGGGTCTACATACGTTCCCTGATAAAGTCCTTCGACGAATACGACGTGGACGACGTCTGCTCCAACAGTTTCGAGAAGGCCTTCCGCCAGATAGGCAGCTACGACCCCGCCAAGAGCCAGTTCCCGACCTGGCTCAAGACCATCGCGCACAACACGGCCCTGGACCTGGTGGAGCGCAAGAACCGCGAAAACAAGAAATATGTCTCCCTGGATGCCGACGCCCATCTGCAGCCGGTCATCGACACCATAGGTGACGGGGTGGACACACCTCTGGAGTCCATCATCAAGAACGAAGACGAAGAGCAGACCCGCAAATACATCGAAGGCCTTCCCGAACTCTACCGCGAGGTGGCTTCGAAACGCCTGGTGGACGGCCTGCAGTACAAGGAAATAGCCGAGGAACTCGGGATGGAGCTCAACACCGTCCGCACCCGCATCCGCAGGGCCAAGGCTCTCATAGAAAAAATGAAGGAAGATGGAGATTGACAGGACAGCATTCGAGAGGATGTGCTCGCTGTACCGTGAGTGGAACGACAAGATAAACGTGATCTCTCGCAAGGACATCGACAATGTCTTCGAGCACCATGTGCTCCATTCCCTCGCCATCGCGGAATACGTGGAGAGGATGGGGCTGGACCTGGGCGGCAGCGTCCTGGACGTGGGCACCGGCGGCGGTTTCCCGGGGATGCCCCTCGCCGTGACCTTCCCCGGGGTGCAGTTCACCCTCTGCGACAGCATTGGCAAGAAAATCACCGTCGCATCGTCCGTGGCGGAGTCCCTCGGGCTGAAGAATGTCCGCTGTGTCAATGCCAGGGCGGAATCCCTGCCGGGGCAGTTCGACTGGGTGGTGTCGAGGGCGGTGGCGTCCCTGGAGGACTTCTATCCTTGGATCAAGGACAAGTACCGCTGCGGCGTGCTCTGCCTGAAAGGAGGGGATGTGGCCCAGGAAATTTCGCGGCTTCAGCGCCGTCACAAGGTGAAAGTTTCCGTTTGGAGCATAGATTCCTGGCTGAAAGACGATTATTTCAAAGAAAAATTTGTAATTCAAATCGGAAAAAATTACCTTTGCACTCCCAAATCAGACAAATAAAAAACTAACATAATGAAAAGAACATATCAACCTTCAAACCGCAAGAGAGTCAACAAGCACGGATTCCGTGAGCGTATGAGCACTGCCAATGGCCGCAGGGTACTCTCTTCCCGCCGCCGTCATGGCCGCAAGAAGCTGACTGTCTCTTCCGAGGACAGATTCTAATTCTTATAGGGAAAGTAAAAGAGCTGACCGCAAGGCCAGCTCTTTTTTTTATTCTTCCGGAAGGAACATCGGGTCCCAGGCGGGCAGCAGCTCCGGTTTCTGCTTGAGCATGTCCTGGATGTCCTGCGGAACGAAACGCTTCTCGAGGACAAGCCGGAACATATATTCGTCGAACCACTCGTCCGTCATGATGAGGTTGCCCTTGTAACCGGACGAGGGACCCCAGCTGTTTTCGACCATCCATTTCACGGGTTTACCGTCCTTGAGATCGACAGCTATGAGGGTCATGGCATGTGAAGAGCCGCTGGCGTGGGTCTGCACCCTCTGCTTCTTGTCCATGGACAGATCGACTCCCAGCAGGGACTCATAATCGAAATTCTTGAGGTCCATGGTGCCCTTGGTGCGGTCCAGATATTTGTTGACATCGCAGGAGAAATACATAGCGGTGCCGGCCTTGATGGAAGCTATAGCCATCTCCTTGATGCGCTCGACGGGGAGGTTGACATAGAGCCAGTTCTGTCCGTCGTAGGTGTGGCGGTCGTACTGGATCTCATAGACCTTGCCGTACTCGCGGCAGGGGTCGTTCATGACCATGATGTAATTGTGCTCCAGGTCGGCGTCGGTGAAGGCGTCCCTGAAACTCTGCGGAGTATAGGTCTTGGTGCTCACGGCCTCTCCCTTGCTGTTGTAAAGGGTCCATTCGAACTCCTGGGGAGGCACTCCGAGGGACAATGCGAGGACGTGGTACACATCCTTGAGCATTTCGGTCTTGAGCCCCTGGAGATATTCCTGGAGTTTCTTGCCCTTCAGCCCGGCAGGGGTCTCGCGGAGCTTGAGTCCGTCCTTGCGGAGCAGGGTCTTCATCTGGGTGGCATAGGCCGAAGTGCTGTTGGCGATGAGGGTCTCGGGCATGATGTCAGCGGGGACGAGTCCGTATTTGCTGACCAGGTTGGCCACGCCCGTGAAGGTGCCGCCGTCGCTTATGGGATTGGAGAAGAGCCAGTCCACGGTGCGGTCCTCGAACGGCAGGTCCCTGGTGTCGATGACAGCCTGGAGGAAGAGGTTGGCCTTCTCGAGCTGGTCATAGAAGAACAGGTAGTTCTGCGAGAACTGGAACTCGCCCATGTCGAATCTCTGGATGGTCTCAGCCCTGAGGACGTTCAGCCCGGTGAAGAGCCAGCAGCGGCCGGAAGATTTCTGATCGGTGATACCCTTGGTCTTCACCCTGTATGTGAAGTGGGCGTCCGGGGCCGCAAGATTGTCCGCATTTGCGGCCAGCGCAGTGATACTGCTGACGTTCAAAGCATTGTGGATGGCCTTGTCGGCCGGATTCCCCTCGTAACCCTTGCGGATTTCGCGGAGCATTTCTTCGGTGATGGAGCCGCTGTTCTGGGCGGATGCTACCACTGCGAGCAGTGACAGTGCGATAGTAAGTAGTCTTTTCATCTGTTATTTGTCTTATCTATACAGTTACCGTCAATATAGAATGATAGATGTTGAATGCTGCCGTCCTTATTGATACCAATCGTAACTTTTCTACTGAATTCGCCGGAAGCATCAGGTTTGATGGATAGCAATACCTGGTTTTACGGGATTTGTAAATGAACCTACGACAATCCACAGAAGGAGTGCACTCAAAACTATAGTTAAATACTTATCAAATTTCTTCATATCTTGAAACGGTACAGGTACAGTTCTTCGGCATCTGCATCTGCATAAACGGCAGAATAATAATACCCGCCGATCTTTCCGGTGACCGTGAAGCCCTTGGGGACATCGATATCCCCTATAAGTATTTCCTTTTCATAAATCTGCAAACCGTCTTCCGCAGCTTCAGCACCGCGCGTATAGGAGCGGAAAACCATGTCCCCGATTGAGACGATAGTCCCGTACCTGGCTTTTGATATCCGGTTGACGGCATAATTGCTGAATGACGTCTCGTTCATGCCTGGAGTCTCCAGATAGTCCAGATCCATCTGCCGTCCGGCGGCGCCGAAGGATTTTTCAGGCTTTCCATCCAGGGTGCATTTATAGATAGTCGAATCCGCTTCGAAGTTTACGAGGAGGTATGATTTGCAGACATCATAATTGACCAGGTCGCAGGAAACATACTTTGCCCTGTCGTCCTGATAAATCCTGGGGAAACCCATTACAATCATGCGGGAAGATTTCGTTGCCGGATTGATTACTCCGATCCTGTATGAAGTGTTGACGTAATCCGACTGATTGTCGAAATGATTGTAATCAGGCCGCTGGGACTGGAGGTTTACATATATCTCCCCCTCATGGTATCGAACCTGCAGGTTTCCGGTTGAAAACGAGTAATTGAAAAAGTTTCCGGGATCCACTTTTTCGTCAGGAACATAATCCAGGCGGACATAATCTGTCCTCCCGGTCTTCGCATTGAAAGTCTGGAAATCCATTGTGGTGCCGATAAGGCACATGTTTCCAAAACTGTCCACGGCACCGCCTATAGCATTTGGAACTATCACCTCTCCTGGGCCCCGGCCAAGACCAAGAAGCCTGTCATTTAATGATCCGTCCGGATTAAATAAATATAGAAACCCAAAATATCTGTCATAGAAATATAGCGTATGGTCGTCGTAGATTCCGGAAAAACCAGAGAATGAAGTGTGGATGTCGCTTAATACTATCTTCTCCATCTCAATGGATTCAACTTTGATGACTCTGTCACTGTTTTCACATTGCATCCATGAATATGTTTTCTCCTTGCAGCCAGCAGAGATAACTAATGCCAAAATAGTGGCAAGAAATAATATTTTTGATTTCATAAAAGTAATATAATTGGTTTACATTGCAATATATATAAAATAAAGATAATACCAAATGTATGTTCAGTAAGGTTTAACATTTAAAACAAACTCGGTTCATTTGAACTTCTTTGCTCTTTGACAATATTGTTGTTAGGTACTCCAAACAGTTCTTGGAGAGGTGTAGTGTCTGTTAATGGCGGAGTAGATTTGGATTCTCACGGCGTTCTCAGTAGTACCCCAGAACTTTTTTATCTTCAGATGCTGCTTCAACCACTTGAAGAACAGTTCGATATTCCACCTCAACGATTTGAGCTTGTTCGGCTCAAGTTCTTTTCACATGGCTCCAGGATGTTTCCTTGGTTATCGAACTACGATCCTTTCTATTCTGCGCGGGACGGAAGTGAACACTTCGTATGGTATGGTGCCGAGTATGCCTGCGATCTCCGATACCGTCGGGTCTTCTCCGAAAATGGTGACGGTGTCGCCGGCCTTGACATCCACCCCGGTGACATCGAGCATGCACATGTCCATGCAGATATTGCCAATGGTGGGGACCCTGTGCCCGTTGACCGAAAATGACGCCCTTCCGCACCCGAGGTGCCTGTTGATGCCGTCGGCGTATCCTACGGGAATGGTGGCGATGACGGTGCCTTCAGGGGCGATGTGGCCGTGGCGGCCGTAGCCTATGGTGCCGTCCCCGGGGCCGAGAGTCTTGGTCTGGAGGACCTTCACCTTGAGCGAAGCGACATTGTGCAGCTTCACCCCCGGGAGGGCGCTGATGCCGTAGATGCCTATGCCCAGGCGCACCATGTCGAACTGGTACTGGGGGAAGCGCTCGATGCCGGCGCTGTTGAGGATGTGCCGCATGGGGCTGTAGCCTATGGCCGAGCTGATCTTGTCGGCGCCTGCGGTGAACATGGATATCTGCGAGAGGGTGAACGCATCCTCGGCGGGGTCTTCGGAGGCCGCGAGATGCGAATAGATGGACCGGACCTTCACCTCGGGGTGCTTTCCGAGCATCTCGATCAGGGCGTCGATCTCGCTGCTCATGAAACCGAGGCGGTGCATGCCGGTGTCCAGCTTGATATGTATGGGGTAGCCTGTGATGCCGCGGGAGCGGAGAACTTCGCAAAATGCCGAGAGGGTGTATATGTTGGGGATGCCGGGCTCGAGCCCGTATTCTATGATCTCAGGGAAGAAATCCGTGCCCGCGGTGAGCACGAGTACAGGCAGGGAGACACCGGCGCGGCGGAGCTCCACCCCTTCCACGGGGAGGGCGACGGCCAGGTAGTCGGCTCCGGCCCTCTGCATCATGGATGCGAACTCGACACTTCCGTGCCCGTAGGCATTGGCCTTCACGAGCACGAGCAGTTTTGTGCGCGGCTCGAGAAGGGAGCGGAAATACCGGTAGTTGTCCATGCATGCCGGCAGGCTCAGCTCAAGTCTTGAGAAATCGTCGTTCCTTGTCATATCCTGCAAATATACCGATTATTTCCTTAAGGCGGTCAATCTACAGGCACGACTTCGTCGTCCATTACGTACCATACTGCTCCGTGCACCGGTCCGTACCCCATCTGGCGGTAAAGTTTCATGTAGCGGCGCACCTGCCGGATGTAGGACTCCTTCCTCTCTTCTCCGAATTTGTAGTCGATGACGGTGACCGCTCCGTCCTCGCCGGTCACTACCCGGTCGGGGCGGTTGAGGAAGCCGTCCCCGCCGATGACGGAAAGTTCGTTGCGGCCGCTGCCGGTGAACCATCCGGGATGGGAGGCGATACGGGCGGAAAGCAGGGCGGAACTCTCCCGGGCTTCCTCCTGGTCCAACAGACCCTGGAGCACGGCAGCGTCGATGGCGTCCCCCAGGTCGGAGGGTTTCTGCACGGATGAGAGAATGTCGTGCAGGAGGATTCCCTTGCGCCTGTGCGAAGCCGCAATGCCGGTGCTGCCGTCCTCGCCGAAGAAATCGCTGGCATCGGTGGATGGCTTCAGGCGTTCTCCCAGGGCTATGGAACTGTATTCCACGGGCCATTCCACGGGTGCCCCCTCCTGGGAGTCGCGTTTCATCAGGCGGAAGTCATAGTCCTTCCCGAGCTTCCAGTCATAGGACTTGTTGCAGTGCTCGAAGAGGAGGTCGGCGAGTTTCATGTACTTGGGATTGCCCTTGTCGAGGCTTTCCTTGAAAGACTTGGTGGGTTCGGCGGAAATGACATGCAGGACCTTCTCCGCCCTGGTCAGAGCGACGTAGAATAGGTTTATGTTGTCCACCTTCTGCTTCTGCTTTTCCTCGGCGACCGCCGGGGCGAACAGCGAGGCTTCAGCATCCTTGCCGAGGGTGACGGGGTAGATACCCGAGACGGTGCTGCTGAAGGGGGAGACTGCGGCATCCAGATAGCACCAATGGGTGTCTCCCTTGTACAGGTCCACGTCGTCGGCGAAGGGGAAGATCACATAGGGGAACTGCAGTCCCTTGGATTTGTGGATGGTCAATATGCGCACGGCGTCGGTGCGGGCGGGGGAGGAAATCTTCAGGTCGCTGTCTTCCCAATGCTTCAGGAAATAGCGGAGATTGTTGCCGTAAACCTCCACCCATTTCTGGATTTCATCCATGAAGGCCTGGATGTAAAGGGTCTCTCCCCGGAAGGCTTCCGGGTCTTTCTGCTGCATCTGCCTGAGGAAATGCTCGCAGAGGTCGGTCAGCGAATGGAAGGAGTCGGGGTATTCCACAGCTATGGTTTCGGCCAAGTATCCGGATACCTTGTCGGAGGGGCTGTCCATGAAATGCAGCAGTGAAACCAGTTTCGAGATCAGCGGTGAACTCTTGACGCTGAGCGAATCGTCCGAGACCACCTTGATCCCGTTCTCGATGAGGAATTCAGCCACCCTGGAACCTTTGTCGTTGGTCCTGACCAGGATGGCGATGTCGGAGGGCCGGGCCCCTGCCTCCAGGGCTCCGTTGATGGATGAGAGCACCATGTCCAGTTGGGTGCCTTTCTCGCAGAAACTGATCCTTACCGAGCCGCTCTGCTTTTCGGATGCGAGCTTGACTTCCTGGTGGACGTCGGAATAGAGCTCGGAGAGTCCCAGCCTGTCGGCGGCGAAACGGAAGAAAGCGTTGTTGAAATCCACGATGGTGCGGGTGCTGCGCCAGTTGCCGTCCAGGACCTGCTCCACGGCATCCGGGAATTCTTCCTTGACCGTGCGGGCGAGCAGCCTCCAGTCGGAATCCCTCCAGCGGTAGATGCTCTGCTTGACATCGCCCACCACCAGGTTGAAACGGCCGTAGGCGTCGCTCTCCTTGAGCAGCGGCAGGAAATTGGCCCATTGGATGTTGGAGGTGTCCTGGAATTCGTCCAGCAGGAAGTTTTCGAACTGCACGCCCATCTTCTCATAGACGAAGGGGGCGTCGCTGCCGGCGATGATGTCCCTGAGCAGGGTGTTCGAATCATCCAGGCACATCACGTTCTTTTCCTTGAGCAGTTCGTCGAAGGCCTTGAAGAATTCCCCGGCGAGCCCCAGGCTGTAGAGTTGGGAGTTGATGATCCAGGCGGTCAGGTAGGCGGGATACTCCGTTTCGAAGAACGCGGCCAGCGCGGGATCCTTTTTCATGACGGTCTTGACGGGTTCCTTGAGCTTGACCCCTTTCCGGACTTCCAGGCCGAAGCTTTCAGCTTTCTTGTGGAAAGCGTCTATGCACTCCCGGCATTCCTTGCGGACTGCGGAAAGTCTTTCAGGAGAGAACTCCTTCCTTTCGTCTATGCCGTAGCGTTCCTTGAGTTCCCTGTACTCTTCGTTCTTCAGCTCCTTGCCTATCACGTACAGGTCTTTTTCCATATTGAGCTTGGCCCCCTCATCTATCTTGATGCGGGCCGAGTTCCTGAGCCATCTGACCACCTCTGAATCGGGGTCGGACATGGAATCCAGTATCCTGTCCATGGCCTCTTCGATGAGCGAGGCCTTGTCCAGCTCTATCTGGTAAGAACCGAACTGCCCTATCTCGCGGGAGAAGGACTTGAGGGCCTGCTGGAAGAATTTGTCTATGGTGCTGACATTGAAAGCGCCGTAGTCGTGGAGTATGTCCTTGAGCATCTGGAAGGCCTGGGGGTCGGATTCCGCCCGGGCCGCCAGATTGGAGAGGATCCTCTCCTTCATCTCGGCAGTGGCCTTGTTGGTGAAGGTCACCGCGAGTATGTGGCGGTAGTCGAAACGCTTTTTCAGAAGCGAGAGATATGTCTGGGCGAGAGTGTAGGTCTTACCTGATCCCGCGGATGCTTTCATTATCTTCATCTTCCGCAAATCGTTCTGAAATCACAATTCTTGCAGGCAGACTCCGGGTCCCCGTTGCGCCTGAACGGCTGCGAGGTATCGGCTATCTCTTCCAGGAGTTTGTCCAGGCCTTCCTTCATCAGGGAGCAGAACTTTTCGTTGAGGGCTACGTTGCAGACCGGCTCCAGGAACAGCCGGCCGGTCTGGTAGACGGAATTCACGATACGCTTCCCCTTGAGGGCCTCGTCGTCCTGGATGAACCTGTCGTAGAGATACATCTGCAGGGCGATGCCCGGCCTGTCAGCTGACTTGGGCCCGAATACGGCTTTCACCACATTTCCGGCATTGTCCTCGGTGATGTTGAAATCGTATTCAGTGACCTTGCCGGTCTTGTAGTCCACCACCCTCACCTCCGAGGGATCGAAACTGTCCAGACGGTCCAGCCTGCCTTTGAACAGGAAGCCTCCTATCTCGGCCCGTCTGTCGGCTTCCATCTCCAGCATGGTGAAATGGTCCACCCCGTAGCTGTCCATCAGCTCCATGTCCCTTTCTATGACCTTGCGAACATAGCGGCAGACCACGTCTTCCCAAATGATGTTCCTTCCCGTCACTTCGAAACTGTGCAGCTCTTCCATGATCCCTTTCCTGACCAGGCCGGGAATCAGGTCCGCATCGTCCAGTACCGACTGGAGATATGCCTTGTCCAGGGTGCCGTGACCTTTGTAGAGCTGCTCCATGGTCCCGTGGAGCACGTTGCCGGTCATGCGGGAGTCGAGGGATTCGTTGACCTCGTCTTCCGTGCTCAGGCCCTTCACTTTGTCGTAATAGAACCGTGCCTGGCAGTTGAGATAATCCTTGAGCGCGGACGGCGACAGCCCCCTCCGTTTGATGGTTTCCACATCCGCCTCTGTCTTGGCGATGTCCCCGGGCTCCTCCGCTCCGAGCACTGAAGCGGCGGCGGTGAAACGGTGGAGTTTGAGCTTGAAATGCAGCTCCAGCTGCTTGATGTAGCGGCTCTCCTCTCCGGAACGGGAGACTTCCGTGCGCGAATCGAAGACCAGCCACATGCGGCGGCAGCGCTGCAGCAGACGGTAGAAATAGTATGCCCACACCGCATCCTGGAATTCGTAGGTGGGCAGCCCGAAGCCTTTGCGGAGCTTGGGCGGTATGAATGATGAGCTCACGCTGCGGTGGGGGAATATGCCCTCATTGCAGCTGAGTATGACGATGTTTTCGAAATCAAGCACCCTGGTCTCCAGGGGTCCCATGATCTGCAGGCCCCGCAGCGGCTCGCCCTTGAAGGGGGTGGAACTGCCGTTCACGAGCTTTCCGAGGAGCTTGAAATAGGTGGCGGGGAGGAAGTCCCTTCCTGTGTTCTGCAGGCGTTTGACAGCCTTCCAGTATTCCATGGCGAAGTCCATTTCCAGGGCCATGCCTTCAGCGACCGCAAGCTTCGGAGCGATGCAGGAGATGACTTCCAGCTGCCATTCCTGTATGGCCGGGGTGTCCGCCGCCCTCCGGAAAAGGGTCTCCAGCAGGGGGTCTCCTTTGAAATCCTCCTCGGGTATATAGTATTTGACGCTTTCCTTGATCTTCCTGGCTATCTCAGCCCCTTCAGGACTCACCACGGATTTGAACAGGCTGTTGGAGAAGATGCCCCAGACCTGCTGGTGGTAGAAAAGGCTCTTGCCGTCCTTTTCCCTGGCATGGATCTGCAGGGCGGCCATGTCGTTCATCAGGGAGAAGAATTCGCTGCCCTTCATGGGATAGCCCATGGTGACATTGATATCCTCCAGTTCCGCCGGGATCGAATTCAGCACCGGGATGAGCAGTCCCTCATCCGGCAGCACCACCGCGGTTTCCATTCCAGCTCCGGGGATGGATCCCAGGATCTTCGGCAGCAGTTTGGCCTGGCCGGTGGAGGAGGGGACGCTGATGACATCGATCTCGGGCGCGACATCGCTGACCTCCGGCTTGAAAGCCTGGGGGAAGTCCTGCACATTGGTCTCCATGAAAAATGAGGCCTTGTTGTCCGGGTCGCTGATGATGCCGTCCGAGTAGTCCCAGCAAAATTCCGCCAGCTGCGCATTGCGCATGCTTTTCATCACGGTTTTCTCGCACTCGTTGAGGGCGTTGAGTCCGGTGAACACAAATGTGGAGCTGTCGGGGAATTTCTCTGCCAATATGTCGGCGGCGTGCTCCCCGGCGAGGAGCCTCCCGGCGAAGCTCCGGTACACCTGCCCTTCGTAGGAATGGGACCTGCTGCGGCAGAGTTCGCCGAAATCCCGGTACAACTGCCCCAGTATCTCCCATATATGGAGGAATTTTTCCTTGTAGCCGCCCTCGCTGTCGTCGTCGCCGTCCAGGCGGACTGTGAGTTCCTTGCCGTCGTTGAAATGGGACAGGAACCTGTCTATGGCTTCTTTCTGCTCAGGGGTCAGGTAGCTGTAGCTGTCCTGGATGCGCTTGAATTCGGCGACATTGGTGAACAGCTGGCCGGGATCCACGAGGTATTTGTCCACGTCGTCGAAGTCTCCCAGCAGTATGTCTCCCCAGAACACGAAATCATCCAGGCTTTCGGGATGCTTCCTCAAGGCGCTGTAGCAGTCGTACAGGTCCAGCAGCAGATGCACGCGGTCGGTCTTTACAGCCCCTTCCACCAGGTAGAAGAAATCATTCATGGTGAGCATCCGGGGAGCCACGAAGGGCTGGGCGTCACCTTCCACGGCGGTCTCTCCCAGGTACTTGGTGAAAAAGGCCATGGCCCTCCTGTTGGGGAATATGAAGCACAGACTGCTGATATCCCCCTGGGCACGGTAGTGCAGGGCTACTTGTTTGAGAAATGGATCCATAAACTTATCTGAGGTCGGTAACGACCCAGCTGTCGTCGAGTTTGGAGCAGTCGAAGCGGAAATCTCCGAGCTCCTCCGTGGCGGGGGCGCTCTTGGGGGTGGAATATTTGAGGTCGCTCAATGCGCCGAGATAATCCTGGGGCGCGGCGAGGAATTCACCGAGGCCCTCCGCGGCTTCGATGTACACTTCCTTGGCGGCAGTGTCCACCAGCCAGCGGGTGCTTCCGTCGCAGTAGATGTCCACGCCCTGGGCGCTCACTTTGTAACAATTGCCCTGCGCGGTCACGGTGCCGCTGCTATTTACCGGCAGGCCGCCGGCATCGATGGTGCAGGAGTAGGTGAAAGTGAGCCTCTCATGCTGCAGCCTCTCCATGAGCGAAGCGACCATATCCTCCTGTGCCCCCAGCTGGAAGCACATCCCTGCAAGCAGTGCCAATATGGTCAGTATCCTTTTCATTTCCTGAATGAATCCAGGATGGGCTGGAGGGCGTTGAAATCCGGTACGAGCACCTGTCTGGGCTTAGAGCCTTCCTGAGGTCCCACGATGCCGGCGGCTTCCAGCTGGTCCATCACCCTACCTGCTTTGGCATAACCCATGCCAAGTTTTCTCTGAAGGTCGGAAGTCGAGCCTTTCTGGGTGGTGACGACCAGTCTTGCAGCCTCTTCGAACCTCTCGTCCAGGTCGTTCATGTCTATCATGCTGCCTTCCGCACCTTCCTCCGCGATGGGCGGCAGGTAATAGGGCGTGTTGTAGCACTTCTGGTAACCGTTCTGCTCGCCTATGCTGGAGGTCACGCTTATGATCTCGTCATTGCTGATGAATGCGCACTGGATGCGCTCGGTGTCTATGCCGGCGCTGTAGAGCATGTCTCCCTTGCCTATGAGCTTCTCTGCTCCGGGGGCGTCGATGATGGTCATGGAGTCCACCCTGGAAGCCACCCTGAATGCGATACGGGCGGGGAAGTTGCTCTTGATCAGACCTGAGATGACATCCACCGAAGGCCTCTGGGTGGCCAGGATCACATGTATGCCGGCGGCGCGTCCCTTCTGGGCGAGGCGGATGATCGAATTGGTGATGCTGCGGCTGGCAGCTTTGGCGTCGGGAGCGGCGCCCACGGTCATGGTGAGGTCTGCGTATTCATCCACCACGGTCACCAGGTAAGGCAGGTACTTGTGCCCCTGTGTGGGGAGCAGGTGCCTTTCTTTGTATTTCTTGTTATAGAGCTTGATGTTGTTCACATTGGCCTTGCTGAGCAGCTCGTACCTCTGGTCCATCTCGATGCACAGGGAGCGGAGCACCTTCTCGGCGTTCTTCGGGCTCTTGACTATGGCGTTGTTTATCTCTTCCTCCTCGGAATTCTCCGGAAGGACGGCCAGATAGTGCTTGATGAGCTTGTTGTAGGCGGTGAACTCCACCATCTTCGGGTCGATGAAGACGAACTTCAGCTCTGAAGGATGCTTGGAGTACAGCAGCGAGGTCACGATCACGTTGAGGCCCACGGACTTGCCCTGCTTGGTGGCGCCTGCGACCAGCAGGTGCGGCGCGTCGGCGAGGTCGAAGACCTTGACCTTCTGGGTGATGGTATAGCCTATGGCCACGGGGAGGTCGTAGGTGCTGTTGCGGTAGGTCTCGTCGTTGAGCAGATTCTTCAGCGGCACTATGGACGAATAGTCATTGGCCACTTCGATGCCCACCGAGTCGCTCAGGGTCACGACCCTGACGCCCTTAGCGTTGAGGGAAAGGGCGATGTCCTCCTGCAACTTCTTGATGTCGGAAATCTTGACGCCAGGGGCGGGATACACCTTGTAGAGGGTAACGGTCGGGCCCACCTGGGCCTTGACATCCACCACCTGGATCTTGTAATTGGCCAGGGCCGCGCGGATCTTGTTGTTGTTCCTCGTGAGCTCTTCGGTGGAGACATCCCTGCGGGCGCTGCTGTGGTTCTCGAGTATGTCGATCGAAGGGAATTTGTACCTGGGGAGGCCGTCGGGGGGATCCAGGCGGTTGTCGAAAGGCTTGAGCTCTTCGACTTTGCGGTCGAGCTTGTCATCGGTGACGATCTCGAAAGTCCCTTCCTGCTTCTGCTCCGTTTCCTGCACTTTCTCGGGCTCGGGCTCCGGCTCAGTCTCCTGCTGCACCGGCGCGGGAGGGACCACCACAGTTTCCTCCTCTGGCAGCTGCTCTTCCTCCTCGAGCTCCGCCATCTCTTCGTCCACCTCTTTCTTGGGGGATTTTTTCTCCTTCTTCTCCCGGCCTTCTCCCAGATGAGAGAACCAGACGGAGAAACGCCGGCTGCTGAAAACCAGCCAGCAAAGTATGAGCAAGGCTATGGCAATGCCCGTGAATATGCCGCCTATCAGGGACTGGGCCCAGCTGACTATCGCGGTGCCGCAACCTCCGCCGAGTCCGGCACCGAAGACCTGGCCCATGCCGGCGAGGGAGCCTGCGAAAGCCAATGCGAGCGAAGCGAGGAAAGCTCCGGAAAGGCACACCACCAGGGTCTTGAGCAGGGAATAAGGCCATTTGGCCGAGAGCAGCCTGACGGCCACTGCGATGAGTATGACGGGGAAGGCGAAACTTCCCAGACCGAAGCACTCCGTGATCAGGAACCTTCCGGTGCGGTACCCCAGGGACCCGGCCTTGTTGCCCACCTCCTCCGGCAGGCTCATGTCCTGACGCCAATGGAAGAGGTAAGACAGCATGGCGATGAAGATGAACACGGCAATGGCGCCGGCGCACAGCCCTATGATGCGGACCGCGCTTTCACGTTTCTCTTCATCCCATTTGTTCCAGAATCTCAGGTCTGTCATTTCTTTTTCTTGTAGTTTCGGCGGCTTCCCTTGTTGAAGCGGGTGCCGGCCTGGCCGACATTTATGCCCATGCTGGGACGTGAGAAATTAGAGTCGGAAGAAATCTTGCTAAGGCTGATGCCTTCGGGTATCCTGAGGCGGTAGCCGGAAAGCTTCTCGATGTCGCTGAAGATGGTCTCGTCGGCGACGCTGTCTTTGTTCCAGATCAGGTACTGCTGCCTCATGTAGGTGGCGAGGGCTCGTATCAGGGAGGTCTTCATCTCTCCGTCAGGCTCTTCGCAGAGCAGGTCTATGATCTTCTCTATGTTGCGTCCGTAATGGGTGGCCTTGATCTTGTCGCCCTTCATGGGTATGGTGACGGGGCGGGTCTGGAAATCCGTCTCCACGGGGCAGGGGTAGGGGGAATCCACGTCCAGGTCGAACCCTGCCATGATGTACAGATGGTCCCAGAGCTTGTGCTCGTAGTTGTCCTGGCTGTGGACCTGGGGATTCAGCAGCTCCATGACCTTCACTATGGCCCTGGCCTGCTCGTTGCGTTTCTCCCTGTCCTCTATGGTCTTCAGATGGTGCACCATGGCCAGTACGTTCCTGCCGTACTCGGGCATGCTGAGTTTCTCTTTCTGAGTATTGTATTCGAGTCTGATGTCGGCTTCGTTTTCTACCATGTCGATAAGATTTGTTCAGAATACAAATATAATGAAAAAGCCAAAATAATCCTTAACTTTGTTACGTGACAAGAGCCTTCAAAGTAGCTGACCATATTTTCCATCTGGAAGTCCCCGGAGCCGGATATGATATCGGGCTTGAGGGGCAGTATGAGCCTTTCGAGACGGAGCCTTCTTCCGATCCCGTGTTCACTCTTGCCATCACGGACCAAGTTCCCGCGCCCACCCTCCCTCCGGTCCTGGACCAGGATATGGGAAAGGGTGAGACCCGCCTGGTGCTCTACAAGGAGCCCGACGGCTGCTGCACCGTGGACATGGCTCCCGACACCGGCATCCCCTTCACCGCCAGGCTCCGCGCCACCCCCGGTTTCCGCCAGGGCTGGCTGCAGATTTACGCAAGGGGACGCGGCTCCAGGCACTTTGCCGTGAGCAACAGCCTCATGCTCATGTACGCCTTCAGCACCGCCGCCCTCGGCACCCTCGAGATGCACGCCTCAGTCATTGCCAATGGCGGGAAGGCCTACCTTTTCCTGGCTCCGAGCGGCACCGGCAAGAGCACCCACAGCAGCCTCTGGCTGAAACATATCCCCGGCAGCGAACTGCTCAACGATGACAACCCCGTCGTCCGCGTCCTGCCCGATGGGACCGTCATGGTGTACGGCTCCCCCTGGAGCGGGAAGACCCCGTGCTACAAGGCCGCCTGCATGCCCGCCGGGGCGTTCGTGCGCATACGCCGCAGCCCCGTCAACGGCATCACCCGGCTCGGCGTGATAGAAAGCTACGCGACCCTCACCTCTTCCACTTCCGGTCTTCGGGACGACATCCGCCAGGCCGACGGCCTGCATTCCACCCTGGAGAAAGTGATACGGGAGGTGCCCTGTTATGTACTGGACTGCCGCCCCGATGAAGAAGCTGCGAGGGTGTGCGCCGCAGAAGTGATGAAATGACCATGGAAGTCCGCACCATCCCCAACGCCACCATACTCCGGGAAGTCTCCGACCTTCTGCTCGAGGGCCGGGAGGTCAAGATGGGAGTCAAGGGCTCCAGCATGCTGCCCTTCATCGTAGGGGAGAGGGACAATGTGGTGCTGACCCGCCCGGAGGCGGTCTCTCCCGGAGACATAGTCCTCGCGGAAATCGCTCCGGGGCATTATGTGCTGCACCGGGTGAAGTCGGTGGAAGGGGGACAGGTCACCCTGAAGGGGGACGGCAACCTCGACGGGGAGGAGCACTGCCTCGAGGGGGACATCCGCGGCACCGTGATACGCATAGAGACACCCCGCCGCAGCGTGGATGCCCGGACTCCCGCTTTCATGAGGCGCTCGCGCGCCTGGGCTGCCGCTCCGAGGTGTGTACGGCGGTATTCATTGGCAATAATAAGACGATTGATATGAAAATTAAAGAAGGATTCAGGCTCCGCACCATCTGCGGGGAGAACATAGTGGTGGGCGAAGGCCTGTCGCAGGTCAATTTCAACAAGATGATAGTCCTCAACGACTCCGCCGCCTTCCTCTTCGGAGAGGTGCAGGGCAGGGAATTCACAGCCGAGACCCTGGCGGAACTGCTGGAAGGCAGGTACGAAGTGGACCACGAGACCGCCCTGAGGGACTCCCGCATCATCGTGGACAAATGGAAGGACGCCGGTATAGCCCAGTAAGATGAAGAATTTTTCCAGCTGTTTCAGAGGGCTTCTCGACATGATACGCCCGGTCCGGAGGAAGGTGTGGGTCATCGTCCTCACCGGCATCGTGCTCGTGGCGGTGTCCCTGCTGTTCGTCTGGATCTCCAAACATGTCGTCGACATAGCTACATCCAAGGCTGAAGGTTCCCTGGACCGGGCCGTGATCCTCATGGCCGGGGTGATGCTGCTGCAGCTGGCCCTGCGGGTCTTTTCCAACTACTGGAAAGGCCTGGTGGAGGTGGACACCCGCAACCGCCTCACCGCCGGATATTTCGGCAAGGTGATGCGCAGCGCCTGGAACGGCCAGGACCGTTTCCACAGCGGCGACACCGTCAACCGCCTCGAGGAGGACATACGCGTGTGCGTGGATTTCATAGTCTCCAGCCTGCCGGATTTCCTGGTCACGGTGGTCCAGCTGGTGGCTGCCTCGGTGTTCCTTTTCATCCTGGCGCCTTCGCTGACCTGGGTGCTCCTCATCATCATGCCCGTCGCCGTGCTGGGAAGCCGTCTGTTCTTCAGGAAGATGCGCTCCATCACAGGAGAGATAAGGGCCCTGGACAGCCGTATCCAGGGATATATGCAGGAAAACATCCAGCACAGGATACTGGTCCGCACCCTGAAATGCACCCGCTGGGTCCTGGGACATCTTACCGGTCTCCAGAAGGATGTGCGCGGCAAGACCGTCTCCCGCCTGAGCTACAGCGCGGTGTCCCGGGCCTTCATGGGGCTGGGTTTCGCCGCAGGCTATGCCACGGTCTTCTTCTGGAGCGTCTATGGCCTCAGGAACGGCACGGTGACCTACGGTCTGATGACAGCCTTCCTGCAGCTGGCGGGACAGGTCCAGAGGCCGGTGGCTGATATGGCCCGCCAGATCCCGGCATTCATCAGGGCGCTTTCCTCCACCGAAAGGCTGATGGAACTCTCCGAATTGCCGGAGGCAGGAAACGGGGAGGACATCCTGCTGCCCGGCGCCCCCGGCATCCTGGTGACAGGTCTGGGCTTCTCCTATCCCGATGTGCCAGAACCTGTCCTGAAAGACCTGGACTTCGATTTCAAGCCCGGCACCATGACCGTGATCGAGGGACCTACCGGCGTGGGCAAAAGCACCCTGCTCAAACTTATGCTGTCCCTGCTGAAGCCGGTTTCCGGCAAGGTGGAACTCTACGATCCGCCGACCCCCGTCAGCGAGGAGACTCTGTGCAATTTCATGTATGTCCCCCAGGGCAACAGCCTCATGAGCGGCACCATACGCGACAACCTCCGCCTGGCCATGCCGGACGCGGATGAGGAAAGGATGCTGGAAGTGCTGCACCTGGCAGCGGCCGATTTCGTGAAGGAACTCCCGGACGGACTGGACACGGTCTGCTCCGAAGTCGGAGGGGGATTGAGCGAGGGCCAGGCCCAGAGGATAGCCATCGCGAGGGCGCTCCTGCGTCCCGGCGGCATCCTGCTGCTGGACGAAGCCACTTCAGCCCTCGATCCCGAGACTGAGAAAGTGATGCTGGAAAGGATAAGCGGGGCGTTCCGCCGTACGAAGACCATCATCTGCATCACCCACAGGCCTGCAGCTTCGGTCTATGCGGACTCAGTACTGACCCTTGGGCTCCCTGTCGAATAAGCGTATCAGGAGGTTGGCGGGGAATGACTCGGCCGTTTCCTCGTACCTGTCCGCCGCCATGTCATAGACTTCGCAGGCGTTCACTATCTTTTCGTGGCAGTCCGAGAGCATGCCGTCCAGATTCTTGAACCCTTCGTTTTCCATGAGCTCTTCGCAAGAGGAAAGCTGTGAGCGGAAACTGTCGATTTCCTCATCGAGATCTTGCTGGATCTCCCTGAAAGCGTCCAGATTGTCCTGGCTGAGGTCTTCGGGGACGAAATTTGCGGCGGTTTCCCTGGCCTTCAGCAGTTTTTCGGAGGAGATGCTGTCCAGCTGGGGATAGTCCCTGACGCAGGCGATGAGGCTGGGGATCAGGTCCACCCGGCGTATGCAGTTGCTCTCCACCAGGTTCCATGCATCCAGGACATCGTCCTCGGCTTCCCTCAGATGAGCCCATGCTCCGGCGCCCCATGCCGCCAGGACACCGAGTGCCACCACCAGGATGAAAAGGATTTTCTTCACGGCTTTATTGGGCGTTGCGGACGCAGCGTACCGGGATGGAGAAATACTCTTCGTCGGCGGTTCCTACCAGCACGTCGCCGCAGTCATGATAAATGCTCCTGTAGACTCCGGAGCCGTCTTTTTCATCTGAAGTCCAGAAGAAGGAACGGACGTTGAAATCCTTGAATTTGTGGGAAGAGCCTTCGACCACATAGCCTGTGGGGATGGCGCAGAAACTGGATTTGTCCGTGATGTCCACATTCCTCCAATAGGTCCACATGCGCTTTCCGAGGAAAGTGGCGTTGGCCATCAGGTCTCCCGCCAAGCCCTTGAAATCCTGGAAAGGAGCTGCGTCGCTGCAGCCCAGGGCCTTGGCCAGGGAAACGAAGTCCTCCTCGCTCGGAAGCCTCCATCCGTCGGGGCAGACCACCTGTGCCTGCTTCCAGTTGTAGTATCTTCCCATGACTTTGTCGAGAGCCTTGCTGTCGGAGTAGGAATAGCCCATGGAGAAGTCCCTGACGTTCTGGCGGAACCAGTCCAGGTCTCCGATGCGGGTGTAGTAATACTCCTCCCCGTCCGCGGTGATGATGGATTTGTCAGTGGGCTTGATATTGTGGGCCTGCAGACAGCCGGTCTGGAGGTCGTTGTCGATGATGGTGAATTCGGCGTACACCGAGCGGTCGTAGTAGCCGCTGGCGAAGGCGGTGACCACTGCAGTGTAGGAGCCGAGCTTGCTGCCCATCACCACCGTGACAGGCTCGGGGACCTTGGATTCGGTGTCGTACTTGACGGTGTCCAGCTTCTCGGTGAAAGGATCCCTGAAGATGTATCCCACTTCACCTCCGTCATTCCTGCTCATGCCCTCGAAAGTGACGACATATTTGTCGCCGGGCAGCACATAGGTCGGGATGCTGGTGGTCAGGTTGCCGGTCAGGGACAGCTTGGTGACAGTATCGTCCTCATCTTCCTTCTTGCATCCGGCCAGTACGGCGAGACCCAGCAGGAAGATCGTCAAGTATTTGAAACTATTCTTCATTCCGTATCTTTACAACTCGCAAATATCGTCATTTTTGTGCAAAAAACCGCTATCTTTGAGGCAAATACTTTGCCAAAGTGAAGATTGTACCGAGAATACTCTGCCTGGCGGTTCTGCTGCTGCTTGTGCTCTCCTGCAGCCGCGGGCGCTACGTCTCCGTGGGAGGCTATGCCCAGGGCGGGGTATATACGGTCAAATATTGCACCGCAGGTGTCTCCATGGGGCCTTCAGCCGTCAGGGACAGCATCGACGCCCTGCTCAGGGAGATCGACTTCTCCGTGTCCGGGTACAACAAGGCCTCCATCCTCTCCCGCTACAATGCCGGGGAGACGGTGACCCCCGACCGGCACTTCGCCGCCCTGCAGTCCGTCTCCCGGGATTATCACGAGCTCACCGGAGGCGCCTTCGATGCGGCCAGCGCCCCTCTTTTCGACATATGGGGCTTCGGCTTCACCACCGACAGCCTGCCTTCCCCGGAAGCGGTAGCCGCCGCCCTGGAGGAGTGCCGCAGCGGCCGGAAACTGAATTTCAACGCCATCGCCCAGGGGTACAGCTGCGATGTCGTGGCCGGGTTCCTCCATTCGATAGGGGTGAAGGATATGTTGGTGGACATAGGCGAAATCTATTGCGAGGGCCTCAATCCCTCGGGCCGGGGCTGGTCCATAGGCATCGACGCCCCCATCGACGGCAATATGAGCCCGGGGGAGAATCTCAGCGGCATCTGGACTTCGGACGGCCGCCCCTGCGGGGTGGTGACTTCCGGCAATTACCGCAAATTCTATATAAAAGACGGCAGGAAATATTCCCACACCATCGACCCCCGCACCGGCTATCCTGTCACCCACGACCTGCTGAGCGCCACCGTCGTGGCACCGACCGCCACCGAGGCTGACGCCCTGGCCACCGCCTGCATGGTGATGGGGCCTGAAGAGGCGAAGGCTTTCATACTTGCCCGGGACGGCGTCGAGGCCTGCCTCATCTCCTCCGGCGGGGTCTGGTCTTCCCCCGGATTCACATTGAAGAAATAATCTCCAGACTCTTCACCAGCCATACGCAGATGGTGTCGGTAAGGTTCACCAGGGCTCCTGGGCATATCCCCATGGCGCTCAGGACCACTGTCAGCAGGGCGCAGACCATCAGGGCCTCCGTCAGCGGGAGCGCCAGCAGATTGGTCAGCAGGAAATAGCGCGGGAAGGTGTGGAAACGCAGCCACACCAGAGGAGCCGTGAAAACCTGGCAGGAGATGCTCAGGGCGGCCGAGCTCCATATCGTCTTCATCAAACCCCGCTTCCCGGGATACCATCCGTCCAGGACGGGGAACAGCACTGATATGCCGCACATCGCCAGATATGAGAGCTGGAAGCCCAGGGACCCTATCACCTCGGGGGAGAAGAGCAGTTGCAGGGTCAGGGCGGCGCAGAGCAGGGCCGCGGGAGAGCGCCTCCGCTCCGGGTGCAGTCGCAGCAACTCATTGAAACAGATATAGATGAATGCCCTTACAATGGAGGGGGACGCCCCTGTCATCAGGGTGTAGAATCCGCAGAGTCCCACCGTCACCGCGCCCCTGAAGACGAAGGCGCCCCGGGAGCGCCCGGCCAGGGCGAGGATGCGGGAGACCGCAAGGTATATCACCCCCAGGTGGAGTCCCGAGAGGGCGAGGATGTGTGAGGCGCCGCTGCTGCGGAAAGTCTGGGTGACGGCGGGGTCCAGGGTCTCGCGCCGCCCGGTCAGCAGGGCCTTGAGCAGATCCCCGGTCCCGCTGTGCTGGAAGGGGATGCCGTCTATGACGGCGGTGAATGCGGCCATGCACCTACCTGCGGGCTCTTCCAGGGGGTTCATCCCGACGGTCAGCCCCCGGGACAGGGTCGCGCAGGCGAGACTGAAGGCTCCCAGGCAGAAATACAGCAGGATGATTCCGGGGGTGCAGCGGCCTGGCCGGATGGCGCACAAGGCCAGAATCGCGGCCGAAAGCGGTAGCGCCACGGCTGCGACCAGGAAACTGTGCCCGAGCAATCCTGCAACCACGACCCCGGCTGCAAGTGGAATGGTGACTGCCCCGATGTCTCTCACCTCGTCCATTGTCATTCCTTTTTGGCAATATACGCTTTTTTGCTAAATTTGCGTACTTAAAAATACTGATATGATTATTCTTGTTATCAATTGCGGTAGTTCTTCCATCAAGTACCAGCTGCTTGACATGAAGAATGATGACGTGTACGATCTCCTGGCCAAGGGTCTCGTCGAAAAGATCGGTCTTCCTCTCGGATGCATCACGCACAAGCCTACAGGCAAGACTCCTGTGGTGAAGGAGCTCCCCATCGAAGACCACAAGGTAGGTATGAAACTCGTCCTCGACGCCCTGGTGGACCCCGTCCACGGCGTGCTGAAGAGTTTCGATGACATCGAGGCCGTAGGGCACAGGATCGTGCAGGGTGCCGACTATTTCTCCGGCAGCGCCCTGGTCAACGACGACGTCATTTCCAAGATCGAGATATGCTGCGACTATGCTCCGCTTCACAATCCCGCCCACCTGCTGGGTATCCATGCCATCTCGCATGTGCTGCCCTCGGTGCCGCAGGTCGTGACCTTCGATACGGCATTCCACCAGACCATGCCGGAGCATGCCTACATGTACGCCCTTCCGTATGAGTATTACGAGAAGTATCATGTCCGCCGTTACGGTGCCCACGGCACCTCCCACCAGTATGTCTCCCAGAGGGGAGCCAAGCTGGCCGGCCTTAATCTCGGCAAGTCCAGGATCATCACCTGCCACCTGGGCAACGGCAGTTCCATCACCGCAGTGGAGAACGGCAAATGCCTCGACACTTCCATGGGTTTCACCCCTCTCGAGGGTATGATCATGGGTACCAGGTGCGGCAACATCGACGCCAACATCGTCCCCTATATCATGAAGAAGGAGAATCTCACTCCCGACCAGATGACCGAAGTCATGAACAAGAAGAGCGGCTTCCTGGGACTCTCAGGAAAGAGCTCCGACCTTCGTGACATGAACGAACTCGCCATCGCAGGGGACCACAGGGCCAAGATAGTGCTCAAGAAGCTCACCTACGACATCATCAAGAACATCGGCGCCTTCGTGGCCGAGCTGAACGGTGTCGACATGATCATCTTCACCGCCGGCATAGGCGAAAACAACGCCAGGCTGCGCCGCAGGGTCTGCGAGAACCTCTCCTACCTGGGTGTCAAGATCGATGACAATGCCAACGAGAACGCCCGCGGCGAGACCATCATCTCCACTCCGGACTCCAAGGTCATCGTGGCCATGATCCCTACGGACGAAGAGCTCGTGATCGCACGCGACACGATGCACATCGTTTCCGATCTGGACGACTAATAGTGGAATAAATCACGCTTAGGAAGCAGGGGAGAGAATTCTTCCCTGCTTTTTTCGAACAATGCGGCGATCTCCCTGGTGAATCGGCTGCCCTTGTTGCTGCTGGTGTTGGTGACCATGATCCAGCATTCGCCGTCGGGGAAGTGCTGGATGAGGGCGCTGGTGCCCGAGAGGGTGCCGGTGCGCCACCATACTCCGTGTTCGTCCGAATTGATCCATCCCATGGGGAAGGTCAGGCTGTCCACCTCGGCGGTCATCTCATCCACGCTCATCCGGCTGAGGATGTCCTGGACGGGGCCCCCGCCGTCTATGCTGGCGACCAGCCGGGCCAATTCGGGGGTGGAAGCCACCCATGCGCCGGCGCCGGAAAGGGCCTCGATATCATTGCCCCCGTAGGGCCGTGAGACCTTCTCTCCGTCGCCCGCGATGCTGTCCGCGGGCTTGTCCCCTTTGTAAGGATAATAATGCGGCTCCGAAGGAAGCCTGTCGGCATACCAGTTGTGCCCGAGGTGCATGTCGAAACAGCCTGCGGGGCGGAGGACATTGCGCTGCATCCAGGCTTCGTAATCCTCTCCGGTGACTTTTTCGATGATGCGCACCAGCAGCAGGTAGCCGAGGTTGGAGTATTCGGATTCCGTGCCGGGGGTGAATTCCAGCGGCCGGCCGAGCTCTATCCTGATGATCTGGTCTCCCGTGGGGGTGCGGTCGAAGCCGTAGCGCTTCATTAATTTGACGGTGTAGAACAGGGGGTCGTAAACCTTGCAGGTGAATCCGCCCTCGTGCCTTAGCAGGTGCCTGACTGTAATCTGCTCATAGCGCCTGTCGGTGTAGCAGCCGTTGAACTGGGTGAGTATCCCGCCTTTTCCGAACACCTTGTCATCCAGGCTGAGCATGCCTTTCTCCCGGAGGGTCATGATGCCCACGGCGGTGATGAGTTTCGAGACCGATGCGACCCTGAGAGTCATGTCCGGCCTCATCTCGGTCTTCTTTTCGACATCGGCCCAGCCGTAGCCCTTGGCATAGACCAGCGAGTCTCCGCGGGTGATGGCCAGGGAGACGCCGTTGATGCGCCATTTGTCCAGGAAGGCGAGGATGCTGTCGTCGAGGGGCTTCAGCTCCCTGATATCCGACATTTCGTTGGTGAGGGAAGAGTTGAGGAATACGGGTATCCTGGGCAGGTCTGCACCCGCCTTCTCCCGCCTGGCGCAGCCCGGCAGGAGGAAGATCCCCAGGAGAACTCCCAGGATTATTCCCCGAGATATCCGCATTTGCGTCCGAAGTCGATGATGAATTCCGCGGTGCCCCGGAATCCCAATATGGAGGAATCGATGCAGAGGTCATAGTTGGAAGCGACCCCCCAATTGTCCCCGAAAGTGTAGAAATTGTAATAGTCGGACCTGGATTTGTCTTTGCGCCGTATCAGCTTTTCGGCCTCGTCCCCGCTTATGGAGAGACGCCCGGCGACATTGCGTATGCGCTCCTCCATGGGAGCACTGATGAATACGTCCAGGGTGTGCATGTCCCGGAGCACGTAGTCCGAAGCCCGGCCGATGAAGATGGCGTCGCCTTCCGAGGCTATCTTGCGGATCACGTCGCTCTGCACTTTGAAAAGCTCCTCGTCTGAGAGCAGGTTGTCCGTGGTCTTACCGAATCTGTTGGAGCCGAAGATGCCCAGGGACAGGAAACTCTTCTTCTCGTCTTTGTCGGAGAAGAATTCCGGCCCGTAGCCTATCTCCTGACCGGCTTTGGAGAGCAGCTCCCTGTCAAAGACTTTGATGCCGAGCAGTTCGGAGAGATGGTTGGCTATGCTTTTGCCTCCGCTGCCGAACTGTCTGCCTATGGTGATTATCTTGTGACTGTCCATGGTCTCATTCTACATTGCTGCCCAGGATGTGGGCGTCCTGCCCGTCCTGGAGCCGGTTGAACTTCTTGAACAAATTGACTATCAGTATCGCCGAGACGACCACGTTCAGGAGGTCGGAGATAGGGAAACTGATCCAGACCCCGTCTTCCCCCCAGACTCCCGGCAAGGTGTAGATTAAGGGGAGCAGGAAGATCAGCTGGCGGGATAGCGATAGGAAGATGGATTTCTTGACCATGCCGAGGCATTGGAAGAAATTGGACGAGACCATGCCGAAGCCCACCAGGGCGAAGCCTGCGTTCATTATCCTCATGCCCCTGGCCGCCTTCTCCGTGAGTGCGGGGTCATTGGTGAAGATGCCGACGGCGGTGTAGGGTATGAGTTCCGACAGCAGGAAGCAGATGGTCGTGACCAGCAGCTCCCATTTGCAGGTGAGGATGAATATCTCTTTGACGCGCCCGTACTGCCTGGCGCCGTAGTTGTAGCCGGCGATGGGCTGGAGTCCCTGGTTGAAGCCCATGCAGATCATCGCGAAGAGCATGGTGAAGCGGTTGACTATGCCGTAGGAACCGATGGCCAGGTCACCTCCGTATTTGCGGAGCTGCTGGTTGATGAAGAGGGCCACCATGCAGGCGGCGCTGTTCATCAGGAAGGGCCCCAGGCCGATGGCGAGGGACTGCCTGGCGATCCTCCAGTCCAGCTGGAACAGCGGGCGGGGGAAGTGCAGGAAATTGTTCTTGTCCGCCAGGAAGCGGAGCGAATATGTCAGGGCCATCATCTGGCAGAGTACGGTGGCGATGGCCGCGCCCCTGATGCCGAGGTCCAGGACGAAGATGAACACAGGGTCCAGGATGGCGTTGGATATCACCGTGAAGAGGGTGAGCCCCATGGCCACCTTGGGATGGCCGGCCGACCGTATGATGCCGTTGAATCCGAAATACAGGTGGGTGAACACATTGCCCAGCAGTATGATGAACATATAGTCCCTGGCGAAGGGCAGGGTGTTCTCGCTCGCTCCGAAGAAATACAGGATGGGGTCCAGGAAGGCTATGGTGAGCGCCGTGAAGATCAGGCCTATGATGACGTTCAGGGTGAGCACGTTCGAAAGGACCTTGCCTGCGGTGTCGTAGTTTTTCTGGCCCAGCAGGATGGAGATCAGGGTCATGGCTCCGACACCCACCAGGGTGCCCAGGGCGGCCGAGAGGTTCATCAGGGGGAAGGAGACTGCAAGTCCGCTGATGGCGTAATGGCCGACGTCCTTGATGTGGCCGATATAGACGCTGTCTACGATATTGTACAAAGAAGCCGCGGTCTGGGCTATGATTCCCGGGACCGCGTACATCTTCAGGAGTGTGCTTATCTTGAGTTTCCCCAGCTCGGTGGGGGCTGCTTTCTGCTCTGCCATCCGCTAAGGTTTGTCAACTATTTCGATATCGAACCTCAAGGGTGAGAATGCAGGGATGGCATCGCCGCTTCCATTGCCGGCATAGCCGAGCTTGGAGATGAAAATGCAGGTGCCGGCCTCATGGGGATACATCTTGGAGAGACAGTAGGACATGCCTTCTATCATGCTGCTCTTGCTGGATGTCATCGTGTAGTCGGTATAGGTCTCACCGCAGTTGATGACCACGGGAGCGTAAGTCCCGCCGTGGTTGACACCGTAGTATTCGGCGGTGTCCCTGATGGAGGTGTCGAACACCTGTCCGTCGAGGCGGCGTCCGATATAGTTTATATAGAAAGTGGAATCGGCTGCGTAGGCGACATTGCTGTCAGGCGCCTTGGTGCGGATGTAGTAGAAACCGTACATGGTGGTGTCGGACTTCGCTTTGGAGGGGAAGTTCGCGGCGAGGTACCTTGCGATGGAATCCACTTCCCAGGAGTTGATGTCGGAGATCGACTCCAGGACGGTGAAATCGTAGATGGTGTCGGTGCCGGTCACATTGGCCTTGTACTCACTCTCTCCGCCGTACCTGACATAGGACATGAGCCATCCCGGGATCACCACTGTCCTGTGCCCTCCGACACGCATCTCGCTGACGGATTCATCGAGGCCGGCGTACATATGGTTCTCTCCGCGGTACACCACTTCGGGACCGAAGTAATCGGACTCCTCGTAGTCGTCCAGCTGCTTGGCCATCTCATCGGAAGTGTAGCCGATGACGGTGCCGTCCAGCCCTCTGGAAAGGTACTCGAGCCTGATGTAGGGTGAGGCGGTCGCGTCCCCTATGAGGGCTCCGGTGCCGGGAGTGTCCTCGATGATGTAGGCTCCGAGAGGGGTGCGTACCGCATCGGGATAATTGGTCTTGATCCAAGCTTCGAACACCTTCTCGTTCTGGGAGTTGAGGCTTCCGGATGAAGACTTCGCGCATCCCCACAGACAGAGGATGGCGGCTGCGATCATTATGGTATATCTTTTCATTTTCAAACGGTCTCTTTGCTGCACTAATCGTGCCGTTCCTTACAGGTCGGCGGTAACTTTGCCCACGTATCCGGCGGCGTGGTCCCTGTCGGGGATGTCGGCCGGGATGTACAGGCGGCCGCCCGCCGCGAGCTCGTGTCCGCCGCCGTTGAAATGGCTCATGGCCAGGCGGTTGGCACTGACTCCCTTCTTGGAGCGGAGGGATACCCTGAACATCCCTTCAGTCTCCTTCAGGAATACGCTCAGTTTCACTTTGCCTATGCTCAGGGGGATGTTGACGAGTCCGTCCAGCTCCCCTTCGCGTATGTCGTATTTCTCCATCAACTCGCGGGTGACGATGATGCAGGCCACACCGTTGTCGCTGATGGTCATATGGGAGCCGAGCAGCTCCGCGAAGGCGCGGATCCGGTTCTCCCTGTATTCATTGTACAATCTGGCCACGATCCAGTCCCTGTCGACTCCGGCCTCCAGCAGTGCCGATGCCATCCGGAGGGTGCCGGGGAACACGGAATTGGCGAAATTGTTGGTGTCGGTCGTCATCCCTGCCATCAGGGCGGTGGCGCTGGTGCGGGGCAATGCCGACGCGTCCCCGGAAATCTGCGGCAGGGCCAGCAGCACCTGGTACAGCATCTCGCAGGCGGAGGAAACCTCGGTGCTGCTGAACACTGTCCCGAACTGCTCCGTGTCGGGGCCGGGATGGTGGTCAATGAGCACCTTGGGGCAGGGATTGGCCTTGATGGCGGCTTCCATCGCCTCGCCTGCGCGGCGCGCCGCGTTGAAGTCCAGGCAGATGATGAGGTCGGCCTCCGAAAGCAGGCAGACATCCTCGGGATGGGAGCTGACGTCGTGCATCTTTTCGCCCCGGGTCAAGAACGCCAGATAGTCGGGGGAAGCGTCCGGAATCAGCAACTCCGGAGCCTTGCCCATGCAATCTTCAAGGAAGTGCTTCAAGGCCAGGGAGCTGCCTATCGCATCTCCGTCGGGATGCATGTGGGTCACGATGCATATCCGCGAGGAGGCTTGCAGCAGGAGCCTGAGAGATTCTATCCTTTTTTCAGAAATTGCATTCATTTTTCGAGCGCAAATTTAATAAGAATATTGCATTTCATAAATCATTTTTATAACTTTGTCCGACTTTGGAAATAATAAAATCACTTTATAATGAACGGGATATTTAAAAAAATCTTGAGCTGGCTCCTCTTCTTCGTGTGCGTCGGCCTCGTGTATCTTATTTACAGCAGCATCATGCAGCCTGTCAACTTCAACAAGCAGAAGAAAGTCCGCGAGGATGTCGCCATCCAGCGTCTGAAGGATATCCGTACCCTCCAGGTGGCCTACAAGGGCGTCAAAGGCACCTACACTGCTTCCATTGACACTCTCAAGGATTTCTATGAGAACGGCAAGATCGCTGTCGTCATGCAGATCGGTTCCCAGGATGACTCCCTGGCAGTCGACCACACTGACAAAGTGAAGAAGGCAAACCGCAAGATCACCCCTCAGGACCTCTACCAGATGTATCTGGCCGGCGACAAGAACCTCGTCTTCTCCGTGGAGAACGACATCGCCGTGAAGGATACCCTCTTCAACAACCGTCCTGATTTCAACATCGACTCCCTCAAGACCATTCCTTTCTCCGACGGCGAGCCTGTCATCATGGACGCCATCGTCAGGACCGTGTCCGGTGTCCAGGTCCCTCTGTTCGAGGCCAAGATGCCCTACAAGCTCCTTCTCAAGGGTATGGACAACCAGTTGAGGATCAACCTCGATGCTGACCAGCGTGACATGAACCGTTACGAGGGACTCCAGGTCGGCAGCATCGACGTGCCTAACAACAACGCAGGTAACTGGGAGTAATAGCTGTGGAAGTTTCCCTTCTGACTCCCAAGTGCACCCTCGTTCCGGCAAAGTTCTTCGACCCCTCTTCCGCCACGGAAGTTCTCGAAAAGGTTGCCAGGCTCTCGACCATGGACGAGGTCAAATATGTGGACGTGCCTCAGTATGACGCAGTCCTTGTGTATTCGGAATCAGTAGAGGACCAGTACTCCAAGATCATTTCGGAAGACGGCATCTCAGGCGGAACCGGTGAGGCGAAGCCTGAGATGTTCTATATTCTGCGGGACCTGTCCCGCTGCGAGGACTACAACAGGATACTCGCGACCTATGCGGACGGCCACCTCTATCTGGCCATCGCCCAGGGTGACACCCTGCTTCTCTCCAATGTGTATAAAGCCGTGGATTTCACCACCGCCGAGTATTTCATATTCCTGGCCATGAAATCCCTCCAGCTCAATCCCGAGGTGTCCACCATCTGCTGGAGGATGCCCATCTCCGAAGAGGAGGAGATGTCCCTCTACCGCTATTTCAAGTCCGTCGAGCAGTTCTGAGATGCGTATAATAGGCGGACGGCTCAAGGGCCGCATCATAGAAATGCCTTCCAGCTACAAAGCCCGTCCCACGACGGATTTCGCCCGGGAGGCTCTTTTCAATATAATAGGTAACGAATACGAGTTCGAGGATCTGAAGGTGCTGGATCTCTTCGGAGGCACCGGCGCGGTGTCCTACGAATTCGCTTCCCGCGGCGCCGCCAAGGTGTACTGCGTGGAGATGCTCAGGGAAAACGCCGCCTTCATCCGCAAGGAGGCAGCCCGCCTGGGCCTGGACAATGTCGTGGCGGTCAGGGACAATGTCTTCGATTTCCTGCCCATATGCCGTGAGAAATTCGACCTGGTCTTCGCGGATCCTCCCTATGCCCTGGAAGGGCTGGAGACCATTCCCGACAAGGTGCTTTCGAGGAACATACTCCATCCGGACTGCTGGTTCGTGCTGGAGCACGGCTCGGAGCATTCTTTCACCTCGCACCCCTGCTTCCTCAAGGAGAAGGTGTACGGCAGGGTGCATTTCTCTTTCTTCGTCCCCCGTCATGCCTAGAGTCCCTTGGCCTTGGCCTCGTCCCAGATGGCATCCATCTCGGCGAGGGTCATGTCCGAGAGTTTCCTCCCTTTTTTCAAGGTGTTTTCTTCCAGATAAGTGAAGCGCCTGCGGAATTTGTCGCAGCTGGAGTTCAGCGCGGCCTCGGGGTCTATCCCGTAGAGGCGGGCGGCGTTGATGGCCGCGAAGAGCATATCCCCGAATTCTTCCTGCATGTGGGCGCGGTCCTGCTCGGAGCAGGCCTCCCTCGCCTCGGCGGTCTCTTCGCAGACCTTGTCCCAGACATCTTCCTTCTGCTCCCAGTCGAAGCCGCAGCCGCGGGCCTTCTCCTGCATGGACAGGGCCTTGAGCAGGGCGGGCATCGAATCGGGGATGCCGGACATTACAGTCTTGTTGCCGTCCTTCTCGCGGGCTTTCACCAGCTCCCAGGTGTCGGCTATCTCCTTGGCGGTCAGCTCCTTCCCTGCCATCTCGCCGAAGACATGGGGGTGGCGGAACACCATCTTGTCGCAAATCTTGCCGATGCAGTCGGCTATGTCGAAACTGCCTTCTTCCTGGCCTATCCTGGCATAGAACACCATATGGTAGAGCAGGTCGCCTATCTCCTTGGCCGTGCCCTTCCTGTCGCCTTTGAGTATCGTGTCGCTGAGTTCATAGACTTCCTCTTCGGTCATGGGCCTTATGGTCTCCATGGTCTGGGCGGCGTTCCAGGGACATTTCTCCCTGAGCTCGTCCATGATGTCCAGAAGACGGCTGAAAGCCTGGATTTTTTCTTCTTTTGTGTGCATCGAATTAATTGCTAACTTTGTAAATGCAAATGTAGCAATTATTCCAAGATGAAAGATATCAGATTCGTATCGGCGGATGAGGCAGTGAGCCACATCAAGTCCCACAGCCACATCCATCTGAGCAGTGTGGCCAGCGTCCCCCACATCCTCATCCAGGCACTCTGCCGCAGGGCCGATGCCGGCGATGTGTGCGACCTGCATTTCCATCACTTCCACACCGAGGGTCCGGCTCCCTACAGCGAGCCCCGCTACGAAGGTATCTTCTTCGAGCAGGGATTCTTCGTGGGGCCCAATGTCAGGGCCAATGTGAACGCCGGATACGCCGACTATCTGCCGGTGCATCTCGGGGAGAGCCAGAAGCTCTACCGCGAGGGCTTCATCAAGCTCGGCGCCGCCCTGGTCAACATCAGCCGTCCCAATGCTGACGGCATGGTGAGTCTCGGCACTTCCGTGGACTGCTCCGTCGCAGCCATCGAATCCGCTGAACTCGTGATCGGCGTGGTCAATCCCAACGTCCCCTTCGCCCACGGCGACCTGCTCAGCCTCGACCAGTTTGATTATCTCGTGCAGGACGACACCCCGCTGGTCACCGCCAAATTTGCAGAGCCCACCCCCACCGAGGTGCTCATCGGCAAGAACTGCGCGGCCCTGGTGGATGACGGCGACTGCGTGCAGATGGGCATCGGCGCCCTGCCGAACGCCCTCGCCGCCCAGCTCGGCTCCCACAAGAACCTCGGCCTCCACACCGAGATGTTCGCCGACGGATTGCTCCGCCTCATCAAGGCGGGGGTGATCAACGGCGCCTGCAAGAAGATCGACACCGGCAAGGTCGTCGCCTCCTTCCTGCTCGGTTCCCAGGAGGTATATTCTTTCATTGACGACAATCCCGACGTCCTCATGAGGGACATCAAATACACCAACGATCCCTGGGTCATCTCCAGGAATCCCCATATGAAGGCCATCAACAGCGCCACCGAGGTGGACCTGACCGGACAGATCAGCGCCGACTCCATCGGCACCCGCATCTTCAGCGGCACCGGCGGGCAGCTCGAGTTCGTCCGCGGAGCCACCATGTCCGAGGGCGGCAAGAGCATCACCGCTTTCGCCAGCCGTACCCTCAAGGGCAAGAACAAGATTGTCGCGGAGCTCAACCCCGGCGCCGGCGTCGTGACCCCCAGGGCTGACGCCCATTGGATCGTGACCGAGTACGGCGCGGTCGACCTCTATGGAAAGAGCCTCCAGGAAAGGGCCAAGCTGATGATTTCCATCGCCCATCCCGACGACAGGGAAATGCTCGACCGCCAGGCCTTCGAGCGCTTCGGCCCCCATTGGCACAATTTCTCGATATGATACCCGAATGGCAGACCCGTACGGGGATGCTCCTTGGTGAAGCCGCCCTGGAAAGGCTCGCGGCTGCGCGGGTCGTCGTAGTGGGCGTGGGCGGCGTGGGTGCCATGGCCGCCGAGATGCTGGTGCGGGCAGGGGTGGGACATCTCACCGTCATCGACAGCGACAGCGTCAATACCACCAATATCAACCGCCAGCTGCTGGCGCTCAACTCCACCGTCGGCCGCTCCAAGGTGGAGGTGCTCTCGCAGCGTCTGCTGGACATCAATCCCGGCCTGGACCTGCACATCGAAGAGACTTACCTCACCGAACTGAACGTGGAGTCCCTGATACGGAAAGGGGAGTGCGACCATGTGGTGGACGCCATCGATACCATAAGTCCCAAGGTGGCCCTCATCTGCCATTGCCTCGCTGCGGGGATACCGCTCGTGAGTTCCATGGGTTCCGGGGCCAAGCTGGATGCCACCGCGGTCAAGGTGGCCGACATTTCCAAGACCAACATGTGCCCCCTGGCGCATATGCTGCGCAAACGCCTGCACAAAATGGGGATACGCAGCGGCTTCCTGGCTGTCTTCTCCGAGGAGAAACCGCTCGAGGGCTCGATAGTGCTGGAAGAGAGCCGCAACAAGAAATCCCAGGCCGGGACCGTCTCCTACATGCCGGCGGTGTTCGGCTGTGTATGCGCCCAGGCCGTGATATGCAGAATTGCTGAAATACGGGAATTTTAGTAATTTTGCACTCTTATTCATTTCCGGCAATGTACAGGGTAGTAGAAGTCAAAGGCCGCAGAGACCTTATGAAGTTCATCAAGTTTCCCGATGAGCTTTACAAGGGCTGTCCCCAGTATGTCCCGGCATTGCACAGCGACCAGCTGCAGTCCCTGACCAAGGTCTCCACTCTCTCTTATTGTCCTGCCAAGATGTGGATGGTGATGGACGGACGCCGCGTGGCGGGCCGTATCAGCGCCTTCATAAATCCCAGATACAACGAGAGATACCATACCCGCAGGGTACGTTTCGGCTGGTTCGACACCATCAACGACCTGGAAGTCGCGAGGCTCCTGGTCGGCGAGGCCGAGCGCTGGGCCGCCGCCCAGGGCATGACCGAGATCCACGGCCCCCTTTACTACAACACCCTCGGCAAGCAGGGCATGCTGGTCGAAGGCTATGACAACATCCCTCCTTTCAACTGCCTCTACAACTATCCCTACTACAACGACCTCATGGCCTCCCTGGGATTCGAGAAGGAATGCGACTGGGTGCAGTTCAAGCTCGTCGCCAACCACGGAGTCCCCGACAAGGCCCGCAGGGTGGCCCGCCTGGTGGAGGAAAGGTACGGTCTGAGAAAGGCCGACATAGACAAGTTGAAGAAGGATCCGGAGATGATACGCAAGTTTTTCAAGGCCTACAACGAATCCTTCGCTTCGTCGGTGTACAATTTCGTGCCCCTGACCCCCGAAGAGGAACAGGAGGAGGCAAGGCTTATCCTGCCCCGTATCAATGACAGGGACTCCTGCTTCCTGCTCGACCGCAACGGGGAGATCGCCGGTTTCGGCGTCGCCGTCCCGTCCATCTCCAAGGCTCTCCAGAAAGCCAAGGGCAAGCTTTTCCCCTTCGGATGGATACACCTGCTGGCCGCCCTCCACAACTACGAGACTACGGACCTGATGGTCAACGGAGCGGTCCCGCGCTGGCAAGGCAAGGGCATATCCGCCCTCTATTACCGTGAGATGGCGGATGCGGCGATCAAGGTGGGTTCGAGATGGGCCATCTCCAATCCTCAGATAGAAACGAACAGTGCAGTGAACATCTGGAACAGCTACGAACGCGAGCCGTTCATGCGCAGACGCTGCTACATCAAAAAAATAGAAAACAATGGCTGAAAACACACTCCTGGAAAAAGTAATGTCCCTCCAGGGCAAATTCCAGTCGCTGCAGGAGCAGCTTTCGAGTCCGGAAGTCATGTCCGACATGAAGAAATTCGTCCAGCTCAACAAGGACTACAAGGAGCTGGAGCCCATCATCAAGGCCGGACAGGAGTACAAGAAACTTCTGGATAGCCTCGCCGAGGCCAAGGATATCCTGCTCAATGAGAAGGACGACGAACTGCGCGAGATGGCCAGGGCGGAGGTTTCCGAGATAGAGCCCAAGATACCCGAGATGGAGCAGAACATCAAGCTGCTGCTCATCCCGGCAGACCCCGACGATTCCAAGAACGCCATGGTGGAAATCCGCGGCGGCACCGGAGGCGACGAAGCGGCCATCTTTGCCGGAGACCTTTTCAGAATGTATTCGAAATTCGCCGAGACCAGGGGCTGGAAGCTGGAAGTGACCGACCAGGCTCCCGGTACTTCGGGCGGATTCAAGCAGATAGTATTCAAGCTTTCCGGCTCTGACGGAGTCTATGGAGTCATGAAATACGAGTCCGGAGTCCACCGCGTCCAGAGGGTCCCCCAGACCGAGACCCAGGGCCGTATCCAGACTTCGGCCGCATCCGTGGCAGTCTTCCCCGAGGCCGGTGAATTCGACGTCGATCTCAGCTGGGATGACATCAGGCTGGACCTCTTCTGCTCGTCGGGTCCCGGCGGTCAGGGCGTGAACACCACTTATTCCGCCGTCCGCCTCACCCACATCCCTTCCGGACTGGTGGTCCAGTGCCAGGAGGAGCGCTCCCAGCTCAAAAACAAGGACAGGGCCTTCGAGGAACTCAGGACCCGTCTCTACAACCTCGAGCACCAGAAGTATCTGGACGGCATCGCCGCCAAGAGGAAGACCATGGTCTCCACGGGCGATCGTTCAGCCAAGATCCGCACCTACAACTATCCCCAGGGCAGGGTCACCGACCACCGTATCAACTGGTCGATGTACAACCTCCCCGCATTCATGGACGGAGACATCCAGGAATGCATAGACCAGCTGCAGGTGGCCGAGAATGCTGAAAGGCTCAAGGAAGCCGGGGAATGATCAGTATTTCCTGAAGGCTGTGCAGGCGTTGTGCCCGCCGAAGCCGAAGGAATTGTTTATGGCGAGGGTCAGGTCGGCCTTCGCCATTTTGTTTGGCGTATAGTCCAGGTCGCACTCGGGGTCGGGAGTGTCCAGGTTGATGGTGGGAGGGACGATCCCGTTGCCCAGCGCCAGTACTGACGCTATGGCCTCTGCGGCTCCGGTGGCTCCGAGCATATGTCCGTGCATGGACTTGGTGGAGCTGATATGGCACTTGTAGGCATAGTCGCCGAGGGCGAGTTTGCACGCCATGGTCTCGGAAGAATCGTTCAGCTTGGTGCCTGTGCCGTGGGCGTTGATATAGAGGCAGTCGGAGGCGGGGTCGAAACCGGCCTGGTCGAGGGCGTCCTTTATGCACACAGACTGGGTGGTGCCGTCCTTGCGGGGCGCCGTGGCATGGAAGGCGTCGCAGGTGCTGCCGTAGCCCACCATTTCAGCGTAGATATGGGCTCCGCGGGCCTTGGCGTGCTCCAATTCTTCGAGGATCAGCACGGCGGCGCCGTCGGCCATCACGAAACCGCTGCGGTTGAGGTTGAACGGCAGCGAGGAGTACTTGGGGTCCGGCAGGGTGGAAAGGGCTTTGCAATTGGCAAAGCTGGCGAGTCCTATGGGAATGGTGGCGGCTTCCGTGCCTCCGGTGATGGCAGCGTCGGCGTAGCCGTGGAGTATGTTCCTGTATGCTTCACCCATGGCGTGGTTGGAGCTGGAGCATGCCGAGACTATGTCCAGGCAAGAGCCCTTGGCACCGAACCTGATGGCTACCTGGCCTCCGGCCATGTTGCCTATCATCGTGGGGATGAAGTTGGGGGAGATCCACCTGCCGCTGGGGTCCTCGAACATCGAGATCTCCTCGCGTGTGATGGTTTCGAACCCTCCGATCCCGCTGGCTATGTAAGTGCTGAGCCTGAAGGGGTCGATGTTGGATTCGGTGTCCAGACCGCTGTCGGACATGGCCTGGATGGCGGCTGCCATCGCGTAGATGGTGAAGGGATCCTGTTTGCGTATGAACTGTCTGGGAATGCCGTAGCTTTCAGGATCGAAGTCCTTGACCTTTCCTCCTATCTTGACTTCGAGCAGGTCGGTGGGGAATTCGCTTATATAATCGATGCCGCAGACTCCGTCCCGGAGATTGCGCCAGAATGAATCTACATCGTTGCCTATGCAGGAAATGATTCCAAGGCCGGTGACAACCACTCTTCTTTTCATAATAAACTCTCAGTGTTGGTTTACAAAGGTAGTATTTTTTTAATATTTTAATATCTTTGTATTTCAAGACAGAACCATGCACTTATTCGAACCAGTACCCAAATTCCTGGTTTCAAAGGAAACCCTGGTGTCCACCGTGATGTTCACGGCGATATTCTCCATCGTGTTCCTGCTGGCCTGCCTCCCCACTTCCGACAACGTATGGCTGACGATAGAGCCGGGCCTGGCCCTGCTCTTCACGGCGTCTTTCTTCCTGATCTGCCTGCTGGTCATCATCTTCAGCAGTTTCCTGATGATAAGGTTCGGGAAATATATGGTCAAGACCCTCTTCCACTATGTACTGTGGTGCGTCGTGGAGATCCTGGTCATATGCTCCCTCTACTCCTTCTTCACGCTGGAGGCCGATGCGGCCGGCCTGATCAATCTGGAGGACGGCAAGGGTTTCGGCGCCCTGATGATGGAATCCCTGGTGTATGTGACCATCTCGATAGGCGTGCCTTACTGTATCTGCGGCCTTTATTTCGCCATAGACGAGAAGAATGACACCATCATCCGTCTGATGAATTACGGCGAGGTCGTCAGTGATGTCAACGTGGCTCCCCTGGAGCAGAAGAGGATCACCCTTTTCGACAACAACGGAGTGATGAAACTGTCTGTGAACCTGTCCAATCTCTACTACATAGAGTCGGACGACAACTATATCAAAGTCTGGTACGAGGATTCCGGCGGAGACCTCAAGCAGTATATGCTCCGCTGCCGCCTGAAGACGGTGGAGGAGAGTTTCTCCGAGGAGAACGAACTGGTCAGGTGCCATCGCAAATACATGGTGAACATGACCAAGGTGAAGATCCTCAGGAAGGAGAAGGAGGGATACTGCCTCCAGCTCGAACTGGATTCCGTGGACCAGATACCAGTCTCGAAAACCTACGAGGAGCGCGTCCTCGCTCTCTTCAATTCCAGGTAATATCATGTGGCAAAGAGTACAAACCTTGTATCTGGCTATATCCACCGTGCTGATCGCCCTGCTTTTCTTCCTTGAAAAGGCCGACGGCATCAAGTACACGGTATATCTGCCTTATCTCATCCTTATCATCATCATTTCCATCCTGAATCTGCTGGCCCTCACCACCTGGACCCACAGGGTGTTCCAGATGCGCACCGCGGTGCTCGCCGCCCTGCTGACCCTGGCCTTGCAGATATGGCTTGCCGTGGATTACTTCACGGCCGACAGCTCCGTGGTCTTCCATGTGTCGGCGATATTCCCCCTGGTGGCGGTCATCTTCGACGCTCTGGCGGTACGCGGCATCATGGCTGATGAACTCGTGGTGAGAAGCTCGGCACGTCTGCGCTCCTCCCGCGCCAAGAAGAAAAACACTAAATGACAACCGATATGAGAATTCCTGAATCAGAACTTATCATCAACTCGGACGGCTCGGCATTCCATCTCCACATCAAACCCGAGCATCTCGCCGACAACATCATATTGGTGGGAGATCCCGGCAGGGTGGAAATGTTCTCTCCGTATCTGACGGATATCGAGAGCAGGACGGCATCCAGGGAGTTTGTGTCCGTGACCGGCAAATACCGAGGCAAGAGGATAACCGCCCTCTCCACGGGCATAGGCACTGACAACATCGACATAGTGATGACGGAGCTCGACGCCCTGGCCAACGTGGATTTCAAGACCCGTGAGGTGCGTCCCGAGCACAGGACTCTCACCGTCCTCAGGATAGGCACCACCGGCGCCATACAGCCCGACATCCCTCTCGGATCATTCATCTTCTCACATATTTCCGTGGGTTGCGACGGCCTGCTGAACTGGTATGCCGACAGGGACAAGATCGTCCTGCCCGGCTTCGAGGAGGCTTTCAAGAAGCATTGCAATTGGAATGTCCATCTGCCCGACCCTTATTTCGTGAAGGCCGACGAGGAGCTGGCCAAGCGCTTCGAGGATTGCACCGTCAAGGGTATGACCATAGCCGCATCCGGCTTCTACGGTCCTCAGGGCAGGGTGGTGAGACTCCATCTCGCCATGCCTGACATGCTCAAGGACTTCGAGACCTTCTCCTACGAAGGCTACAGGATCACCAATTTCGAGATGGAAGGTTCGGCTCTCGCGGGACTTGCCGCACAGCTCGGGCACAAAGCCGGCACCGTGTGCTGCGTCATTGCCAACCGCTATCTGAAAGACGCCAATACCGACTACAAGGCCAAGGTGGCCGAACTCGTGAAACTGGCGCTGGACAAGCTTACCGACTGACCCTACTTGTAAAGGTCGTCGACCCCGGCCGTGCTCCATTCGGGCTTAGGAATGTCGGGATCATCTATGAGGGCATCGACTATACGTCTGGTGCCCTCTGTTACGTTTGTTTCGAGGAAACGGAAGACCTCTTCGTCCGCCCAGCGGAAGTACAATATCGAGATCTCATGCCCGCGGTCCTGGTAGCGGTAAACGTTGTAATTGTACCCGCCCTTCTCCAGCACGGGGACGATGACGCTGGTGCCGGCGAAACGGGTCTTGAGGGCCGATATCTGCTTGTAGGTGACCAATTTGTCGGCGGTGCCGTGGAAGAGGAGCATGGGGGCGGGAGTCTTTGCGAACTTGATAGCACCGTCCCTGGAAAGGATGGCGCCGGAGAATGAGATCACGCCGGCATAGTTGAAGCCTTCGGGCAATACTGCGGCGCTTTGCCTCGAATTGCAGATGTCATATTCCGCCTGCAGGCAGGTTATCGCACCCGCCGAAGACCCGCTGATCACGAGGTTGGAGGGATCGATGCCGAGTTCGGCCTGGTTGTCGATGATGTACAGGGTGGCGCTGAAAAGATCGTCCACAGCCATGTGGATGGCGTCATCCAGCAGATCCACCTGGCCTATCCCCATCTTGGTGGCGTCCTTGAGTCCGAGCCTGTAGTCTATGGCGATGATCCTGTATCCCGCCTTGGTCATGCGGTCGAACCACAGGACCGTGCTCTTTTCGTTCCTGGACCCATCCTTGAAACCGCCGCCGAAGATGAATATCACCGAGGGCTTGGCTTTGCCCTTGATCTCGGTGACGCTGCCTTCAGCGGGCTCGTAAATGTCCATGTACAGGTCCTGCCCGTCCTTGGTGGCGAAGAGATAGGTGCCTGAAGGCTCGGGGAATGCGGACTCCTGTGCGCTGGAGGCCAGACAGAAGGAAACGATGGCGATCGAGATGAGGAATATCTTTTTCATGTCAACTGTAGATTTTGTCGTTTTGCTTGTATAGTTCGAAGAATTTGTCGGAGACGGCCTTGCGGAAACGGTCCTGGCGCTCCGACTCCTTGCGCTCCCAGACCGTCTTCAGGGCGTCCGCGATGCGGTCCCGGTCCACTCCGGCCTGCCTGAGGAATCCGCTGGCGAGGCTATCGCCGTGCCTTGCGATGGCCATCAGCAGATGGGAGGAGTCGGCCTTGTCCCTTCCTGCCGCGGAAGCCTCCAGGATGGAGATGTTCAGCACATCCCTGGAAGCCCGGGAAAAGATCACGAGCTCCGCTTCGGAGTAGGAGATGGCGTCCTTGCGGTACAATTGGGACTCTATGAAGTGTTTCAGCTCCTCCCGGCTCACTCCGGAGATGTCCAGGGCTTCGCAGGCGTCGTTTTCGCAATGCCGCAGCAGCCCGAGGGCCAGGTGGTCGGGGAGTATGGCCATGCTGCCCGTGCGCATGGCCTCGTCCCGGGCATACGCAAGGATCTTGTCAAGTTCTTCTGAAAAAACGATTTGCATGGCACTTTGGTATACGCAAAAGTAGCAATAAAAACGGGTAAAAGAAATTTGAACTCGCGATAATTTTTATTAATTTTGCATGTTTATAAACATATGATTTTACTAGAAGAAAATGATAGAAGAAGAGGTTAAGGAATCCGAGGGAATTCACGGTATCATAGAGCCGGTCGAGATCGACCATGAAATGCGTACGGCTTACATCGATTACTCGATGTCAGTCATCGTTTCCAGGGCGCTTCCCGACGCCAGGGACGGACTCAAACCTGTACAGAGGCGAGTCCTTTTCGGCATGGACGGCCTCGGACTCAATTACGGAGGGCAGACCAAGAAATCAGCGAGGATCGTAGGTGAGGTGCTGGGTAAATTCCACCCTCACGGAGATTCCAGCGTATATGACGCCATGGCTCGTCTCGCGCAGCCCTGGAACCAGAGATATCCCCTGGTCTACGGTCAGGGTAACTTCGGTTCCATGGACGGCGACCCCGTCGCAGCCATGCGATACACCGAAGCCAAGCTTCAGAGGATGACAGAGGACGTGCTCGGTGACCTGGACAAGGACACCGTGGACTTCCAGCTGAACTTCGACGACACCATCCCCGAGCCGACGGTGCTCCCCACCAAGGCTCCTCTGCTGCTGCTTAACGGATCGTCCGGTATCGCCGTGGGTATGGCCACCAACATGGCTCCCCACAATCTCGGCGAGTGCTGTGACGCCATCTGCGCCTACATCGACAATCCCGACATCAGCGTCGAGGATCTCATGCAGTATATCAAGGGCCCCGATTTCCCCACCGGAGGCATCATCCAGGGCCGCCAGGGCATCATCGACGCCTACACCACCGGCCGCGGCAGGGTGGTGGTCCGCGCCAAGACCGAGATCGAAGAGGCCGAGAACGGCCGCGAGGTCATCGTCGTCACCGAGATTCCCTACATGGTGAACAAGAGCGACATGATCAAGCGTATAGGCGAGATGGTGGAGGACAAGAGGATAGAGGGCATCGCCGATATCCGCGACCTCTCCGCCAAGGGCGAGGTCCGCATAGAGTTCATCCCCAAGCGGGACGCCAACTCCAACGTGCTCCTGAACACCCTGTTCAAGTACACTCCTCTCCAGTCCAGTTTCGCCATAAACAACGTGGCGCTCGTGGGCGGCCGTCCCCGCACCCTCAACCTGAAGGACATGCTCAAGTGCTTCGTGGAGTTCCGCCACGAAGTGGTGCTCCGCAGGACCCGTTTCGAGCTGGACCAGGCCCAGAAGAAGGCCCACATCCTCGAAGGTCTGCTCAAGGCCATCGACGTTATAGACGAGATCATTGCCATCATCAAGGCCAGCAAGAGCGTTGATGACGCCAAGGCCGAGCTCATCGCCACCTTCGGCTTTTCGGAGATCCAGGCGGGAGCCATCGTCGAGATGCGCCTCCGGCAGCTCACCGGCATGGAGAAGGAGAAACTCCAGGCCCAGTACGACGAACTCGAGAAATTCATCGCCCGTTGCCAGGAGATCCTGGGCAGCGAGGCCGAGCAGTACAATATCATCAAGCAGGAATCCATCTCCCTCAAGGAGAAGTACGGCGACGAGCGCCGCACCGAGATCGCCATGTCCGCCGAGGACTTCAATCCCGAAGATTTCTACGCCGATGACGACGTGGTCATCACCATCTCCCACCTGGGCTACATCAAGAGGACCCTGCTCACCGAGTTCCGCACTCAGAACCGCGGCGGCGTGGGCATGAAGGGCGGAGCCACCAGGGACGAGGACTTCATCGAGCACATATACGTGGCCAATATGCACTCCACCATGCTCTTCTTCACCCAGAAGGGCATGTGCTACAGGCTCAAGGTCTACGAGCTGCCCGAAGGCACCCGCGCCTCCAAGGGCAGGGCTGTCCAGAACCTCCTCTCCATCGAGGCGGACGACAGTATCAAGACTTATCTCACCGCCCGTTCCATCGAGGATCCCGAGTACACCGACAGCCACTTCGTGACCCTCGTTTCCAAGAACGGTATCATCAAGAAGACCACCCTTACAGAATACGCCAACAAACGCAGCCGCAACAAGGGTATCATAGCCCTGACCATCAAGGACGGCGACGAGCTGCTGGACGCAGTGCTGACCAACGGGCAGGAGCAGATCATGATCGCCACCCGCGGCGGACGTTGCGTAAGGTTCTGGGAATCAGACGTAAGAGCCCTCGGCAGGAGCGCCTCCGGCGTTCGTGGCATCAATCTTGCTTCTGATGATGAGGCAATAGGAGTAATCACTTACGATCCCACTGCGGAAGACGCTCCTGAGCACTCGGTGCTCGTCGTCAGCGAAAACGGCTTCGGCAAACGTTCGGATCCCGAGGATTACAGACTTACAGGCAGAGGCGGAAAGGGCGTGAAGACATTGAATATTACTGACAAGACGGGACAGGTGGTGGCCATAAAGAATGTCACTGAGGCGAACGACCTGATGATCATCAACCGTTCGGGTCTGACCATCAGGATGTCGGTGACCGACATCAGGGTGGCCGGCCGTGCGACCCAGGGCGTGAAACTCATCAACCTGCGCGAAGGAGATTCCATCGCAGCCGTCTCGGCAGTAGCTAAGAATGAAACTGAAGAAACACAGGATACTCAGGAAGAAACAACTAATTAATTTTTAACGATATGAAAAGAATTATTTTGGCATTGGCCCTCATCGCTTCCCTGCAGATAGCAGGAGCGCAGGATATGGTTAGGAAGGCGGCTTCCGCAGTCAAAGCCCTTGAGTCTGCCAAGACAGATGCAGCCAATCCTAAGAAGAACACCAAACTTGCTACCTGGACCAAACTCGGCCAGGCGTACATGAACGCTTACAACGCTCCTCTCGGAAGCGGCTGGATCGGCGCTCCCAAGTCCGACCTCGACGTCCTCATGTCCAATGAGAGAGCTTCCGCTACCGAAAGTGTCGTGGTGAACGGTACCAACTATACCAAGGTCAGCTATTCCAACAGCAACTACTATTTCAATGATGGTGGCAACCTCTCCATCATCGAGATCACCAAGCCCGTATGCGAGGACCCTCTGGAGAACGCTCTCGAGGCTTACAAGAAGGCTGCCGAGCTGGATGTGAAGGGACAGAAGACCAAGGACATCTCCGCCGCCATCGGTGAGATCGCCAAGGCTATGGAGACCGAGGCTTATGCCGCCTACTCTCTCGGAAAGCTCGACAAGGCTGCCGAAATGTTCGAGGAAGCGGCTGAGGCTTCCGCCACCGCTCCTTTCTCCACCCCCAACAACCAGGCTCTGTACTATGCAGGTGTCGTTTCCTCCAATCTCGGCAATTTCGAGAAGACCAAGGAGATCATGACCAAGTGCCTCGCCAATGGTTACAAGGGTGACGACGGTGACGTCTACGCCAAACTCGCAGAGGCTTATGACAAGCTCGGCGACAAGGATTCAAGCAAGAAATTCCTTGAGGAAGGTTTCCAGGCATACCCTCAGAGCCAGGGCATCCTGATCGGCCTCATCAACTACTACATGAACAACAACGAGGATCCCGCCCAGCTCTTCTCCCTGCTTGACAAAGCAAAGGCCAACGAGCCCAACAACGCTTCCCTGTACTATGTGGAGGGCAACATCCGCAAGCAGCTCGGTGACGTCGAGGCAGCTGCTGCCGCCTATGACAAGAGCGTCGAGATCAACCCCGACTATGAGTTCGGTTATATCGGAAAGGGCCTTCTCTTCTACGAGAACGCAGTGAAGCTCTCCGAGCAGGCTCAGAATGAGCTTGACGATGCCAAGTATCTCAAACTCGCCGAGGCTTTCGAGAAATCCCTCAAGGATTGCATCGCACCTTTCGAGAAGGCATTCGAGATCACCAAGGACAACGAAATCAAGGCCAGCGTCGCTGAGTACCTGAAGAACGCATGCTTCCGCTTCCGCAGCGATCCTGAGTATCAGGCAAAGCACGACAAGTACGCTGAGTTCGCAGCTTCTGTTCAGTAGCCTATGCCGGTGACGCGCTTGACACGCGCAAGCGTCTCGAGCATGTTGTCGAAATCACTTACGGTGGACCACTCGTCACGACGGGTGGTCCATTCTTTTATGGAGATGGTGGAATAATTGTCCGTCAGCATGCCGGGCAGGGTGCACCAGAGGAAGTCCAGATCGGGCTTGAGCAGGGTCACTTCCCCGGTGGTGCGGTCCTTGACCACGGTCAGGGTCACCGCAAGTTCCAGCCTGGTGTTTATGGCGCTCATGTTGGAGATGGCATTGCCCAGGGAATAGATTACGGGCACCCCGTAGATCGAAGTCGTGTCCTGGACCACATGGGGGTGCGATCCGACCACCGCGCCGGCGCCTTCCCTGACCATCCAGCGGGCCCAGTCCTCCTGTGAGGCATTGTGCAGGAGCCGGTACTCTTCGCCCCAATGGGGAAGCGCGAGTATGAAATCGGCCCCGCTTTCCCGGGCCTTCCTGAACGCATCACCTACTTCCTTCCTGTCCATCCTGAAAAGGGCGGGCCACCTTCCGCTGGAGCCGTAGTTGGAGCCGTAGCTGAAATTGATGATGGCGATCTTTATGCCCTTGCGCCTGAGTATCAGAGGGTTGAGTCGGGAATAAGCGGCCGTGTCAGCAGCGGCGCCGGTGTACTCCACCCCGCGGCGCTCCCTTATCCCGTCATATACTTCCAGGGTGCGCACCAATCCGGCGTCGCCCCTGTCCAGGACATGGTTGTTGCCCAGCAGGAAGACGTCGGTGCCGCAGTCGGCGAGGTACTCCGCATAGCCGTCGGGGGTGCTGAAGGCGGGATAGCCGGTGTAGGGCTTCCCGGCGAGGGGGAACTCCATATTGGCAATGCAGAGGTCGGCGGACTGCATGGCAGGGGCCATGTGCTGCAGGAATGCGTGGTAGTCGTATTCGAGCTGGCGCGAATGCATCATCACATCGCCCAGCAGATATATCCTCACGGTGTCGGTGGTGGGGATGAAAGAGGCCCTCGGGAGGGAAGTGCTGATCTTGGGGGAAACACGTCTCGGCTGCGCTCCTGCATGGATGAAGCAGGAGAAAAGCAGAAGTAAAGGTATCAAGGGACGCAGTCGCATCATGTATTGTCGCAGGTATTGCAAATATACATCTAATATTTTTGTCCCGGCGGATTAAATCGTTAAATTTGCAGGTTATGAGAAAGATAATAGCAATAATGGCGATAGCTCTGCCGGCACTCTTGCTGACAGGCTGCGACTTCATGCGTAACCTGGCGGGACGTCCCACTTCCACAGACATCACCGCCAAGAAGATACTTATCGAGCAGAAACAGAGAGCCGAGGCTGAGCAGGCCCTGCTAGCCGAGATCCCTGCCGAGGCCGCGGAACCCGTGGCCACCGTACCTGCCCAGGACGTCCCTGAAGAGGCGCCCAAGAGCGGCAGGGTGGTGGACGACCCCGAGATCCTGTCCTCCCTCATGGCGGAGGGAGTGCTGGTCAAGAAGGCCTCCACGCTCAAATCCTTCCCCTCCTCGCAGGTGGAGACCAAGTACTGCATAATCGTGGGTGCTTTCGGAGTCAAGGACAACGCCGACAAGGTCGCTGCCGCCGCCACCAAGGCGGGATTCAAGGCCGTGGAGCTCAATTATCGCAGCGGTATGGTAGGAGTCGGCATAATCCCCTCCAACAACATCGTCGAGGTATACAATTTGTTTCAGAAAGCGAAGGGTGAGTCCTTCTGTCCCAAGGACGCCTGGCTTTTCGTGAAAGACTGATGAAAAAGACTGCAACTATCCTCCTTTTCCTGGCCTGTACGCTGGCGGCTCATGCCCAGTACAGCGGCTCGTACCAGGAACTGTATGACAGCGAAGCTGTGGCCGGCATGAAAGAGCATGCCGGTTTCTTCGCTTCAGCCGCCCTCGAGGGCCGCAAAGCCGGCTCGGAAGGCGAGAAGGAAGCTGCGGTATATTTCGCTGAAGTCCTGGAAAGCTACGGCGTCGACTTGCTGTACGGTCAGGAAGGGGATGTCTTCGGACTCAAGCAGGAAAACGGCGACACCCTCACCTCCCGCAATGTCATCGGTTTCATCCCGGGCTACGACCGGGAGCTGCGGAACCATTACATTGTCATAGCTGCCAGGCTTGACAATATGGGCACCTACAGCGTATCGGTCAACGGCGAGCCCCAGGAGCACATTTACTACGGCGGCAACGGCAACGCCTCCGGCCTTGCCATGCTGCTCGAGCTCGCCCGCATGCTGCAGACCAACAAAGTGCTGCTCCGCCGCTCCGTCATCATCGCCGCCTTCGGCTCTTCCCTCGAGGGCTGCGCCGGTTCGTGGTATTTCCTGAACCGCTCCTTCGGGGACGTCGCGAACATCGATGCCATGATAAACCTGGACATGGTGGGTACCGGGTCGAACGGTTTCTACGGCTTCTCCGCTTCCAATGCGGATATGAACCAGATCGCGGTGGCGCTTTCGTCCACCCTCCAGCCCATACAGCCCCGGATAGTCGCAGGCGAGCCGGTGAGCTCCGACCACAGGATGTTCTACGACAAGCAGATCCCCTCAATGTTCTTCACCACCGGGATGTATCCTGAATACAACACCGACAAGGACAGGGCTTCGATATTGGAGTACGATATCATGGAGAAAGAACTCGAGTACATCTACAACTACTCCGTCTCTCTGATAAACGGCCTGAAGCCCGTCTTCAATCCGGGCGAGGCCATGGAAGACGAGAAGGCTGTGGACAAGGTGTTCCCTTACTACGAGTGCGACGTCAAACCTTCTTTCCTGGGTAGCAGCGACCCCTCCGTGTTCCTGGAGAAATGGGTCTATGTGTATATGAAATATCCTGACGAAGCTGTCAGGAACGGTATCCAGGGCAGGGTGCTCGTGGATTTCATCATAGACGAGAAAGGCGACGTGCAGAACGCCAGGGTGCTCCGCGGAGTGGACCCTCTGCTGGATGAAGCCGCGCTGAAGGTGGTGAACGCGTCCCCGAGGTGGAGACCCGCATACATGCGCGGCCGCAAGGTGAAGTCGGAGATATCGATGTATATAGAATTCAGATTGGAAAAAAAGAAATAGAATGGACTACAATTTCAGAGAGATCGAGAGCAAATGGCAGAAGTACTGGGAGGACAATAAGACCTACAAGACCGTAGAGGACCCTTCCAGGCCCAAGTATTACGTCCTGGACATGTTCCCTTACCCTTCAGGGGCGGGACTCCATGTCGGCCATCCTCTCGGCTACATCGCCAGTGACATTTTCTCGAGGTACAAGAGGCTGAAGGGTTTCAACGTCCTTCATCCCATGGGATATGACTCTTTCGGCCTTCCCGCCGAGCAGTACGCCATCCAGACCGGGCAGCATCCCGAAGTGACCACTGTCCGCAATATTGCCAGATACCGCGAGCAGCTGGACCGCATCGGTTTCTGCTACGACTGGGACCGCGAAGTCCGCACCTGCGACCCCGCCTATTACAAGTGGACGCAGTGGGCCTTCCTCAAGATGTTCGACAGCTGGTACGACCCTGACCTGGACAAGGCCAGGCCCATCTCCGAGCTCGTCGCCCGCCTGGAGAAGGAGGGTTACGAAGACGTGAGCGCCGAGCGCTGGAACGCCGCTTCCCCCAAGGAGAAATCCGACATCCTGATGCGCTGGCGCATCGCCTACCAGGGTGAGACCACCGTCAACTGGTGCGAGGGCCTCGGCACCGTGCTTGCCAATGACGAAGTCAAGGACGGTCTCTCCGTCCGCGGCGGTTTCCCCGTGGAGCAGAAGAAGATGACCCAGTGGCAGCTGAGGGTCTCGGCCTATGCCGAGAGGCTCCTCTCTTCACTGGATGTCCTCGACTGGACTGACTCCCTCAAGGAGATGCAGCGCAACTGGATAGGCAAGTCCGAGGGCACCGAGGTGGTGTTCGACACCGTCAACGGCGACAAGCACCTGCCCATCACGATATTCACCACCAGGGTGGATACCATCTATGGCGTGACTTTCATGGTACTCGCTCCCGAGAGCGAACTCGTGGGACCGCTGACCGCCGCAGGCCGTGAGGCCGAGGTGGAGGCCTACCTCCAGGAAGCCCGCAAGAAGACGGAGCGCGAGAGGATTTCCGAGACCAAGGCTGTCACGGGAGTGTTCACGGGTTCCTACGGTATCAACCCCGTCACGGGTGAGAAGATTCCCATCTGGATTTCCGAATATGTCCTCGCGGGCTACGGCACCGGCGCCATCATGGCAGTGCCGGCGCACGACAGCCGCGACTACGCTTTCGCCAGGAAATTCGACCTCCCCATTGTCCCCATCATCGAGGGCTGCGACGTCTCTCAGGAGAGCTTCGATGCCAAGGAAGGCATCATGTGCAACTCCGGTTTCCTCAACGGGCTCGATGTCAAGACCGCCATCGAAAGGGCCAAGGATTATGTGGAGGAGAAGGGCCTCGGACGCAGGAAGACCAATTACCGCCTGCGCGATGCCATATTCTCCCGCCAGAGGTATTGGGGCGAACCTTTCCCCATCTATTTCAAGGACGGCATCCCCATGCCCGTGGATGAGAAGGACCTGCCCGTAACCCTCCCCGAGATAGATTCCTACAAACCCTCGCCGGACGGACAGCCGCCTCTCGCCAGGGCCAAGGACTGGACTTACAAGGGATATCCCCTGGAGAAGAGCACCATGCCGGGCTTCGCCGGATCCAGCGCTTATTATCTGCGCTACATGGATCCCCACAACGATTCCGCGCTGGTCAGCCCCGAGGCTGACGGCTACTGGAAGTCCGTCGACCTGTACGTGGGCGGCACCGAGCATGCCACGGGACATCTCATCTATTCGCGTTTCTGGAACAAATTCCTGTATGACCTCGGCTATGTCTGCGAGGACGAGCCTTTCCGCAAGCTGGTCAACCAGGGCATGATCCAGGGCCGCTCCAATTTCGTGTACCGTGTCGTGGGCACCAACACCTTCGTGTCCAACGGCCTGAAGTCCGGATATGAGACCACTGAAATCCATGTGGACATCAATATAGTGCACAATGACAAACTCGACCTGGAGGCTTTCAAGGCCTGGAGGCCGGAGTTCGCCGATGCTGAGTTCATCCTCGAGAATGGGGAGTACATCTGCGGCTGGGCTGTGGAGAAGATGAGCAAATCCATGTTCAACGTGGTCAATCCCGATGTCGTGTGCGACACCTACGGCGCCGATACCCTGAGGCTCTACGAAATGTTCCTCGGTCCCATCGAGCAGTCCAAGCCCTGGGATACCAAGGGCATAGACGGAGTGAACAGGTTCCTCAAGAAATTCTGGAGGCTCTTCTACGACCGCGACGCATGGCTCGTGACTGATGAAAAGGCCACTCCGGCGGAGCTCAAGGCCCTGCACAAGCTCATAGGCAAGGAGCAGGAGGACATCGAGGCGTTCTCCTACAACACCACCATCAGTGCGTTCATGATAGCAGTCAATGACCTGACCGCCCTGAAGTGCACCAAACGCGAAATCCTCGAGCCCCTGGTGGTGCTCCTGAGTCCTTTCGCACCCCATATGGCGGAGGAGCTCTGGCATGGGCTCGGACATGAGGGCAGCGTGGCCGACGCCTCCTTCCCCGAGTATGTGGCGGCTTATACCGTCGAGGACAATGTCACCTATCCCGTCTCATTCAACGGCAAGACCCGTTTCACCGTGGACATGCCCAAGAGCGCCGCTCCCGCCGAGGTGGAGGCTGCCGTCAGGGGCATGGAGCAGACGGCCAGGTATGTGGGCGAAGGCCAGATCGTAAAGGTGATAGTGGTGCCCGGACGTATCATTAATATCGTAGTTAAATGAATCACGCCATAAACAGAGCTTTCAGGGATTACCTGGTCCTGACCGTGGCATGCTTCATCTTCGCCATGGCATGGGAAGCGTTCATGATTCCGAACGGCATGTCCGCAGGAGGCATGATGGGTCTTTGTACCATCATCCAGTATGCTACAGGCGGCCTGATCCAGGCTCAGTACAGCTACTTCGTGCTGAATGCGGTGCTCATCATCGTGGCGGTCATCGCCATGGGCATAGGCTTCGGCTTCAAGACCATCTATTGCATTGTCATGTCATCGCTGGCCATGCAGCTGGTCGGAAGCATAGAGGGCATCCATTGCATCGAAGGAGGCTTCTTCTATGTCAGGGAGACGCTGCTCATCCCCATCATCGCCGGTGCGCTGGAGGCAGTGGGCATCGGACTCGTACTCCGTTTCGGCGGCAGCACGGGAGGCACCGACATTGTCGCCCTGATGATCAACAAATATTGGCCCGTGTCCCTGAGCTCGGCTTTCCTGGTGTCGGACCTCATCATATGCTCGCTGCTGCTCTTCCTCCCCGAGAAAACTTTTGCCGACATGTGCTACGGTCTTGTCGAGCTGGTGACCTTCTCGCTGATGATAGACATGGTGGTGGGAGGTCAGAAGACTTCCTATCAGCTCATGGTGTTCTCTGACAAATACGAGCAGATCGCCGACCATATAATCAAGAACATGGACAGGGGAGTCACCCTGCTCAAGGCCCAGGGATGGTACACCAAGAAGGACCGCAACGTCCTCCTCATCCTCATCAGCCAGAAGCAGTTCCCCCAGCTTTCCAGGACCATCAAAGAAGTGGACAGCCGGGCTTTCATGTCAGTGACCCAGACCAGCAATGTATACGGCGAAGGTTTCGACGAGATCAAGGCCGGTATTAGAAAACGCAAGCGCAAAGATGACAACCACAACTAAATCCGTACTCACTTTCATCAAGGAGTACCTGCTCATCACCGTAGGCATAGGTATCTATGTCCTGGGTTGGAGTATCTTCCTGGTCCCCAACAACCTGGTCGGCGGAGGCGTGACCGGTATCGCGTCCATCATCCAGTATGCTACGCACGGGGCCATCAAGATGGGTACTTCGTATTTCGTGATCAATCTCGCCCTGCTCATCCTGGCTCTGTTCACCCTCGGCCGCAATTTCGGAGGCAAGACGGTCTATGCCATCATCCTGGCATCCGTCGGACTGAATATCCTGCAGTCCGTGATCCCTGCCGAGATACCGCAGATACTCGCTGTGGATAACGGAAAGCTCATGAGCACCCTGATGGCAGGCATCATGGTCGGAGTGGGAATAGGCATCACTTTCTCCCAGGGAGGCAGTACGGGAGGTACGGACATCATCGCCCTGGTCGTCAACAAGTACCGCAATGTGTCTCCGGGCCGCATGATCCTGGCCACAGACTCCGTCATCATCCTGTCATCCCTGCTGGTGCCTTCCTTCACTCCTGCAGGAGAGCTGATGCCCTGGCCTGAAAAGATAACCACCGTGGTGTACGGTTTCATCCTGGTGGCGGTGGCCAGCACCGTGCTGGATTTCTACCTCGCCGGTTCGAAACAGTCCGTACAGGTCTTCATCCTTTCCAAGAAATACGCAGAGATAGCCGATGCGGTGACCCATGACCTTCACAGAGGCGTGACCGTGCTGGACGGCAAAGGTTGGTACACCAAGGAATCCACGGAGGTCGTCATGGTCATGATGCGAAAGACCGATTTGAACCTTCTGCTGCGCTACGTGAAGAGTATCGACCCCAATGCTTTCCTTTCTGTATCATCTGTGACAGGAGTTTATGGAAAAGGTTTCGATATTATCAAAACCAACAATAATAGAAAAAGAGACAAAGAAAAATAAATAATTGATTATTTGGACGTAAGGCACCTGTTTCCCTGTGTGGAAACGGGTGTTTTTTTATAAATTTGGGAGAAAACCAATCAACATCAGCATAATGAAAAGAATGATGTCCTTCAATCTGTTGACAAGGTTTCTGTCACTGCCTTGTTACTTATCGGTTGCCGCCCTCGAAGGCAGCGCAGCTTCATTCTTCCACGGTGCCTCAGCAGCGTCCGCAGTCGTACTCCTTTGCCCGCTTTCCTACGAAAAACCCGGCAGGTCTTTCACCTTCGCCTGCATACTTGTCGCTTTACTGGCCATGGTCCAATGGTTCACCGGTGACTCCGCCCTGATTGTCATCACCGGGGCGGCGGTGCTGCTTGTCTATTGCATAGTATCCGGGGCAGACCGCTTCAGGGTGGCGCGTGCCCTATTTGTCAGCGATTCCCCCTGGCACTTTGTCGAGTCCTACGCCCGTTCGCTCTGGACCTTGCTGTGGCTGGTGCTCTCCTTCGCGGGAGTCTGGTTCAAGCGCATGGACAAGACGGTCATCCCCGTCGGGGCCGTCCTCACCTTGTTTTATCTGGCAGTCCTGGTCAGGGCGGGTACAGGCAAGACCTGGATGCTCTCGTCCGAGGGGGAAGATGAACTCAAGAAGATGATGGCCCGGACTTTCAATAATATGCCTGCTGACAATACGGAGGAAGGCAAGAGGCTCTCCCAGATTTACGAAAGGGCGGCGGCTTTCATGGAGGAAAGGAAACCTTACCTGGATGAAAAATTCTCCATGCCCATACTCGCAGGGATGATCTACACCAACAAAGTGTCCCTGTCCAGGGCCATCTCTTACTGCACTGGAGGAAATTTCTGTCAGTTTGCAAACCGTTACAAGGTCGGGTATGCAGTCGAGTTGATGAAACGCGACACGAGGATGAAGGTCTTCGAAGTGTCAGAGCTTTCGGGCTTCCACAACACCGTGACCTTCGGTCTTGCGTTCAAGATGGTCATGGGGAAGACGCCGGGGGAGTACAAGGAGGAGCTCTCCGTCAAGAAGCATCTTTGATCCCTTTCCAGCTGTCCGGTACCGGCGCAGTGACCACCATTTCTTCTCCTTTCACGGGGTGTACGAACCGTATCTCGCGGGAATGCAGGCAGATGCCTCCGTCGGGATTGGATCTCGGAGCCCCGTATTTCAGATCCCCTTTGATGACGCAGCCCATGTGGCTGAGCTGGCAGCGTATCTGATGGTGCCTGCCTGTCAGCAGTTCCACTTCCAGCAGGTGATAACGCTCAGTGGAGTACAGATACCGGTAATTCAGCTTAGCCAGCTTGGCTCCGGGAGTGCCTTCCCTGACCACATAGGATTTGTTCTGCTTTTCGTTGCGCCCCAGCCAGTCTTCCAGATGCCCCTCGTCCCGGGCGGGTCTGCCGCAGCACAGCGCCCAGTAGGTCTTGTGCACGTTGGAGTCGCGGAACATGGCTCCCAGCCTCTCCAGCGCTTTGGATGTCTTGGCCAGGATGCAAATGCCGCTCACCGGGCGGTCGAGTCTGTGGGGGATTCCGAGAAAAACCTTCCCGGGTTTGGCGTCCCTCATGGCGATGAAGGCCTTGTAGCTCTCGGCGAGGCACTCGTCCCCAGTCTTGTCTCCCTGGGTGATTTCCCCGACTTTCTTGTTGACCACCAGCAGATGGTTGTCTTCGTACAGTATCCTGGATGCCAGGTCGTCGTATTCGCTCTGTGTCAGTGTGCGGTATTCCATATGGCAAAGATAGCAATTCCTGCGGTACGGCGTTCCGGGAGTGTGACAAATTGTCAGAATCAGGGCAGTGGCAGGAGTTTTGATGTATCCCTTTCGCCGCCAGGCAGGCGGCATCATCATACGAATAACAATAAAAAACAGATATTATGGGAAAAATTATCGGAATCGACCTCGGAACCACAAATTCCTGCGTCGCAGTCATGGAAGGCAATCAGCCTACCGTCATCATCAATGACGAGGGTGCACGTACCACCCCGTCCGTAGTCGCTTTCACCGACAGCGGTGAGCGCAAAGTCGGCAGCCCGGCAAAGCGTCAGGCTATCACCAACCCCAACAACACCGTGTTCTCCATCAAGAGGTTCATGGGTGAGACTTATGACCAGGTCACCAAGGAAGTGGCCCGCGTACCTTACAAAGTCGTCCGCGGAGACAACAACACTCCCCGCGTGGACATCAGCGGCAAACTCTATTCTCCTCAGGAGATTTCGGCTATCATACTCCAGAAGATGAAGAAGACGGCTGAGGACTATCTACGTCAGCCTGTCACCGAGGCGGTCATCACCGTCCCCGCATACTTCTCCGACAGCCAGCGTCAGGCCACCAAGGAGGCCGGCAAGATCGCAGGACTCGATGTCAAGCGTATCATCAACGAGCCTACCGCAGCTGCTCTTGCATATGGTCTGGACAAGAAGAACAAGAATATGAAAGTCGCGGTCTATGACCTCGGCGGCGGTACCTTCGATATCTCCATCCTCGAACTCGGCGACGGAGTCTTCGAAGTGAAATCCACCAACGGTGACACCCACCTCGGAGGTGACGATTTCGACCAGGTCATCATCGACTGGCTCGCAAGCGAGTTCGCTTCCGAGAACGGCGGCATGGACCTCAAGAAAGACCCTATGGCTCTCCAGAGACTCAAGGAGGCTGCCGAGAAGGCCAAGATCGAGCTTTCCAACCAGACTTCCACGGAGATCAACCTGCCTTATATCACTGCAGTGGACGGCATGCCCAAGCATCTCGTCAAGACCCTCACCAGGGCCAAGTTCGAAGGCCTGTGCGACGATCTGTTCCGCAGGAGCATCGAGCCTTGCCGCAAGGCTCTCGAGGATGCCAAGCTGACCGCTTCCCAGATAGACGAGGTCTTGCTCGTCGGTGGATCCACCCGTATCCCCAAGGTTCAGCAGCTCGTCAAGGAGTTCTTCGGCAAAGAGCCCAACCGCAGCGTCAATCCCGATGAGGTCGTCGCTATCGGCGCTTCCATCCAGGGCGGTGTGCTCGCAGGTGATGTCAAGGATGTCCTCCTGCTCGATGTCACCCCTCTGAGCCTCGGTATCGAGACCCTCGGCGGCGTGATGACCAAGCTCATCGAGTCCAATACCACCATCCCTGTGCACAAGGAGCAGGTGTTCTCCACCGCAGCTGACAACCAGCCTTCCGTCGAGATCCGCGTCCTCCAGGGCGAGCGTCCCATGGCCAAGGACAACAAGCAGATCGGTATCTTCCATCTGGACGGTATCGCTCCCGCACCCCGCGGCATACCTCAGATCGAAGTTTCCTTCGATATCGATACCAACGGTATCCTCTCCGTGTCCGCAAAGGACAAGTCCACCGGCAAGGAGCAGCACATCCGCATCGAGGCTTCTTCCGGCCTGAGCGACGCCGAGATCCAGAGGATGCGTGACGAGGCCAAGGCCAATGAGGAAGCCGACAAGGCCGAGAAGGAGAGGGTCGACAAGATCAACAACGCCGATGCCATGGTCTTCCAGACCGAGAAGAATCTCAAGGACTACGGCGACAAGCTTCCTGCCGACAAGAAGGGCGCCATCGAGTCCGCCTGCGCAGAACTCAAGAAGGCTGTCGAGGCCAAGGACATCGCTTCCATCGAGAAGTACAACGCCGAACTCGAGGCTGCATGGCATGCCGCTTCCGAGGATATGGCCAAGGCTGCCCAGGGTGGACAGCAGGGCGGCCCTCAGGGCGGTGGCTTCAACCCTGGTGCAGGCCCTCAGGGCGGTCCTCAGCCGGATTACGGCGGACAGGGCAACGACAACACTCCCGACGAACAGTAATACTCCGGTGATATGAAAAGATTGATTTTACCTGCGCTCGCACTGCTGTGTGCGGTGGCCTGCGCCCCCAAGCAGAAGGCTTACCTCTGGAATGCCGAGAATGCCATTCTCAATGAGGAAGTGTATGCCCAGCAGTACGCCTTGAACAAGGCTGAATGGGACGCCGCCTTCGAGTTCCTCGCCGACCCCAAGTCTGCGGAACTCCCGGCCGGCACCTACAACCTCACGGACCGCACTTATGCCAAGGTGCAGATTGCGGACACCCGTACCGCCCAGAATTTCGAGGCACACCGCAGGGGGATCGACCTTTTCTACATCGTGGAGGGTGAGGAGCTGGTGAATACCTGCGACCCTTCGGAGATGACCGAGCCGGTCGCGGAGTACAATGAGACCAAGGATGTGATCCTGTTCAAGAGTTCGTCCAATCCGCAGAGGCATGTGGTGACCAAGGGCAAGTACATCGTGCTCTTCCCTTGCGACGCCCACCAGCCGATGCTCGCTCCCGACGGCGTACCCGCTCCCATCCACAAGATAGTGGTGAAGCTGCCTTACACGCAGCCATAATAAATAGCTACGAATGTTAACGGGTCGGCATGATTTATTTTGCCGACTCTTTTTTTTATATATATTTAGCATTGTAGTACCATTCATTAACAATTAATACAATGAAAAAGATCTTCCACGTGTTTGTGGCCATGCTGTTCGTGTTGTCATGTCAGCCACGTGTCAGATTTGCCTTTGACGACATCGAATACATAACATCATTCGGATCGGATGAAAGATATCTCCCGACACATACGCGGTCGGTCATCGATCTCGGGATTGACGGTATCAGCTCATTCAAGATATATGGGCCGTATCTCATAGTCTCATCAAAAGATGACAAAGGCCAGATCAAGGTGCTGGACAAAAACGCCCCTTACACTCTGCTCGGAAGTTTCTTCCCGAAAGGCAATGGCCCGGGGGAGCTTATCTATCCCGTACCCGCCGGCACATTCCAGTATCAGACCGGTGAAGACGGTACAGTTTGCGCCGAGTTCAGCGACGGCACAGGAAAGATCATAAGGTTCAATATAACTGAATCTGTCTGCGAGGGCCGTACTGTGACGGAAAAGGTGAGCGATGCCGGCAGATTGACTTTCGAGACAGTCGATTTGGGTGAGGATGGCATTTTCTACAAAGAGATGTCTTCGGAGCGTGATGCCCAGATCCGCTTCATCGTAAGGGACGGGGAGAAGATAGTCACCCGAAGCATGGAAAAACTCAATGCCCCGATAATCCGGAACAAGGTTGACGATGGGACACGCTTCAACGTACTTTCCGGGCAGGTGTTCTACAACCCCCGCGTCAAGCGCTTTGCTGAGACGCTGGGAGAGATCAATGCCGTGCACATGTATTCGCTCGATGATTCCTTTGCGAAGACGTTCTGTTTCGGAGACAAACTGTATGACTTCAATGAAATAGCCGACAGGGACTTTGCCAACCGGCCCGTCACCTGTGTCTCTTCCCGGGCCTATGATGATTTCCTGGTTGTCCTGTATCTGGATGGCGTGACGGAAAGGGAATTTCAAACCGATCCGTCGTGGCGTCCTTCGCTGCTCTTGATACTGTGGGACGGAAGCGAAGTAAGGAAGCTGAATATTCCGGACAGGGTGGACAGCTTCGACGTGGATTTTGAAACTCTCCATATCTTCGCCTTCGATTCGGATTCCGAGACAATGTACATCTATGATGCGTCCGATGTATAGTTCTGACACAAAAAAAGGAAGTGACCTGTAATTACTTACGGGTCACTTCTGTATGTTATGCCTGTGCGGAAGGAACTACTCGGCCTTTCCGTCGGAACCGAGGACATTGATGATCTTGTGAATGTACATCTCCTTCATCGCATCGCGGGCGGGCTTCAGATACTGGCGGGGATCGAAGTGGCTGGGATTCTCAGCAAGATGCTTGCGGATGGCGCCGGTCATGGCCAGACGGGAGTCGGAGTCGATGTTGATCTTGCAGACAGCGCTCTTGGCGGCCTCGCGGAGCTGCTCCTCGGGGATACCGATAGCGTTGGGCAGATTGCCACCGTACTTGTTGCACATATCCACATACTCCTGGGGAACTGAAGAGGATCCGTGGAGGACGATGGGGAAGCCGGGGAGCTTCTTCTCGATCTCATGCAGCACGTCGAATGCGAGCGGCGGAGGTACGAGCTTGCCGGTCTGGGGATCTACGGTGCACTGCTCGGGCTTGAACTTGTAAGCGCCGTGGGAAGTACCGACGGAGATGGCGAGGGAGTCGCAACCGGAACGGGTGGAGAACTCGATGACCTCCTCGGGACGGGTATAGTGGGACTTCTCTGAAGCGACATCATCCTCGACACCTGCGAGGACTCCGAGCTCAGCCTCCACGGTCACATCATATTTGTGAGCGTAGTCGGCGACTTTCTTGGAGATCTCGATGTTCTCCTCGAAAGGCTTGGAAGAAGCGTCGATCATCACGGAAGAGAAACCCATGTCGATGCAATCCTTGCAAAGCTCATAGGAATCACCATGGTCGAGATGGAGGACGATTTGGGGATGCTCCCATCCGAGCTCCTTGGCATATGCCACTGCGCCTTCAGCCATGTACCTCAGAAGAGTGGAGTTGGCGTAGTTGCGGGCTCCCTTGGAAACCTGGAGGATCACAGGGGACTTGGTCTCCGCTGCAGCCATGATGATGGCCTGGAGCTGCTCCATGTTGTTGAAATTGAAGGCGGGGATTGCATATCCTCCCTTGACGGCCTTTGCAAACATCTCACGGGTGTTGACGAGGCCCAAATCTTTGTAAGAAATCATTTTAAGAAATATTTAATCAACAATAATTTCGTGCGGAGTGCAAAAATAATTATTTTTGTGTGATTTATGAAGAAAATGAAGGGCAAAGTAATCATATTCTCAGCTCCTTCCGGTTCCGGGAAGAGCACGATTGTCAGGCACATACTCGAGCTCTACCCTGACATGGAGTTTTCCGTTTCCGCGACCTCCCGCCCTCCCAGGGGAGAGGAAGTCCACGGAAGGGAGTATTACTTCATTTCCAACGAAGAATTCTCCCGCAGAGTGGAGGCCGGCGAGTTCGTCGAATGGGAGCAGGTCTATGCAGGCCGCTGCTACGGCACCCTGAAGAGCGAGATAGAGCGTATCTGGGCCAAGGGCCACGTGGTGATCTTCGACGTGGATGTCAAGGGCGGAGTCAATCTCAAGAACTATTTCGGGGACGATGCCTTCTCAGTCTTCATCAAGGCACCCAGCATCGAAGAACTCCGTCGCCGCCTGGTGCTCCGCGGCACCGACACCCCCGAGGCCATAGAGGAGAGGGTGGCGAAAGCTTCCGAGGAGATGACCTGGCAGGACAAGTTCGACTTCGTGCTTGTCAATGACGACCTGCAGACCGCTTACGCAGAGGCTGAAAAGGCAGTCGCCGCTTTCCTGGGAAAATGAGAATCGCCGTCTATACCGGTACCTTCAACCCCCTGCATATAGGCCACCAGGCCATTATGGAGCGCCTCACTGACAGCGGCGCCTTCGATATGGTGTACCTCGTCGTATCGGCGCAGAGCCCTTTCAAAGGGGCCGAGCATGTCAAGAGCGCCCGCTCCCGCTACCGCAAGGCCGTCGCAGCCCTCCGCCGCCATCCCGGGATCATGGCCCGGGCCGATGACATCGAACTCCGCATGGAGCCCCCTTCCTATACGATAAGGACCCTTGACGCCCTCCGCGAGAGGGAGCCCGGAAACAGTTTCACTCTGGTGATGGGCGCTGACAATCTGGCCGGAATCAGCGGCTGGAGGGATTATAAAAGGATACTTTCAGAATACGGGGTGGTGGTGTATCCCCGCCGGGGCTATGATACGGAGCAGATTGCTGCCCGCCTGCACGCCGAAAATCCGGATTACAGGATTTCCCTGCTGGACGCCCCCATGGTGGACATCTCCTCGACCCGCATACGTGAAGCCGTGGCCCGGGGAGAGGATATGTCTGAGTATCTGATGTAGCCGCCTTACTTGTCTTTCTTGCGGTACTCGCTCGGAGTCATTCCGAGAGCTTTCTTGAATGCTTTGCTGAAATACTGCTGGTCGTTGTAGCCGGTCATGTCGGCGATCTGCGCGATCAGGTAGCGTCCCGAATCCAGCAGCTCGCAGGCCTTCTCTATCCTGGCTTCGTGGATGAGGTCCACGGGTGTCTTGCCGAATATGGCCTTGGTCCGTTTGTACAGTACGGAACGGCTCATGTTCATATAGTCCGACACGGCCGGTATGTCCAGGTCCCTGTCTTCCAGGTTGCCGTCTATGTAGTCCAGGAGCTTTTCTCCGAACTCCCTGTCCGCCTCGTTGAGGCCGGAAAGGTAGGTCTCCTTCCTGCCGGGTTTCCCGCTTTCCTGTTTTTTCCTGTCCCTGATCCTTTTGACCCGGACGGCCAGGGCGATGGCAGCAGTCAGGACCAGTATCCCTGCCAATGAAAGCAGCAGGTCCCGGAGTCCGGACCAGCGTACGCTGATGGGAATGCTGACGGTGTTGTCCGTCAGGATGCCGTCGCTATTGGTGGAACGTATCCTCAGTATGTAATTTCCGTTTTTGAGCTCGCTGAAACTGAGTTCGTTGCCGCGGATTCGGGACCATCCTTCGTCCAGCCCTTCTATGGTATAGTGGAAGGTGATGTTGGAGGCATCCTTCATGTCCGCCGCCGCAAACTCCAGGGCCAGGCGGTCATCGTCCCGTATCACTATCCTCCTGCCTGCCGCGGCGTCCCGGGTGAGGTCTCTGCCATTGTCCTTGCAGGAAAGGATGATGATCCGGGGAGAATAACGGCTGCCGGAGATTTCCTCAGGATTGAAATACAGCAGGCCCCTGTTGGTGTTGAAATAAATCAGCCCGTCGGAGGCCAGCATGGGGGAACCTTCATTGAAGATGGTGGCTTCGCCCATGCGGGAATACGGATAGCTCACCAGGCTTCCGCTCTCGATGTTGTATTTGTTGAGGCCTCCCGCCGTGGCAATCCACAGGTTCCCCTTTTCGTCGTAGACCGATGACAGCAGGATATTGGACAGCAGTCCGTCCTCCATGGTGATGCGTTCCAGTTTGCTACCGTCCGAAGGGTTGACCCGGAAGAGTCCGCTGCCGAACGAACAGGCGAAGACGGTGCTGTCGATGCAGCTGAGGTACTGGATGTCGTCGGTGCTGTAATATTCGTTTTCAAATCCCGAGATGTTCCAGAAATGCATGTCTTCCGGTTCGGAATGGGGAGAGCTCAGGACGAAGATGCCCAGGCGGCCGGAGGTGATGATGCTGCCGTCGGGGCCGCTGGTGACATAACGCAGGCGGTTCCTGTCCGAAGTGGGGAAGGGGAGGCGGTTGCTGCGGCTGATGAATGAGCGCTCGGTGCCGTCCAGGTCCACGTAGGAAAGGCCTTCGTCGAAAGATGCTATCCACAGCCTCCGCCCTTCGTCCTCATGAAGGGAATAGAGCTGGTCGCTCGGGATGGCATAGAAGTCGTCATCGTCCTTGGTATAATGCCTGATGCTGTACCCGTCATGCACTCTGTTTCCCGAAGGGGTCAGCTCGAAGAGGCCCTCACCCTTGCAGGCCAGCCATACGCTGCGGTCGTGGGTCTGGGTGATGGCATATACGTTTCCGATGGGGTCGGAGCCCTCCCTGCTGACGCTTCCGTCCGCCATCAGATGGCCTATGAGACGGAACTGTCTGTTGAATACATGAACCCGTCTGTCCCTGGTGCACATCCAGAAATTGCCCTCCCTGTCCTGCATGGAAGCGCGGACGCTGTTGGCGGAAGAGATGTCGGCGCCCTCGGAGGCAGGCCTGAAGTTGAACTGCTCCGAGGTGAAGACCACCTCCCTTATACCTGTCAATGAAGAGCTGATCCACAGGTTCCCCTGCCTGTCGGGGAAGACGGTGGCGATGTCGTTTTCAGCATCCCATTCCGCATCTGATTCCCAGTCGTAGAATTTGACGAGGCTCCTGTGCTCCCTGTCATACCAGTACAGGATGTCCTGGCCGGAGAAGACCCACACAAAACCGTTCGCGTCGGAAAAGAGTTCCGACCTGCCTTCCCCGGCGCCTGTGTGCAGGATGTGGGTGGTTTTTCTGAAGGTGTCGTGGATATAGACGGTGCCGTCGTCCGTTACCGCCATGAGCTCATCCGTGCCCGGTATCACGCACAGGTCCGCCACATGGAAGAAGGTACCGAGATAAATGGTCGTGACCTCCCTGTCGTCATAGCGGTAGATGCGCCCTAGGGTGGAGCCGAAATAGCTCTGCCCCTTGTGCTCGGCGGCGCAGAAGGCGCCGTCGGCGAAAACCGTAATCCTGGACTCGGTGTACAGGCCTCCGCTCATCAGATAGAAGACCTTCCCGTCGCTGCGTGTGAACACTCCGTTGGCGGACATGTCCCGGGCTCTCGGAATGACTTCCAACACTCCGTCTATATAGCTGGCCAGCCGGCCATCATCGGTGCTGAAATACGAATACCCTTTGCCGTCTCCGCCGAAAGCGGTGTTGATTTTCACTCCGCTTGTGTTGACATGCCCGAAGGCATCTATGCCGGGGTCGTACCTGAACAGGTTGCCGTTTTCATCTATGGCCCACACGCAGTCTCCGTCTGCTTCGACCTGTATCACCCTCTCGTTGTGCACGGCCTCGGGGTCGTCCTTGGACAGGGTATAGCGCTTGAGATTGGTGCCGTCATAACGGTACACGCCGTTCAAGGAAGCGAACCATATCAGGCCCCTTCCATCCTGGCTGATATCTCCTACCAGACGCAGGTCATAGCCTTCCCGGTTGAGCTCTTTCAGGAAGTGGCCGGGGACGGCTGACAGCCTCGGCTGGAAGAGGAGCAGAAGGATGAAAAACAGGGTGTATCGTGCTTTCATGTGTGGAAAATGCCTTATTTTGGGATAAAAATAGGGCTAAAAAGACAAAAATACAAGTATTAGGAACGATAAAACACAAAAATACAAATCCTCAAGACTTATATTTGCACCAGAATAAAAACACGATAACCAGCTAATTTCAGCCCAGGATACAATTGATATTTGGTTAATAGATTGGGGCGAAAGGGAGTCAACCTGTGAAGGCAAGGCTCCCTTTCTTTTTTTTTATAGCATCTTCTTCTTCCTGAACAGCAGCCAGGCGGCGGCGACGATGACCACCATAGACGCGAGTATGGCTATCCAGGCCCAATTGAATTCCGCGAAAGGAAGTTTCACGTTCATGCCGTAGAAACTGGCCACGAGAGTGGCAGGCATGAGGAGAAGGGAGATGAAGGTGAAGATCTTCATGATCCTGTTCTGGTCGAGGTTGATGATACCCACTACGGTCTCCTGGAGGTACTCGAGCCTCTCGAAGGTGAAATTGGTGTGGTTTATCAGTGATGCTATATCCTGCAGGATGATGTTCAGATCTTCCCTGATCTCGGGGTCCTTGGGGCAGAGCTTGCTCTTCAGGATGTTTGAGACCAGGCGCTGTTTGTCCACCACATTCTCCCTTACGAACATGGCGTTCTCCTGGAGCTGGTTGATGTCCAGGAGGAACTCCTCGCTGATATCTTCTTTCTGGTTGATCCTCTTGCTGAACTGGCTCACGTCCTTGGCCATCAGCTCCACGATGTCCGCGTCCAGGTCCACTCGCTTGTCCATAATCTCGACGAATACGGTGAAACCGTCCGGGAACTGCTCGGGCAGAGCCTGCATCTTCATCTGCAGGGTGTCGAAGGATCTCAGGGGATTTTCCCTGATGGTGGTGAGTATCTTGCTGACCAGGATGAAGGACACGGGGTCCATCATCATCTCGTCGTCGGCCGGGGACATGAAGTTGGTGTTTGCGAAGATGGCGTTGCCCTCCTCGAAGAAACGTGAGGAACTTTCGATCTCCTCCGCCTCGGCGCGGCTCTGTATTTCAGTATTCAAAAAGGATTCCACCGCCCTCTTCTGTTCTCCTGTAGGTTTCTGCAGGTCTATCCAGAGGACGTTTTCTTTGCTGATAGTAGCAAACTCCGTTTCGGACTGGGTGAAGACTATCTCCGTCCCACGTCTGTAGAAAATCTTGATCATTGCCTTCCTTGCTTGTTCCCGGCATTCTCGTCGGAAGGGGTGAAACTTTACGGGTTAGCCGGCATTACGGAGAAGCCGGCGTGCAAAAATAAGACAATAATTTTGATTTTACGCCATTAAGGTTTGAAAATCTGTCTGTTGACTATGGATCGGCCGAGGGTGAGACTGTCGGCGTACTCCAGATCGTCCCCGAAACCAAGGCCCCTGGCCAGGGTGGACACTTTCACCCCGTACTTCTCCAGCTGCCTGTATATATAGAAGGAGGTGGTTTCCCCCTCCACATCCCCGCTCAGGGCCAGGATGACCTCGATGTCTTTTCCCTGTGCTCCGGCCACCCTCTCCACCAGTTCCCTGATGGTGATGTCCGAGGGGCCTATGCCGTTGATGGGGGAGATGATGCCGCCCAGTACATGATACACTCCGTGGTACTGTCCCGTGGCTTCGATGTTCATGACGTCCCGGACATTCTCCACGACGCAGATGGTGCCGTGGTCCCTGGTCTTGTCGGCGCAGATGGAGCAGGTGTCCCCGTCGGAAATCATCATGCAGGTGCTGCAGTACTTCACATCCTCGGCCAGACGGTCCACCGCCCTCGCGAACTGGTGTATGTTCTCGGAGGGCTGCCTGAGCAGGTGGAGGGCCAGCCTCAGGGCGCTGCGCGAACCCACGCCCGGGAGGGAGCTGATCGCTTCCACCGCGTCCTGGAGTACCTGTGACGGATATTTCTCGTTATGTATCATCTTGCATTGCAAAGATAGTGAACTTTTGCTATCTTTATAATCTGATAATAATTGATAGCACAAATGAAAAAGACCGTATTAACCATGATGTCGGTGCTCGCGCTCGCTGCTGCCGCATCGGCCCAGCCGGCTCTCAGGCAGGACAATATCGAAGATGTCATCAAGGCCATGACCCTCGAGGAAAAGGCCACGCTGCTCGTGGGCGGTGCCCGCGGGGCCATAGTGGAAGGTGTAACTTCGGGCCATGCCGCCGGCCCCGTGCAGGGAGCTGCCGGCAACACCAGGCCCATCCCCCGTCTCGGCATTCCCATGACCTACCTCGCCGACGGCCCTGCCGGCCTGCGCATCAGCCCAACCCGTGCCGGCACTGACAAGACCTTCTATTGCACCGGCTTCCCCGTAGGGACCCTGCTCGCTTCCTCCTGGGATGTGAACCTCGTGCAGAAAGTCACCACCGCCATGGGCAATGAGGTACTGGAGTACGGTGTGGACGTGCTTCTCGCCCCCGGCGTGAACCTCCACCGCAACCCTCTGTGCGGCCGCAACTTCGAATATTTCTCCGAGGACCCCGTCCTCTCCGGCAATATGGCAGCCGCCTACATCAAGGGTGTGCAGAGCAACGGCGTCGGCACCTCCATCAAGCATTACGCCGCCAATAACCAGGAGACCAACCGCAACGAAGACGACGCCATCATCTCCGCCCGCGCCCTCAGGGAGCTGTACCTGAAGAATTTCGAGATCGCCATCACCTCCGCCGAACCCTGGACCGTGATGTCCTCCTACAACAAACTCAACGGAGAGTACACCCAGCAGAGCGAAGACCTGCTGACCAAGGTGCTCCGCGACGACTGGGGCTACCAGGGCATAGTCATGACCGACTGGGGCAGCAAGGCCGGCACCGTCAAGTCCGCCGCTGCCGGAAACGACCTGATGGAGCCCGGCAACCAGACTGAGATCGACCGCATCATCGCCGCCGTCAAGGACGGAAGCCTCTCCATGGAGGAGGTCGACCGCAACGTCCGCAACATGCTGAATTACATCGTGAAGACCCCCAGCTTCCGCAAATATTCCTACAGCAATTCCCCCGACCTCAAGGCCCATGCCCGGGTGGCCCGGGATGCCGCCGCGGAGTCCATCGTCCTGCTGCGCAACGAAGCTGCCACCCTTCCTCTCAAGGGCGGTGAGAGCGTCGCCCTCTACGGAGTGGGTGCCATCGATTTCGTCGCCGGAGGCACCGGCAGCGGCAACGTGAACAAGGCCTATGTGGTCAATATGGTCGAAGGCCTGCAGAACGCCGGCTTCAAGCTCGACGCCAGCCTGCAGGACTTCTACAAAGCATATATGGAGTATGACAGGGCTTCCCGCCGTCTTTCCAACGCCAATGTCCGCAGCTACAAATTCGCCGAGCCCGCATTCCCCGCCCAGGCCGCTGCCGCCCAGGCCGCCAGGAACGACGTGGCCGTCATCGTGATAGGCCGTAACGCCGGAGAAGGCGCCGACAGGCGTGTGACCGACGACTTCGAGCTCACCGCAGCCGAGCGCGCCCTCATAAGCGATGTCTCCAATGCATTCCACAAGGAAGGCAAGAAAGTGATCGTGGTGCTGAACGTGGGCGGAGTCATCGAGACCGCATCCTGGAAAAACATGGCCGACGCCATCCTCCTACCCTGGTCTCCCGGACAGGAAGGCGCCAATGCCATTGGCGACATCCTCGCCGGCAAGGTGAACCCTTCAGGAAAGCTTCCCATGACCTTCCCGAACACCTATTTCGACATCCCTTCCTCAGCCAATTTCCCCTATGACTACCAGAGGAACGCCGTGCAGCAGAACCGCCGCCAGCCTCTGAAAGACGTCGATGTCACCAATTATTCTGAGGACATCTGGGTCGGCTACCGCTATTTCGACACCGCCGCCAAGGCAGTCTCCTATCCCTTCGGATTCGGCCTTTCCTATACCAGCTTCGCCTATTCCCGTCCTTCTGTGAAGGCCGGAAAGGACGGTTTCACCGCCAGCGTGACCGTGACCAATACCGGCAAGGTGGCAGGAAAGGAAGTGGTGGAACTCTTCGTCGCCGCTCCCGCAGGCGGCCTCGACAAGCCCGCCAAGGAGCTCAAGAGCTTCGCCAAGACCAAGCTCCTGCAGCCCGGCGAGAGCCAGACCCTCACTTTCAATGTATCGTCCTACCAGACCGCATCCTTCGACCAGCAGGCCAATTGCTGGGTGGCTGCAGCCGGCACCTACACGGTGTACTTCTGCGCCAGCGTCTCCGATGTCAGGGGATCCGCCTCCTTCAAGCTCGCCAGGCCTCTCAGCTGGAAAGTCAGCGATGCCTTTGCCGCCGTTGCCAAATAAACCATGGATATAGCCGGACCCGTCCTCGTTTCCCTGTCGCTCTGTGCCGACTGTTTTGCGGTGAGCCTTTGCTCAGGGGTGACCCTCGGCAAGGCAAGGTGGGCGGACATACTCCGCGTCGCCCTGGTCTTCGCCTTCATCCAAGCTGGGCTCCTCTTCGCGGGATGGGTCTTCGGAAACCTGCTTTCCGGCCTGGTCCACAAGATATCCCATGTCCTGGGCTTCCTCCTGCTGCTCTATGTGGGGGGCTCCATGCTCTGGGAAGGCATAAAGGGTGAGGCGGACGTAAGGGATCTCAAGGGATTCCGTAACATGGTCATAGGAGGTGTCGCCACCAGTATAGACGCCCTCGCCGTCGGTGCGGCCCGTTCCATCGACGGGCAGCCCGTGCTGGACTCCGTGCCCTATGTGGCCTGTCTTTTCGTCATCACAGCATTGTCCGTCGTCGCAGGCATCTGGGGCGGCAGGAAGATAGGTGCCGTCTATGGACGGGCCGCCGAAATCGTCGGAGGACTGGTCCTGGTCGGCATAGGGATTTCCATATTGATATGAATCAAAACAGCATAAACATGAAAAGAATCATTGTCCCCCTCGTCCTCGCCATCGTGGCATGCATCTCATGCCGGCAGGAGGGCGCCTACAAAGTCATAGAGAGTGAGCAGCGCGACGGCTACAGCTGCCAGCTCATCGAGTATCCCGTGGGAGACGGCGAACTCGTCCGCTCCTTCCTGCTCATCCCCGACGGTGCCAAGGCGGGGGCTGGCCTGCCCGGACTCGTGCTGCTGCACGACCACGGCGCCCGCTTCGACATTGGCAAGGAAAAACTCGTCAAGCCCCTCCCTTCGGCTCCAGAAAACATCAAGCGCTCCGCCCAGCAGTGGACTTCCAACTTTGACGGAGTCTATTTCGGCGACAAGCTCGCGTCCCTGGGCTATGTGGTGATAGTCCCCGACCAGCTCTATTGGGGCGGCCGGAGCACCGAGCTCTGCCAGCAGTGGTCCAGGATGACTTTCTGCGGGGAGAAAGGTGACATCGCCAAGGTCAAGAACGAAGTCTATGAAGGCCAGAGGGCTGTGTACGACAGCCTGGCGGCCAAGGGTGTCATCTGGGCGGAGAAGACCATGGACGAGGATGCCGTGGCGGCCGGGATACTCGCCGGCATGGACTGCGTGGACGCATCCAAGATAGGTTCCTTCGGCTGGTCCATGGGAGCCCACCGCAGCTGGATGCTTGCGGCTTTCTGCCCCACGGTCAAGACCGGGGTCGCCCTCTGCTGGATGACCCTGAAAGAGACCCAGGCCCACCCCTACAAGGCCTCCGACTACTCCATGTACATACCCCGTCTGAGGGACAATTATGACTTCCCCGACATAGCCCGCTGGCTCGTCCCCAAGCCCTTCCTCTTCCTGGCAGGCACCCAGGACAAGCTTTTCCCCGTCTGGTCCGTGGACTCCGCCTATGCCACCATGCAGGGCATCTACAACCAGGACGGCGCAGAGGGCCTGCTCCTCACCGAGTATTTCGAAGGCCCCCACCATTGCGGCCTCGACGTGCAGGAGCGCATCATAGAATTCTTTGACGAAACCTTAAAATAAAACGATATGAAAAAACTTTTAGCGGCCCTTCTGCTGGCCGCCTCTGTCCTGGGTGCCCGCGCGGCAGCCGTCGAGGACTGGAAGAACCCTCAGGTAAACGAAAGGAACCGCCTCCCGATGAAGGCCAGTTTCGCTACGGACGATCCCGTCCTCTCCCTTCACGGAGTGTGGAAATTCCAGATGGCCCAGAACCCCGAGACCCGCTCGACCGACTTCTACAAGCTTCAGACGGACGATTCGGCATGGGGCTCCATGCCCGTGCCCGGGATGTGGCAGCTCAACGGCTACGGCGACCCCCTCTATGTGAATATAGGCTATGCCTGGCACGGCATCTTCCCCAACACGCCTCCGGTGGTGCCCAGCGAGCATAATTACGTCGGCCAGTACCGCCGCAGCTTCACCGTCCCCGCCGGATGGAAAGGCCGCGACATCATACTCCACATAGGCTCCGCCACTTCCAATATCAGGGTGTGGGTCAATGGCAAGGAGGTCGGCTACAGCGAGGACAGCAAGCTCGAAGCCTGCTTCGACGTGACCCGTTACCTCAATTTCGGCGGCGAGAACCTCTTCGCCTTCGAGATCTTCCGCTGGTGCGACGGCACCTATGTGGAAGACCAGGACTTCTGGAGATTCGCCGGCATCGCCAGGGACACCTACCTCTCGGCGAGCCCCCGTCACAGGATCGACGATATCCATGTCAATGCTTCCGCGGACGGCAGCTACCGCATCAGCGCCAGCCTCAGCAAAGGTGCCCGCGGAGTGAGATACTTCATCTCCGGACCAGGATTCCCGGAGCGGGAGATGCCCGCCGAAGGCATTGTCCCCGATGTCAGGACCTGGAGCGCCGAGACCCCGGACCTGTATCATCTCAGGGTGGAGTGCAGCGATGCCAAGGGCGTGACCCAGACCGCGCAGCTCGACTTCGGATTCAGGGATGTGTGCATCAGCGGCGGACAGCTGCTCGTGAACGGCAAGCCCGTGCTCATCAAGGGCGCCGACCGCCACGAGATGTCTGCAGCCACCGGCTACCTCGTCACCGAGGCGGAGATGCTGCGGGATATCCTCATCATGAAGCAGCTCAATATCAACACCGTGCGCACCAGCCACTATCCCAACGACCCCCGTTGGTACGAGCTCTGCGACCGCTACGGCCTGTATGTGATAGACGAGGCCAATATCGAGTCCCACGGCATGGGCTACGGCGACGCCACTCTGGCTAAGGTGCCCGAGTACGCCCTGCACCACATGCAGCGCACCCAGCGCATGGTTTACAGGGACCTGAACCACCCTTCCATCATCATCTGGAGCCTCGGCAACGAAGCCGGCAACGGCCCCAATTTCCAGGCCGACTATGACTGGATCAAAGCCTACGACCCCACCCGTCCCGTGCAGTACGAGAGGGGAGTCCTGGGCGAGGACACAGATATATTCTGCCCCATGTACGCAGGCTACCGCGAGTGCGAGAGGTATGCCCAGAGCAATCCTTCCCAGCCTCTGATCCAGTGCGAATACGCCCATGCCATGGGCAATTCGATGGGCGGACTCGCCGATTACTGGGAGCTTTACAGGAAATATCCCGCCCTGCAGGGAGGATGCATCTGGGACTTCGTGGACCAGGCCATCAGGTGGCCGTCGGCAAAATCCTCCACCGGCTACATCTATGCCTTCGGCGGAGATTTCAACGACTACGACCCTTCTGACAATTCCTTCAACTGCAACGGCATAATCGCCGCCGACCGCAGCTTCCACCCCCATGCCTGGGAGGTGCAGCATGTCTACCGTTCCATCCTGACCACCGCCACGGAGGCTGAAGCCGCCGCCGGCATCGTCAATGTCTACAACGAGAATTTCTTCATAAACCTCGACCGCTACCTGATGCAGTGGGAGGTCGTGGAGAACGGCAGGCCCATCCTGTCCGGATGCAAGGACGGCCTGGACGTCGCACCCCAGCAGACGGCCCGCATCAAGCTCGGCTACGGCGCCCTCGAACTCGAGGGCCACTCGGGTGAGCTTTTCCTCAATGTCAAGTATGTGCTCAAGCGCCAGGACGGCCTGCTCCCGGCAGGGGAAACCGTCGCCCACGACCAGCTCCCCATTCAGTCCGCAAGCTTCCTGCCCGAGGCCCCGTGCCTTAGGAACCTCGGACGCAGCATCGCCTTCGACGAGAAGACCGGCGCCCTGAAATCCTATGTTCTTGCCGGCCGTGAGCTGATCGCCGCACCTCTGATGCCTTGCTTCGGCAGGGCCGTCACTGAGAACGACCTCGGTGCAAGCCTCGAGAGGCGGATGAAAGCCTGGCTCTATCCCGATTTCAAGCTCGTATCCTTCACCCGAGATGAAGCCGGCGCCAAGGCCGTTTACCAGATAGAAGGCCTGGCCAAGGTCACCGTGGACTACGCCCTGCGTGAGGACGGCAGCATCCAGGTCACCCAGACCATGTCCGACGTGGCCGGAGGGGCTCCCGACCTGTTCCGCTTCGGCATGGAGTTCGCCATGCCCGGCGACTTCTGCGACCTGCAGTTCTACGGCGAGGGACCTTTCGAAAACTATATCGACAGGCAGTCCGCTTCGGAAGTGGGTCTCTACAACCAGAAGGTCTCCGACCAGTACCACATGGGCTACGTCCGTCCCCAGGAGTCCGGCACCCACACCGGCATGCGCTGGATGAGACTCACCGACCCCGACGGCTTCGGCCTGGAGGTCAGCTCCGGGACTCTCTTCTCCGCTTCGGCATTGCCCTTCGCCCGCAAGGATATCGACCTTTCGGTGACGGGCGGCGGCCGCGGCAAGGGAGGCGACCAGAGACATTCGCTCGAACTCGTTTCCGACGGTCTCACCCATGTCAACCTGGACCTCGTCCAGATGGGCCTGGGATGCGTGAATTCATGGGGTGCGACGCCCAGGGAGCAGTACATGCTGAAGGCCGGGGAGCGCAGCTTCTCCTTCGTGCTCAGGCCCCTGCTCTGAGACTGGCTTTAAAAATGGTGCAAGTGTTTGCAAATTAGGATTTTTCTACGTATTTTTGCGCGCCTTTTTCGGCACAAGACATATTGTATAACTACTAGTTTGTTTCAATTCACTAATTTTTAAATGGGTAAATTTGAAATCAAGACCGCCAAGAACGGTCAGTTCTATTTCAATCTCAAGGCAGACAACGGCCAGGTGATCCTCACTTCCGAGATGTACACCGCCAAGAAGTCCTGCGACAATGGTATCGCTTCTGTGAAGAAGAATGCTGTTGATGAGACCAGATTCGCTCTCACCCAGTCTGAGAACGGAAAGTATCACTTCAACCTCAAGTCCGGCAACCACCAGGTGATCGGATCCAGCCAGATGTACGAATCCGAGGCTTCCGCAAAGGCCGGTATCGAGTCCGTCATGAAGAACGCTCCCGAGGCTGAGGTAGTGGAGATCGCCGAAGAGGCAGCTCCCGCAAAGGAAGAGGCTCCCGCCGCTCCCGTCAAGGAAGAGGCCGCTCCTGTCAAGGAGGAAGCCGCTCCCGCAAAGAAAGAAGAAAAACCTGCAAAGAAAGAGACCAGGACAGGTATGCTCAACGCCTCCGTCGCTCCCGAGGATTTCGACTGGGATGCATTCGAAGGTGGAGACATCTACGGAGATTCCGACAAGGCAGCCATCCAGGCAGCTTATGACAAGACTCTCTCGAGGGTTGTCGAGAACGAGGTCGTAGAGGGTGAAGTCACCGCCATCAACAAGCGTGAGGTGGTCGTCACCATCGGCGGCAAGAGCGAGGGTGTCATCCCTGCTCCCGAGTTCCGTTACAACCCGGACCTGAAGGTCGGTGACAAGGTGGACGTCTACGTAGAGTCCGCTGAGGACAGGAAAGGACAGCTCGTCATTTCCCACCGCAAGGCCCGCGCTCTCAAGTCCTGGGATAGGGTCAATGAGGCATTCAACAACGACGAGGTCGTCAAGGGCTTCGTGAAGACCCGCACCAAGGGTGGTATGATCGTCGACGTGTTCGGCATCGAGGCTTTCCTGCCCGGCAGCCAGATCGACATCAAGCCCATCCGTGACTATGACGCATATGTCAACCAGAACATCGACTTCAAGATCGTCAAGATCAACCAGGAGTTCCGCAACGTCGTCGTCTCCCACAAGGCCCTTCTCGAGGCCGAGCAGGAGCAGCGCAGGGCTGAGCTCATCGGCAAGCTTGAGAAAGGTCAGATCCTCGAGGGTGTCGTCAAGAACATCACCAACTACGGTGTGTTCGTCGACCTCGGCGGAGTTGACGGTCTCATCCACATCACCGATCTTTCCTGGGGCCGTATCAACCACCCCGAGGAAGTCGTCACCCTTGACGAGAAGATCAAGGTCGTCGTTCTCGACTTCAACGAGCAGCAGAAGAGGATCGCCCTCGGACTCAAGCAGCTCACTCCCCATCCTTGGGACAACCTCAATCCTGACCTCAAGGTCGGTGACAAGGTTAAAGGTAAGGTCATCCTCCTCGCCGACTACGGTGCATTCATCGAGATTGAGCCGGGTGTAGAGGGACTCGTCCACGTTTCCGAGATGTCCTGGTCCCCCAGGCTCCACTCCGCACAGGAATTCCTCAAGGTCGGCAGCGAGGTTGAGGCTCAGATCCTCTCCATCGACCGCGAGGCCCGCAAGATTTCCCTCGGACTCAAGCAGCTCACTTCCAACCCTTGGGAGAACATCCATGACAAGTATCCCGTGGGCAGCAAGCACAAGGCTACCGTCCGCAACATCACCAACTTCGGTGTGTTCGCAGAGCTCGAGGACGGCGTAGAGGGACTCGTGCACATCAGCGACCTCAGCTGGAACAAGATCAAGCACCCTTCAGAGGTTGTTTCCTCCGGTGACGTGATCGACGTCCAGATCCTCGATTTCGACGAGACCAACCACAAGCTCAGCCTAGGCCACAAGCAGCTCACCGCCAACCCTTGGGATGAGATTGAGGCCAAGTATCCTGTAGGTTCTGTCGTTGAGGGCACCATCGCTTCCCTCACTGACAAGGGTGCCAACATCACCCTCGACGGAGAGGCTGAAGGATTCGCCTTCACCCGCGACCTCGTCAAGGAAGACGGCAAGCAGGCTGTTGCCGGCGAGACCCTGCCCTTCAAGGTAGTCGAGCTCCGTCGCAGCACCCGCCGCATCCTCCTCAGCCACCTGCGCACCTACGCAGAGGTGAAGGAGAAGGCAGCCGCCGCTGAAGCTGAGTCCACCAAGAAGGCTGTCAAGAAGGTCAATGCCAATGTAGAGAAGACCACTCTCGGTGACATCGACGCCCTTGCAGCTCTCAAGGAGAGGCTCGAGAAAGGTGAGTAATCAATGAACTTCACTCTGACGATAATGGGCACGGCTTCGGCCATGCCCATTTCTGATAGGAATCCAAGCGCCCAGGCCCTGAACGTGCACGGGCGCTTGTTTCTCATTGACTGCGGCGAAGGCACACAGCAGCAGATCAGGCGCATGCACCTCTCTTTCCTCAAAGTCGAGGCGGTGTTCATCTCCCACATACACGGAGACCATATGTTCGGCATCTTCGGCCTGCTTTCCACCATGGCCATGTACGGACGCACTGCGGAGCTGCACCTCTACGCCCCCCAGTCTTTCGGGCCGGTGCTCAAGTTCTACCTTTCGTATTTCGGCGAAGGGATGAACTATGAGATTGTCTTCCATCCCCTCACCATGAAGGCCCCGGAAGTGGTGCACGGGAAATCCTTCCTCAGTGTGACAGCCTTCCCACTCAGGCACAAGATCGAGTGCTACGGATTCCGTTTCGATGAGATCCTCACCCCCCGCGCCGCTGCCAAGAGGGCTCCCCGTTCCTATGCCTATTGCAGCGACACCATGCCTTTCCCTGAGCTCCCTGAGTGGGTGAAGGGAGTGGATATGCTCTATCACGAGTCCACCTACCCCGAGGAAATGGCTGACAAGGCCGCCGCCCGCTTCCACTCCACCGCCGCCCAGGCCGCCCGCTGCGCCCTCGAAGCCGGCGCCGGCAAGCTCCTGCTGGGACATTATTCATCCAGGGTGCGCGACTACAGCATCTACGAGCAGGAGGCGAAGGCGATTTTCCCCGAGTCTCATGCGGCCCAGGACGGAGAAGTTTTCGATTTTTAGTATATTCGCAGATATGAAGAGATTGATCCTGGCGCTTACGGCACTGCTGCTGCTCACATCGGCGGTCATCCCTGCGTACGAGTCCTATATAAAGAAATACGCAGACACGGCGGTCCGCGAGATGCACCGCAGCGGAGTCCCCGCCAGCATCACCCTCGCCCAGGGCCTGCTCGAGTCCAATGCCGGGCAGTCCACCCTGGCGGTCAACGCCAACAACCATTTCGGCATCAAATGCCACAACGACTGGAAAGGCAAACGCTACCTCCACGACGATGACGCCAGGAACGAGTGCTTCAGGGTCTATGCCAACGCCGACCAGTCCTTCACCGACCATTCGGACTTCTTGCGCTTCCAGGACAGGTACAAGGGCCTGTTCGAGCTCAAGACCACGGATTACAAGGGCTGGGCCCGGGGATTGAAGAAGGCAGGCTATGCCACCGACCCCGCCTACGCCGAAAAGCTCATACGCATCATCGAAGAATACGGCCTGTACCGCTACGATACGGGTGTGGACATACCCGAGACTCCGCTCGAGCTCGAGAAGGCTGTGGAGATCACCGCCGATTTCAAGGAAGAATACCGCTTCCCCCTGAACCGCAGCGTCTTCCAGCGCAACGGCGTCCCCTTCGTGATAGCGACCGCGGGTGACAGCTACGCCAGCATTGCCAAGGCCAACAACCTCTTCCTGCGCGAGATCCTCTCCTTCAACGACGCCCCTTCGGGAGCGGTGCTCGTGCCCGGCGAGACCGTCTATCTGCATGCCAAAAAGAACAAGGCCGCCAGGGGAGTGGACAAATATGTAGTGGGTGACGAGGGTGAGTCCCTGCGCGACATCTCCCAGAAGTTCGCCGTGAAGCTCTCCGCCATAGTCAAACTCAACCATCTTCCCCGGAACCATGTGCCCCAGGAAGGTGATACCATACTGCTGAGATAATGAAAAAGATCATCCTGGCGATACTTGCAGTCCTCGTGGCGGTAGCTGCCGTCACGGCGTGGAACTGGCTGAGGGACAACCGCCTGCCCGCCTTCGAGGGGGAAAGTGTGGAGCTGTATGTCTATCCGGACACCCCCGTGCAGGAGGTGCTGGACAGCATCGCTTCGCAGACCACGGTCAAATGGCCCCGCCGCCTGGAGAAAGTGTTCGAAAAACACGAGGTGGCCACTTATATGTCCCCCGGACACTATGTGATAGAGCCTTCATACACCGCGACTTATGTGACCAGGATGCTGAACAACTGCTGGCAGACTCCCGTGCGCGTGGTGCTTTCCGGCACCCTGCGCCGCAAACCCGAGATAGCCCGCAAGATCGCAAACCAGCTGATGCTGGACTCGACTGCCGTCATCACCGCGATGAATGACAATGCCTTTCTTTCCCGCTACGGCTACGACACCACTTCGGTCTTCGCCATGATGCTTCCCGACACCTACGAGATGTACTGGACGGCCTCTGTCGAAGATTTCTTCGACGTGCAGACCAAGGCCGTGGATGCCTTCTGGACGGAAGAAAATCTGGCGAAAGCCAAAAAACTCGGGCTGACCCGCAGGCAGGCTACCATAGTGGCTTCGATAGTGAGCGGAGAGACCCATTATGTGCCGGAGATGCCCAAGATAGCAGGTGTCTATCTGAACCGCCTGCGCATAGGCATGAAACTACAGGCTGACCCGACCATAGCCTATTGCTACGACTATGACCTGCAGAGAGTGTTGAAGCGCAATCTCGAGATAGATTCGCCCTACAACACCTACAGATATGCCGGCCTGCCTCCGGGACCTATCTATGTCCCTACGAAGAACACGCTGAACGCAGTGCTCAATCCTGATTTCGGGGGTGGGAATCTCTTTTTCTGCGCCGATCCTTCATTCAACGGCTCGCACCGTTTCGCCAGGACCTACAGCCAGCATCTGACTAACGCCCGCGCTTACCAGAGGGCTTTGGATCAGAGGAATTCTTCTCCTGCCAAATGACCCTCTGCACCCTGTAGGGGAACAGAGTCTTCAGCCTCGGGGCATTGGGACAGTCGTCCCTGTGTATCTTGATTCCTTCAGTCCTGGTGACGAATCCGAAGACATCGTCCCCATAGCTGGGATTGCAGCAGGCTGCCATACGGTACTCCAGACCCTTTACTCCCTTGGCGTTGATGACCAGGATGTCCTCGGAGCCGGAGCCTCCCTTGCCGCTCTCTTTTTTCTCCTCCTCGCCTCGTCCCAGCCGGTTCACCAGCAGGTCCGGGTCGAGGATGTATTCCTTGATATCATTGATATCTATGGTGCCGTCTCCCACGGCGGCCATGAATGAGATCACGGAGTTGTATCCCAGGTGGTGCATCATCCTGGCCATGAGCTCGTCCGGGAGGGTGAGCTTCCAGTTGTGCAGTCTCCTCTGCAGCAGCTCGCGGCCTTCGGCGGCCTGCTTGCGCACCTCTGCGTCCAGCTCCAGCTTGATCTTGCTGCGGGCCTTGGCGGAAACCACCCAGTTCAGCCAGTCGGCGCTGGGCTTCTGGTTCTTGCCGCTCATTATCTCCACCACGTCTCCCGTGGAGAGCTTTTCCTTGATGGCGACGGCCTTGCCGTTTATGCGGCCTCCGGTGCAGCGGCAGCCCAGTCCGGTGTGGATGCAGAATGCGAAATCCAGCACCGACGCCCCTTTTGGCAATATCTTCAGCTCTCCCGTCGGGGTGAAGACGAATATCTCCTTGTCGGGAGGGGAGGGGATATCTTCTGAGGACAGCTCGTAACGGTGCTCGAGATTGTACCTTACCGAGGTCAGCCATTTGTCCAGGGTGGCGTCTCCCTTCACCCCCTTGTAGGACCAGTGGGAGGCGAGGCCGCTCTCTGCGATGTCATCCATGCGCTTGGTGCGTATCTGCACCTCCACATAGGCGCCGCGGGCATTCTTGACAGTGATATGCAGGGATTCGTAGCCGTTGTCCTTGGGCCTGGAGAGCCAGTCGCGCAGCCTCGAAGGGTCGGCTTCATACTCTTTGGTCACGTACGAATAGACCTTCCAGCAAAGGTCCTGCTCGGTCTTGTGGTCGGCGTCGCACTCGATGATGAAGCGGATGGCGAACACATCGTACACGCCTTCGAAAGGCACCTGCTGCTTGAGCATCTTGCGGTAGATAGAGTAGGCAGTCTTGGTGCGTATCTTAAGCTTGTAGCGTATGCCTTCGTCAGAAAGCTCTTTCTGGAGAGGCTTGATGAATTCCTCCATCAGCCTCTGGCGGTCCTTCTCACTGGCTTTGAGCTTGCGGGTGATGGAGCGGTACTGCTCCGGTTCGGCGTACTTGAAATATATGTCCTCCAGCTCGCTCTTGATGTTGTACAGCCCCAGCTGGTGGGCCAGGGGGATGTAGAGCATCAGGGTCTCGAGTATCTTCTGGTCACGGGAGCTCTTGGGGAAGATGTGCAGGTTGCGCATCACCTCCAGCCGGTCGGCTATCTTTAGCAGGGTGACCCTCGGGTCCGTGGAGTACTGGACTATGAGTTTTTTGTAGTTCTCGGCTTCGAGCCTGGTGTCGCGGGGCTTGATGGTGGAAATCTTGTTGAGCCCGTCCACCATGGTCTTCACGTCCTGGGGAAAGGCGCTGATATCCACTTCCGGATGGAATCTCTGGGCTTCGTGCAGATAGACGGCTGCGATGCTCTCAGGATCCAGACCGATTTCGTCCTCGACTATGCGTGCCACACCGTCCGGGTGGCCAATGAAGGGCCTCCCGTCGCTGCGGAAATCGTCGCGAAGGGCTTCGATGGCTATTCGTCTCGCTGTCAGAACCAGGTCGTCCATGGAAGCAAAGATATAAAATATCGGAAGAAAAGCATATCTTCGCAACCTTGTTCCGCAGGGAATACCCTGGATTTTGTGCCCGATCCGCGGTACTGTGGCCCGCTTATAATTCCAGATAGGCCAGATAGGATGTTCCCATCCGGTCCTGGACGATGGCATAGACATGCTTTCCGCCGGCATCAACACAGAGTTTGCGGATCCGGTAATCCGTAACGATCCGCCGCAGGGCTCTGCCTTTCCAATTGAAGATGTCTATCTTGTCGCACAAAAGTTTTCTCTCCTCTTCCGGCAGCGATTGATTTACGAGGACGGGAACCTCTCCTCCGCTTGCGAGATAAACCGATTTGTCTGTTGCATAGATGTCGGCGTAATGGAGGACGGTTTTCTCGGTCATTTTGATATTTCCTGTAGGGCATTCGTATTCTTGTCCGGCAAAATAACCGATATGGCGGGGTTGCAGACCGGGCACGTCATACAACTCCAACACAGCGCTCCAGCATGGTACGATGGCGCATTTGGTTCCGTCAGGTGACAAAGAAACGTAATAGGTGTTGGCATAATTTGCCAGCTGGTTCTCTTCCGGGTAATTGTCGTTCTCCGATACGACAGACCCGGACTTGTCCGTTACTTTCAGGCGTGGTTCTCTAATGGCATCATCGCCCTCCGCGCCCGATGCAATGAATAAATGGACATCGTAGTTCCCGGTCGTTCCACGATACCGCTGCCCGTACAGGAAGTCTCCCTTCAACTCTTCGACAGCTCCGGATCCTTGTTGCAGCAGGGAATCGACAGAGAAGCGAAAAACGGAATTCTTCGTAAAATCAAAATACCTTACCGTGCCGTTGTGCACCTCGAAAGTGCCGTATCCGGCCATGATTTCACCCGGACCCCGTCCCCGGTGGAAAGTTTCTCCCAGGAGTTCCCCTGTGTGCTTATCATAGATATGGCAGAAGTTGTGTGTACGTTTCTCCGAAGCCAAGGTGACGATATAGGATTCTGTCTCCCAGATGTCCTCTATTACGCCATAATCCAGTTCTCCTGTCAGCAGGATAAAGCGGGCCTGTTCTTCGACAGGGAATACCGGCTGTTTATAGGCAATCCCGCCTTGCGTGCAGGAAACACAGACAGAGAGGGTCGTCAAACCCAGAAGGAACAACTTTCTCATAGTGCGTGACAACACTGCTAAAGATATGTAATTTGAGTTAAAAAACCAAGGGCCCTGTTATTTTCAGATGAATGTTCTTTTGATGGACTGACCGACCCCGTCCCCATAAGGCAATTGAGCCTTCCAGACTTTCAGATACTTCTGGAGGACCCACATTTCGTTGCGGAAGTGGGCTGCTGCTGTGCTATTAATCTGCTTCGATGTTTTCAGTAGCCTTCAATAGCCAGACGAAAAGATCGAGTTCTGAGGTTTTGAGCTTCGGATACAAGGCCGCATAGAATCTTCCGTCGGGGTATTGGGCTGCCCAGCGTGGCTTCTGAACTTTCACACAAAGAGTAGGTTTCCCCTCAGAATTGCACACGATTCTTTGGTCCACGACACGATATCCATCTTCAGGAAAGAATAGCTGCCAGACCACCAATGAATATAAATCAAAATCGATAGAATCCAAGTCAATAAAATCCTCCGGGAGGGAGTTTGACTCAATTTGCTTCTCGTTAAAAACCACTACACAATTTTCATAATTCGCATGATTCTTTATTATACCAAAATGAGTATAATTGTTGCTGAAATCAAGAATCCTTACCGGTTTGATGACTTTATCGTCCTCCACGCTGAAGATATGCTCCATATTATTCTCGCGGATGGTCAGGTCATATGACTCCTCGCTGCATCCTGTCAAAAAACACAGAGAAACAATTGTCAGAACCGTAATTATTAATATGTTCGGTTTCATTTTAAAAGTTTTTTGTGTTACGAAAATAAAGAATATCTATATATAGTATTCGCCGGCTCGAACTCGAAACCAGGTCGTCCATACGGACAAATATAACTAATCCCGTTCAAAATAGAAAGTTTTAAAGAGCATTAATAAAAATAATTAGTCCCTTCTAACAATATAGCCTCATAAAGCTATTTACTTGTCGTAGAAAAAAATTTATCCCGGCCGTCTCGCGCAAATAGGGTTCAATAAACGCACTTTTAATTTGAGTGCCAGAAATAGGATTACCGATAAATATTGGATGATTGTCCAGATCGAGTAGAAAGGCATGATAAATAGGATCATCTGGAATAAAAGGATTATTATGTGCAAACGAGCCGGATTGATCGATATATACTGTCCTATTCGGTGGAAATACTTTTAAGTCATCAATTAATGATTTCCTTGCACCAGAAGGAGGAGACAATATTACAACCGTCTCAAAGATAGTCTCATTTTCAAGAAGACTGTCTAATTGGTTGAAGTAGCCGAGATTTGTTACTACGCAGCTAGTGCATTCAGTCGAATCAATATAAAAAACAAGTTTCGGTATTAAATTATCAGATGATATGCCGTAGCTCAATGAATCAGCTTTGACTCGGAGTATATCTTCTGGAAAAATAATGGCATGTTTCTGAAAATCAGAAATAGTGTTAGCAATTGTAAATACCTTTGGCTTGCATGAAATAAAACTCAACAGGGAACAGATTATTAATAGAAAAAGTCGCTTATCTATCGTTGTCATAGTTCATAAGATCAGACAGGCCAAGACGGTAGAACATTGTATCTCCCTTGATGTTTTGGGTGAAGACATAGCAATATCCTCCATAAGTATTGATGGAGACAATCTCGTCATCGGTCGAAAACCTGAATACACGGGAACTGTCGGAACCCTTTTTATGTACGGCATAGGCTACTCCCTCAGGGCTCATAAGGAACTGGAAGGCTATGTATTTCCTATCTTCAGAAAAATTCGATATGTAAGAAGCCTTGCCGTTTGATTCCCTGAAAAGATCGAGGGCGTCGTATTCATCTTTGTCATCTCCCAGCACAGGCAGATTCCTGTCACCGAAGTCTATCCTGTACCGCAGGGTGAGGCTGTCCTTTCCTACGGTATAGACTTCGTTGCGGAAATATCTGACGAACAGAACATCACCATCCTCGGAATACGAAAACGGATAACTCAGCATAAGTCCAGATTTGGTCTTGGAGTCGCTATGAACGTCGCCTTCGTAGTTGAATTCTGGAGACCAGACTGAAATCTCCTGTGTCGGAACACCCTGAAAAGAGCGTTTGCCGACTACGGTTCCATCCATGAGGATTGCGAAGGACTGAAACCTGGGAGTTTCAGTGCTGTAATTGAAAATATGCTCCAGAGAACCTTCAGGAAAATACTTCAAGATCTTGTTACCGGATAGGTCGTGTAAGAAGACGCTGCCATTACCTACATTGAAACCCCATAATGAAGAATATTCATTTGCAGCCCTACCGCGCCTGGAGTATGAAACGGGGTCCTTCCCTGTCTCTGAATCAAAACTCTGTAGAGACTGCGATGAGTGTATATAGACCCTATTGTTCATGAAACATACATGTTCAAAGGCACCAACACCGTCCTGTGAATCTAAAAATGCAGGGGAGTACCGCCCAAGATCAACTATTATTGATTCTGCACAATCAAAGACTACCGATTCCTTTCCAGCTTGATTGCGGATGCAGCTGCTGAAGGAGAGTGACAATACAATAAATAATATCAGAAGGGAATATTTATGCATATTAGAAATCAATGCAGTAATAACTTTTTAATTGGCATTGCGTATAAGTTTTTACGCAAAGGTAGTCAGATAGTCTGGAACTGCATCTAACATAAGGAAATGATTATTCATGTTTAATGTGCAGATATTCAATGACATACGCAGTTAATGAGTTTTTGTTGGCCGGGGAAATCTAACGTGACGCTATCCCCGGCAGTTTGTCAAAGTCTGGATCCCCAAGGGCGTGGACACGTTTCCTAAGACGAGAGCGTTTTTCATAGATGTTCTCGCGTGAAGTATCAAGTATTTCCATCATGATATCTGCCTTTATGTCGAGAACGCATAGGCAGAGGAAAACAATCTCTTGGGGTTTGTCTCCGATTTGCAGCAATCTTATCAGTCTTGAGATGCTTCCGTCAAGTTCCTTGTCTAGAAATGAAACCAGTTCCGCCTCTCCCCGTTTCATCAGCAAGACATATTTGAAACCCTTTTTCAGCTCCTCTACAGCCTCTTTCTGAGAAATAAGATGATTCTCCAGAGACCAAAGTATGCCATTTACACGACCTATTTGCTTGAGACGTCCGATTTTCTCTCCTTCCAAAGACGACAAGATCCGGGCTAGCCGCTCTATTTCGCTGGTGGCTATGTCGTTTTCTCTAACCAGGCGCCTCTGTTTGAGCCATAGCACTACACCGACGCCAAGCAAGGCCAAGACGATGCCGGCCAAAGAAGCGATGATAGCCGTCCAAATCTGCTTTGAACGGGCAGCTTCCTGCTCTTTGTAAGATATGATTGCAAATGATACCGGATCGTTTACTACTTCCTGAACGATGGCGACCTCATGGCTTTGCCACTCATTCTTGTACAGGAAGGCACTCTCGTAATCTGACCTGTGTACCGCTATCCTCTCGAGCCACGTTAGTACGTCCTTTCTGTCCAGTCCTTCGTATCTGCGCAGTTCTTCAACGATGGCATCTGCGATCCGGGTCTTCCCCAGCAGTTCTGCGGCGTAGGCGTAGGCTCCGGCTTCTTTCGGAGTGAGAGGATACCCCAGTTCGTTCTGTTTCCTGTTAAGCAGGTCGATTGTCCCCTGCGGGTCTTTCTGTGGCTGCAGTACTTTCATCCTCGCATAATTGGAAGTATAGATTCGTAATGCCTCGGGAGCGTTTCCCGCATGGGCCAGACCGATCTTGTACAGAGAGTCCGCCAGATTCCATTCATGGCGACTGTGGTGCACAAGGGCGAGCTGGCCGAGAGCTAAATCGTAGAGCGGGTCGTCTGTCCGCCTGAAGATTTCGACTCCTTTGGAGGAGTATTCGAATTCTTTGTCTATGTTGTGCAAAACGTTGTAAAGATCGCTGATGGACATGTACAACAACCCGATTGCATGGGTGTCTCTCGCTTTGTCTATAAATGATTCCGCACGTGTGAAAGCGACTGCGGCACCTTTATAATCCTTACTGTAATAAAGAGCGCTTCCTTGATACATCCACATTTTCAAACGTTCGTCCGCCGATCCGTGCCGGTCGTAATAGTGAAGTGCAGGAGCCATTAGCTCAGGATCTGTGATGTCACGGTAGGTCTTGTCCATAGCCATGGTTCGGAGCAGAGCGTAGCGGGCGCGCGATGACCTGCTCCTGATCCGGTCAAGGTTAATCTCGTCCAGAATGACCATGGCGCTGTCCGGCATATCATTCATTAAACTCTCTGCCCGATCCAATATGGGACCCTCTTGCTGTCGACAAGACAGCACAGAAAGGATGACGGTCAATAATAATGGGACTCTAAAAAAAAGGCCCTGTTTCATCATCTTGTAATAAACAAAGGTGAATTGAATAAATAAATGGGAAAAGATGTAAAACTTGTGTCCTACTATAGACGACGAGTTAGTCTTTCCAGACTTTCAGATACTCCTGCAGGGCCCACATTTCGTCGCGGAAGTGGGCTGCTGCTGTGAAGTCCAGTTCGGCTGCGGACTTGGTCATGCGGCGGCGGTCTTCCTCGATCATCTTTTCGACCTGCTCGCGCGAGAGCGAACGTATCACCGGATCCTGCAGCACTGCGGCGAGGTCGGCGCGGACGTGCCCTTCGGCGAATGCGGCACCGCTTTCCCTGCGGGAATCGTGGCCGAGGCCCACGGTGACGGTGCCCTTGCCGAGGTCGGAAGGATTGGGAATATAGACGGGGTCGTCGTAGGAGTTGGGGGCGCTGAAGCGTCCGGTGGTACCTCCGGCGAGGCGGGATGCCAGCACATTCTGGCGTATGCCCACCTGCTTCGGAGTGATATGGTGCTGTTTGTTGTATTCTATCTGCTTGGCCCTGCGGCGCTCGGTCTCACGTATGGTCTCCTCCATCGACCGGGTGACGGTATCAGCGTACATGATTACCAGACCGTTGATGTTGCGGGCGGCGCGCCCGGCGGTCTGGGTGAGGGCGCGGCCTGTCCTGAGGAAGCCCTCCTTGTCTGCGTCAAGTATGGCCACGAGCGACACCGAGGGGATGTCCAGACCTTCCCTGAGGAGGTTCACTCCGACCAGCACGTCGAACATGCCGTTCTTGAAATCCTCTATGATTTCGACCCTTTCGGTGGTCTCCACGTCGGAATGGATGTAGCGTACCCTGACGCCTATCCTCTCCAGATAGCTGTTCAGCTCCTCGGCCATCCTCTTGGTGAGCGTGGTCACCAGCACCCTTTCATCGTTCTCGCTGCGCTTGCGTATCTCCTCGACCAGGTCGTCCACCTGGTTCTTGGTGGGCCTGACCTCGATGGGAGGGTCCAGCAGGCCCGTGGGCCTCACGACTTGCTCCACCACCAGTCCTTCGGACTTCTGGAGTTCGTAATCCGCAGGAGTGGCGCTGACATAGACTTTCTGGCCGGTGAGATGCTCGAACTCGTCGAAGGTCAGAGGACGGTTGTCAGCCGCGGCGGGGAGACGGAAACCGTATTCGACCAGCACGGATTTGCGGCTGTGGTCGCCTCCGTACATGGCGTGAACCTGGGGGAGGGTGACATGGCTCTCGTCCACGAAGGTTATGAAATCCTTGGGGAAATAGTCCAGCAGGCAGAAAGGCCTCTGTCCAGGCTTGCGCCCGTCGAAATATCTGGAGTAATTTTCTATGCCCGGGCAGTAGCCCATCTCCTTGATCATTTCCAGGTCGTACTCGACCCTCTGCTTGAGTCTTTTGGCCTCGAGGCCTTTGTCGATGGATTCGAAATACTCCATCTGCCGGACGAGGTCGTCCTGTATCTCGCTCACCGCGGCAATGCTCCTCTCGCGGGTGGTGACGAAATTGTTGGCGGGATAGATGTTGATCTCATCGATATCCTCGATGCGGGCTCCTGTCACCGGGTCGATTATGGACAGGGCGTCCACCTCGTCCCCGAAAAACTCTATCCTCACCGCGTCGTCGGCTCCGGCCAGGTACACGTCCACCGTATCCCCCTTGACCCTGAAGGAACCGCGGGTGAAATCGGCTTCGGTGCGGCTGTAGAGGGCATCCACCAGCTTGTACAGCAGTCCGGTGAGGCTCCGGGTCTCGCCGCGGCGGACGGTCACGGTCTGGCTGTGGAAGTCGTCGGGATTGCCTATGCCGTAGAGGCAGGACACCGAAGACACCACGATCACATCCCGTCTGCCGCTCAGCAGCGACGAGGCTGCCGAGAGGCGGAGCTTCTCGATCTCGTCGTTGATGCTCAGGTCCTTCTCGATGTAGGTGTCAGTGCTGGGGATGTAGGCCTCAGGCTGGTAGTAGTCGTAATAAGACACGAAATACTCCACCGCGTTGGCCGGGAAATAGGATTTGAACTCTCCGTACAGCTGTGCCGCCAGGGTCTTGTTGTGACTGAGGATGAGGGCCGGCCTCTGGAGCCGCTCGATCACATTGGCCATGGTGAAAGTCTTGCCCGATCCCGTCACGCCCAGCAAGCACACGTCGCCTACTCCGGAAGAAAGCGCCGAACAAAGCTGGTCTATGGCCGAAGGCTGATCTCCCGAAGGCTGGTATTCTGACTGGAGTTTGAAATTCATCATACAAATTTAACTATAAAATGCTATCTTTGAAACTATGGAAACAGACAGTACAGAAAAATACGGGCTGGATTTGCACTGCACCATGATACTCGACGAGTATCGCGAGATGCTGCCCACCTTTGAACTTATGAAAACCGTGGTCCTGGACATGCTTCGCAAGGAGCTCTCCGACAGGGGTATCTTCGTCACCGCCGTGGACGCCAGGATCAAGACCGAGGCGAGTCTCGCCGGCAAGCTGGAGCTCAAGGGTGCCAAGTACAGGACCCTTTCCGACATCACCGACATACTCGGAGCCAGGATCATCACCTTCTACACCGACGACGTGGACAAGATCTCCTCCCTGGCCGAAAAGCTCTTCGACATAGACTGGGAGAATTCGGTGGACAAACGCAAGATCCTGGACCTGAACTCTTTCGGCTACCTGTCCCTGCACTATATATGCCGCATCCCCAAGACCCTGTTTTTCGACGCTGACCATCCCGAGCTCAACGACTGGCCTTTCGAGCTGCAGATGAGGACCACCCTCCAGCACATGTGGGCCAACATGTACCACGATACGGGCTACAAATCAGGTGTGGAGGTACCCAGGGAGCACCTGCGCAATCTCAGCCGCCTCGCGGGAATGCTGGAGCTGGCGGACGATGAATTCAGCCGCATCCGCACCAGTATCAACGATTACCGCCGCAAGGTCCAGAACCTCGTGGCCGACGGTAATTTCGAGGAGGTTCCCCTGAACGGCGACACCTTCAAGAGCTACCTCGAACTCAAGCCCTTCGACAGTCTGAACAAGCGCATCGCCGCCATCAACCAGGCGGAGATACACCAGGCTTCGATGCTTTCCTATCTGCAGGTCTTCAAGTTCCTCGGGCTCAATACTCTGGGAGACCTCGACCGCCTCATCAAGGAAGAGGACGGCGACGCCTACAAATATGCCGTGTACGAGCTCGGACAGACCGACCTCGACATCATCTCCTCCACAGTGGCCCTGCAGTACCTCTGCCTTGTGCGCATACTCAAGAGCGGAGGCGGAGAAAAGGACCTGGCGTCTTTCTTCGAGATCGTCAACGGAAAGAGTTCGCACAATGAGGCCAGGGCACGCTTCGTGATCCAGTCGGCATCCAATCTACCATTCATGAAAAACAAATAGCCATGGCAAACGCTCCTATAGATTCTTCCCTGCTCGACAGGGCGATAGTTTTCGCAGTCAAAGCCCATGCCGGCACTGAGCGCCGCGGCAAAGGCTATCCCTACATAGTCCATCCCATGGAGGCCGTGGAGATAGTCTCCACCATGACCCCCGACCAGGAGCTCCTGGCGGCAGCCGCCCTCCACGATACCATAGAGGATACCGATGTGACCTATGAGGATCTGGAGAAAGAATTCGGCAAGAGAGTAGCGGACCTTGTGGAAGCCGAGTCGGACAAATTCACCTCAGGGGTCTCCGAAAGCGACAGCTGGCGCAGCCGCAAGCAGGCAGCCATAGACCGCCTGGCCCATGCCCCCTACGAGGCCAAGATGGTGGCCCTGGGAGACAAGCTCTCCAACATGAGGGCGATATGGCGCGACTGGACCGTCAAAGGGGACGAGCTGTGGAAAATCTTCCACGCCCCTGGCGGTAAAGCCGACCATGAATGGCATTACCGCGGCCTGGCGGCGTCCCTCTCGGACCTCGCCGGCACCTTCGCCTATTCGGAGTTCTGTGAGCTGATAGGCCGGGTCTTCGGGGACAATGCGCAGTGGTATGCCACGCCCATAAACCTTTCCGGCTACAAGCAGAGCGGCGAAGGCTTCAACGCCGTCACCTACGACAGCCCCGACGGACACAGCCTCGTGAAGATGTACGATGAGGGCGTCCCCTATACAGTGCCGCAGTCTGAGCTGGACAACAGCTCCAAGATACTCACCCTGGGCATTTCCGTGCCCCGTCCGGGAAGGCTTGTGACCGACGGCAAGCGCATAGGTGCCGAGTTCGAGAGGATCTCTCCCAAGAAATCATTCTCCAGGGTCATCGCCGACGATCCCGGGAAACTCGAAGAGACCACCGTCACCTTCGCCCGCATGGCCAAGTCCCTGCATTCAAAGCATTGCAACAAGCATGATTTCCCCTCCATAGCCGCAGTCACGGCCGAAGAAGTGAAGAATGCAAAATATCTGGATGAAGCCCTCAAGGGCCGTATCCTGGATTTCATAGCCTCAGTGCCCGAGATGGACAGCTGCGTCCACGGAGACCTGCATATAGGAAATGTCATCACCAATTCCGAGGGATGCTGGTGGATAGACCTGGGCGATTTCGGCTGGGGCAACCCCTTGTTCGACCTGGGCATGTTCCACTTCGTCACCAAATGCGGCGAAGAAGAGATCATCCAGAGGGTCTTCCACATGGGCAAGGCTATGATAGACCGAGTCTGGGAAGTATTCATGAAAGAGTACTACGGAGTGGACAAAAAAGAAGAGCTGGATGAGATAGCCAGGACCCTGACTCCCTTCGCAGCTCTCCGTCTTATCCACTTCAACAGCATCAAAGATGTGATGGATCCGGGGCTCATGGGCTTCATCGCATCCCAGTTCCCCCCGAAATAGGCACTATTCCCATTCGATAGTGGCCTGCGGCTTCGACGAAATGTCGAAGACGACCCTGTTGACACCCTTCACGTTGGCGATGATGTCGTGCTGGACCTCGTCCAGAAGCTCCCACGGCAGATGCACCACCTGTGCGGTCACGGCGTCGATGCTGTTGACAGCGCGCAGTGCGATCACATTGTCATAGGTGCGGCGTCCGTCCTTGATGCCGGTCGTCTGTACGGGGACGAATATGGCTCCTGCCTGCCAGATCTTGTCATACCAGCCGCTCTTGCGCAGGGCGGTGATCCAGATGGCGTCGGCCTCCTGGAGTATGGCGATCTTTTCGGGGGTGAGCTCGCCGAGGCAGCGCACTCCGAGACCGGGGCCCGGGAAAGGATGCCTTCCGAGCAGATGGGGGTCGAGACCGATGGCGGCGCCGACTTCCCTCACTTCGTATTTGTACAGATACTTCAGAGGCTCCACGAGACCCAGGTGCATCTCCTCGGGGAGACCGCCCACATTGTGATGGCTCTTGATGGTGCCCTTGTCGGAGTGGGACTCGGCGATGTCGGGCCAGATGGTGCCCTGGGCCAGCCACTTGGCGTTCTCCACCTTGTGGGCCTCCTCGTCGAACACATCGATGAAGGTCTTGCCTATGGCTTTGCGCTTCAGCTCGGGATCGGTGATGCCCTTGCATGCGGCGAAGAACCTGTCGGCGGCGCGTACGCCTTTGATGTTGAGGCCCATGCCCTCGTAATGCTTGAGCACGTCCTCGAATTCATTCTTGCGCAGCAGACCGTGGTCCACGAAGATGCAATGAAGCTGGCGGCCTACCGCCTTGTGGATGAGCATGGCAGTCACGGAAGAGTCCACTCCTCCGGACAGGCCGAGAATCACGTTGTCCGAACCTACCTGAGCCTTGATCTGGGCTATCTGTTCGTCGATGAACGCCTGGGCGTTTAATTTTTCTCCGTTGTACATTTTATTCTCCTCTGGTATAATTGGGGGTTTCCTTGGTGATGGTGACGTCGTGGGGATGGCTCTCCGCCATGCCGCTCGCCGTGACTTTGGTGAAGCGTGCCTGCTGGAGCTCCTGGATGTTGTGGGCTCCGCAGTAGCCCATGCCGGACTTGAGTCCGCCTATGAGCTGATATACGGTCTCGGAGAGGGTGCCCTTGTAGGGGACGCGTCCCACGATGCCCTCGGGCACGAGTTTCTTGGTCTCCACGGTACCGGTCTGGAAGTACCTGTCCTTGGATCCGGCCTGCATGGCATCGAGGGATCCCATGCCGCGGTAGGACTTGAATTTGCGGCCGTTGTAGATGATGGTCTCACCGGGAGCTTCCTCGGTGCCGGCGAACATGGATCCGCACATGACGCAGTCGCCGCCGGCGGCAAGGGCCTTGACCACGTCTCCCGAGTAGCGGAGACCGCCGTCGGCGATGAGGGGTACGCCTGCGGCGGAAGCCACCTTGGCGCACTCGAATATGGCGCTGAGCTGGGGTACGCCGACACCGGCGACTATGCGGGTGGTGCAGATGGAGCCGGGGCCTATACCCACCTTGACACCGTCGGCGCCGCCATCTACGAGGGCCTTGGCGGCTTCAGCGGTGGCAATGTTGCCGACCACCACGTCCAGGGACGGGAAGGTCTTCTTGATGAGTTTGAGCTTCTCGATGACACCCTTGCTATGTCCGTGGGCGGAGTCGAGCACCACGGCGTCCACGCCTTCGGCGATCAGAGCAGACACCCTGTCCAGGGCATCTTCGGTGATGCCTATTCCGGCGGCCACCCTCAGCCTGCCCTGTGCATCCTTGCATGCGGAAGGATGCTCTTGCTCCTTGATGAGGTCTCTGTAGGTGATCAGGCCTACGATGCGGCCGTTCTTGTCCACCACCGGGAGTTTCTCCACCTTGTTTTTCTTGAGCACTTCCTTGACATAGGCCCTGTCGGTCTGGGTGTCGAGCAGGGTGACCAGGTTTTCGCTGGTCATGATGTCCTGCACGGGAGTGTCCATGTCATCCTGGAAACGGACGTCCCTGTTGGTGACGATACCGACCAGCCTGTTGTCGTTGTCCACGACGGGGATGCCGCCGATATGGTTCTCCCTCATCAGGTTGAGGGCGTCGCCCACGGTCTGCACCCGGTTGATGGTGACAGGGTCGTTGATCATTCCGTTCTCGGAACGCTTGACCTTGCGCACCTCGGCGGCCTGGGCTGCTATGCTCATGTTCTTGTGGATCACGCCGATGCCTCCTTCCCTGGCGAGGGCGATGGCCATCGGGGCTTCAGTGACCGTGTCCATGGCGGCAGACACGATGGGGATGTTCAGGTTGATGTTCCTGGAAAACCGTGTGGTCAGGCAGACCTCGCGGGGCAGCACTTCGGAATATGCGGGGATGAGAAGCACATCGTCGAAAGTCAGGCCTTCCAGAGCTATTTTTTCATCTACAAATGACATAGTGCGGGAGAATTATAGTTTATCGTTTCATGGAGTCGAGGAAACACTCGAGGGTGTTTTCCATAAGCATGGCAATGGTCATGGGACCCACTCCGCCGGGGACGGGGGTGATCCAGGAAGCTCTCTGGCGGGCGGCGATGAAGTCCACGTCGCCGCAGAGCTTGCCCTCGGCATTGCGGTTCATGCCCACGTCTATCACCACGGCGCCGGGCTTGACCATGTCGCCGGTGACCACTTTCTCGCGGCCCACGGCCACCACCAGGACATCAGCCTGAAGGGTGACGGACTTGAGGTCGGCGGTGCGGGAGTGGGCGATGATCACGGTGGCGTTGCGGTCCAGCAGGAGTTTGGCCACCGGCTTGCCCACGATGTTGCTGCGGCCTACCACCACGGCGGTCTTGCCGCAGAGGTCTATGCCGCTCTCATCGATGAGCCTCAGGATGCCCTTGGGGGTGCAGGGGACTATGCAGTGCCGTCCTATCCAGAGCTCGCCGACGTTCAGCACGTGGAATCCGTCCACGTCCTTTTCCTTGGCAATGGCGTCGATCACCTTCGATTCGTCGATGTGCCTGGGCAGGGGGAGCTGCACCAGGATGCCGTCGAGGGTGGGGTCGGCGTTCATGCCGGCGATGGTCTCGAGCAGGGCCTGCTCGGAGGTCTCTTCGGGCATCTTGATGAGGCGGGAATCCATGCCGATGTAGGTGGCGCTGCGCACTTTGTTGCGCACATATACCTGGCTGGCGGGATTGTCTCCGACCATGATGACGGCGAGCGAAGGCTTGCGGCCGTACTCGGCTTCGAGGGCGGCGACCTTGTCCTTCAGGCCTTCCTTGATGGAGTCGGAAAGGGCCTTGCCGTCGAGGATACGGCCTTCCAGGGCGACGTGGGCGATGTCATGACGGTAGAACAGGGCATCGCAGGATATTTTGCCCAGTTCCGCATAGACTTTCTCCCTTGCCTCCCTGATGTCCGCACCTTCGGCGACGACCATCATCACGCGTCCTCCGGCGGTCAGCAGGTGACCTGCCTCCAGCTTGGTCCCCATATGGTAGACTTTTGCGTCCACCTCCTCAGTCCCGAGGATTTCGGCGCCCTTGGGGTAGGAGCCGGGATAGCCTTTAGAGGCCAATACGACACCGAGGGTCACCGCGTCGCGCCATACCGGCATGGACGTGGGGCGCCCGGAGGCCACTGCCTCGAAGATGTCGTAGATGTCGCTTTGGAGCAGGGGCAGCACCACTTCCGTCTCGGGGTCGCCGAAACGGGCGTTGAACTCTATCACCTTGATCCCGTCCGGAGTCTTCATCAGACCGCCGTAGAGCACGCCCGAGAGGGGACAACCCTCAGTGCACATGGCCTTGGCCGTGGCCTCGAGTATGTTTTTCAGGGCGAATTCCCTGTCTGCAGCGGTGATGAAAGGCAGGCCGGTGTAGGCGCCCATGCCTCCGGTGTTGGGGCCCTTGTCCCCGTCGAAAGCCCTCTTGTGGTCCTGGGCGAGGGGCATGGGATACACCCTGTCCCCGTCCACGAATGCCATGAAGGAGAATTCGGGTCCGGTGAGGTAGTCTTCCACCACCACGCGGCCGGCTCCGAAAGTCTCGTCGAGCAGCATGCTGCGCAGGGCCGCTTCGGCCTCCTGGGCATCGGCAGCTATCACCACACCCTTGCCGGCGGCCAGTCCGTCATATTTCAGGACGGCGGGGAAGGGGCGGGAATTGACGAAGGCGAGAGCCTCTCCGAAATCGTCGAAACTGCGGTATGCCGAGGTGGGGATGCCATATTTGACCATGATTTCCTTGGCGAACTCCTTGCTGCTCTCCAGGCGGGTGGCAGCCTTGGTGTGGCCGAATATCTTGAGCCCCGCAGCCCTGAAAGCGTCGGCTATGCCTGCGGCCAATGAGGCCTCGGGTCCCACTACGGTGAGGTCGATGCCTTCTTTGAGGGCGAAGTCCAGCAGTCCCTTGACGTCGGTGTCCTTCAGGGGGACGTTCTCCGCCTGGGCGCCTATGCCGGCATTGCCCGGGGCGCAATAAATCTTGGCGACCCTGGGGGAACGGCTCAATGCGTCCACTATGGCATGGCAGCGACCGCCGCCGCCCACTACGAGCACTTTCCTGTCTTTCATACTAATGCTTGAAATGTCTTACGCCGGTGAACAGCATGGTGATCCCGAGTTCGTCGGCCTTGGCTATGGATTCTTCGTCACGTATGCTTCCGCCGGGCTGGACTATCGCAGCCACGCCGTGTCTGGCGGCGAGTTCCACGGTGTCCCCGAAGGGCAGGAAGCCGTCGGAAGCGAGGATGAGTCCATCCTTGAATCCGGCTTCATTGGATTCTTTCAGTGCGATCTCGGCAGAACCCACGCGGTTGGTCTGACCGGCTCCCACGCCCGTGGTGTGGAGGTCGCGCACCACTGCTATGGCATTGGATTTCACGTGCTTGACTATGTTCCAGCCAAACTGCAGGTCGGCCATCTGGGCGGCCGTCGGTTTGAGCTTGGTGACGCACATCCCGGGGGTGAGGGTCTCGATGGCAGTGTCGAGCTGCTGGACCAGCATGCCTCCGTTGACGCTGATGTACTGGGTGGGAGTCTTCCCGCCGGGAGTCATGTCCACCTGGAGCACTCGGAGGTTCTTCTTGGTGGCGAGTATCTCGAGAGCGCCCTCGCTGAAAGAAGGGGCGATGACAATCTCCAGGAAGATGGGCTTCATGCCGGCGGCCACTTCGGCGGTGAGCTCGCGGTTCACTGCCACGATGCCTCCGTAGATGCTGACCTTGTCCGCCTCGTAGGCGGCCTGCCAGGCCTCTTCTATGGTCTTGCCTATGGCCGCTCCGCAGGGATTCATGTGCTTGAGAGCCACGCAGAAAGGCTCGCTGAAATCCCTCAGTACGTTCAGGGCGGCATTGGCGTCCTGGATATTGTTGTAGGAAAGTTCCTTGCCCTGGATCTGCCTGGCGAAGGGAAGTGCGTAAGCGCTCGGGGTCAGCTCGGCGTAGAAGTCGGCGCTCTGGTGGGGGTTCTCACCGTAGCGGAGAGGCTGCTTGAGATCGTACTCCAGGAAGAGCTTGGGATTCAGGCCGGCCTGCTTGCGCATGTAGGATGCGATGCACATATCGTACTGGGCCGTGTGGGTGTATGCCTTGGCCGAGAGCTTGAGCCTGGTCTCATCTGAGGTGAAACCCTTCTCGCGTATCTCTGCGAGCACGGTGTCATAGTCGGCGGGGTCGCAGACTATGGTGACGTCCTTCCAGTTCTTGGCGGCGCTGCGGACCATCGAAGGGCCGCCGATGTCGATGTTCTCTATGGCGTCTTCCATGCTCACCCCTTCCTTGGCAATCGTCTGCCTGAAAGGGTAGAGGTTCACGCATACCAGCTCTATGGTCTGGATGCCGTTCTCCGCGAGGGTCTGCATGTGCTCAGGCACGTCGCGGCGGGCCAATATGCCGCCGTGCACCTTGGGATGGAGGGTCTTCACCCTGCCGTCGCAAATCTCCGGGAAGCCGGTGACCTCGCTGATGCCTATGGTCTTGACCCCGCTCTCGTCCAGGAGTTTCTGTGTGCCTCCGGTGGCTATGATTTCCCAACCCAGCGCCTGCAATCCCTTGACGAAGGGGACCAGACCGGTCTTGTCACTTACACTTACCAGTGCTCTCATCCTAAAAGTTTGTTAATGGTGTCTATATACAATTGATGTTCGATTATCTGCCCTATGCGGTGCACTTCGGCCGGGTCGTTGCCGTCGTACTCGAAGGCTTTCTGGGCTATGATCTTCCCTCCGTCCAGCACGGCGTCCACATAGTGGATGGTGATGCCGTACACCTTGACTCCGTACTCCACGGCCTGCTCCACCGCATGTGCCCCGCGGAACGAAGGCAGCAGGGAGGGGTGGATGTTGATGATCCTGCCTCCGTAGGCTTCAAGGAGAGTGTCTCCCACTATCCTCATGTAGCCTGCCAGGCAGACCAGGTCCACTCCGAGCTCGTCCAGGCGTGAGGCTATCTGCTTCTCATATTCCTTCTTGCCTCCGGCGTAAGCCTTGGGATTGAATACCATGGTCTCGATGCCGGCGTCCAGGGCCCTCTTGATGACGGGGGCACCGGGGACGTCGCATACCATCAGGACCACTTGCGCTCCGGGTATCCTCCCGTCGGCGCAGGCATCGGCTATAGCCTGGAAATTGGTTCCGCTTCCGCTGGCAAAGACGGCGAGTCTTTTTTTCATATGATGTTGACTCCCTCGCCTTCGACTATGCTGCCGATGACCCAGGCTTCGTCACCATGGCTGCGGAGTATCTCGATAGCCTTGTCGGCCTCGCTTGCGTCGAGGACGAGCACCATACCCACACCCATGTTGAAGATGTTGAACATCTCGCGGTGAGGGACCTTGCCCCATTTCTCGAGCATCTGGAATACCATGGGAATCTCCCAGGTCCCTTCGCGGATCTCGATGGCCTGGCCTTCGTTCAGGACGCGGGGGATGTTCTCGTCGAAACCGCCGCCGGTGATGTTGGCGATACCGTGGACATCACAGTTGTGGATGACATCGAGTACCTGCCTTACATAGATGCGGGTGGGGGTCAGGAGGACATCTCCGAGGGTGCGGCCGCCGAATTCGGGAATATGGTCGCTGTAGTGGAGGTCTTCGTCGAAGATGATCTTGCGCACGAGGCTGAAGCCGTTGGCGTGGACGCCGGTGGATGCGATGCCGATGATGACATCTCCGGTCTTCACCTTGCTGCCGTCGATCAGGTCTTTCTTCTCAGCGACACCGGTGGTGAAACCTGCGAGGTCATACTCGTAGTAATCGTACATGCCGGGCATCTCGGCGGTCTCGCCGCCGACGAGGGCGCAATTGGCCTGGCGGCAGCCTTCCGCCACTCCGGCCACGATGGCCTCGACCTTCTCGGGGACATTGTGCCCGAGGGCGACATAGTCCAGGAAGAAGAGAGGCTCCGCACCCTGGGCGATGACGTCGTTGACGCACATTGCCACCACGTCGATACCGACGGTGTCATGCTTGTCCATGGCGAATGCGACTTTGAGTTTGGTGCCGACACCGTCCGTACTGCTGACGAGTACCGGCTCACTCACGTTCAGTTCAGAGAGATCGAACATTCCTCCGAAAAGACCGATGCCTCCCATTGAACCCTTGCGGTTCGTGGAAGCGACATGCTGCTTGATGCGACGGACAACCTCGTATCCGGCTTCAAGATTAACTCCTGCGTTTGTGTAAGCTTTTGCCATATCTAATTAATTATTGTGGTTTTCATGTTCATAAAGTGAAGTAGGATATTCGCCAGTGAAGCAGGCGAGACAGAGATCATCCCTGCCGGGGCAGGAATGGATGGTCGAATCGGGGCTCAGGTAGCCGAGCGAATCCGCTCCTATCACCTGACGGGCCTCCTCGGTGTTCCTGCGGGAGCAGAGCAGCTCTTCGAAAGTGGAAGTGTCCACTCCGTAGAAGCAGGGGTGCGTCATCCTCGGACTTGCGATCCTGACGTGCACCTCCTTGGCTCCGGCTTCCCTGAGGAGCTTGATGATCTTGAGGGAGGTCGTGCCGCGCACGATGGAGTCGTCCACCAGCACTATCCTCTTGTCCTTGACTATGCTCCTGACGGCCGAAAGTTTCATCTTCACGCCCATCTCCCTCATTTCCTGGGAAGGCTGGATGAAGGTACGGCCGACGTATTTGCTCTTGACAAGTCCCATCTCATAGGGGAGACCGCTCTCCTCGGCATAGCCCTGGGCTGCGCTGAGGCTCGAATCGGGCACGCCCACCACGATGTCTGCGTCGGCGGGGCACTCCCGGAAGAGGCGTCTTCCGGACTCTTTCCTGTAGGCGTGGACATTGCAGCCGTCGATGTCGCTGTCGGGACGGGCGAAGTAGATGAATTCCATGGCGCACATCTTGTGGCGCTGGAACTGCGAATACAGGCAGGACCTGATGCCGTGCTCGTCCAGGGTGACGACCTCGCCGGGCTCCACGTCGCGGACGAATTCGGCGCCGATGAGCTCGAATGCGCAGGTCTCGCTGGAGACCACCCAGCCGTTGCCTATCCTGCCGAGGGCGAGGGGCTTGAGGCCGTACTTGTCACGGGCGGCGTAGATGCGGTTGCGGGTGGCGATCACGAAGGAGAATCCTCCCTCCATCATGTTGAGAGCGGACTTGATCTCGTCTATCCTGGGATGGCTGGTGTCCTTCTTGATGAGGTAGGCCAGCAATTCACTGTCGGTGGAAGTCTGGAACAGGCTGCCTTTGTTTTCCAGGTAGGCGGCTATCTGTCCGGAGTTCACGAGGTTTCCGTCGTTGGTAATGGCGAAATCCCCGCTGCGGTGCCGGAAGAACAGGGGCTCGAGATTGTTCATGCCACCCCTGGTGATATTGGCATATCTCACGTTGCCCACTGCGATGCTGCCTTTCAGGGAAGCGAGAGTGTCGGGGTCGAACACTTCGGACACGAGTCCGAGTCCGTGGTAGCGGTATGCGCTGCCGTCATCGTCGAAACTGACGATGCCGGCGCCTTCCTGCCCGCGGTGCTGCAGGGCATGGAGGCCGTAATAAGTAAGCGATGCGGCGTTCTTGACGCCATATATACCCAGGACTCCCATTTATGCGGCTCTTTTGACTTTCAACAATCTGTCATAGGCCTTGGCGTAGGCTGCGACTATGTAGCCGAGGTCCCTGCGGAAGCGGTCCTTGTCCAGCCTCTCGTCGGTCTCGGCATCCCAGATGCGGCAGGTGTCCGGACTGATCTCGTCGGAGACGATGATCTCGCCGTTCCATGCACGCCCGAATTCGAGTTTCATGTCCACCAGCTTCAGCCCTGCGCGCTCGAAGAGCTTGACCAGCAGGGTGTTGATGCGGCGGGCGGTGGAGTAGATGGTCTTCAGGTCTTCCTGGGTGGCGATGCCCAGGGCTATGGCCTGGGTGTCGTTGATCAGGGGATCCCCGAGGGCGTCGTTGTTGTAGCGCAGGTCGTAGATCACGCAGGAAGGCTTGACCCCTTCCTCCAGGCCGAGCTTCTCGGCTATGGACCCGGCGATGTAGTTGTGCACCACCACTTCTATCGGGATGATGCATATCTTGTGGCAAAGCTGCTCGTCCTCGCTCACTCTCTCGATGTAGTGCGTGCGGACTCCGTGATCCCGGAGGTACTCGAAGATCAGGGACGAGAATGCGGTGCTGGTCTTGCCCTTGTCCGCGAGAGTGGCGCGCTTGATGCCGTCGTACGCGCTGATCACATCCTTGAAACGGAATATGACCTTCTCGGGATCGTCAGTGGCATAAACCTGCTTTTCCTTGCCATCGAAAAGCAATTCTCTTCTTTCCATTTATCTGTTGGTTTTGAAATAATGTACCGCGTTTTCAAACAGGGGCTGCTCCATGTCCTCGTCGATGTTTTTGAAGAGGTTGGCCTCGTAGCGCTCCGAATGGCCCATCTTGCCGAGTATCAGGCCGTCGGGGCTGACGATGCCCTCGATGGCGAAATACGAGCCGTTGGGGTTGTAGGGGGATTCCATAGTGACTTCCTCGGTGAAGGGGTTCACATACTGGAAAGCCACCTGCCCGCGCTCGAACAGCTCCTTGGCCAGGCTGTCGCTGACCATGAACTTGCCTTCTCCGTGGCTGACGGCGACCGTGTGCAGGTCTCCGGTCTTCATCCCGGCGAGCCAGGGGGAAGCCGTGGTGGACACCCGGGTGGTGACCATCTGGGAGACATGGCGGTTGATGTCGTTGCGGAAGAGGGTGGGGGATTCCTTGGTCACGCAGCCCGGCTTGCCGTAGGGCAGCAGTCCGCTCTTCACCAGGGCCTGGAAGCCGTTGCAGATGCCGAGTATGAGTCCCCTGCGTCCGAGGAGCCTTTCCACCGCGGCGGCGACGTCGGCATTGCACAGCACATTGGCAATGAACTTGCCGCTGCCGTCCGGCTCATCTCCCTCGGAGAATCCTCCGGCCAATGCCAGCACCTGGCACTCGTCGATGCTGCGCACCATCTCGCGGATGCTGCGGAGCACGTCCTCGGGGGTGAGGTTGCAGAAGACCCCGGTGCGCACCTCGGCGCCCGCCTTGCGGAAGGCCTTTGCGGTGTCGTAGTCGCAGTTGGTGCCGGGGAATACGGGGATATATACCAATGGCTTGCCTTCCACGGTGCCGATGTATCCTCCCTTGGACTTGCCGCTGCCGTTCCCCGTGATGAGGGCCTTGTGGCGGGAAGTGGAGGTCTGGGGATAGATGCGGCCGTACCTGGATGCGTTGGCGGCCATCAGGGCGTCGATGTCTATCTTTTCGCCGTTGATGTGCAGCAGGCCGTCCTCTCCGTCGGTGACTTCACCTATCAGCTCGGCTGAAGGGAAATCCAGGGCCGTGGTGCTCTCTACGAGTATGGAGCCCCAGGCGGCGTCGAACAGGGCGTCGGGGTCGGTCTTGACATTTACGCCGAACATGTTGCCGAAGGACATCTTGGCGAGGGCCTCTGCGAGTCCTCCGTGCCCTATGGCCCAGGCGGCGGCTATGCTGCCGTCGGCGATGCGCTCATGCACGAAGTTCCAGTTGGCCTTCAACTGGTCCGTGTCGGGCATACGGTTTTTCAGCGGGGTATGGCGGACCAGGTAGAGCTTGTGGCCGTCCCATTTGAATTCGGGGGAGATGACCTTGCGGGCATCGACGGTGGTGATGCCGAAGGCAATGAGGGTGGGAGGGACGCTGATGTGCTCGAAGGTGCCGCTCATGGAGTCTTTCCCTCCGATGGAAGGCAGTCCCAGGGCGGTCTGCATCTTCAGGGCTCCGAGCAATGCCGCGAGCGGCTTGCCCCAGCTGTGGGGGTCGGAGGTCATCCTCTCGAAATACTCCTGGTAGGAGAATCTCATGCGGGACCAGTCTCCGCCGGCCGCCACGACCTTGGCGCAGGCGTCCACCACTGCGTAGGCCGCACCGTGGTAGGGGCTCCAGCTGGAAAGGAAGGGGTCGTAGCCGAATGCCATGATGCTGGCGGTGTCGGTGTAGCCGTCCACCGGGAGCTTCTGCACCGAGACCTGGGTGGGGGTGGCCTGGAGGGCGCCTCCGTAAGGCATCAGCACGGTGGAGCGGCCGATGGTCGAGTCGAACATCTCCACCAGACCCTTCTGCGAAGCCACGTTGGGGTCCTTCATGAGATTGAGCATCTTGGCGGCGATACCCTCTCCGGGGATTTCCCTGCGGAAAGGATCCTTGTCCTCGACGGCGCCCACGCAGGCCTTGGCAAAATGCCTGGCTCCGGCGCTGTCGATGAATTCCCTGGATATGTCGGCCACGGTGACTCCGTGGTGGAACATCCTCATCCTGCCCCTGTCGGTGACGTCGGCCACATGGGTGACCTCGACGTTCTCCTCGAGGCAATAGGCCTTGAACTTCTCCATGTCGGCGGCTTCCACCACCACAGCCATCCTTTCCTGGGACTCGCTGATGGCGATCTCGGTGGCGTTGAGGCCGCTGTACTTGACGGGTACGCGGTCCAGCCAGATGTCCAGGCCGTCGGCGAGCTCACCTATGGCGACGCTCACTCCGCCGGCTCCGAAGTCGTTGGATTTCTTGATGAGAGAGGTGACCTCCGGCCTGCGGAACAGGTGCTGGAGCTTCCTCTCCTCGGGAGCGTTGCCTTTCTGGACCTCGCTTCCGCAAGATTCCAGGGACGACTCCTTGTGCTCCTTGGAAGAGCCTGTGGCCCCTCCTATGCCGTCGCGTCCGGTCCTGCCGCCCAGGAGGAGTATCACGTCTCCGGGGGCCGGCCTCTCGCGGCGCACGTCGGCTGCCCTGACGGCACCCACCACGGCGCCCACCTCCAGTCTCTTGGCGGTGTAGCCCTCGTGGAATATCTCCCTCACATGGGTGGTGGCAAGTCCGATCTGGTTGCCGTAGCTGGAATAGCCTCCGGCAGCCTTGCGGCTGATGACCACCTGCGGCAGCTTGCCGGGAAGGGTCTGTGAAACCGGTTTGCAGATATCTCCCGCTCCGGTGACCCTCATGGCCTGATATACATAAGCCCTGCCTGACAGAGGGTCGCGTATGGCTCCGCCCAGACAGGTGGAAGCGCCTCCGAAAGGCTCTATCTCGGTAGGGTGGTTGTGGGTCTCGTTCTTGAACTGCAGCAGCCACTTTTCGGTGACTCCGTCCACATCCACGTCCACATAGATGCTGCAGGCGTTGTTTTCCTCGCTCTGCTCCAGGTCGTCCAGCAGGCCTTTGCTCCTGAGGTACCTGGCTCCTATGGTGGCCAGCTCCATGAGGCAGAGGGGCTTGGACTCGCGTCCGAGCTCCACCCTGATGCGCTTGACTTCCTCCAGCTCGGAGACGATGTCAGAGCTGATGAACGAATCGTCCACGCCGAGCTCGGTGAGCTCGCTGGTGAAGGTGGTGTGGCGGCAATGGTCGCTCCAGTAGGTGTCGAGTATGCGGAGCTCCGTCTCGCTGGGATTGCGTCCCTCGCCGCGGAAATGGCGGACCACCTCGTCCAGGTCGGCGTCGCTCATGGCGAGGCCCCAGGCTGCGCGGAATGCCCCGTACTCACCGGGCTGCATGTCGGTGAATCCATGCATGTCGGCGAGGGGCTTGACCTCGGCCCGGCCCGCGGGGCTCAGGATGGAAAGGTCCTTGGCGCGGGATTCGACGGCGTTGATATAATAATGCCGCACCGCCTCCAGATCGTTCTCGGACATGTCGTCATCGAAAATCAGAAGGCGGGAGCTGCGGATCTGCACATCGGCACCGGGGTCTATCAGGTGGACGCACTCCAATGCCGACGAGGCCCGCTGGTCGAACTGCCCGGGGATGAACTCCACGGCCAGATACCTCTTCCCTTCGAGGGGGCGGGAGTCGGTCACGATGTCCGTCACCTTCTCTCCGAACACGCTGTAGCGGCATTTCTCCAGAAGCTCGTCGCTGAACCCGAAGAGGTCGTAGACAGCCAGAAGCCTCAGGCTACGGATAGAGAGAGAAAGGTTTTCGTTGAATTCGTTCCTGAGGCTCTCCGCCTCGACCTGAAACTCCGAATACTTTTCTACGAAAATACGCTTTGAATTCATGTCAAAGTTCTGTTTGCAGGACCTTGTCCGCCTGCTTCTGCCGGAATGCGTCCAGACGCGCGGAGAGCTCCTTGTCGTTCAATGCCAGGATCTGCACTGCATAGAGTGCGGCGTTCTTCGACCCGTTGACGGCCATGGTGGCCACGGGAACTCCCGGGGGCATCTGCACTATCGAGAGCAGCGAATCCAGGCCTCCGAAGGCCGAGCCCTTGACGGGCACGCCGATCACAGGGAGGGTGGTCATGGCCGCGGCCATGCCGGGGAGATGTGCGGCACCGCCGGCACCGGCGATGATCACCTCCACTCCGCGGTCGCGGGCGGTGCTTATCCATTCACGGAAGAAGTCGGGCGTCCTGTGGGCGCTGATGACTTTCTTCTCATAACTTACTCCAAACTCGTCGAGGGTCTCGCAAGCGGGGGACATGACGTCCCAGTCGCTCTTGGACCCCATAATGATGCTGACTTTCATGGCGTCTAAGCGAAAAAGAGTTTCGAAAGGGTCATAGGGTCGATGTACCTGCCATCTTTGTAGACCCTCATGTTTCCGGATGCTATTTCGTCTATGAGCATCACCTTGCCGTCCTTGTCGTAGCCGAACTCGAACTTGATGTCATAGAGCACGAGACCCTTCGCCTTGAGGTCGTCAGCTACGATCTGGGTGATCTTGCGGGTCATGTCGGCTATCTCGTCGTACTGACGCTCCGTCATGACACCCAGGACCACCAGTCCTTCCTTGGTGACGAGGGGGTCGCCCTTCTCGTCGTTTTTGAAGGTCATCTCGACATAGGCGGGGAGGTCGGCGCCTTCCTCGACATAGTCGCTGTAGCGGCGGTAGAAGCTGCCGACCGCCTTGTGGCGGCAGATGACTTCAAGTCCTTTGCCGAAAACCTTGGCGGGACGCACCTCCATGGTGGTGGCGGCCAGGTCGGCATCTACGTAGTGGGTCAGTATCCCCGCTGCGTTTATCTTTTCGAAAAAGTAGATGGACATCCTGAGATTTACATCTCCTACACCTTCAATGGTGAGACCAACAGAATTCTCGCCCGGATCGAAGACTCCGTCTTTGCCGGTGCAATCATCCTTGAATTTGAGCAGATAATTCCCGTTTTCAAGAGCAAAAACGTCCTTGGTTTTACCAGTGTATATTTTTTCCATGCACAAAAATAGCATATTGTTTTCCTTTATGCAATATCAGTTTTTACTATAGTTATCAACCGCCATTGTTGAAAAGTTTTTTTTAAAACGAGGGTGAAAATATGTACTTTTATGGCTGTCTTATGGCCGGACAATTGCTCATACAGGGCGGAACAATCCTCCGCGACGGCTCGGCGGAGCTTGCGGACATCCTCGTCAGTGAAGGCAGGATAAAACGCATCGGCTCCGGCATACAGCCCGAAGGGGGTTGCACCGTCATCGATGCACGGGGACTCCTCGTGACTGCGGGCTTCACCGACATACACGTACATCTCAGGGAGCCGGGCAATCCCGAAAAGGAAACCTTACGCACAGGCACCCTGGCGGCGGCCAGGGGAGGCTACACCACTGTGTGCGCCATGCCCAACCTCTCGCCTGTCCCGGACAGTCCTGAGCATCTGGCCGCCGAGGCTCGGATCATCGCCCGCGACGCCGTGGTGAGGGTCCTGCCCTATGCCTCCATCACCCTCGGGCGCAAAGGCCTGGAGCCGGTGGACATGGAGGCCCTCAAGCCCCTCTGCGTGGCCTTCTCTGACGACGGCAGCGGGGTGCAGGACGACGCCGTGATGCTCGGGGCGATGCGGCGCGCAGCGGCCCTGGATGTCATCATCACCGCCCATTGCGAGGACAACAGCCTGCTGCGCGGGGGCTACATCCATGACGGGAAATACTGTGCGGAGCACGGCCACAGAGGCATCTGCTCCGAGAGCGAATGGGGCCAGATCCGCCGCGACCTGCAGCTCTGCGAAAGCGCCGGCTGCCGCTATCACGTTTGCCATATCTCCACAGCAGAGAGCGTGGAACTCATAAGGAATGCCAAGAGGCGCGGGGTCAGGGTGACCTGCGAAACCGCGCCTCATTACCTGCTTCTGTGCGACGAACAGCTGCAGGAAGACGGCCGCTTCAAGATGAACCCTCCCATACGTTCGGCCTCCGACAGGGACGCCCTCCTGGAGGGGCTCCTGGACGGTACCATCGACGCCATCGCCACCGACCATGCACCCCACACCGCGGAGCAGAAATCCCGCGGCCTCGAGGGCAGCGCCATGGGCGTGACCGGCCTGGAAGCCGCATTCCCGGTGCTTTACACCGGTCTGGTGCTGGGCGGAAAGCTCAGCCTCGGGAAGCTCGTGGACCTGCTGACGGATTCCCCCCGCCGGGTGATGCGCATCGAAGGCGGACTCTGCGAGGGAGCCTCCGCCGACATCACCCTTATCGACCTGGAGGAGGAATTCACCATACGTGGGGAGGACTTCCTCTCCAAGGGACATTCCACTCCCTTCGAGGGCATGAGGGTCCGGGGCAGGGTCAAAAGGACGCTCTACGGGGGAGAAACGGTTTGGGAAGACAGATGAAAAGGACTCTGCATATAGAAAGCAACAGCTGCGCCGCCGTGGACAATCTGGGGAGGAAGACTTTCCGGATGGAGCTCCGCGGGGACGCCGGCCTCATGCACTCCGGGCAGTTCGTGGACATAGCCGTCCCCGGACTGTTCCTGCGCCGCCCCATTTCGGTGTGCGACAGCAGCGAGGGGAGTGTGCTCATCTATTACAAGGTGGTGGGCGAAGGCACCGCCCGCCTGGCGCAGATGCTTCCGGGCGAATCCCTGGACGTACTGGTCGGGCTGGGACACGGCTTCGACCCGCTCCGCTGCAGCGGGAAGGCCCTGCTGGTAGGCGGAGGCCTCGGCGCGGCCCCCATGCATCTGCTCTGCCGTGAGCTGCGGTCCCTGGGCCGCGCCGTCACCGTCGTGCTGGGATTCAACACGGCTTCGGAGGCGGTGCTGCTGGACGAGTTCTGCGCCATGGGAGCCAGCCTGCACGTGGCCACCATGGACGGCAGCCTCGGGGTGAGGGGCCTGGTCACCGACGCCATCCCCGCCGGGGAGGCGTACGACTGCTTCTACACCTGCGGCCCCATGGTCATGATGAAAGCCGTCTGCAAGGCCCTCGGGGACATCCCCGGGCAGGCCAGCCTCGAAGAGAGGATGGGCTGCGGCGCCGGTTTCTGCTACGGATGCTCCTGCCACACGGCTTCCGGCACCCGTCGCATCTGCAAGGACGGACCTGTATTCGACAAGGAGGATATAATATGGTAAAGGACCTGAGCGTCGAACTTTGCGGCCTGAAGCTGCGCAATCCGGTGATCCCCGCCAGCGGGACCTTCGGATTCGGCCTCGAACTTGCCGGCCTGTTCGACCTGAACATCCTGGGCGGCATCAGCCTGAAAGGCACCACGCGCGAAGAGCGCTTCGGCAACCCGACCCCCCGCATCGCCGAATGCCCGGAGGGCATGCTGAACTCCGTGGGCCTGCAGAACCCCGGCATCGAGGCCCTGGTCTCTGAGAAAGTGCCGCAGCTGCGCAAGCTCTACGACGGCGCCGTCATCGCCAACATCAGCGGCTTCTCCGTCGAAGAATACTCCTACAATTGCGCCGTGGCCGACAAATGCCCCGGCATCGACATACTTGAAGTCAATGTGTCCTGCCCCAACGTGCACGGCGGCGGCATGGCCTTCGGCACCGACCCCGATGCAGCGGCGGCGGTGACCCGGGCCGTCAAGGCCGTCGCCACCAAACCCGTGTTCGTCAAGCTCAGCCCCAACGTCACCGACATCGTGGCGATCGCCCGCGCCTGCGAGCAGGCCGGAGCCGACGGACTGACCCTCGTGAACACCTTCCTCGGCATGAGGATAGACATCAAGACCCGCCGTCCGGTGCTCGCCGCCGGGATGGGCGGCTTCTCCGGCAGGGCCATATTCCCCATTGCCCTGAGGATGGTCTACCAGGTGAGCCACGCCTGCTCCATCCCCGTGATGGGCTGCGGCGGTGTGGCCAGCGCCGCGGACGTGCTGGAGATGCTCATGGCAGGAGCCAGCGCGGTGCAGGTCGGCGCGGAGAACATACGCGACCCCTATGCCTGCCCCGCCATCATCGAGGCCCTGCCAGGCCTCATGGACACCCTCGGCATAGACCATCTGAAAGATTTGAAAATATGAAAAAAGACGTCATAATAGCCTGTGATTTCAGCAGCGGACGGGAGACCCTGGACTTCCTCGACAGCTTCGGCGCCGGGGTCAAGCCCTTCGTCAAGATAGGCATGGAGCTTTTCTATGCCGAAGGTCCGCAGATGGTGCGCGACATCCGCGCCCGCGGGCACAGGATCTTCCTGGACCTCAAGCTCCATGACATACCCAACACGGTCCGCAAGGCCATGAAAGTCCTGTCCGGACTGGACGTGGACATGTGCAACGTGCACGCCGCCGGCACCATCGCCATGATGCAGGCCGCCCTCGAGGGCCTCACCAGGCCCGACGGCACCAGGCCCCTGCTGATCGCCGTCACTCAGCTCACCTCCACCTCCGAGGAGAGGATGAGGGAGGAGCTGCTGATCGATGCGGGGATAGGGGAGACCATCTGCCATTACGCCGCCAACGCCTGCAAGGCCGGCCTCGACGGCGTCGTCTGCTCACCCCTCGAGGCGGGCATGGTCAAGCAGGCCACCTTCCCCTCCTTCCTCACCGTGACCCCCGGGATACGCTTCGCCGATTCGGCGGCGGACGACCAGTCCCGCATCACCACCCCCGCCAGGGCCAGGGAGCTTGGCTCCGACTACATAGTCGTGGGCCGTCCCGTCACCGCCGCGGCCGACCCCGTGGCATCCTACCTCAGATGTGTTGAAGAATTCGTGAAATGATGGAAAGAATGATAGCAAAGGAGCTCCTCTCGATAGGAGCCGTCTTCCTCAGACCCGAGGAACCGTTCACCTGGGCCAGCGGTATAAAGAGCCCCATCTATTGTGACAACCGCCTCACGCTCTCGGCCCCCGATGTGCGCGGCAAGGTGGAAGCCGGACTGGCCACCCTCGTCAAGAGGTACCATCCCGACTGCCAGATGCTCATGGGCACCTCCACCGCGGGCATAGCCCACGCCGCCATCACAGCCGTGCTGCTCGGACTCCCCATGGGATATGTCCGGGGTGAGGCCAAGTCCCACGGCCGCACCAACCGCATCGAAGGCAAGATGGAGCCCGGGACCAAGGTGGTGGTCATCGAGGACCTCATCTCCACCGGCGGCAGCGCCGTCGAGGTGGTGGAAGCCCTCAGGGAGGCCGGCGCCGAAGTGCTCGGAATAGTGAGCATATTCACCTACGGGATGAAGCGCGGCCTGGAGAGGATAGCCGCCGCAGGTACTGTGAACCATTCCCTGAGCAACCTCGACGCCCTGGTGGACGAGGCCGTGGAGGAGGGCCTGATAGACGCTTCCTGGAAAGAGCGCATACTCGCATTCCGTGACAACCCTTCAGACGAAAGCTGGATAAAATAACTTAAAGAGATATATGAAACACCTCATCGATCCGATGGATCTCACCAGGCAGGAGACAGACGAAATCATCTCCCTCGCCGAAGACATCATCGCGCACCCCGAGCGCTACCAGGGCAGTATGTCCCACCGCAAGCTCGCCACCCTGTTCTACGAGCCCAGCACCCGTACCAGGCTGAGTTTCACCTCCGCCATGATGGAGCTCGGCGGCAATGTGCTCGGCTTCTCCGACGCTCGCAGCTCTTCCGTGAGTAAGGGTGAGACGGTGCAGGACACGGTCCGCGTAGTCGGCTGCTTCGCCGAAGTCATTGCCATGCGCCACTACATCGAAGGCGCCCAGCTCTATGCTTCGGAAGTCTCCCCGGTGCCCATCATCAACGCCGGCGACGGCTCCCACAGCCATCCCACCCAGACTCTCACCGACCTGCTGACCATCAAGCGCGAGCTCGGCCGCATCGACAATATCACCATAGGCTTCTGCGGCGACCTCCGTTTCGGCCGCACCGTCCATTCCCTCATCAAGGCCCTTACCCGCTATGACAATGTCAAGGTGGTGCTGATCGCCCCGGACGAGCTGCGCCTGCCCGACTACATCAAGCAGGATGTCTGCGAGAAGATGGGTGTGGAGTACAAGGAAGTGGAGACCATGGAGGAGGTGATGCCCGAGCTGGACGTGCTCTACATGACCAGGGTGCAGAAAGAGAGGTTCCTGGACGAGGACGAATTCGACAGGGTCAAGGACAGCTTCGTGCTGGACTGCCGCAGGATGGCCCTCGCCAAGCCCGGCATGGCCGTGCTGCACCCCCTTCCCAGGGTCAACGAAATCCTCACCGAGGTGGACTCCGACCCCAGGGCGGCCTATTTCCGCCAGGTGGAGAACGGCAAGTTCGTCCGTGAGGCCCTGATCGTAAAGCTCCACGAATGGAAGAACGACCCTTCCCACTCGATGCCGGACCACGAGCAGCCAGTACTCGACCCCACCCTGCACTGCTCCAATCAGAAATGCATATGCAACACGGAGCACGCGCCCTACAAATTCCGCAAGTCTGACAACGGCACCTACCGCTGCTGGTACTGTGACTCCAAGATCAGGTAAATCTTATCAATCAATATCCACAATGGCAACTGAAATTATCCCCCAGGCTATTTATGATGCCAGGACGCTCGGCAAGCCCAGAATGCTTCTCCTGGGTTTCCAGCACATGTTCGCTATGTTCGGCGCCACGGTGCTCGTACCCGCCCTCACCGGTCTTTCGGTGAGCGCGACCCTGCTTTTCGCCGGTGTCGGCACCCTCATCTTCCATCTCATCACCAAATGCAAGGTTCCCGCCTTCCTCGGCTCATCCTTCGCTTTCATCGGCGGTTATGCCGCCGTAGTGGCTATGGGTGCCGCCCAGGGTCTGGACCAGGCCGCCTCATTGCCCTATGCCTGCATAGGAGTGTTCTTCGCCGGTCTGATGTATTTCGTGCTGGCAGCCCTGATCAAGGCGTTCGGAGTGAAGAAAGTCATGCGTTTCTTCCCGCCCGTGGTCACCGGCCCCATCATCATCGCCATCGGTCTGACGCTCTCGGGTTCCGCGCTCAACAACTGCAAGACCAACTGGTGGATAGCCCTGGTGGCCGTGCTCATCATCATAGTCTGCAACATCTGGGGCAAGAAGATCATCAAGATCATCCCCGTGCTCCTCGCAGTGTTCGGCTCCTATCTCGTGGCGGCATGCTTCGGCCAGGTGGATTTCTCCAAGGTCGGTGAGGCCGCATGGATTGGCCTGCCCTTCAAATTCGAAGACACCGCCTTCCACGTGTTCGCCGATCCCAACTGGGGCCTCGTGCTCACCGCCATCATCACCATCGTCCCCATCTCCCTTGCGACGATGATAGAGCACATCGGTGACATTTGCGCCATCTCCAGCACCACGGGTCACAATTATCTCGAAGACCCCGGCCTGAACCGCACCCTCCTCGGCGACGGTATCGCCACCGCCGTGGCCTCCATGTTCGGCGCCCCCGCCAACACCACCTACGGTGAAAACACCGGCGTGCTCAACCTCACCAGGGTCTTCGACCCCCGCGTCATCCGCATCGCCGCCGGGCTGGCCATCCTCTTCTCATTCTGCCCCAAATTCGCCGCAGTGATCTCCGCCATGCCCGCCGCCACCATCGGAGGCGTCTCCCTGGTGCTTTACGGTATGATCGCAGCAGTGGGTCTGCGCAACCTCATCGAGAACCATGTCGATCTCGGCGCTCCCCGCAACCTCATCATCGTAGCCCTCATCCTCGTGCTCGCGGTCGGTGTCAGCTACGGTCCCGGCAACATCAGCTTCACCGTGGGCAAGGCCACCATCGCCCTCTCCGGTCTCGCCATCGCAGCCCTCACCGGAGTGATCGTCAATGCCATCCTGCCCGGAAAGGATTATGAATTCAAAGGAGGAGATGTGAAATGATGACTGACGCCGAACTTATTTCCCATATCCGCGTCGTCCCGGATTTCCCTGTCAAGGGGATACAGTTCTTCGATATCACCACCCTGCTCAAGGATGCCGGGTGCCTCAAGGAACTGCTGGACCGTCTCTATGAAGAGTACAAGGACAAAGGCATCACCAAGGTGGTGGGCGTCGAGTCCCGCGGCTTCCTGCTGGGTCCCGCCCTCGCCATCAAGCTCGGCGCCGGTTTCGTGATGGCCCGCAAGAAGGGCAAGCTCCCCGCCGACACCCTCAGCGAGACCTATACCAAGGAATACGGTGAAGACGCCGTCGAAATCCATGCCGACGCCATCCAGCCCGGAGACGTGTGCCTGGTCCACGACGACCTGCTGGCCACCGGCGGCACCACAGCCGCAGTGGTGAGGCTCGTGCGCAAATTCAACCCCGCACGTACCTACTGCAGCTTCATCATCGACATCACCGACTGCCCCAAGATAGCCGATTATCCCGGGGAAGTGCCGGTATTCTCCCTTCTCGAAGTACAGGAACATAACTCCTAAACATATCCCAATCCTATGGTTAAAAAAATCATCATCGCAGCTGCTGTCGCTGCATTAGGACTGAGCCAGGTATCGATGGCCCAGACGAACTTACAGATCTTCCATGATTTCGGGGCGGACCGCAACTATGCTACGGCTACTCTCGAAGGCTTCTACGGGGACAAGTGGGGTGACACCTTCTTCTTCTCGGACTTCTATTTCAGGCCTGCGGACGCCAAGCTCGGTACGCTGGCCGGCGGTGCCACCAACGGTGTCTATTTCGAGATCGAAAGGGCCATCAACTTCTGGCAGGGAACCGCTCTCAAGGACTTCAGCCTCCATGTAGAGTATGACGGATCCACCTGGGGCTCATCCATGGCCTGCTTCGGTGCCAAGTACAGCTTCCACAACGCGGATTTCTCCAATCTCTTCAACGTGGCCATCATGTATGACGCCATGTTCGGCCAGCAGGCACAGGTGCCCGTCAAACTCACCGGTGTCTGGGGATTCCAGAACATCTTCGGCCTCACCGGCCTCACCTTCAAGGGCTTCTTCGATGTCTGGGGACTCGATGACCATGTCACCTTCCTGAGCGAACCCCAGCTTTGGTACAACCTGGGCGCCTTCTTCGACAACCATCTCGACATCGGTTCCGAGATCGAACTCTCTTACAATTTCGCCGGTCACCAGGGATTCATGGTGAACCCCTGCCTCGGTATCAAGTGGACTTTCTGATACGCTGAGCCATGACGACATTTCTGCAGAAGGCTTTCGGCTTCGATCCTTCGAAGCACAATGTCCGCACTGAAATAGTGGCGGGCATCACCACTTTCCTGACGATGGCCTACATCCTGGCCGTCAATCCTTCCATCTTCAGCAATGTCCCGGGCATGCCCGTCGGATCGGTCTTCACCGCCACCGCGCTGGCTTCACTGATCGCCACCCTCGTGATGGCCTTCTATGCCAAGAGACCCTTCGCCCTCGCTCCCGGCATGGGCTTGAACGCCTTCTTCGTGTTCACCGTCTGCCTCACCATGGGCTATGACTGGAGATTCGCCCTGACCGCCGTCTTCATCGAAGGTGTCATTTTCATCATCCTGTCAGCCACCAAGGTGCGTACCTGGATACTCGAATCCATCCCCATGAGCATCAAGAACGCCATCGGAGCAGGTATCGGCCTCTTCATCGCCTTCATCGGCCTGCAGAACGCCGGTATCGTCGTGAACTCCGATTCCACCCTCGTGACTCTCGGTGACATCACCCACGGCAAGGCCCTGCTCGCAGTCATCGGCATAGTGATCAGCTGCACCCTGGTGATGCTCCATGTGCGCGGCGGCATACTCATCGGTATCCTCGCCACCGCCATCGTGGGACTCTTCATCAAAGACCCCGAGACGGGACTGGCCATCACCCAGTTCAGCGGTTCTCCCATCTCCAAGCCCGACAGCGTAGCTCCCATCTTCTGCCAGTTCCAGTGGAGCCAGCTACTGAGCTGGGACATGCTCGCCGTGGTGTTCACCTTCCTTTTCATCGACATGTTCGACACCATGGGCACCGTGATCGGCGTCTCCCAGAAGGCCGGATTCGTGGATGAGAACGGCCATGTGGACAAGATCGAGAGAGTGTTCATGGCTGACGCCATCGGCACCGTCGCAGGCGCCTGCCTCGGCACCAGCACCACTACCACCTATGTCGAGAGCTCGGCAGGCGTGGGCGCCGGCGGAAGGACTGGTCTCACCGCCTTCACCGTGGCCTGCTGCTTCGCCCTGGCACTGCTGTTCTCGCCAGTATTCCTGGCAATCCCCGGCGCCGCCACCGCTCCCGCCCTCATCATCGTGGGTATGTTCATGATGCAGCCTGTCACCAAGGTCGACTGGACCAACTACCGTGAGAGCATCCCCGCATTCCTGACCATGATCCTCATGCCTCTGTGCTACAGCATCTCCGACGGTATCCTCATCGGATGCATCTCTTATGTAGTGCTCTACGCCCTCTCCGGCAAGGCAAAACAGATCAGCGCCACAATGTGGGTACTTGCAGCGCTGTTCATATTGAGATATATCTTTATCTAGGAAGGAAAACTTTATTTGAGAAGCTCCTCGCTGCGTTTTATGAACTCGGCGAGGGCTTTTCCTTTAAGCATGCCGTTGGAGAGGAGGGCGAGGTCCACCACCTGCCTGAGCTCGGGGCTTTCCTTGTCCTTGGACTTCCAGATCTTCGCGATCACGGGGTTCTCCATGTTGACGATGATGTTGAAACTCTCGGGCATCTGCGAATAGAAATTCATGCCTCCGCCCAGAGCGCTCATCTCCCTCCAGCGGCGCATGAACTCGCTCCTGGTGATGAGCACGGGCGCTGCGGTCTCGCCGAGGTTGCGGGCTTCCACCTGGTACTCTCCGCCTTCGGGCAGGACGGCCTTGAAGAGCTCGTCCAGGGACTTCTTGTCATCATCCGACATTTCGGGCTTGATCTTCTCCTCCTTGGGGATGAGGTTGTCGGCGGAGTCTGAGTCCACGCGGGCGAAGCGGGCGTCCTTGAGCTTGGTCTCGAGCAGGTTGACGAAATGGGAGTCCAGCTCGCAGTCCATCAGCAGCACGTCGTAGCCCAGGTTCTTGGCGTCTTCGATATAGCTGTACTGGGCCTCGGTGTCGGTGGCGTACAGATACACGACCTTGCCGTCCTTGTCCTTCTGGGAATCCTCGATGGCCTTGCGGTAGTCCTCGAGCTTGAAGTAATGGCCGTCGGTGTTCTTGAGCAGGGCGAATTCCATGGCCCTTTCGCAGAACTTCTCGTCAGTGAGCATGCCGTACTCTATGAAGAGCTTGAGGTTGTCCCACTTGGCCTCGAACTGCTCCTTCTGCTCCTTGGAGATCTCCTCCAGGCGGTCGGCCACCTTCTTGGTGATGTAGGTGCTGATCTTCTTGACATTGGCGTCGCTCTGCAGATAGCTGCGGCTGACGTTCAGAGGGATGTCGGGGGAGTCGATCACACCGTGCAGCAGGGTCAGGAAGTCGGGGACTATGTTGTCCACATGGTCGGTGACGAACATCTGGTTGCAGTAGAGCTGGATCTTGTTCTTGTCGATGGCCATGCGCTCCTTGATCTTGGGGAAGTACAGGATGCCGGTGAGGGTGAAGGGATAGTCCACGTTGAGGTGTATCCAGAACATGGGTTCCTCCTCCATGGGGTAGAGGGCCTTGTAGAAATTCATGTAGTCCTCATCCTTGAGCTCCGAAGGGGCCTTGGTCCAGATGGGGTCGATGTTGTTGATGACATTGTCCTCGTCGGTCTCCACTGACTTGCCGTCCTTCCATTCGGTCTTCTTGCCGAAGACTATGGGCACGGGCATGAACTTGCAGTATTTGCCCAGAAGAGACCTGATGCGGCCCTGCTCGCCGTATTCGGCGGAGTCGCCGTCCAGTTCCAGGGTGATGGTGGTGCCCCTCTCGGCCTTCTTGCCTTCGCCCATGGAGAATTCAGGGGTGCCGTCGCAGCTCCACTTGACCGCCTTGGCGCCTTCCTTCCAGCTGAGGGTGTCGATGGTGACCTTGGAAGCGACCATGAAGGCTGAGTAGAATCCCAGTCCGAAATGGCCTATGATGTTCTGGTCCTTGTATTTCTCGAGGAATTCCCCGGCTGAGGAGAATGCGATCTGGTTTATGTAGCGGTCCACTTCCTCTTCGGTCATGCCTATGCCGTGGTCGGTGACCTTGAGGACTTTCTTCTTTTCGTCCAGGGAGATCTCGACCTTCAGCTCTCCAAGCTCGCCCTTGAACTCACCGTTCGAGGCGAGGACCTTGAGCTTCTGGGTGGCGTCCACTGCGTTCGCCACGAGCTCGCGCAGGAATATTTCCTTGTCCGAATAGAGGAATTGCTTGATGACAGGGAAGATGTTTTCGGTGGTTACGCCGATCTGCCCCTTGAGTGTCTTCGATGTTGCCATAGTTTTTATATTTATTTGTTTTATTTCAATTGTCCGGGGAAACAGGTATCAAATGCCATTCCATTGACAATTTGTCAAAAACTTTGCATATCTTTATCCTATGAATTACGCCGCCGCCATACGCAGGAAGCTCCTCGAGAGCCGGATACGCATAGTCGTACTCGACGACGACCCTACCGGCATACAGACCGTGCACGGCTGTCTGCTTGTCACGCAGTGGCAGCAGGGGAGCCTCTCCGAGGCACTGAGCCATCCGGAGCCCTTCTTCTATCTGCTGACCAACACCCGCGCCATGACCCGCGAGCAGGCGGCGCAGGTCACCCGTTCCGCCATGGAGGCGGTGCTGGAGGCCGCCCGCGACAGGGGCTTCCGGCTGATCTTCATCAGCCGCAGCGACTCCACCCTCAGGGGCCATTTCCCCCTGGAGCCCCAGGTGATGAAGGAAGTCCTCTCCCGGCACGGCATACCAGTATTCCCCCTGGATTTCTTCATCCCCGCCTTCCTCGAAGCGGGACGCCTCACCCTCGGAGGCATCCATTACATGAAAGACGGCGAGCGGCTCGTCCCCGTGGCCGAAACGGAGTTCGCCAGGGACAATGTCTTCGCGTACCGCCATTCGGACCTCAGGGGCTATCTCGAAGAGAAGCTCGGCAGCTCCGCCTTCCGCCATGTCAATCTGGGAAAGGACTTCCAGGAGCTCCCGGAAGGGGAGAGGGACGCCCTCGGCGCCAAGCTCTGCGCAGGGGAGCTCCCCTGCTATGTCACCCTCGACACCAGGGACTACGATGATATCTACCGTTTCTGCACGGCCCTGCTGCATTGGGCGGGCGATTTCGACGGCGCCGTCGTGATCCGCAGCTCCTCCTCCCTGCCCAAGGCCATCGCGGGAGTGGAAGACTGCCCCCTGCTGGACAAGGCTGTCCTGATAGGGGAGGGTCCCTCCGCCGCCAAGCCCCTTTTCATAGTCGGCAGCCATGTCCGCAAGACCAGCCTCCAGCTCGGAAAACTCCTCGCCTGCGAGGGGACGGCAGGCCTTGAAATCGACGTCCGGCGCATCCTGGAGCAGGATGGCGGCGTATATATGCAAGAAGTGCTCTCCGGCATACGGAGCCTCCAGCAGGACGGCCTCACCCCTGTGGTGTACACCTCCCGGCAGGAGATACGCCTCGACGACGCCGACTCCCGGCAGGCCCTGGGGCAGCGGGTGTCGGATTTCCTCGTCGGCATTGCCTCCGCCCTCCCGCAGCGGCCCTCCTGCCTCATTGCCAAAGGCGGCATCACCTCCCACGACATCCTCACCAAAGGGCTGGGGGTGCGCGCCGCGACGGTGCTGGGACAGATACTGACCGGAGTGCCGTGCATACGCACCGGCGCGGACGCCGCCGTCCCGGGATTGCCCTACGTCATCTTCCCCGGCAATGTCGGAGGCGAAGATGCGCTCTCAGAAGTCTATATGAAATTACGCTGATATGAGAAAGATAATTGTCACGGTGGCCCCTGTCTGCCACCCCGGAAAACCCATCCCCGCCGGGGCCAAGAACCCTCTCACCCCCGCGGAGATCACTGAAGATGTGCTCAACTGCTACCGCGCCGGCGCCTGCCAGGTCCACCTGCACACCAGGGACCTCAATGGTGACCCCACCTTCGAGCTGGATGTCTTCCGCCAGACCATCCAGGCCATAAGGGCCGAGTCGGACATCATCATCCAGGGCAGCACCGGAGGCCTTTCGACCCTGACCCTAGAGGAGAGGTGCGTCTGCCTGAATGTGCCGGAGGTGGAGATCGCGAGTCTCAACATGGGCTCCGTCAACTTCGGGGAGACAGTCTATGTCAACACCCTGCCCGAGATCAGGTATTGGGCGAAACGCCAGAAAGAGAGCGGCGTCGTGCCGGAGATGGAGCTCTTCGACCTTTCGATGGTGGAGACCTGCTCCCGTCTGGCCGACGAAGGAGTGCTCGAGCGGCCCCTGCATTACAATTTCTGCGTGGGTCCCGGCGCTTCGAGCAATCTTGCAGCCACCGGACGCAATCTCTGTTTCCTCACGCAGCTCGCCGAGCCCGGCACCAGCTGGGGCATCAACCACGACAGCATGGCGGACTTCTCCATGCTCGCCTGTGCCATAGGTATGGGTGCCAATGCTGTGAGAGTCGGCTTCGAGGACAGTTTCTACTATGCTCCGGGCCAGGTCGCCCGCAGCAACGCCGAGCTGGTCGAAAAGCTCGTCGCGATGATACGTCTGATGGGTTGCGAGCCCGCTACGCCCGCCGAGGCGCGCGAGATGCTCGGGATCACTCGTCAGGTAGTATCTGCTTAGTGGGATCTATGAAGAGGAACAGCACCGCGCTGATGATCAGCATGCCTGCGATCAGGAACAGCGGCAGGTTGTAGTTCCCTGTGGCATTCACCAGATAGCCGAATACGGTGGCGCAGACGAAACCGCCGAGGTTTCCCGCGGTGTTCATCGCGCCGGAAACAGCTCCGGCGTATTTCTTCCCGAGGTCGATGCAGAGGGCCCAGGCGGAAGGCAGCATCAGGTCCACCACTCCGAAGCAGAGGCTCAGGAAGATGAACACCTGGAGCTTGCCGGGGATGAATGCGGCCAGGAACATGAATAGCGCCGAAAGTATCAGGGCGCCGCTTCCCAGGGCCTTGCGGCCGGTCTTGAGGCCGTATCTGGCGGTCAGCCTGTCCGTCAGGTAGCCGCCTGAGATGTTGCCTATCATGCTCATCACGAAGGGGACTGCGATGGCGTAGGTCAGCTGACCCTTGTCGAAGCCGCGTCCCAGCTCCATGAAGGTGGGGAACCAGCTGAAGAAGAACCAGCTTCCGAAGGCGTAGAAGAAATACATCGCGAGCAGCAGCCAGAACTGCCTGGCCCTGAGCAGGGACTTCCAGGGAATCTTCAGCTTGGCTGCCCGGGCTTCAGACGATTCGTACAGTTTGGCGGCGGGGGCTTCCTCAAGCTCCTGTGAGGAGATGCCCCGCATCTGGGCGGGATTGTTGCGGTAGAACAGGAACCATACGGCCGCCCAGAGCACACCGACCGCACCGAGTATGTAGAATGCTGCTCGCCAGCCCATGCCGGCGATCACGGGTATGACAATGAAAGGCGTGAGGGCGCCGCCCATGCGGCTGGCTGCCCAGACGAAGCCCTGGGCCCGTCCGACCTTGTCCTTGGGGAACCAGCGGCTGATGACGCCGGTGGAGCAGGGGCTCGAGCCGGCCTCTCCTATGCCGAACATGAATCGGATGACCAGCAGGCTCACGAAGCCTCCGGCCATGCCGGTGAAGGCGGTGAATGCGCTCCACCAGAGCACTATCAAGGCCAGGGTGACCCTGTGTCCGCGTTTGTCCCCGAGGGCGCCCATGGGGATCTGCATGAGTCCGTATGAGAGGATGAATGCCGAAAGTATCCATCCCCACTGGTCGGGGGTGATGCCCAGGTCCGCCATGATGGCGGATCCGGCGACCGAGATGTTTATACGGTCGAGGAAGGTGACTACTCCGAGCAGTACGAGCAGCACCAGGATCCAGGTCCTCTTTTTCATGGCTCCTTAGATCAGGCCTTTTTCGCTGAGGAATTTCTTGAGTCCGAGGACTCCGCTGACGGGGCTCGAGAGCACGGGCTTGCCGGTGATGGCGGCGAGTTTCTTCTCCATGCGGGCCATCGATCCCTGGGCGAGGACGAACAGGTCCACCTGGTCGGCAATCTTGCCGGCGGCCTCTTCGATGAGGCGGTCGTGGGTGGCACTGTCTCCGGACTGTCCTGCCTGGAAGGCGCCGGCGGCGAGGGCGTCCACCAGCACCACATCCTTGCCGGCTTCCCTGGCGGCGCGTTCCAGCAGCCTGCGGGTGGGGTTGAGGGTGGTGGGCAATGTGGAAACGACGGCGATGCGCTTCGCGGAATTCACGGCCTGCACGGCCATAGGGTAGTCGATGCGGAATACCGGGATGGGGGCGATCTCATTGCCAAGGTCGGCGACATCACCTACGGAGGAGCAGGTGTTGAACACCACGGCGGCTCCTGCCGTGGCGGCGGTGTGGTAGTACGCCAGCAGGCGGCGGCGCACTGCGGGAGTCACTTTGTCATTGGCGATGACCTCCTGGATGAGGGAGTCGTCGGCGATGTGGTTCAACTTCACTTCAGGGAGATACTCCTTGAATATCTCGGTGAGGGGGCCGACAAGGGCCATGGCTGTGTGGACAGCGAATACTCGTACCATAGGTGCTTGGATTTAGTTGTCAGTTCAGTATGTTGAGGACGCCTTTCCCGTCCGTGTATATCATCGCGCACTCGTCGACTCCCGCGCCGCCCCGGTAAGTGGTGATGCGGTACCGTCCGGTCTGCACGAGCTCGTAACTGATGCTCGATATGTATTGGCTTGATTTCCAGTCAAACAGAATCTCTCCTTCGGAATTCATGATCGCGGCGTACTCGCTGTCTTCCCTCAGGATGGCTTGCGCATCCCTGCAGGTCCACGAATCGCGCCCCTCCGGGCCTTCCTTGCGGGTGATGACCACGCTGAATTCGATGGTGGAAGACTTGGCATCCGCCCTCCAGCGGTCCTGTTCCAGGCGGGTGAAAACAGGGGTCAGCCTGTCGTCATAGTATGTGGCCGCCATATTGAAACCCTCGGCGTTGATGTCCTTGCCATCTTTCTGTAAGCCTATGAGACTGTGTACGGAATTGACCACCGTCTTGTTTACCAGGTCGGCGCAGAACCATCTCAGGGCATCTGAAGTGCGGGGATTTTCTTTGCTGTCATCCACAGTGCAGGCGGAAAGCCCTATCACTGCAGCCAGTATGAACAATATCTTTTTCATGGCAGAATCTCTTTAAAACCTGTAGCCTATGCCTCCCTGGAGGCCGGAAAACATATTTCCCGCACCTGCTTCCAGAAAGCCGAACACTCTCCCGCCGTACTCCACTCCCAATGGGGATATCTGCAGACAGGGTCTGAAAGTCTGGTCGGGGCGCAGTTTGTCGAAGCCGCTGTATTTCACCGCACCCAGGCCCAGCGAACTGTAAAGCCTGAAATGCCCGCGGTTTATGTAGAAGAATTTCAACCTGGGGAGCAGGTAGAAGGCGGCGGCAGTGTGATTGCCTTTGCTCTTGCCTGTCACGCTGTCGAAACGCTCGTTCCACAGCAGCGCCACGTCCACATCGAGCGAGAGCGAGAACCAGCGTGCCGCGGACCAGTCGAAGCCCACACCGAAAGCGCCTGTGGTGCGTGTGACGCCGTGCCCTTCACCATATATTTTGGCAAGGCTGGGACTCTCAAGGAAAGCGATATCACCCCATCTCCTCGGCCCGTCGACGAAAAAGTTGGAAGCGGTGAGGGGAGAGCCGCTGGCGCTGATACGGACGTCGAAACGGTGGCCGTCAGGGCTCTGTGCATAAACGACGGTGCCCGCCGTAAAAGCGGCGAGCACCATTATTATTTTTAATACTGTCTTCATACTTAAAAGATGCATCCCGCTATGCGGAAGTTGCACCATGAAGATAGCAATTTTTATTTATAAAGGAAGCGCTTGATACTCATTTTAGGAGTCTTCTCGAAGGGCACGGTGACCAGCTCCACCTTCACGATCTTGCTGTAGGAAGGCAGGTGGCGGTTGGCTCCGGTGCGGATTTTCTCAGGGATATCGGCCTCAGCCTCGGCGTCGAGCTTGGCATTCTTGATGGCGTCCTTGTCCAGATAGACCAGGGCCACAATCTTGCCGGCGCGGTCCACCACGACGGACTCGCTCACGAAAGGCTGGTTGTTGATGATGGCCTCGAGCTCCTCGGGATAGACGTTCTGTCCGTTTCCGGTCAGGATCATGCTCTTTGAACGGCCCTTGATGAAGATATTGCCATGCTTGTCGATGACACCCAGGTCACCGGTGCGGAGGAAACCGTCCTCGGTGAAGGCATTGGCGGAAGCTTCGGGATTCTTGAAATAGCCGATGCAGATATTCTCACCCTTGGCCTGGATCTCACCGGCGATATGCTCGGGATCCTCGGAGTCGATACGCACGGTGGCGCAGTCCACTGCCTTTCCGCAAGAACCGGGGACGTACTTGGTCCAGTGCTCATAGGCGAGCAGAGGGCAGGCCTCAGTCATGCCGTAACCGACGAGGTAAGGGAATTTGATCTTCTTGAAAATCTTCTCCACTTCGGGGTTGAGGGCGGCGCCACCCATGATGAACTCCTGTACGTTGCCGCCAAAAGCGTTCACGAGGCCGTCCTTGACTTTCTTGTAGATGACGCTGTTGAGTCCGGGGATCTTGAGGGCGATCTTGATCGCGGGCTTCTCGAGCATGGGCTTCACCTTGGACTTGTAGATCTTCTCCATCACGAGAGGCACGGTGATCAGCAGGTAGGGCTTCACGTCGGCGAACGCCTTCATCAGGGTAGCCGGGGTGGGAGCCTTGCCGAGCCAGTAGATGGAAGTGCCGTTGCAGAGAGGATAGATGAACTCGATCACCAGGCCGTACATGTGGGCCATGGGGAGCATGGAGACCATCTTGTCTCCGGCGGGCACGTGGCGCTGGCTGAAGTCCACGATGGCGCTGAAATTGCGGTGGATGAGCATCACGCCCTTGGGGTCTCCGGTGGAACCGGAAGTATAGTTGATGGCGGCCATCTCGTCCCAGTTGTCGGTGGGGAACACCACGTCTTCAGGACCGAAACCGTTGGGCCATTTGGCGGCGAACATTCCTTCCATCTCTTCATAGGCCTTCTTGACCTTGTCGTCTGCTGCGAAGAGCAGGCCCCAGCTGTCGATGTCGATGACCAGGCGGATCAGAGGCATCTTGGCGATGTCCATCTGGGTCCACTTGTCTTCATTGGTGAAAAGCACCACGCTTTCGGAGTGGTTGGTCAGGAAAGAAGCGTTCTCCGGGGTGAAGTCCGCCAGGAGCGGCACGATCACGGAGTTGTTGGTCACGACTGACAGGTAAGCCATGCCCCAGCGGGCGCCGTTGCGGGCGTAAAGGGCTATCTTGTCGCCTTTCTTGATGCCTATTTTGTCGAATACGAGGTGGAATTTTTCGATCTGGGTGGCCATCTGGCCATAGTTGAAAGTCTCTCCGTCGATGTTGTTGAGCGCAGCCTTGTCCCAGTACTTGCGGGTGGCGTTCTGAAGGCGCTCCAGGTAATGAGGATATTTCTCCATTAGGTTCAGATTGTATTAAAATTACTAAGCAAAAGTAAACCCTCCAACCGTTTTTTGCAATCATTTTTTGGTGAATGTGGCGATTATTTCGATATTTGGGGCGAAATCTTAATTAATGTGGCGAAAAATGCGCAAACCTATCGTTGCACTCATCTATGATTTTGACGGGACTCTCTCACCCGGAAACATGCAGGAATTCGGCTTCATCCAGGCCGTAGGGCAGTCCATACCCGAGTTCTGGGCCAACAGCGACGCCATCGCCAGGAGCCAGGACGCCTCCAACGTCCTCTCCTATATGAAGCTTATGTTTGACGAGGCGCACCGGAAGGGAATACCCCTACATCGTGAGGACCTGAGGGCCTTCGGAAAGGATATCGTCCTATACGAAGGGGTGAAGGAGTGGTTTGCCAATGTCAACGAGTACGGCCGCTCCCGCGGGGTGAGGGTGGAGCATTATATCAATTCCTCCGGCCTCAAGGAAATCATCGAGGGCAGCCCCATCGCGGGGGAGTTCAAGCACGTCTTCGCCGGCCAGTTCATCTATGACGGCGACGGCGAAGCCCAGTGGCCCGGATTCGCGGTGGACTACACCGCCAAGACCCAGTTCCTCTTCAAGATCAGCAAGGGTATCTTCAGCGCCAGGGACAACAAACTGGTCAATGCCAGCATCGCCGACGACAAGAAACGCATCCCCTTCTCGCATATGATCTATTTCGGAGACGGGGAGACCGACGTGCCCTGCATGAAGATAGTGGGGATGTTCGGCGGCCACAGCATAGCGGTGTACAATCCCGCCGACGAAAAGAAGCATAGCGTCGCCCGCAAGCTCAAGAGGCAGGGGCGCGTGGGCTTCATCGCACCCGCCGTATATACCAGGGAATCCCGCACCTTCCAGGTGGTCTGCTCCATCATTGACAAGATAAAGGCAGACTACGTGCTCTCGAAGCTGTAGGAGCTATCTTTTGATGAGGTTCAGGAACTCGTTGCGGGTCCTGGCGGAACTCAGGAAAATACCGGAAAAGGCTGAAGTCGTGGTGATGGAGTTGGATTTCTCCACGCCGCGGATCTGCATGCAGGTGTGGTTGGCTTCGATGACGACGGCCACGCCCAGAGGATGCAGGGCTTCCTGTATGCAGTCGCGTATCTGTACGGTCAGGCGCTCCTGCACCTGCAGGCGGCGGGCAAAAGTTTCCACCACCCTGGCGATCTTGCTGAGTCCGGTGATCTTGCCGTTGGGGATGTAGGCCACGTGGCACTTGCCGATGAAAGGCATCATGTGGTGCTCGCACATGCTGTACAGCTCGATGTCGCGCACCAGCACCATCTGCTGGTATTTCTCGTCGAAAGTGGCCTGGAGTATGATCTCCCTGCCGTTCTCAGCGTAGCCCTTGGTCATGAACTGCAGGGCCTTGGCGACCCTCTCCGGAGTCTTCACCAGCCCTTCCCGTGAGGCATCTTCGCCCAACAGGTCCAGTATGGCCTTCACATGTCCGGCCAGCTCCCGGGTGACCTTTTCATCGTATATATCTTGTCTTTCGTAGCCCATGTTGATAACTAGTTTATGCAAAAGTATGCAAAAAAAATTGCAGTTTGGATTTTTTCTCTATATTTGCCGCAAAACAGAAACAACTATGTATTGGACACTCGAACTAGCCAGTAGCCTGGACGATGCTCCATGGCCTGCAACAAAGGATGAACTCATCGATTACGCCAACCGTTCCGGTGCTCCCGAGGAAGTGATAGAGAATCTCCAGGAGATAGAGGACGACGGCGAGATCTACGAGACTATAGAAGATATATGGCCGGACTACCCGACCAAAGAGGATTTCTTCTTTAATGAGGAAGAATATTAGGGGCTTAACTACCTGAAAATAAGCAATTTACGCGCATCGGGTACGGTTTTTACAGACCGTGCCCGATGGCATTTTATGGCATTCTACGGCATTTTAGGGAAACGAAAGTTACCGCAAAACTTA
>JAFTBU010000011.1 GCA_017455065.1 Bacteroidales bacterium
AGAGCAGGTGCTGGCTATCCAGGATAAAATCAATAATCGGCCGAGAAAAAGACTTGGCTTTTTCTCTCCAAATGAACTTTTTAATTCTTTAACTAAAACAACGAAAAAAGTTGCATTTGACGGTTGAATCCAGGGACCCCCTGTACATATCATCATTGCCTGATAATCAAGACTTTACATTTCAGCGCAATAGGGCCGGTGGAGGAAACCGCCTCTTCACTACCGAGCGAAATGTCCAGGGGCCACCCACAGTCGACAGCAACGGGCGAGCGAGCTTTGCGAGCGGCCTGAATTGTGGGCCGGCAGCATCCGGGGCGAGTTATCGAGGGCCCTCGCCGCCGCAGTATACGCGATGCGGCGGCGAGCTACGCCAGGGCACCACCGCCGCGGGACGGCTAGCCGCGGCGGTTACGGGCGGGCTGCGGTGGACTCCATCGAACGGTCCTCCTCGCCCGCCCGTTGCTATTGGTCGCGGTCAGAGAATGGTGGCGGGAGCGGGACAGGCGGGGACGGGACCCGTGCCACCCTCGGCAACGTAAGAGGGGGGACCGTGAGCGGAGCGAACGGTGGGGTCGAGCGGAGCAAGACGGTCCCGGCCCCGAGCTGCCCGCACCCGCCAGGTGGCGCCGCACCACGGAAAGGAGTTGCGACCGAGGTACTGGACGCAGGACGAAATCAGAGGCACCGGGCGGATTACTGCCCGGCGGCGCGGGAGCGGTTGACGAGGAAGACGCCGAAGATGACGAGGACGATGGCGACGATTTTCTGCCAGGTGATGATGTCGAGGCCGGTGATGACGGCTACGATGGTGGCGATGATGGGCTGGAGATAGGAGTACATCGTGCTGACGGTCGGGCGGAGGCGTTTCTGACCGAAGGGGATGAGGAAGTAGGCGACGAAGGTGGCGAAAATAATCAAGAACAGCATCTCACCCATTAGCTTGCCGGGGATGGCGAGCAGGTTCACCTGGAGCAGCTCGCGGAACGAGAACGGCAGCGAGACTATCAGTGACACCAGGAACATCCACTTCATGAAAGTCACCACGCTGTACTTGCTGATCAGCGGCCGGAACACTCCGTAGTAAGCCCCGAAAGAGATGCTGTTGATGATCAGCAGCGCCATGCCCAGCGGAGTGGTGTGCTCCACATTGCCCGCCGCATGGAAAGTATTGAGTATCAGGAACACCACGCCAGCGAAGGCCACGCCCACACCGAAAGCCTTCTTGAAAGAGATGGGCTCCTTGACCGCCACCGCAGCAAAGAACATAGTGAATATAGGCAGCATCGTTCCCACGATGGCTGTGTCAATGGCGGTGGACATCGTAAGGGCAAAGAGGAAGGTGACCTGGGGGATGAAAAGTCCCACGATGGAAGCCACCGCTATCCTCCAGGCGTCAGACTTCTCCACCTTCTCCCGCGGCATGAATGCCGACACCAGCCAAAACAGCAGCGAAGCGCCGAAGGCCCTCAGCGAGAATAGCGCCATCGGCGGGACCAGACCGGAATTGGTGAAGTCCTTGCAGGTGACGATGTTCAGTCCGAATATCAGATAGGCACCCGCCAGTGCGAGATGGCCTTTCAGTTGTTCATTTGCCACTTCAGAATAATACTACCGGAACACAAAGAACCGTATCCTTGAAATATCGTAAGCCACGGAAATGTGTCCGTTGGGCAGATACGAGTAACTGACCTTCAGGTCGCAGGCCCCGAAAAAGATATGGGTGATCCTGCCGATGCGGCGGAACTTCCTCTCCAGGCTGGGGTCGGACTGGACGATAGGGGTCTCGATGACATTGTCGATGGTGGGGTTCATCCTCAGGGAGATGAAAGTCACCACGCCTGGCTCCTGCTTGCAAGACTGGCAGACAAAGGCCTTCGGTGCTATGACGAGGGCCTCCTCGAACTGACGTATCTCCTTGGCCGTGTCGAGGGTGTCCGTGAAATGCATGGTACCGCCCTGACGGATGGCTGCCCTCTCGTCTGCTTCAGAATCCATGTCCACCCTGATGGCGTGCGCGGGGACCGCGAGCATCAGGAGGGCGACAACAGACATTAAATACTTGATCATATCGATGATTGCTAATTGTTTCTGTTACGCTTTTCGCAAATCTCGGACCACTTCGGCGCACGGTCGTAGATCGCGGCCAGGTCGGCCATCACGTCGGGGATTGCTATGCCCTGCGGACAGATCTGCGTGCAGGCTCCGCACTGGAGGCAGGCGTGGGGCCGTTTCTCCTCCGGGAGTATCTCCAGACGCATGATGGGATTGAAGGACACCTGGACCTTGAGGTCGTTGTACTCCGCGATGAGGGCGGGGATGTCGAGACCTGCGGGGCAGCCTTCGCAACAATAGCGGCAGGCTGTGCAGGGGACGGAGTCCTTCATGCCTTCGGCGATTTCCCCGAGCAGGGACTTTTCCTCCGGGGACAATGGCGAAGGCTCCGCGAACGTGGCGAGATTGTCCTGCAGCTGATCCATGGAGGACATTCCGCTCAGCACCACGGTGACGCCGGGGATGTCCTGCAGCCAGCGGAGGGCCCAGGAGGAGTCGCTCCGGCCGGGGCAGAGGGACTGCAGGCGCTCGTGGTCGGCGGGGGCGAGATGGGACAGCTTACCTCCCCGCAGAGGCTCCATCACGATGATGGGGAGGCCGTGACTGCGGATGAGCTCCACTTTGCGGCGGGCATCCTGCAGGGTCCAGTCCAGGTAATTGAGCTGTATCTGCACGAACTCCACCGCCTGGCCGTAGGGGCCGTCGAGCAGGGCTTCGAGATTGTCCGCGGAGATGTGGGTCGAGAGGCCCAGGTGACGGATGCGGCCCGCGCGGCGCTGCTCCACGAAATACTCGAGTATGCCCCAGCGGGGGTTCATGTAGTCGGCCATGCTGTTTTCGCAGACATTGTGGAAGAGGTAGAAGTCGAAATAATCGACGCCGCATTTTTTGAGCTGCTTCTCGAACATCCCGGCCGGGTCGAACACGTCGAAATGCTGGTGGCCAGGGTATTTGTCAGCCAGGTACCAGCTCCCGCGGGAATGGCGCGCGAGGGCCTCGCCGAGGACTTCCTCCGAGTGGCCGTCGTGATAGGGCGCGGCGGTGTCGAAGTAGTTGATGCCGTGGGCGATGGCATGGTCGACCATGGCGAATACAGCATCACGGTCGATGCTCCCGTCGGGGAGGGTGGGAAGCCTCATGGCACCGAATCCGAGTGCGGAGAGTTCCAGGTCCTGGAATGAATTGCGAATCATGGAGCAAAGGTACTTTTTTTTCGCTATATTTGGCTAAAAGCCTGAAGACAATGAAAAAGTATCTTTCCCTGTTTGTACTCCTCCTGCTCTCCCTCAACCTGGGAGCCTGGGAGCGCACCAAAGTGTGGCCTGACGGCAAGATGCCGCATCCCCAGGACGGCCAGGTGGCCGCCATGAGCAATGAGATGAGGGCCCCCGGATTCCAGCCCGACGAGTTCCGCGGCGCCTACCTCGAATGGTACGAAGCCCCCGACCCGGCCGTGCGCAAGGGAGTCTGCATGATATTGATCTCGGGAGGAGCCTACAACGGCTGCGTGGACACCCGGCTCATAGACCTCTGGCATGAGACCTTCACCAAGCTCGGAGTCCAGTGTGTCAATCTGGTCTACCGCACTCCCCGTCCGGTAGGCATCCCCTACTACCAGAGCGCCTGGGAGGACGCCCAGAGGGCGGTGAGGATAGTGCGCAGCGAAGCGGCCCGCAGGGGGTACGACCCCGAAAAGATAGGCACCGTCTCCATGTCCGCCGGCTCCCACCTGGCACTGCTGCTCGGCACCAGCTCCCAGACCCCAGCCTATGAGCCCGTCGACGCATTGGACAAGGTCCCCTGCCATATCAATTGGGCCATAGTGAACGCCCCGGCCTATGTCACCTCCGACGCCTCGGAGGCAGGTATCCCCGCCCCGCGCGAGGGTTACGGCCCCGACGTCCGGCTGGACAGCATATTCAAGTTTGACGAGAAGACCTGCCCCATGAGCCTCCACCACGGAGGACTGGATCCCTATTCCCCCAACGGCTCCACCCTGGTGTACAGGCAGCTGCGCCGCATGGGCATCCCCGCCGAGCTGCACCTGTATCCCGGCAAGGGACACGGCGCCTACGGCCTGGAGAGGGGCATTGAGTTCATGACCCAGATGGGCTTCCTGGGGAAGCCCGAGCCGGAAGTGCCGCTGATGGACCGCTTCCCGGATGACAAGGACCGCGCGGAGCTCATAGTCGAGGACGTGTGGCCCGAAGGGAAGATGCCCGACGCCCAGGAGCACCAGTGCAAACCGTACCTGGAGTGGCACATCCCCGTCCACAAGACCACGGACGCCATACAGATCATCTATTCCGGAGGTTCTTATACCAATAACGACCCGGACGGCTTCGAAGTGGCGCCGGCCCGCCGTTACCTCAACGCCAAGGGCATGACCGTCGTCACCCTGAAGTACCGCACTCCCCGTCCCAAGGGCCTCGCCAAGCACACCACGGCATGGCAGGATCTGCAGAGGGCCATCAGGATAGTGCGCAGTGAAGCGGCTTCCCGCGGATTGAACCCCGACCGCATAGGCATCATGGGCTCGTCGGCCGGCGGGCACCTCACCCTGATGGGGGTCACCTCCTCGCGGCACCGTTCCTACCTGGCTATCGACGAGATCGACCGCATCCCCTGCAATGTGCAGTGGGGCATAGGCATCTACCCGGCGTATGCTCTGACGGACGGTCTGGAGAGGGGCAACAGCACCGGAGGCAATGACGACTCGGCGGTGCTCGCACCGGAGTTTGCATTCGACCTGGATACGGCGCCGATGCTCTTCATCCACGGCGACGCCGACAGCTGGGCCGCCATGAATTCTGTGAAAACCTGGGAGAAGATGCGCAGCATGGGCATACAGAGCGAGCTGCACACCCTGGCCCTGAGGCCGCACTGTTTCCAGCGGACAGCCTCCCCGGGCACCGGAAGCTACACTTGGTTGGACCGGATAGGAGAGTTCCTGAATTCGCAGCCGCAATAAGTCTGATTGTAGAAGCCCTGCTCGCGAATGACTTCGGAGCGGCGCTGCTGCAATCCCCCCTTTCGCCAGTCGCGGTCCCAAGCCGCGACTCTTCCGTCCCCGGCGGTCTCGCAGGCGTAGCGCAGTGCCTCATTGACCTGGGAAAGATCCTTCCAGCGGGAGGTGGCAAGGGTGGTGGCGAGGGTGTCGAATCCGTGGGCGGCGGCATAGCGCGCGGCGCGAAGGAGGCGGTAGCGGAAACAGACGGCGCACCTCGCGCCGCGCTCGGGCTCCCGCTCCAGGCCCCGCACCTGCTTCAGCCAATCCTCATGGTCGTAGTCGTCGTCCACCGTCTCCAGGGAAAACTCCGCGGCGTAGCGCACCAGCTCTGCCTTGCGCAGCTCATACTCCTCGCGGGGGACAATGTTGGAATTGGAGAAAAACAGGGTGGGACGGATGCCGCTCCGGACCATGCACTCCACCACCGCTCCGGCGCAGGGTGCGCAGCAGCAATGCAGCAGCAGGCGGCTGCCGCCCGACGGGAGGGTGAGGCTGATGTCCGGGATCATTCGACGGTATTGATATCTATGAGATTGTTCAGGATGGCATAGACGGTGAGGCCGGCGACGGTCTTGATGCCGGTCTTGCGGGTGATGTTCTTCCTGTGGGAAATCACAGTGTGTATCGAGATGTTGTGCTTGTCGGCGATCTCTTTGTTGAGCAGGCCCTGGGACACGCTCACGAGGATTTCCTTCTCGCGGTCGGAGAGTTCGTTGCCCTCGGCCACAGCCTCGAGCTGCTTCTCTTTCTCTACCTGCTTCTTCCAGGCCCTGGGGTTCTCCAGGTAATGGACGAACGGGACCATGATGTTTTCCTCGACTGCGGTATGGCGGGCGAGATCCTCCTGGAGATGGTAGATGAACAGCAGCAGGTCAGTCCTCCTGTCCCCGTCGCAAGAGGCGGGAAGGGACTTCATGATGATGTTCTTGAGGTCCCCGAGTTTCTCGTCGATGTTGCTGTGGTTGTGCTCGAATTCGGTGATGGAGTAATGGCTGCCGGCAGTACCGTTCCTCAGGGAATCTATGTAAGGGAACACGGTGGTCTCCTCGTAGGCGAAATGCTTGCGGAGCTCCGCCTCGTACTCCTTGAAGAATTTCCACACAGCCCTGCTCTGGACCTCAGTGCAGGGGGTCAGCAGCTCCCGGAGCTCGCTTTCAAGGGTCACCAGACCGGTCTCCAGATAGTATTCGTGGGAGACGTGCAGATATCTTACGATGTCGTTGACATCGCCCTTGTAGATATCCGAGGCTGAAGGTTTGAAGTTCTTGACCGTGTAGGCGTTACAGATGAGCGTGAAAGTCTGGGGGTCATAGCCCTTGAGGGAACACACTTCAGCGACCGTCTTTTCGCCGAAACTGTCTTTGATGCCGAAGCGCGCGAAAAGCGGCAGAAGATGGAAGTTGGCCTCGACAAGGTCAGCCATCTTCATTTCCTGTGTCAAAACCATCTGCATTACTGCAAAAATAGTAAAAAACGGCTATTTGTGACAATCCTCCTTCAAGGCGCAGCCGCTGCAGGCCGCCCCGCAGTGGCAGTCGCTTCCCCCGCCGCATTTGCAGCTTCCGCCTCCCCGGCGCAGGCTCCTCAGGGCGAGCGCTACGGCGGCAAGCACTATGGCGAGAATTATGATGGAGGCGAGATTCATCAGACGAAAAGCAAAGCTAGGTTATATGCCGCCAGGGCCACCACCCAGGCCAGGACGCACTGGAACACGACCATGGTCACCGCCCATTTGGCGCTGAGCTCGCGCCTCACAGTGGCGATGGCCGCGACACAGGGGGTGTAGAGCAGGCTGAACACGAGTATGGACACTCCGGTGGCCACATCGACCATGGCCCCGATACCGAGGACCTCCATGGTGGAGACCACGCTTTCCTTGGCCAGGAAGCCGGAGATGAATGCAGTGACGAACCTCCAGTCACCCAGTCCTATAGGGCTGAACAGAGGGGCTATCCATCCGGCGATCACGGCCAGCATGCTGCCCTCGCCGTTCTCGACCATGTTGAAATGGAAGTCGAAGGTCTGGAGGAACCAGATGACGATGGTGGCGATGAAAATGATCGTGAAGGCTCTCTGGAGGAAGTCCTTGGTCTTGTCCCAGAGCAGGTGCAGCACATTGACGGCCCTGGGGAGACGGTAGTTGGGCAGCTCCATCACGAAGGGAGCCGCCTCGGAGCTGTTTCCGACATGCTTGGTGACCAGCGCCACGATCACTCCCAGCAGTATGGCCAGCAGGTACAGGCAGATGAGCACCAGGCCGCCGTGCCCCGGGAAGAGGGCGCTCGTGAAGAAGGCGTAGATGGGGAGCTTGGCCGAGCAGCTCATGAATGGCGTGAGCATGATGGTCATGCCCCTGTCACGTGCGGAAGGCATGGTCCTCGCGGACATCACCGCCGGGACCGAGCAGCCCAGACCTATGAGCAGGGGGACTATGCTCCGGCCCGAAAGGCCTATCTTGCGCAGGAGTTTGTCGGTGACGAAGGCCACCCTGGCCATGTATCCGCTGTCTTCAAGCATGGACAGGAAGAAGAACAGCACTATGATGATGGGGACGAAACTTACCACGGAGCCCACTCCCCCGAAGATGCCGTCCAGCACGAGGGACTGCACGGCGGGGCTTACGCTCCATTTTTCCATGGCCCGGCCGACGAGGGCACCCAGGCCGTCGATGCCGGCCTGCAGCAGGTCCTGGAGGGGTGCGCCTATCACGTCGATGGTGAGCCAGATGACCAGGGCCATCACCACTACGAAGATGGGCAGGGCCGTCCACTTGCCGGTGAGGACGCGGTCGATGCGGCGGCTGCGGAGATACTCTTTGCTGTGGCGGGGCTTGACCACCGTGTCGGCGCAGAGTTTCTCGATGAAGGAGTATCTCATGTCGGCGATGGCGGCGGCGCGGTCGAGTCCGCGCTCCTCTTCCATCTGGCTGACTATATGCTCTATGGTTTCTTTCTCGTTGGGCGTGAGCTTAAGGGCTTCCTCCACGGCTTTGTCGCCTTCGACCAGCTTGGTGGCGGCGAACCTGACGGGGACGCCGGCTGCGGCGCAATGGTCCTCGATGAGGTGCATCACTCCGTGCAGGCAGCGGTGGACCGCTCCGCCGTGGTCGTCCTTGCCGCAGAAGTCCATCCTCGCGGGGGCCTCCTGGTAGCGGGCCACATGGATGGCATGGTGGATGAGCTCGTCCACGCCCTCATTCTTGGCCGCCGAAATAGGCACCACAGGTATCCCCAGGATGCTTTCCATCTCATTGACACGGATGGTGCCGCCATTGCCGCGGACCTCGTCCATCATGTTCAGCGCAAGCACCATGGGCACCCCCAGCTCCATCAGCTGGACGGTCAGGTAGAGGTTGCGCTCGATATTGCCGGCATCGACTATGTTGATGATGCCGCGGGTGTCGCCCCGGAGGATGAACTCACGGGAGACACGCTCTTCTTCGGTATAGGTCGAAAGGGAATAGATACCCGGAAGGTCGGTGATACGAGTCTCGGGGTGGCCCTTGGCGACGCCTTCCTTGCGGTCCACGGTGACGCCCGGGAAATTGCCCACGTGCTGGTTGGAGCCGGTGAGGACATTGAACAGGGTCGTCTTGCCGCAGTTCTGCTGTCCCGCCAGGGCGAATGAAAGGATGGTGCCTTCCGGCAGGGGGTTTTCGTGGTCTTTGGAATGGTATTTTCCGCCTTCACCGAGGCCTGGGTGCGGGACGCTGTCGTCCTTCTTGCCGGAGGCCACCGAGTCCCCGAGGGAGGGGGAAGGCTTTCCGGCGGCCACAGGGGCCACTTCGATGTCCGCCGCATCCGCCTCGCGGAGGGTCAGGGCATAGCCGTGGAGCATGATTTCGAGGGGGTCTCCCATCGGGGCCCTCTTCACGAGTTGCACCAGGGCGCCGGGAATGATGCCCATGTCGAGAAAGTGCTGACGCAACTGGCCTTCGCCACCGACATTCAGCACTTTCGCAGATTGGCCTAAAGATAAATCCTTTATTGTCACAGCCTACTATTTCATTGTCAGGTGCAAAATTAGGATTTCCAAATGACTTCGGCAATCCCCATTTATTGGGGTTATTTACTATCTTTGCATCTATGGCAGCAAAGATCAAGACTGTGTGGTACTGCACTTCGTGCGGCAACGAAAGTTCCAAGTGGATGGGGCGCTGCCCCGCCTGCGGGGAATGGAATACCATGGTGGAGGCACCTGTGGAGAAGCGCAAGGGTGCCGGCGGGTCCGTCTCCGGAGCCCGCATCGGGGAGGACAGCAAGCCCGTGCATCTCAGGGATGTGGATAATACCAATGAGGAAAGGCTTTCCCTGGGATTCAAGGATGTGGACCGCCTGCTCGGCGGCGGCATGGTGAAGGGGTCGCTGGTGCTCATCGCAGGCGAGCCGGGCATAGGCAAGTCCACCCTGTCGCTGCAGATACCTCTCGCCGGGAGCGCGCTGAAGACTCTCTATGTGACCGGTGAGGAGAGTGCCCGCCAAGTCAAGATGAGGGCTGACCGCCTGGGCGGCTCCCCCGACAGCTGCTACATCTACAGCGAGACCCAGATCGAGAATGTGATCTCCCAGGCCCTTGAGCTCCAGCCGGACCTGGTGATCGTGGATTCGGTGCAGACCATGTTTTCGCAGAACATGGATTCCACGCCCGGTTCCGTTTCACAGATAAAGGAGGTCGCTGCCGTGCTGCTGAGATTTGCCAAGCAGAGCGGCATCCCCGTGATACTGATAGGCCATATCACCAAGGACGGATTCATAGCCGGACCCAAGATACTCGAGCACATCGTGGACGTGGTGCTCCAGTTCGAAGGCGAGAACCGCGGGGCCTACAGGATACTCCGCAGCATCAAGAACCGCTTCGGGTCCACTTCGGAGCTGGCGGTGTTCGAGATGACAGGAAGCGGCCTGAGGGAGGTGAGCAATCCTTCGGAGCTGCTCATCCCCATGCACGAGCAGGGCTTGAGCGGGACGGCGATCTGCGCCATGCTGGACGGGACGAGGCCCCTGCTTTTCGAAGTGCAGGCCCTGGTGAGTTCGGCCGTGTACGGCACCGCCCAGAGGTCTGCGACGGGCTTCGACGCCCGCAGGCTCAACATGCTCCTGGCCGTCCTGGAGAAGAGGGCGGGCTTCCATCTGAGCGCCAAGGATGTGTTCCTCAACATGGCCGGAGGACTCAGGGTGAACGACCCTGCCTGCGACCTGGCCGTGGTCGTGGCCGTGCTGTCTTCCAATTTCGACCTGGCCATCCCCTCGGACGTCTGCTTCGCGGGAGAGATAGGTCTGAGCGGGGAGATACGTCCGGTATCGCAGCCGGACAGGCGCATCATGGAGGCGGAGAGGCTCGGATTCAAAAAGATCTACATCTCTTCGTTCTGCCAGACCGAAGAGAAATCTTCCAAGATCCAGGTCGTCAAGGTCCCCGACGTCCCGGCTCTCGTGAAAAACCTTTTCAAATAGACTATTTACCGGCGAGATGTTTCTCCCAGGCCCATGCTGAGGCCAGGGTGTCGTCGAGTTTGCGCTCGGCCTTCCAGCCCAGTTTCTGCTGAGCCAGGGTGGGGTCGGCCCAGATGGCGGTGATGTCCCCGGCACGGCGAGGCGCGAAGTGCCAGTTCAGTTTCACTCCGCTGACGCGGATGAAAGAGTTCAGCAGTTCCATCACCGAGAGCGGGCGGCCGGTGCCTATGTTGTAGATCTCGTAGTCCTGCTCCATCTTGCCCTCGATCATACGGCGCACGGCGCACACATGGGCCTTGGCCAGGTCCACGATGTCGATGAAATCGCGCAGGCAGGTGCCGTCGGAGGTCGGGTAGTCATTGCCGAAGACGCTCAGGCTCTCGCGTTTGCCGATGGCGGTCTGGGTGATGAAGGGGACGAGGTTGTTGGGGACGCCACGGGGCAGCTCTCCGATGAGGGCTGAAGGATGGGCCCCGATGGGATTGAAATAGCGGAGGGCTATGCCTTTGAGGGTAGGATAGGCGCGGACGCTGTCGAAGAGTATGTCTTCGCACATCTTCTTGGTGTTGCCGTAGGGAGAGGTGGCGTCCTGGCGGGGGGATGCTTCCGTCACGGGGAATTTCTCGGGCTCTCCGTAAACGGTCGCGGAGGAAGAGAAGAGGATGTTGCACCCGCCGGCGTCGAGCGCTGCCTGGAGCATGTTGGTGAACGAGAGGATGTTGTTGGAGTAGTACTTCAGCGGCTCGGTCATCGATTCGCCCACGGCCTTGAATGCCGCGAAATGGATCACAGCGTCGAAGTGATACTTCTTGAAAAGAGCTTTCACGGCCTCTGCGTCGCAGAAATCCATCTTTACGAACGGGACCTCGCGGCCCACGATCTGACAAACTCCGCGATAGTTGGTCTCATCGCAGTTGGACATGTTGTCCGCGATGACGACGTCGTATCCCGACTCTATCAGCTCTACTGTGACATGGCTTCCGATGTAACCTGCCCCTCCGGGCACCAGAACGGTCTTCTTCATAATCCGAGTTTTAACACCCCAAAGATACGCATAAAAACGCAAAAAGGAGACTTCCGAAGAAATCTCCTTTCTGTGCGGATGGTGAGACTCGAACTCACACAGGCTAACGCCCACTACCCCCTCAAAGTAGCGTGTCTACCATTTCACCACATCCGCTCGGGGACTGCAAAAATAGAGATAATTCTGATTATCCACAAACTTTTTTTTAAAAATGTTATTTCAGCTGCGCTTTCTGCCAGGCCATGGCCTTGTCGTTGGTCTCAGAATAGCGCCAGTGGGCGCTGCGGGGCGTGATCACCACCTCGGCGGAGGCGGGCAGGAGGTTCCTCAGGGCCGTGGCCGCGGTGGGGCAGCAGGAGACGTCCGCATAGCCGTAGGAAAGGAAGAGAGGGCATTTGAGGATGCGGGCGAAATTGATGACGTCGTAGTACACCAGGGTGGCGGCCGCCTTGGCCTTGTCCTCGGCGGAGGCGTCGGGATAGGCGATGATGGGACCTACGCCGGCGGGAAGGGGCCTGGTGTCACGCTCGGCCACTGAAGGGAGACCCTGCGGGTTCTGGGAGAAATAGCGGGGCCATCCGCCTCCGCGTCCGTGCAGGAAGCCCAGCACGTCGGTCATCGCGGGGTAGAAGGCGGTGGAGAAGGTCACCTTGGGATTGAGGGCGGCGGTGATGATGGAGAGCATGCCTCCCTGGCTGCCGCCATTGACTCCCACGTTGCGGCCGTCCCAATTGTCCAGGGAGCAGAGGAAGTCGATGCAGCGGGAGCAGGCGGCGTACACGCCTTTGTAATAGAAATCGTCGCGGCTGTCGAGCCTCATCTGTTGATAGCTCTCGGAGGCGGCGCGGATGCGGTTGTACTCCTCGTCCGGCAGGGATGAGTCGTGGCCGTCGTGGATGTTGATATTGAAATAGATGTACCCCTGCTCGGCATAGTTGGTCGAAGGGAAGACTTTGTTGTTGCCGGCGCCGGGAGGGCTGAAGAGCACGGGATAGCGGCCCTCGGCCCTGGGCATGGCCATGTAGCCGTAGGTGGTGCGGCCGCCGGGGCCGGTAGTCAGGCAGACGTGGTAGACCACCACTTTTTCATTGGAATACTGCGGGAGTTCGGTGAGCTGGGGATTCAGGGGGACTGCTTCCGCCTCGGCGAGGACGCCCTTCCAGAACTCGCGGAAGTCGTCCGGCATGGTGGTGCAGGTCTGTATCTTGTCCGGGGAGAATGCCAGCTTGATGGCGTCGGTGTAGCGCTGGCCCCCGACTTCAAAGGCGATGTTGCAGAAACGGAACCCGGGCTGCGCGGTGGAAAGGACGGGCACATAGGCCACGCCGTCGTGGAAGACGAGGGTGTCCCTGGAGGATACGGGCATCTGGTCGTCACCCTGCTCCACCCAGAGCTGGACACCGTCCACGGGAAGGCCGCCGGCCATCGCTTCCACTCTCACTACGGCCGGCTCGCCCAACTCATAGACGAAGTCGTGGTGGGAGGGCACGACGAGGTATTCGACATAGCGCCGGCCGGGGGTGGAGAACTGCGCCGCGGCAGGCAGGGTCATGGCAAGTGCCGACAGGGTGACCAAGATTCTGCTGAAAGTCTTCATCGTTTTCAAAATAAATGGTTTGTGGTTGTAAAGTTAAAAACTTTCCGTATCTTTGCAGCCCGTTCTTCGAGAAAGAGCGACTATAGGTTTAATTTTTAATACAGATTCACAATGGCTGTTAAAATTCGTCTTCAGCGCCACGGAAAGAAGAATTTCGCATTCTTCCACATTGTAGTGGCTGACTCACGTGCACCGCGTGACGGTCGTACCATCGAGCAGCTCGGATCCTATAATCCGAACACCAACCCTGCTACCATCATCCTCAACTCCGAGCGTGCACTCGCTTGGCTCAAGGTAGGTGCAGAGCCCACCCTCGTCTGCCGTCGTATCCTCTCCTATGAGGGAGTTCTCCTTCGTCATCACCTCGACGGTGGTGTCGCCAAGGGAGCCCTCACCCAGGCCGAGGCTGACAAGAAGTGGAATGACTGGAAAGCTCAGAGAGATGCCAAGATCGAGGCCAAGAAATCCGGACTCGTGATGGCAGCTGTCGAGAAGAGAAAGGCCGCCAAGGCTGAGGAGACCAAGGTCAATGAGGCAAGGGCTGAGGCTATTGCCAAGAAGGCTGAGGCTCTCGCAGCAGAGGCTGCGGCAAAGGCCGCCGAAGAGGCTCAGGCCGCTGCCGCCGAGACCGCAGCAGAGGAAGCTCCCGCAGAGGCCTGATGCTCCGGATCGCCAAAGTTCTCAAGTCCAATGGTACAGATGGCGGCATCCTTCTGGGATTGCACGGCATCGAAATTGAAGAAATCGACCTTCAGGAACCGGTATTCATCGAATTCGATGGACTGCCGGTTCCTTTTTTCATCGAATCCATCCAGGCCAGGGGCAACACCAAGGCCATCGTCCACGTCACCGACGTCCACAATCTGAAGGACGCCGAGGAACTCGTCGGAAAGGACATCTTCATCGAGGGTCTGGAAGACGAGGAGGAAGACGAGGATTTCACCGGATGGACGGTGTACGACAGGGATACTAAAGTCGGAGTGGTCACCGACATAGCCCCCATTCCGGGCAATCTCTGCCTCTATGTGCAGACCGCTGCTTCAGGGGAGGTGATGATACCCCTGCACGAGGATTTCATCCTGGAAGCCGACCCGCAAAAAAAGGAGCTCACTCTGGAGCTCCCGGAAGGTCTGTATTGATATCCCTATTGTTCGAGGATGATGTTCGTGGGGCCTGAGGGTCCCTTTATTTCGTTGTAGAACTCCACCACGCTGCAGAGCACATAGGGCTGGAGGATGATGAGTCCGACGAAGGCCGTGAGCATGCTCAGCAGGAACCAGCCGATGAAGCTCAGATACAGCATGAAGAGCTCCATGCGATGTCCGTACATCATCTCGCTGCTCTTGGCCAGGACCTCGCTGGCGCTCATCTCAGGATGCTCGACGGCGATGAAAGGGGTCATGGCATAGGAGAAAGCCTTCATCACGCCCGGCACGATGAAAAGCAGGGACCAGAGGATGATCTTGACGGTCATCAGCAGGTACACCCCGACCAGATGGAGGTAGCGGTTGGTGCTCAGATGCACCATGTTGGCCGTGACATTGGCGTTGCCGGTGTTGCACAGGAGCCTGAAGGCATTGGCATAGCCTATCGAAAGGGGGCCGAGCACCAGCACGGCGACCAGGAATCCGGAGCCGCTGACAGCCGCATCCACGCCTATGGTATTGCCCATCAGGGCAGGCGTGTACTGGCTGCCGATCACAAGCCACAGCACCACGAAATAGATGGCGGAAGCTATGATGGCCGCAGGCCAGTTGCCCTTGAGATACTCCAGGGCAGCTTCTTTGTATTCTCTGTTCGTACCCATGGCTATTTGACGAATAATCCGTATATCGCGGAGCCGCTGCCGGACATGGAAGCGTAGATGGCGCCCCTGTCATACATCTGCTGCTTGAGCTGGGCAAGCTGGGGATGGGCGGCGAAGACAGTCTTCTCGAAATCATTGACGAGGACATCCTTCCACTGATCCACGGGATAGGAAAGGGCTTCCTTCAGGGACATGCCGCGGTGGTCTTCCACATCTTTGTAGGCCTCGGCCGTATTGATCCTGATCCCCTGGGGGACGATGATCTTGACGGTGAAGTGCTTGAGGTCGATGTCGTAGGGCTCCAGGACATCTCCCTTGCCGGTGGCGATCATGGGGATGTTGTGGATGAAGAAGGGGCAGTCGCTGCCGAGGCGGGTGGCCTGGCGCAGCATCACCTCTTCGTTCATCTTGAGGTTGCAAAGCTCGTTGAGCATCTTCAGCGCGAAGGCGCCGTCGGCAGAACCGCCGCCGAGTCCGGCTCCCACGGGAGCGTGCTTGACGAGGCGTATTGACACGGGAGGCATATTGTGATAGGTCTGGCTGAGCTGACGGTACGCCCTCACGGTCAGGTCCTCACTTTCTTTCCAGCCGGCTCCGATCCTTGCATTGAAGCGGTCTGAAATGTTGATCTCGAGCTCATCCTGGAAGAAATTGACCGGGAGCATGAGGGTCTCGATATCATGGAAACCGTCCTCACGCTTGCCCAGCACATGGAGGCCGAGATTGATTTTTACGTTGGGTCTCGTTATCATAAGCTGTTTATCAATTCGTCTCTCAGTCCTTCCGGAAGGTCCGAAAGCACAGGAGAAAGGAAAGAAATCATCTGCAATTTTCTTGCCTCCGCCTCGGGGACTCCGCGGGAGCGCATGTAAAACTGCTCCATCTCGTCCAGGAAGCCGGTGGTGGCTCCGTGGGAGCATTCGACGTCGTCGGCGTAGATCTCGAGCTGGGGCTTGGCCGAGGCCACGGCCTCGGGGGTGACCAGCAGGGTGTGGTTTTCCTGCCAGGCCTTGGTCTTCTGGGCGTCGTGGGCCACATAGATGAGGCCGTTGAACTCGGTGTGCGAGCTTCCTCCGGCGATGCCTTTGAAGAGCTGGCGGGAGGTGCTGCCGCCGCTGCTGTGCCTGACGAGGATGTCGAAGCCGAGCTGTTCCTGCCCGGTGCAGAGGAAGACGCCGCGGAGTTCCACCTCGCAGCCCGGGGACTGGATGTCTATCTCCAGCCTCTGGCGCAGTGAAGTGCCCGGGAGCGCCACCAGGATCATTCCGAGATCCCGGGGACTGTCCAGGGTGATGACTTCGGGGACGCTGTCCCTGCCCAGTATGTAGATCTGTTTATCCAATGCTGGCGTATCCTCCGTTTTCTATCTGATCCACAAGTTCCCGTCCTGCGGTCTTGACGATGCGGCCGTCCTTGAGGACGTGCACGATGTCGGGGACTATGTAGTCCAGGAGCCTCTTGTAGTGGGTGATGACTATGAATGACTTTTCAGGAGAGCGCAGGGAATTCACTCCCTGGGCCACGGTCTTCAGGGCGTCCACGTCCATGCCGCTGTCGGTCTCGTCGAGTATGGAGAGCACAGGGTCGAGCATGGCCATCTGGAACACTTCGTTGCGCTTTTTCTCTCCTCCGGAGAAGCCCACGTTGACTTCCCTCTTGGCGAACTCGCGGCCCATGCCCACGAAGGCCATCTTTTCCTTCATCAGCGAAAGGTATTCCGCGGGGGAAAGCTCTCCCTTGCCTACGGCTTTGCGCTTGGCGTTCAGGGCGGCTTTCATGAAATTGGTGATGCTCACTCCGGGGATTTCGACCGGGTACTGGAAGCTCAGGAAGATGCCCTTCCAGGCGCGTTCCTCGGGCTTGAGGGCGAGCAGGTCCTCCCCCCGGAAGCGTATGCTCCCGGAAGTGACCTGGTAGCGGGGGTTGCCGGTGAGCACCGCGCTCAGCGTGGACTTTCCGGCCCCGTTGGGTCCCATCACCGCGTGCACTTCTCCTTCGCGGATGACCAGGTCGACCCCCTTCAGGATCTCCTTCCCTTCCACGTTGGCGTGCAGATCGTGTATTTCCAATAATATATCGCTCATCTTTCTGATATTATCCTATCGAACCTTCGAGGGACACCTGCAGGAGCTTGCGGGCCTCGATGGCAAATTCCATGGGAAGGCGCTGCAGCACTTCCTGGGCGTATCCGTTGACAATCAGCCCCACCGCATCCTCTTCGGGGATGCCGCGCTGGCCGCAATAGAAAAGTTTGTCCTCGCTGATGCGGGAAGTGGTCGCCTCATGCTCCACCGTCGCCGCGGGATTGGCATTGCGGATGACGGGGAAGGTGTGGGCGCCGCAATTGGACCCGATCAGCAGGGAGTCGCACTGGCTGTAGTTCCTGGCACCGTCGGCGCCGGGGGCGATGCGCACGAGGCCGCGGTAGCTGTTTTCGCTGTGCCCGGCGGAGATGCCCTTGCTGATGATGCGGCTGCGGGTGTTGCGCCCCAGGTGTATCATCTTGGTGCCGGTGTCGGCCTGCTGCCAGTTGTTGGTGAGGGCGACGCTGTAGAACTCGGAGGAGCTGTTGTCCCCTTTCAATATGGTGCTGGGGTACTTCCAGGTGATGGCGGAGCCTGTCTCCACCTGGGTCCAGCTGAGATGGGCCCCGCTGCCGCGGCAGATGCCGCGCTTGGTGACGAGGTTCAGGATGCCGCCGCGGCCCTGGGCGTCGCCGGGGTACCAGTTCTGGACGGTGCTGTATTTGACATCGGCGTCTTTCTCGACAATGATTTCGACCACCGCCGCATGGAGCTGGTTCTCGTCCCTCATCGGGGCGGTGCAGCCTTCCATGTAGCTCAGGCGGGACCCCTCGTCCGCGATGATCAGGGTCCTCTCGAACTGCCCGGTGCCGCTGGCGTTGATGCGGAAATAGCTGCTCAGGTCCATGGGGCACTCGACCCCCTTGGGGACGTAGCAGAAGGAGCCGTCGGAGAAGACGGCGCTGTTGAGAGCCGCGAAGAAATTGTCCCCGGCGGGCACGACGCTCGCCAGATACTTGCGCACCAGGTCGGGATGCTCGTGCACGGCCTCCGAGAAGGAGCAGAATATGATGCCTTTCTCGGAAAGGGTCTTGCGGAAGGTGGTGCTCACGGAGACGGAGTCGAACACTGCGTCCACGGCCACTTCCCTGCGGTCCTTGACGCCGGCGAGATACTCCCTCTCCCCCACCGGGATGCCGAGTTTCTCGAAGGTCTCCATCAGGGCCGGGTCTATCTCCTTGGGACGGTCCTTGTCTTTTTTGGGTGCGGCGTAGTAGATGATGTCCTGGTAGTCGATGGGAGGAAGTTTCAGGTGCCCCCAGTCGGGCTGGGTCATCTTCTGCCATTTGCGGAAGGCGTCCAGACGGAAGTCCAGGAGCCACTGGGGCTCGTCTTTTATCCGGGAGATGGTACGGATGATCTCTTCGTTCAGGCCTTTGGGAACGAATTCCTGCTCCACATCGGTCACGAAGCCCTGCGCGTACGACTGGGTCGTAAGATCTTTCAGCGTCTCATCCATATCAAGGACAAATATAGCATTTAAAAATCGAACATATTCTATCAAATAGACAACTTTGATCACAACATATTATGATTAATCATTGATATTTCGCTCAATATCGGTACATTTGCTTCCTCGAAAACCGACACTACTTTAGTTTTGATATGAAAAGATTCATTTTCGTCATCGCGGCCCTCTTCGCCGCTCTGAGCGTCTCTGCCCAGCAGATGCCGCCCATCCCCGTGGACCCCGCCGTCCGCATCGGTCATCTCGACAACGGTCTGACCTATTATATCCGTCACAATGCGGAGCCCGCCGGCCAGGCCAATTTCTACATTGCCCAGAAAGTCGGTTCCATCCTCGAAGAGGAGGAGCAGAGGGGCCTCGCCCACTTCCTTGAGCATATGTGCTTCAACGGCACCGAGCACTTCCCCGGCAATGCCGTCATCCAGTACTGCGAGAGCATAGGTGTCAAGTTCGGCGCCGACCTCAACGCATATACTTCCATCGACGAGACTGTGTACAATATTGACAATGTCCCCGTCGGCACCACTCCTTCCGCCATCGACACCTGCCTGTGGATACTCCGCGACTGGGCCGGCGGATTGCTCCTCCTGGACGAGGACATCGACCATGAGAGAGGAGTCATCCGCGAGGAATGGAGGAGCCGCCGCAACGCCACCATCCGTATGTACGATGTGATCCTGCCCGAGCTCTACGCCGGCAACCGTTACGGCGAGCGCATGCCCATCGGTCTGCTGGATGTCATCAACAACTTCCCTTACCAGGCTATCCGCGACTACTACCACAAGTGGTACCGTCCCGACCAGCAGGGTATCGTCGTGGTGGGTGACATCGACGTGGATGCCGTAGAGGCCAAGATCCGCAGCATCTTCAGCACCCTCACAATGCCCGAGAACGCTGCCGAGCGCTACTACATCCCCATCGAGGACAACGAAGCTCCGCTCATTTCCATCGCCACCGACAAGGAGCAGCCTTATGCCATGTCCTATATCATGGTCAAGCACGAAGCTGTCTCTCCCGAGCAGAAGGGCGACCTCAACTATTTCGTATATGACTATGCTATCAATATGATCGCCAGGATGTACGGCGAGAGGCTCTATGAGCTCTCACAGGCCGCCGAGCCTCCTTTCATCCAGGCTTCCGTCGAGGACGGCGACTACATGGTCTCCAAGACCAAGGGCGCCCTCACCGGAGCTGTGATTTCCGGAGCTGAAGACTTCCTCAAGGGTGTCACCACCGTCTACCGTGAGATGCTCCGCGCCGTCAGGGGAGGTTTCACCGCATCCGAGTACGAGCGTGCCAAGGCCAATTACCTGAGCAGCATCGAGTCCGCATACAACATGCGCGAGAAGAAGAAGAGCGCAGAGTATTGCTCAGAGTATGTGCGTCATTTCATCGACAATGAGCCCATCCCCGGCATAGAGAACGAGTTCGCTCTCGCCCAGCAGCTTGCTCCCAACATCCCCGTGGAGACCATCAACACCGTCCTCGCCAGCCTCTTCGGCAAGGGCAACCTGGCCGTGGCCTGCATGCTCCCTGACAAGGAGGGCGTCACCTATCCCACCAGGGAGGAGCTCGCAGCAGCTCTCGCCGCTGTGGAGGCCGAGGATATCGAGCCCTACGTGGAGGAGACTTCCGATGAGCCTCTCGTGAGCGAGCTTCCCGCCCCCGGCAAGGTCGTCAAGACCGCAGCGGGTCCCTTCGGCTACACCAAGTACACCCTTTCCAACGGTGCCACCGTTTACTTCAGGAGCACTGATTTCAATGCCGACCAGGTGCGCATGAGTGGATTCAGCGAGGGCGGCATGAGCCTGTACGATCCCGCCGAGAGCTTCAACCTCAAGGCCGTAGGTGAGCTTTACACCATCGGTGGTCTCGGCAACTTCAGCCAGTCCGCCCTGAGCAAGGCCCTCGCAGGCAAGAAAGTCAGCGTGAACAACAACATCAGCCTGCTCAACGAGAGCGTCACCGGCTCCACCACTCCCAAGGATTTCGAGACCATGCTCCAGTTGGTCTATCTGGGCGCCACCGCCCCCCGCGTGGATGAGGAAGCCTTCGCCTCATGGAAGAACAAGGCCAAGGCCACCCTGCTCAACGCAGAGGCCCAGCCCATGTCCGCATTCCGCGACAGCATGACCGCCGCCGTATATGCCGATCCTCGCCTGATTGGCAACATGAAGGCCTACGAGGTGGACTTCGTCGACTACGAAAGGGTCATGGAGATCGGTCGCGAGCGCTTCGGCGGTGCAGCTGACTTCACCTTCGTATTCACCGGAAACATCTCCGCCGAAGAGGCTATGCCACTGATCGAGCAGTACATCGGCTCCATCCCCGCCGGCAAGAAGAAGGAGAAGGCCAACAACAAAGTCAGCGCATTCCGCAAGGGTATCGTCAACGTGGACTTCGAGAAACCCATGGAGGTGCCCATGGCTACCATCCTCTTCGTGGACAATGGCAAGTACAACCCTACCCTCAAGAACCAGCTCTCTTACGACATCGCCGCCCAGGCCCTCACCATCACCCTGCTCTCCGAGATCCGCGAGAAGGAAGGTGCGACCTACAGCATCAGCGCTGACGGCTCTGTCATGACATATCCCCGCAAGGAGGCCCTCTCCCAGATCATCTACCAGATGGATCCCGCCCGTACCGACGAAATCAACGCCAAGGTGAAAGCCATCGTCGATGAGTTCGCCGCCAATGGTCCCAGCGCCGAGAATGTCGCCAAGGCCAAGGAGTACCTGCTGAAGAACCACCAGGAGAGCCTGCGTGAGAATTCCTTCTGGTCCGGCGTCCTGATCGATTACCTGCGTTCGGGGATCGACTCCGTCACCGACTATGAGAAGGTGCTCCAGAGCATCACCCCTGAGGATGCCCGCAAGGCCTTCAACGAGGTCCGCCGCCAGGGCAACCACATCAGCGTGATCATGCGCGGTGTCCCCGCTGCGAAGTAGCGGCCCGCTATTGATAGAAAAACGCCGGTGCATCGGAAGAGATGCATCGGCGTTTTTTCTGGTGCCCGAGGTGGGAATCGAACCCACACGTCTTTAAGGGACAATGGATTTTGAGTCCATCGCGTCTACCATTCCGCCACTCGGGCCTGAAGGCGCGGCGGGCCGCAGGGACCCGTCGGGACAGCAAAGGTATCCAAAAAACGCGATTTATCAAATATTTGAAGTATATTCGCCTGATTATGGGAAAGATTAAGACTATATTCAAGGACGACCTGGGCGCGGTCAACAGATGCCTCCGCTCCTATTCGTCTGTGTACATGGTATATGATTCGAATGTCGCAGCCCTCACCGGAGAGATATCCAAGCATGTCCGCGCATCGCTGCCTATAACAGTGTCCGAAAGGATGAAGACTGTGGAGGAGGCGGTCAAGATAGACCGCTGGCTCCTCGAGCAGAATGCCGACCGGAAGGCCCTCGTGCTCGCTGTGGGAGGCGGTGTCACCATAGACCTCGCCGGATTCGCCGCCAGCATCTACAAGAAAGGCATCGCCTGGGCATGCGTCCCCACTTCCCTGCTCGCACAGGTCAACGCCGCGGTCACCGGCCGCACCGGCGTCAACCTCGGTGCCGAGAAGGACATCCTGGGCAGCCTGCAGAAACCCGACTTCGCATTCATCTGCCCAAAGGCCCTGGAGACCCTCCCTTCGAGGGACTACAAAGCCGGCGTGGCCGAATTGCTCAAGACCTTCATCATCAGCGACGATGCCGCCTACGAGATGACGCTGAACGCGCTTCACTCGAACTACCAGGACACTCTCGCGGAGCTGGTGACCACCGCCGCGGAGTTCAACGCCAAGATGGCGGGGCACGGCAGCGAGGAGAAGTCTGTGCTCAACCTCGGCGGCATCTTCTGCGACGCCATCGAGTCGTTCCAGCTGTCGAACGCAGTCGCCGAGCCTCTCTCCCACGGGGAGGCGCTGGCGGTGGGCCTCGTGATGACGGCCCGCCTGTCCGAGTCCAGGGGCTATGCCCGGGAAGGCCTGGGAGACAAGATCGCCCGCGACCTGGAGGCCATAGGCCTGCCTACGGTCCCGCCCTGCGCTGAAGAAGACATCCAGGATATCATCATCCGCAGGAAGAAAGCCGAGGGCGGCAGGCTGAACGTAGTCCTCATCGAGAAAATAGGAAAAGTAAAACTGACCAGAATATGATCTGCGCCTGCATACATCACAAATCCCTGCAAGAAATACTGGACATCCTCGAGGACGACTGGGTGGAGATGGCCGAAATCCGGCTGGACAGCTGCCCGCTCTCCGAGGAGGAAATCCGCAGCCTGTTCTCCGGCTCCGACAAGGCGCTCATCGCCACCTGCCGGGGTGAAGACGGGGACTGGAACAAGGTGATACGCAGGCTCGGCGCCGCCATTGAAGCGGGTGCCGGATTCGCCGACCTCGAGCTCGAGGCCCCCGTGGGCGCGAGCAAGGAGTTTCGCCGTCTCTGCCGGGACAATGGCTGCCAGGCCATCCGTTCCTTCCACGATTTCGGCGGCACCCCCGACGCCGGCTACCTGATGCAGGTGATGGAAAGGTGCTTCCGCTACGGCGCCGATATTGCCAAGATCGTGACGACCTGCTACGACACCGCCGATGCGGAGAGGATAGGCAGCCTTTATGGCATGACTACGGAGGAGGGCATCGCCATCGAGCCGCAGCGGCTCATTGCCTTCGGCATGGGCGAAGCGGGGCGGCAGACACGTCTGGATTGCCTCAGGAAAGGCTCTCCCCTCACTTATTGCGCCGTGGACGGGGAGGAAGGTACGGCTCCGGGACAATGGAGCGTGTCCGAAATGTACGGCGCCGTGTACGGGGAAAGAGACGCTTTCCATGGCAAGGACTTGAAGGTCTGCGCTTCGAAGAGCTTCGCGCAGCGGGCGATACTCGCCGCCGCCCTCGCGGAGGGCACTTCGGAGCTCCGCGACTACTCCCCCTGCGACGACAGCGAAGCCGCACTGAAGGTCGCCGAGGCGCTCGGTGCCACGGTCACACGAGGTGAGACCCTCACCATCAAGGGCATCGGCCCCCTCAAGGAAAAACTCCACATTCCCGAAATATTCTCCGGCGAATCCGGGCTTCTGACCCGTATGCTGATACCGGTGATGTGCGCCGTCAACGAAGGCGAGTTCACCGTCAATGGGGAAAAGACCCTGCTGAAGAGGCCGCTGGGCGGCGCCGCCGACATCATGGCATCCTTCGGGGTGCTGATGCGCTCGGACAAGGTGCCGGTGACCCTCGCGGGGCCGCTGATCCCGGGCACGGCGGAGGTCTCCGGAAAGAGCGGGTCGCAGCTGATTTCCGGCCTGCTGATGGCCCTGCCGCTGTGCGAAAAGGACTCCACCCTGTTTGTCAGCGAGCCCAAGAGCATACCCTACATGTTCATCACCGTGGAGGTACTGCGCAAATTCGGCATACGCATCTCCAGCGAAATGGAAGGGGACGGGGAGAAACTCAGCGAGCAGGACTGGTCGGGCTGCGATTCGGTCGTGTTCAAACTGCGCGGAGGCCAGCGCTACAAGGCCGCCAGCTTCGGAATCGAAGCCGACTGGAGCGCCGCCGCAAACCTCCTGGTGGCGGGTGCGATTTCGGGCAGCGCCGAGATCAAGGGCCTGGATCTTTCTTCGCTCCAGGCGGACCTCTCCATCATTGACATACTCGTGGACGCCGGGGCATCGGTGAGCAGCACCGAGGACGGCTACACCTGCGTACGCAAAGCCCCTTTGGAGGCCTTCGAGGCCGACCTCAACAATGCTCCGGACCTCTTTCCCATCGTGGCCGTACTGGCCGCTTTCTGCGCCGGAAAAAGCAGCATCCTGGGGCTCGGCAGGCTCGCCACGAAGGAGAGCAACAGGGCCGAGGCCATCACCGACATGCTGACGCAGCTGGGGGTGGAGCACTCCGTGGACGGGGACGCCCTGCTTGTGAGCGGCAAGCACCTGGCCCGCCGCATCCTGGAGGGAAGCCTTCTGGAAGGAGGCGAATACACTTCCCGCCACGACCACCGTATGGCAATGGCCCTGAAGGTGGCCTCCCTGGGAACGAAAAGCCCCGTCATCATCGATGACGAGGCTTGCGTGGGGAAATCCTTCCCCGGATTTTTCGATCTGTACTACTCAGCCTTCTGAGCCTCTTCGGCAGGGGCTGCAGGAGCCTCAGCTACGGGAGCCTCGGCTGCGGGAGCTTCCTCAGCCTTCTTTGCGCGGCTGCGGCGGGTAGTCTTCTTGGCGGCCTTGGGAGCTGCTGCGAGAGCTGCTTCGTTGAAGTCGACAAGCTCGATCAGAGCCATATCGGCGGCGTCACCCTGACGGAAACCAAGATGGAGGACACGGGTGTATCCACCGGGACGGTCAGCGACCTTGGGAGCGATGGTGCGGAAGAGTTCGGTAACGGCCTCTTTGTCCTTGAGGTAGCTGAAGACGACACGACGGGAGTGGGTGGTGTCTTCCTTTGACTTGGTGATGAGGGGCTCCACATAGCTCTTGAGAGCCTTAGCCTTGGCGACGGTGGTGGTGATCCTCTTGTGGAGAATCAGGGAAGAAGCCATGTTTGCGAGCAAAGCTTTGCGATGACCGCTCTGACGACCAAGATGATTGATTGCTTTATTGTGTCTCATCGTTTATACGTTCTTTTTCTTAACTTCAATATTGTACTTGCTGACATCCATTCCGAATGTGAGGTTCATCTTCTCGACAAGCTCGTCGATCTCTCCGAGAGATTTGCGGCCGAAGTTGCGGAACTTCATGAGCTCGGCGCGGGAATATGAAACCAGGTCTGCGAACGTGTCGATCTCGGCTGCCTTGAGGCAGTTGAAAGCACGTACGGAAAGACCCACGTCGGTAAGCTTGGTCATGAGCAGGTGCCTCATGCGGAGAGCTTCCTCGTCAAGCTCCTTGCTCTCGGCTTCCACGGGGCTCTCGATGGAGAGCTTGCGGTCGTCGGTGAACAGCTTGAAGTGATAGATGAGGATGTTGGCAGCCTCCTGGAGAGCTGTGTTCGGGGAGATCGAACCATCGGTCTCGATCTCGAGGTTCAGCTTCTCGTAGTCGGTCTTCTGCTCGACACGCCAGTTCTCGACGCTCCAGTTGACCTTGCGGATAGGAGTGTAGATGGCGTCCACGGGAATGGTGCCTATAGGCGTATTTTCATCACGACTTTCTTCTGCGGGGACGAAACCTCTGCCCTTGGTGATGGTGATAGAGATTTCGAGTTTGACAGAAGGCTCCAGAGAGCAGATGTGCTGCTCGGGATTCAACACCTTGAAAGAAGACAATCCTTTGGAGATATCCTCTGCTGTAAACTCCTGCTTGCCGCTGATGACGATGTTTGCGGTCTCAGTGTCGATCGTCTCCACCATGCGGCGGAACCTCACCTGCTTGAGGTTGAGGATGATATCCTGCATGCCCTCGATGACGCCGGGGATGGTGGCGAACTCGTGGTCCACGCCGGACACCTTGATCTGGCTGATCGCAAAACCCTCGAGAGAGGCGAGCAGAATGCGACGGAGGGCGTTACCGATGGTCTGACCGTAACCAGGCTCCAGAGGCCTGAACTCGAAACGGCCAAGAGTGTCGGTGCCTTCAAGCATGATCACCTTGTCGGGTTTTTGAAATGCTAAGATTGCCATAATTGCTTTGTTTTGGTGTTAAATGCTATTTGGAGTAGAGGTCGACGATGAGCTGCTCGTTGATGTTCTCAGGGATGTCGGCCCTGGTGGGAAGGTTGAGGAACTTTCCGGTGAGGGTCTTGGTGTCGAACTCGATCCAGGGGTACTTGGTCACGGATGCGACGCTGGCCTGGATGACTTCGAGGCTCTTGGACCTCTCCCTTACCGCAACGCTGTCACCAGCCTTTACGAAAGTGGAAGGAATGTTGCAAACCTCTCCGTTGAGGGTGATGTGATGATGGGTCACAAGCTGACGGGCAGCGGCCCTGGAGGGAGCGATACCCATACGGTAAACGACGTTGTCGAGACGGGTCTCGAGGAGGATGATGAGGTTCTCACCCTTCTGGCCGGCCATGCGGGAAGCCTTGTCGTAGGTGTTGTGGAACTGACGCTCGAGCACACCGTACATGTATTTGACTTTCTGCTTCTCCTTGAGCTGGTTGCCGTACTCTTTGCTCTTCTTGCGCTTTGCAGCGAGACCGTGCTGTCCCGGAGGATAGTTTCTCTTTTCAAAGTCTTTGTCGGCTCCGAAGATGGGCTCACCGAACTTGCGTGCAATCTTGGTGCTGGGACCTGTATATCTTGCCATAGTAATACTGCTTTAAATGATTAAACTTTACGACGGCCTTTGGGTCTGCAACCGTTGTGGGGCATGGGAGTGACGTCAACGATCTCGGTAACGATGATACCTGCATTGTTGATGGTACGGATGGCGGACTCACGGCCTGAACCGGGACCCTTCACGTAGCATTTCACCCTGCGGAGGCCTGCGTCGAAAGCGGTCTTCGCAGCATCCTCGGCAGCCATCTGGGCTGCGTAGGGAGTGTTCTTCTTGGAACCTCTGAAACCGCACTTACCGGCAGAGCCCCAGCTGATCACCTGGCCCTGAGCGTTGGTAAGGCTAACGATAACGTTGTTGAAGGTCGATGAAATATGGGCTTCGCCATAAGCTTCCACCTTAACAACTCTTTTGGATGTTGTAGTTTTCTTTGCCATAATTCATCTACTTTTACTTGGTTGCTTTCTTCTTGTTGGCAACTGTCTTCTTCCTACCCTTGCGGGTACGGGCGTTGTTCTTGGTGCTCTGGCCACGGACAGGGAGTCCAGCGCGATGGCGGATACCACGGTAGCAACCGATATCCATGAGACGCTTGATGTCCTGCTGAACGGAGGAGCGGAGCTCACCCTCGATCTTGTACTCTTCGTTGATTTCAGTACGGATCTTGGCGATCTGCTCGTCATTCCAGTCACCCACTTTGATGCTACGATCGATACCGCACTTGTCAAGGATATTCTTTGCAGAGCTGCGGCCGATACCGAAGATATAGGTCAGACCTATCTCTCCTCTTTTGTTGTTAGGTAAATCAACACCGGCTATTCTTGCCATAATTATACTTTGATTATTTGTTTACGACTATTATCCCTGGCGCATTTTGAACTTGGGGTTCTTCTTGCAGATCACGTAAAGACGACCTTTACGGCGAACGATCTTGCAATCTTCGCTGCGCTTCTTGATGGATGTTTTGACTTTCATATTGCGAATATTTTATTTGTATCTGAAAGATATTCTCCCCTTGGTCAAATCGTAGGGTGAAATTTCAACTCTGACTCTGTCGCCCAGAAGGATGTGGATAAAGTTCATACGCATCTTCCCTGAAATGTTGCAGAGAAGTACGTGACCGTTCTCAAGCTCGACCTTGAACATCGTGTTGGGAAGGGTCTCGATAACCTTTCCGTCTTGTTCTATTGCTACTTGTTTTGACATTAAAATTACACTTTAAAAATTGATCGTGGGATCTTTCTCGATAAAATCGAAGGTTGACAACTGCTCGGCCCTTCCTTTTCGGACAACAACCGTCAATTCGTAATGAGCTGCATTGCTGTGGTCGGAGGTGCGGACCGCCCAGCCATTCCTGGCCAGATAGACTGCACGGGACCCGGCGTTCACCATGGGCTCAATACAGATAACCACTCCGTCGACGAGATGAGTGCCTCTGCCGGGGCGGCCGAAGTTCGGCACACCGGGCTGTTCATGCATTTCCCGTCCGATTCCGTGTCCCTCGAGTTCGCGGACTACGGAAAACCCGAATGATTCGACGTAAGATTGCACCGCGTATCCGATATCACCGGTCCGCGCCCCTGCCACCGCGGCCTCAATGCCCTTGTAGAGCGAAGCCTTGGTCACATCCAGGAGTTTACGGGTCTTCGCATCCACTTCCCCCACAGGGAAAGTGTATGCGGAGTCACCGTTGTATCCTTTGTACAGCGTGCCTATGTCGGCAGTCACGATGTCGCCCTCTTTGAGGACATAGTCGGACGGAAATCCGTGGACTACGGTATCGTTGACTGAAGCACAGATCGCTGCAGGGAAACCTTCGAATCCGAGGAAACTGGGGATCGCTCCGTTGTCGCGAATGAAAGTCTCAGCTACCCTATTCAACTCTTTAGTTGTCACACCAGGGGCAACTGCCTTACCGACTTCCGCGAGCGTCTTCGAGACGATTATTGCATTTTCGCGCAACAGCTCGATCTCTTCCTCGGTCTTTGGTTTGATCATCTTCCTTCTATTTTTTCAAAGAACTTACATTCCGCTGCGTCCGCTCAGACGGCCGGTTTTCATCAGACCGTCATAGTGGCGCATCAGCAAATAGCTTTCGACCTGCTGGAGAGTATCCAGGACAACACCCACGAGAATCAGGAGGGAAGTACCGCCGAAGAAGCTCGCAAACGAGTTGTTGACACCGAAAATCATCGCAATTGCAGGCAAGATAGAAATGATACCGAGGAAAATGGAACCCGGGAGGGTCACCCTGGACATGATGGCGTCCAGATATTCCACGGTCTTCTTGCCCGGCTTGACACCGGGGATGAATCCTCCGTTCTTCTTCATGTCTTCTGCCATCATGGTCGGGTTGACGGTGACAGCGGTGTAGAAGTAGGTGAAGATGACAACGAGGATGAAGAATATGAAGTTATACCAGAAACCGGTATAATTACCAAGAGTAGCAGCAAGTCCACGGGTAGCATCCCAGCGGGAGAAGATGAGCGGGAAGAGCATGAGAGCCTGTGCGAAGATGATAGGCATCACGCCGGCCGCATTGATCTTCAGGGGGATGTACTGACGTACGCCGCCGTACTGACGGTTGCCCACGATCCTCTTTGCGTACTGCACGGGAACTCTGCGGACAGCCTGCACGAGTGCGATGGCTGCGATGATCACGAAGATCCAGATCACGAACTCGACGATGAGGAGAAGGAAACCGCCGTTGGTGGTAGCGAGCCTGGAGCCGCCTTCAGCGAGGAGGGCGTAAGGCAGGCGGGCGACGATACCGATCATAATGATCAGGGAGATACCGTTGCCGATACCACGGTCGGTGATCTTCTCACCGAGCCACATGACGAACATCGAACCGGCCATCAGGATGATGGTAGCGACGATGTTGTATGCGAAGTTGCTCCAACCGAGTGCATTGACTGCCACGAAGGCCTGTCCGGGGATCTGGCCGTGGAGAGAAGCGATGTAAGCGGGGCCCTGGATGCAGATGATGAGGATGGTCAGGACTCTGGTCATCTGGTTCATCTTCTTCCGTCCACTTTCGCCCTCCATCTGGAGTTTGCGGAAGTAAGGGACGAAAACACCCAGCAGCTGGATTACGATGGATGCCGAGATGTAAGGCATCACACCCAGTGCAAAGATAGAGGCGTTTCCGAATGCACCGCCGGAGAACATGTTCAGGAGGCCGACAAGACCTTCCTGAGTGTTCGCCTGAAGGTTGGAGAGCATGGAAGCGTCGATTCCGGGAAGCACTACGAAACATCCGAGCCTATACACAAGTATAAGCACGAATGTATACCAAAGCCTCTTGCGGAGCTCCTCTATCTTGAAGATGTTTTTGATTGTCTCGAAGAACTTCTTCATTGCATTACTCTGTTACGACCGCCTTTCCGCCGGCAGCCTCGATTTTGGAGATTGCAGTTTTGGAGAATGCGTCAGCCTTGACGGTGAGCGCAGCGGTGATCTCGCCATTTCCGAGGACCTTGATGAGGTCGGTCTTGGCAGCGAAACCAGCAGCCTTGATCATATCTGCGTCAACTTCCTTGACACCGAGTTTCTCGGCGATAGCCTGGATGGTGGGAAGATTGACTGCCTGGTACTCAACCCTGGTGGGGTTGGTGAAGCCGAACTTGGGAAGACGTCTCTGGAGGGGCATCTGGCCACCTTCGAAACCGACCTTATGCTCGTAACCTGCGCGTGCCTTGGCACCCTTGGTACCACGGGTGGCGGTGCCGCCCTTACCGGAGCCCTGTCCGCGACCTACTCTTTTGCTTGTCTTGGTAGAACCAACAGCGGGAGTCAAATTGTTAAGTTTCATAAATCGGGTCCTCCTTAGTCTATTTCTTCAACTTTGATGAGGTGGGCGACCTTTGCGATCATACCCATAGTGATGGGGTTCTTCTCCACCTCGACGCTCTTGTGCATCCTGCGGATACCCAGGCAGCGAAGGTTCTCCTTCTGACGCTTGGTTTCTCCGTTGCTGCTTATGATTTGTGTAAGTCTGAGCTTTGCCATAGTAATACCTCCTAGCCGTTAAATACCTTGTTCATAGGAATACCGCGGAGACCTGCTACGGTGTAAGCATCCCTCATCTCGGTGAGAGCGGTGACAGTAGCCTTCACAAGGTTGTGGGGGTTGGAAGAACCCTTGGACTTTGCGAGGACGTTCTGGATACCGGCAGACTCGAAGACTGCACGCATAGCACCACCGGCCTTTACACCGGTACCGGGAGCTGCAGGCTTCATGAATACGCGGGAACCGCCGAATTTAGCCTCCTGCTCGTGAGGGATGGTGGTGTTGATCACAGGAATCTTCACGAGATTCTTCTTTGCATCCTCCACGCCCTTGGCGATGGCTGCGGTAACCTCATTGGCTTTTCCGAGACCATAACCTACAACGCCGTTCTCGTCACCGACGACTACGATTGCTGCGAAGCGGAAGTGACGACCACCCTTAGTCACCTTGGTAACTCTCTGGATGGCGACAAGCCTGTCCTTCAGTTCGAGGTCAGATGTCTTTACTCTTTTAACATTTGTATTTGCCATAGTCTCTATTTTTAGAATATGAGGCCGCCTTCACGGGCAGCGTCGGCCAAACTTTTAACCCTACCGTGGAAAAGGTATCCTCCGCGGTCGAAAGAAACGGTGGTGATACCCTTTGCGAGAGCGCGCTCAGCGATAGCCTTGCCGACTATAGCGGCAGCCTCGATACCGGTCTTGCCCTTGCACTCTACGGCGAGAGCCTTGTCATTGGACGCAGCTGCGGCAAGGGTCTTGCCCTGCTGGTCGTCGATTACCTGCACGTAGATCTGCTTGTTGCTCCTGAAGACGACCATCCTGGGCCTCTCTGCAGTGCCGTTGACATGCTTACGGATGCGGTAGTGTATTCTTTTTCTTCTTTCTATTCTAGACAGTGCCATAATTTATCCTCCTATTATTTAGCTGCTGCAGTCTTGCCGGCCTTGCGACGAAGCTGCTCGCCGGAGAACTTGATACCCTTGCCCTTGTAAGGTTCAGGCCTGCGGAATGAACGGATCTTGGCTGCCACCTGGCCCACCAGCTGCTTGTCGCAGCTCTTGAGGATGAGAACAGGGTTTTCACCTTTCCTGACATCGGGAACCTCTGCCTTCACCTCGGGGGGAAGCTGGAGGAGGATATCATGTGAATAACCAAGTGAGAATGAGAGGAGCTGTCCCTGGACTGCGACGCGGTAACCCACACCGACGAGTTCCTGCTTGATGGTGAAGCCGGTGGAGACACCGACGACCATGTTGTGCACGAGTGCGCGGTAGAGGCCGTGCATTGAGCGGTGCCTGGGGAGGTCGGAAGGACGCTCGAACTTGATTTCATTGTCCTCAACGGTCATCTTGATGTCCGGATCAACTTTCTGGCACATCTCGCCGAGAGGTCCTTTAACCTTCACAACGTTGCCGTCTGTGACCTCGATGGACACTCCGGACGGAAGGCTTACAGGCAATTTACCAATTCTTGACATTTTATGTAAGATGTTTAATGATTAATATACATAGCACAAAACCTCACCACCGATTCCGAGCTCCTTGGCTTCCTTGTCGGTGATGACACCCTTGGAGGTGGAAAGGATGGCGATGCCGAGTCCGTTCAGGACGCGGGGCATGTCCTCAACTCCGGTATACTGACGAAGACCAGGGCTGGAAATGCGCTCGATGCTCTTGATAGCGGCCATCTTGGTCTGAGGGTGGTACTTGAGAGCTATCTTGATAGTATTGTAAGGAACACCTTCAACGATCTTGTAGCTGAGGATGTAGCCCTTCTCGCAAAGGATCTGGGTGATGGCGACCTTCATCTTGGAAGACGGGACCTCCACAACCTTCTTACCGGCCATATAGGCGTTGCGTATCCTGGTAAGATAATCTGCAATAGGATCAGTCATATTGTTGTCTTTTTAATTTTTACCAACTTGCCTTCTTTACTCCGGGGATGAGACCGTTGCTGGCCATCTCACGGAACTGAATACGGCTAAGGCCGAATGCCCTCATATATCCCTTGGGGCGACCGGTGAGAGAGCAGCGGTTGTGAAGGCGGACAGGAGAAGCGTTCTTGGGGAGCTTGTCGAGAGCAGCCCAGTCTCCAGCCTCTTTGAGAGCCTTTCTCTTCTCTGCGTACTTAGCAACGAGTTTCGCGCGTTTAACCTCGCGAGCTTTCATTGATTCTTTTGCCATAGTATCTTATTTGTTATGTTTCTTGAAAGGCAGGCCGAATTCAGCGAGCAGTGCGTGGCACTCCTCATCGGTATTGGCTGTAGTTACGAAAGTGATCTCCACACCGTGGATACGGGGGTTCTTGTCGATGTCGATCTCAGGGAAGATGATCTGCTCCTTGAGTCCGAGGGTGTAGTTTCCACGGCCGTCCATGTTCTCGGCGATACCGTCGAAGTCCCTGATACGGGGAAGGGTGACCCTGATGAGCTTCTCGAGGAACTCGTACATCTTGACGCCGCGAAGGGTGACTTTGGTGCCGACGGGCATACCCTTACGGAGTTTGAAGTTGGAGATATCCTTGCGGGAATAGGTGATGAGAGCCTTCTGGCCGGTGATGAGCGAGAGCTCAGCGGCTGCCTCCTCGACGACTTTCTTGTCCTGGGTGCCCTGTCCGACTCCCTCGTTGAGGGTAATCTTGACGAGACGGGGAACCTGCATGACAGTCGTATAAGAGAACTGCTTCATGAGGTTGTCGACGATCTGCTCCTTGTAAGCCTTCTTGAGGGCGGGAACATATCCTGCAGGCAGAGCCTGGGCCTCGGCGGGTTTGTTATTCTTTGCCATAATTAGATCTCCTCTCCTGATTTTTTAGCATAACGGACCTTCTTGCCATCAACCATCTTGTAACCAACCCTGGTAGGAGTGTTGGACTTGGGGTCGATAAGCTGAAGATTGGAAATGTGAATCCCGGCTTCCTGCTTGATGATGCCGCCCTGAGGCTGCTTGGAATTGGGCTTCGTGTGCTTGCTGACCATGTTGATACCCTCGACGATAGCGCGGTCCTTGTCAGGACGGACTTCGAGGACCTTTCCGGTCTTGCCCTTGTCGTTACCGGCATTTACATACACGGTGTCACCTTTCTTGATATGTATCTTCTTCATAATGCTTAGATATTAAAGGACCTCCGGTGCCAGTGAAACGATCTTCATATAATTGTCGCGGAGCTCCCTGGCCACGGGGCCGAAAATACGGGTGCCGCGAAGCTCGCCTGCATTGTTCAGAAGAACACAGGCATTGTCATCGAAACGGATATAGGAACCGTCGGCGCGACGGATCTCCTTCTTGGTGCGTACCACGACAGCTCTTGAAACTGTACCCTTCTTGGCGTCGGTGCCGGGGATGGCACTCTTGATGGCGACGACGATGAGGTCGCCGACAGTGGCATAACGATGGTGGGTACCGCCAAGTACACGGATGCAAAGGACTTCCTTAGCACCGCTGTTGTCGGCCACCTGTAAACGTGTTTCCTGCTGTATCATACTACTTGGCTTTTTCTACTATTTCAACTAATCTCCAGTTCTTGGTCTTGCTCAGGGGGCGGGTCTCCATGATACGGACGGTATCACCTTCTCCGCACTCGTTCTTATCGTCCTGTGCAACGAACTTGGTGGTCTTTTTCACGAACTTTCCGTACAACGGATGCTTCTCCTTGGTTTTGACGGCAACGACGATGGTCTTATCCATCTTGCTGCTGACCACTACACCTATTCTTTCCTTACGAAGATTTCTTTCCATAAGACTTCTCTGATTTAGTTCTGTTTTTCTTTTTCAGCAAGGATAGTGATCATGAGAGCGATATCCCTTCTGGTCTTACTGATCTTGGAGGTGTCCTCCAGGGGAGAAATGGCGTGATTAATCTTCATTGTGTCGAGATTGTTCTTCTCAATCTCAATACGGTCGCGCAGGTCTGCTACAGACATTTCGCGTGCTTCTGATGCTTTCATTCTTCTTTCTCCGATTAATTATTCAACATAATCCCTGCGTACGACGAATTTCGTAGCGACGGGGAGCTTGTTGGAAGCGAGACGCATAGCCTCTTTTGCAATGGCGAGGGAAACGCCCTCAGCCTCGAAGAGGATACGACCCGGAGTGATAGGTGCCACGTATGCATAAACGTCACCTTTACCTTTACCCATACGGGTGTCGAGAGGCTTCTTGGTGATAGGCTTGACAGGGAAAACCCTGATCCAGATCTGACCTTCACGGTTCATGTAACGAGAGATAGCCTGACGGGCAGCCTCAATCTGCTGAGCGGTAAGCCAGCAATTTTCAAGGGTCTTGATGCCGAAGGAACCGAATGCAAGCTGGTTTCCCCTCTGGGACAAACCCTTCATGCGGTTCTTCTGCTCCCTTCTGTACTTGGTTCTCTTAGGTTGTAACATCGTAGTATTACTTTAAAATATAATTTTCAAATTTACCTAACTTCCTCAAAATCAGCCATCTACGCTATTCCAAGGCGGATTTTGGGACTGCAAATTTAGTAAAAAAAATTCAATTACAAAGACATTCTGAAAGATTTTTGAAATATTTTCGACGCGGAATCCCAATAGTCAACTCGCGATTTTTCAGAAAGTTACAAACTTGGAGAAAATTTTTTTCGCGCACTTTTCGACACGAGCTAGCAGGGGCTTTTGGAAGGGGGGAAGAGAGCCTTTTCACAGAGCTCCCCACTGCCCGATAGTCACGGTTCCTCCCGCAGCCGTCAGCAACGGGCGGGCGAGGAGAGCCCGCGATTCCCTGGCTGCGAAGATCATCCGCGGGCGAGACGCAGACGTGGAGGCGGTTTCCTTTGCGTCGCTTAGATTGGCGGGGACAGGGCAGGCGGAAAGGGGACGGGAGCGGTTTTTGCAGAAAGAGGATTTTGCTATATTTGCTGCCGCGAATAAAGATGAAGAAGTGTATCGTCATATTGTCCTTGCTGCTGCTGACCGCGGCTATGTGCCATGGCCAGAGCGGGCGGACCGTGACGGGCACGCCGATGTTCTACGAAGTGGACGAGCAGGGCGACACCACCTTCATCGACACCCTGGACCCCATCTGGGTATTCCCAAAGGGCCGTACCATGAAGGGGAACGACTGGCGCAAGTACTACAAGATGGTGTACAATTTCAACAAAGTCTATCCCTACGCCCTGGTAGGCAGGAAGATGATGGCCCAGGTGGACAGCACCATTGCCGCCGACGTGACCAAGAAATCCCAGCGCTCGGCCTACATCCACGACGTGCAGAGGGAGCTCCTGAAGACCTTCGAGAAAGACATAAGGAGCATGACGATAAGCCAGGGACTGGTGCTGGTGAAACTGGTGGACAGGGAGACCGGACTGAACCCCTACGAGATCATCAAAACCTACGTGAGCGGCTTCGCAGCCAACTTCTGGCAGCTCGTCGCAAAACTTTTCTCACAAGACCTGAAGACCCGCTACGACCCCAAGGGAGCCGATTCGCAGCTGGAAGAGTTGGTGAAGATTTGGGACAGCGGGCAGTGGAATTCTTTCTATTACTCCATCTTCATGGAATATCCCAAGAAGACGGTCATCGAGCACACCACCCTGAACAGCTCCGTCAATCGGAAGGGAAGCAAGTGATCATCTCCCTGCCGTCGAAGCAGGCGTAGGGCATCCCTCCGTCCATCCAATCCTTGAGTATGATGAGCCTGGAACCGCCGGGCATCTTGACGTCGGCCCCCACGTGGTAATGGCCGAAGATGTAGTAGTCCGCATGGCGCAGTTTCTCCTGACCGCTGGCATAGATGTAGAGCGGCTCCTGTTCGCCTTTGAAAATGTATCGGGCGTGGGTGCGGCGGCTGGAATCGGACCAGCCCAGGCCGAGCCTGTAGGCCAGGGTCGGATGCAGGAGGCTGAAGCACCTCTGGACGAAGCGGTTGTGGAAGAGCTTGAGCATGAAGGCATAGCTCTTCTTGGTGGGCCCGAGGGTGTCGCCGTGGCCGAGGCAGAAAGTCCGGCCGTCCATCTCTATATAGAAAGGCTGGGATATCTTCTTGATCCCGAGACTCTCGAAAAACGAGTAAGTCCAGATGTCATGGTTTCCGGGGCAGAACCACACCTCGATGCCTTCATCCATGAGCTGGATGAGCTCTGAGACGACCCGGGCGCCGATCTTGGGCACGACATCCCTGTATTCGTACCAGAAATCCCAGATGTCGCCCAGCAGGAACACCGCCCGCACGTCGTCGCTCCTCAGACTCTTGAGGAACATCACGAAACGCTCTTCCCTCTCATCGGGATCCCCTACCCGGAGCCCCAGATGGACGTCAGACACGAAATATGTGAGCTTGCGTTCTGTCATCTAGACCAGGAAAATCAGCACCGCGATACCCACGAGGGCGCAGTACACTGCGAACCACTTGAGATTGGCCTTGCGGACGAGGGCGATCATGACCTTGCAGGCGAAGAGTCCGGAAAGGAAGGCCGCCACGAAGCCGACCAGCAGGGAACCCACTCCCACGGAGGAAGCGGCGAAATCCCCGCCCACGACGTCGAGGAAAGCCTCGCCGAGTATGGGCACCAGCACCATCAGGAAGGAGAATTGGGCCATCTTGTCCCGCTTGACACCGGTGAGCAGACCGGTACTGATGGTGGCACCGGAGCGGGAGATGCCGGGGAGGGTGGCGAATGCCTGGGCAATGCCGATGATGAAGGCCTGGAGGTAGGAGATGCCGTTGCGGGCACCGCTCTCCGGGGCGACACCGCTCTCCGGGACGGCATTGTCCTTGCGGGACTTTATCTCCGCGAATGCCAGCAGCATGGACGTCACAATGAGGGCGAGGCCTATGGCCAGCATGGAATCGAACGCGGATTCGACGTAATCCTTGAAGAAGAGGCCGACGATGAGGACAGGTATCATGGAGACGCAGATCTTCAGGATGTAGTCCGTCTCGTCATTGTATTTAAACTTGAAAAGGCCGCAGAGCAGCTTCCAGATCTCTTTTCTGAACACCAGGATGGTGGCCAGCACAGTGGCGGCGTGCACCGTCACCTCGAAGACCAGGTCGCCGGAAGTTTCGACGCCGAGGATGGCCCGGCCTATGGCCAGATGGCCGCTGCTGCTCACGGGCAGGAATTCAGTGAGGCCCTGCACCAGGCCCAGCACCAATGCTTCTATCCAATCCATAGTTTACTTCTTTTTCTCCTTGCCGGACATTATGGCCACAACCTCGATGACAATGCCGGCGATGATCACCAGCGGAGCCGCCACGAGCCTGCGGAAGTCGAACATATCATAGTTGAACACCTGAGGGTCGGTCGAACCGCCGCCCATCATCAGGATGAAACCGGCAATCATGACGATCAGGCCGATGAGGAGAAGTTTGAGCCCCTTGGGGGTTATTGCCATTTTATCCATATCAATAATACAAATCATCCCTGCCCTGTCCGACCAGCTTGCCGACCACGAAGAACGTGCTGACGACGCAGATGACCACTCCGCTGGCCACGATGATCAGCGCCACCAGGGCAAGGGAGGAGGAGCTGAAAATGCCGAAGAGCTGGGAGAATGACCGCTTGAGTATCATCAGTATGCCTCCCAGCAAAAGTATTGCCAATACGGCGGAAAGCAGCCCCTGGAACACCGCCCTCACCAAGAAAGGCGAGCGGATGAATCCCTTGGTGGCGCCGACCAGCTGCATGGTGTGTATGGTGAAACGTCTCGCATAGACGTTGAGCCTGACAGTGTTGTTTATGAGCACGAAGGAGATGAAGAGCATCAGCAGGATGAACACCCCCAGGAAGACCGAGATCTTGGTAAGGTTCTGGTCCAGCACGCTCACCAGGGACTGGCGGCTGTCCACCTCATCCACTTCCGGCAGGGCGGCGAGGGCGGACCTCACAATCTCCAGGCTGTCCGGGGAGACGTACTCTGCGTTCAGCGTAACTTCGATGGAAATGGGCACGGGCGAAGCCTCGAACACGCTCAGGAAATCCTCGCCGAGCATGGCCTTGAGCTCCTCGGTACCCTCTTCGCGGGACACCACGCGGGCCTGGTGGATGTAGGGCAGGGCCTCGACTTTGTGCATGCAGGCCTCGGCCGCGGACTCGGAAACTTCCTGCTTGAGGAGCACTGAAATCTGGAGGTTTTCCTTGAAATAGTCAGTCACGCTCCTGGCGTTCACAATCAGCAGGGACGCGATACCCACGAGCAGCAGCACCATGCTTATGCTGATGATGCTGGACAGGTAGGCATTCGCCAGGCGGCGCCTCATTAACTTTTTCTCTTCCTTTCCCATTTTCCGTTACAGAGTTCAAAGATAGTGAATTATCGATATTTCAAAAAAAATTCTTATCTTTGTCCAAATGGGCGAAATCAAACAAAAGATCCTATTCGTAAACTCGGAGATTTTCCCGTATCTTCCTGAGTCAGAGATGGCTGGCATAGGCCGCTACCTCCCTCAAGGCATTCAGGAAAGGAAGAAAGAGATACGTTCATTCATGCCGCGCTATGGCTGCATAAATGAGCGTAAGAACCAGTTGCATGAGGTGATCCGCCTGTCGGGCATGAATATCATCATCAACGACGTGGACCATCCCCTCATCATCAAGGTCGCATCCATCACCGCCGCGCGCATACAGGTCTATTTCATCGACAACGAAGACTACTTCCGCCGCAAGCAGACCAGCTTCGACGAGGCCGGACATTTCTTCGAGGACAATGACGAAAGGGCCATCTTCTTCGCCCGCGGAGTGCTGGAGACAGTGAAGAAGCTGCGCTGGGCACCCGACATCATCCATTGCCAAGGTTGGATTTCGCACCTCATTCCGGCTTATCTCAAGAAAGCATACAAAGACGATCCCATCTTCTCCGGCAGCAAAGTCGTACTCTCCCTCTTCAACGACATCCCCACGGAGACCTTCCGCCCCGACTTCGCCGACAAGGCGGTTTTCGGCGGCCTCACCCGGGATTGCCTCCCCTTCCTGGACGAGCCCAATGGCATAAATCTTGCTAAAACCGCAGCACAGTACTCCGACGGTATCATCATGAGCGCACCCAGCGTGGACAAGGACCTGACGGCATATTGCAAGTCCATGGACCTTCCCATCCTGAAGTACAACGCCAAATCCATGGAAAACGGCGGCTACATCGAGGAGTACGATGCTTTTTATGACAAGTTGTAAGATCGAAATGAAGTCAAGGATAGCCATCATAGCTGCAGCATTCGCATGCTGTGTGTCTTGTGTGGAAGTGGACAACATGTTGGGCGGAAGCCTTATCCCCATTGACCAGACATACGATATCTACGCATCCACCATCCCTATGGAAGACATTTCCATGAGGATGGCCGACAGCCTTTCCGGATTTTCACAGACCCGCATCACCCTCGGAGCGATACGGGACGAAGAGTACGGCCTCACCACCCGCAGCGCCGCATTGACCATCGTCCCCCTGCACGATACCCTGGACTTCGGCACGAACCCGCAGTTCAAGTCGTTCAAGTTCGAGGCCGCCTACGACACGGTCTCGGTCATCAGCCCGAGCCACAGGAACATACTCCAGAGACTCCATGTGTACGAGCTGTCGAAACCCCTCGACATGTCCGGCCGCATCTACTGCAACGACTCGACCATCACCCACAAGGGAGAGTCCCTCACTCAGGGAGCCGTCTATCTGAACGCTGAAGATTCGCTCCAGTTTTATTTCACCGCGGAATACGGCAAGAAATTCCTTTCGCTGACCCAGGCCGACCTCGACGACTATTCCAAATATCTGGAGAAGATCCCCGGCATCTACCTCAGCGTGGACAACCCTCTGGGCGAAGGCGGCAGGATCTCCATGTACGACCTCCAGCTCGACGCTTCCAACAGCGCGGGCATCATAGGCAATTTCGCCACCCTGTCCATCCGTTCCACCTACAACGGAGTCCAAAAGGACACCGCATTCTACTTCTGCTACGGCCTGGACAAGAAATACAATCTGGATTCGCTGATGTCGAACTCCAGCACCGGCAGCTTCCCCCAGTACTGCCTCAGCCTGACGGGACATTCCACCAGGGGCATGGAAGGGAAGGCGCAGGACAAGATCTACGTGGAAGGCGGCGGCGGACTCAAACCGGTCATTTCGGCAAGTGCGCTGCGCAACGCCGCCCGCAAAGCCATTGCGGATTCGCTCGCCGCAGCGGGGAAGGACCCCTCGCTCATCGAGCGCGTGGTGATCAACAAGGCATCCCTGGTCATGCCTTTCGAGAAAGAGGAAGACTACACATTGACTCACCTGACCCCTACCATGCTCTCCCCCACCTGCCGTCTGCGCACGGATACGACCTCAGTGTTCATGGGTCTCACCGACGCCAGCTCCAAGAGTGAAAACCAGGGAGACATAGACAGGTCCAACCTGCAGTTCGCCCCCGATGTCACCTACCATCTCCAGAGCCTGCTCAAGATGGATGAGGAAAAGATCAAAAGCGGCAACTACGACATCTGGATGCTCATCATGGCCGAAGAAGAGACCGTGACTTCCAGCACCTCGTCGAACGACGAACTGAGCGAGTACTACCAGTACCTCGCCTACCAGAACTACTACAACCAGATGTACGGCTACGGCGGATACGGCGGCGGTTACGGTGGTTACGGCTACAACAACTACTACAGCTACATGATGGCTGCCATGTACATGAACAGCAACAGTTCCACCACCCAGCTCACAAACCAGCTCGACATCTGCCGTTTCTACCGCTTTGCGCTCAACGGCCCCACCAATCCCGGACGCAAGCCCTTCCTGTGGCTGGTGTTCTCCATCCCCAACGATTAAGAGTCACACTCAAGGATAAAAAAAGAGGATGAGGCCGTAAGGTCCCATCCTCTTATCAGTTTTCAGCGAGGTTTACTTGTCGCCGAGTTTTTCCTTTACCTTTTCCACAGCGTCCTTGACGGTGGCGATAGTGCTGGTTTCTTCATCCGGAATCTTGATACCGAAGACTTTTTCAAACTCCATGAGGAGCTCAACAGTGTCAAGAGAATCAGCTCCGAGATCATTAGTAAAGTTAGCGTTTTCGGTAACCTCGGACTCTTCGACTCCGAGTTTGTCCACGATAATCGCCTTTACTTTGTTTACGATTTCCTCGTACTCCATAATGTTAGATTTTAGTATTGTTTAAAGTTGATCATTCAAATTCAAGTGCGCAAAAATAAGCAATTTTCTAATTATATCCAATAACTTAGGACTCCTTGCTCAATTTGTTCCAGATACGTATGCCGTTGATACCGTTGATCAGATAGAAGCTGTATTTGACCAGAGGGATGACCGCATAGCCCGCCTGAGGCTCTTTGATGAGGGTTATGGTCCACAGCACGACCGAACTGATGTTCACCAGGGTCCACAGGTACCACTGCTCGCTGTAGGCGAAAGCCATCATGACCAGGGCGACGATGTTGGAAGTGGTGACCACGGCGTCGAGTATGTTCTTGGGGATGTTGATGGGCTCGCCGGCAGCCTTCAGGGAGAAGTACGAGATGGAGAACGCCACGGCGAAGACTCCGATGAAGAGCAGTATGTACCATATCCACTTGCTGCCGTGCAGGCGCTGGGCATGGACAGCCTTCTTGCCGGTCGCCCCTTTCTTCTTCCAGCTGAAGAAGCCGATGAATTCCATGGGGATGAAGTACCCCACGTGCAGCAGCAGCTGGGACGGCATCTTGCTGTCGTACAGCATGTAGGAATAGATGCACACGTCTATGAGGCCGAACACGAAGGTCAGGATGTTTCCGTTGGCCGAAAGGACGGTGCTGGCCACGCCGCAGATGGCTCCGAAGGCGGAGATTATGAGAAGGGTCTTCCTGGCATCGGGTTCCTGGAACTTGCCCAGGGTGGTGAGTATCACGCATACGGTCATCCCCAGGAGGATGAACACGTTGAACCATTTATTGAAGGTCTCTTCTTTCATCGTTCAGACTGTTTTTGATTTTATTTGCAAGGGCGGGACCCACTATGTCGCTGAGTTGTCCGAGCGGGGCGGCCGCTATCCTCGCCACGGAACCGAAGTGCATCAGAAGCCTCTGCTCGGTCCTTTCCCCCACCCCGGGTATCTCCCGCAGCGCCGAGGAAATCTGCGCCTTGCTGCGGAGGTTGCGGTGGAAGGTGATGCCGAAGCGGTGAGCTTCGTCGCGTATCTGCTGCAGGAGCTTGAGCGCTTGCGAATTGCGGTCTATGAACAATGGATACGGATCCCCCACCCGTATCACCTCCTCCAGGCGTTTGGCAAGTCCCACCACGGTGAGGCGGTCGGTGATGCCGAGCTCGGAAAGCGCCTGCCAGGCAAAGTCCAGCTGTCCTTTGCCGCCGTCTATGACAATCAGTTGGGGCAGGTCCTCCGGAGCCTCCTGGAGCATGCGCGAATAGCGCCGGTTCACCACCTCCTTCATGGAGGCGTAGTCGTTGGCGCCGACGACCGTCTTGATCTTGAAGCGGCGGTAGTCCTTCTTGGACGGCACTCCGCCGCGGAACACCACGCAGGACGCCACGGGGTTGGTGCCCTGGATGTTGGAATTGTCAAAGCACTCCATGTGCTCGGGCAGGACCTTCATGCCGAGGGCCTTGCGGAGCTCCTCCAGCACTGCGGCATGGTACTCGTCGGGGTCGGTGTGCTCCCGCTGCTTCAGGGAGTTGAAGCGGAATTCCTTGGCGTTCTTGTTGCTGAGGGTCAACAGTGCCAGCTTGTCCCCGCGGACCGGGATACGGAAATCCACCCCTTCGATGGTCACATCGGGGAGGAAAGGCACCAGGACCTCCTTCGAGAGGGCGCCGAACTTGGATTCGATCTCCGCGATGAAGGAACTAAGCACCGAAGCCTGGTCCTCCTCGATGACCATGCGGAAACCGAGGTTGAGCGACTGCACAATGGAGCCGCCGCGGACGCGCAGGAAATTGCCGAAGGCCTGCTGGGACTCGAAGACGAGGGAGAATACATCCACGTCATTGTCCTTGGCGGCGGTGATGATGGAATGGGAATAATGCTGCTGCAGGAGGGCGATGCGGTCCTTGCAGGCCTGCGCCGTCTCGAAATCGAGCTCCGCGGCAGCCTGCTGCATCCTTTCCTTGTAGCGGCGGATGATATCGGCCGGCCCGGAGGTCAGCAGATGCACTATCTCGTCGATGTATCCCATGTACTCCTGCTGCGAAATGCCCCCGATGCAGCAGCCCTTGCATTTGCCGAGATGGAAGTCCAGGCAGGGCCGGTATTTGCCGCGCAGGATGGCGGCGGAGTCTATCTTGTATTTGCAGGTGCGCAGAGGATAGCTGGCGGAGAAAAACTCCAGCAGGGCCTTTGCGTGCATCACGGAGCTGTACGGGCCGAAATACCGGGAACCGTTGCGCTCCACCCTGCGGGTGAGGAAGACCTTGGGGAATTCGTCCGAAGTGACGCAGATCCAGGGGTAGGTCTTGGAATCCTTGAGCAGGATGTTGTACTTGGGTTTGTACTGCTTGATGAGGTTGTTTTCCAGGAGCAGGGCGTCGGCCTCGGTGTCCACCACCGAGTACTGCAGGTCCGCGATCTTGGAGACTAGGATGCGGGTCTTGGTGTTGAGCCTCTCAGGCGGCACGAAATACTGCGCCACCCTCTTGCTGAGGTCCTTGGCCTTGCCCACATAAATCACAGTCCACTCGGAGTCGTAATAACGATAGACCCCGGGGGAATGCGGCAGAAGCTTTATTTTTTCCCTTACGTCCAATTTTTATTTCACGAGGGAATTGATGTACTCTTCGATATCGGAGCCATGGCGGCGCTCCCAACGGTCGGGGATGCCGTTGCGGTCCTTGTCCTTCTGGGGCTTGCGGTGCTTGAGCACGGGGTAACCGCCGCACTGCTCGGGAGAATCGGTGAAGCCGTTCTCGCCCCAGATGGCGGTGCCGGTGCGGACCTGCTCCACTACGGCCGCATCGAAGCTGTCACGATGGATGTTGCAGCCGGCTCCGGCGAGCACGGACTTGAAAAGGGCAGCGGGGCCCTGCACATCGATGGGCATCGTAGGGAAGGGGGTGCTGACGACGGCCTCTTCAGGATTGGGGCCGCCCACACCGAGACGGTTGTCGGCAGTGATGTCAGGCTGGCCTTCGATGTAGTTGCCCGCCACATAGTACCTGGACGTCCTGTCGTCGGACACTTCGAGGAAGAGGCGGGGATTGACAGTGCCGGGACCGGGTTTGTAGTAATTGTTCACGAAATTGATCTCGCCGTAACGGCCGCCGCCGTAAGCTGCCTTGTATCCCCAGTTATAGATGACATTGTTGTTGTGGTCCACGTTCTTGGTACCCTCGACAGAGGAGAAGCGGGGGTTGCGGCTCGAGTGGTTGGCCAGCAGGTTGTGGTGGAAAGTGGCGTTGTAGCCGCCCCAGATGCCGCCGAATCCATGGGAGCCCTTGGTGTGCTTGGAAGCGCGGAGGCTGTTGGCGATCAGGCACCACTGCACCGTGAGGTTCTCGGTCTTGTAGATGGAGAGGCACTCGTCGATGGACCAGGACACGCTGAGGTGGTCCAGGATGACATTCTTCTGTCCATAGCGTCCTCCGCCCATGCCGTCCGAATCCCTCGCCACGGCGTCTCCCAGACGGCAGCGGATGTAACGGACGATGACATTGCTGGCGTCCACCGAAAGGGGCCAGTCGGCGAGGCATATGCCGTCGCCGGGAGCCGTCTGCCCCGCAATGGTGATGTCGTCATTGGCAATCACCAGGGAAGACTCTAGATGTATGATGCCGTCCACTTCGAAGACAACGATGCGGGGGCCGCTCGCTTCGACCGCTTCCCTGAGGCTGCCGGGGCCGTGGTCATTGAGGTTGGTGACAATGTAAACCTTGCCGCCGCGGCCGCCTGTGGTGTATTTGCCGAAACCTTCGGCGCCGGGGAATGCAAGGGGCTGCGCCATGGCGCAGATACCCGAGAGCATCAGGATGAGGGTGAGGATACGTTTGATCATAGTGGAATAGTCGCTAATCTTTCAAAGATAAGCAAAGTGCCGGAATAATCAAACGCTGCCACATCAGTCCAAATCTATGTCGGCGACGGTCAGCGTTCTTTCCAGACCGGCCGTGATGGCGTACAGTTTTCCTTGTTCCCAATTTATGTCAAAGGTAACAATGTCTTCCGGAAGGTCATATTGGGCAACCGCGTTGCCCTTCCAGTCAAAGTATATCAGTTTTCTGATAGCTGCCGGCGGCTCCCCTCTTTTGTCAAACTGTCCCTTATATCCTACAATGAATCCTCGATTCGATGTCGAAATAGTTGAATATACGCTTTTTGCAGGGGTCATGACATATGTCACCCCTCCGGGAAGATTCACTTCCTTGACGGTGGGGGAAAAAGGTTCCGGACCCAGGAGACGCTTGACAGACGAGAAATCAGAAGGGTATATTTCTATGCAATCCATCGAGAGGTAGGATGAGCAAAAATGCTTTCCGTCTGGAGAATATGCGATCATGGACTGCGCAGCAGTATTATTCTTTGCCTTGGAATCTCCTTCCAGATGAGGGAATGTCCCCAACGTATCTGTCACCATGCCGTTTTCATCATAAAGGAAAAACCGGCCTTCATAATATGGAATGCCGAGATACCCTTTACCAGGAGCGGGAATAACTCTGAAATTGTCTTGCGTTATATGGATGTCTCTATCAAAAACCGGGGCTCCATCTGTTTGCAGGCCATATACGAAAATACTATTTCTGTCTTGGGAATAAACATATAGCTCATGCCCTGCAACTGCCATATTGCTGACATGCTGGCACTCCTGCGGGCCTCTTCCATTATTTAAGAATCTGACAACATCGCCCGTAGTCGGATCCATCAACATCAGAAGCTGCGCGGATCGGGACTCTGATATCAACAATTTACCGGAAGATAAATATTCAACGGCATTGGGCCGACCTAGAAAGATTCCATCAATCTTATGGGATGGGCCGATACTCTTGACGGAGACATTCTCAAGGGAAAAGGGGATCTCGTCTTCATAAACAGTCTCGGAACATTGAGACAAGAGAGGAATCAGAGACAATAACGCTGTTATTAATAGAATTCGCCTAGTCATATATACTCTTTGAATCACGGCAAGTAATGCTGAAACCGGCAGCTGTTTTTAAAACACAATCCGAATCATAACTTTCGCTGCAGTACTTATTACATAAAGCAACAGGGTTCTCCGAAGACAGCAAAGCCTCTATGTTTGCTCTTACTAAAGGATCCATGCGGTTTGCTCTGACTACATGAATGGTAATGATGGTTGATACTGAGACAGTGAGTGCAACCAAAGTGATTTTTAATAGTTTTTTCATGGTATAATTAGTGATTCAATAAAGATAAGAATAATACGATAAAAAAACTATTCGCGGGCTATAGTCCGCGAATAGTCATAAAATATGAAGCTGATGCTTACTTCTGTGCATCCCTGCGGGGTCCGCGGCGCTCGCCACGATCCCTGCGGTCCCTGCGCTCGCCACGGTCGCGGCCGCCGCGAGGCGCACCGGAAGCCTGGGAGTTGGCAGCTGCGAGAGCAGCGGGAGTGAGATCCTGCTTGCCGTAACGCTCACCGTTGCAGATCCAAACCTTGATACCGAGGGTACCAACCTTGGTGTTTGCCACTGCGAGAGCGTAGTCGATATCGGCGCGGAATGTGTGGAGAGGAGTACGACCTTCCTTGAACATTTCGCTGCGGGCCATCTCGGCGCCACCTACGCGGCCGCAGATCTGGACCTTGATACCTTCTGCACCAACCCTCATGGTGTTGGCGACGGCCATCTTGATAGCCCTGCGGTAGCTGACGCGACCCTCGATCTGGCGGGCGATGTTGTCTGCCACGATGCGTGCGTCCACCTCAGGCCTCTTGACCTCATAGATGTTGATCTGGACATCCTTCTTGGTGACCTTCTTGAGCTCTTCCTTGAGTTTGTCGACCTCGGTGCCACCCTTGCCGATGATGAAACCGGGACGGGCTGCATAGATAGTGACGGTGATGAGCTTGAGGGTCCTCTCGATGACTATCCTGCTGAGGCTGGCCTTTGCGAGACGGTTGCCCAAATATTTGCGGATTTCATAATCCTCTGCGATCTTCTCCGCGTAGTTACCACCACACCAGTTAGAGTCCCAACCACGGGTGATACCGATTCTGTTGCTGATAGGATTTGTTTTCTGTCCCATATTATTTGTTCTCCACTGGTTGTTTTACATCGAGGATGATGGTAACGTGGTTGGAACGCTTGCGGATGCGGCCGGCCCTACCCTGGGGGCAAGGACGGATGCGCTTGAGCGTACGGCCTTCGCCGACCATGATGGTCTTGACGTACACGTTGCCGTTGTCCAATTCTTTGCTCTTGTCCGGATTCTTGGCTTCCCAGTTGGCGATGGCGCTGCGGAGAAGCTTCTCCAGACTGATAGATGCATCTCTCTTCGAGAATTTCAGAAGATCGAGTGCATGGTTGACCTCCACACCCCTGACGGTGTCAGCAACAAGACGCATCTTGCGAGGAGATGAAGGAACATCATTCAGCTTTGCGATAGCTGTGGCTTTCTTTGCTTCCTTGAGCTTTTCAGCCATTAATCTTTTACGAGATCCCATGTGTTAGTCTCCTATTACTTGTTGTTGCCAGAGTGACCTCTGAAGTTACGTGTAGGTGCGAATTCACCGAGTTTGTGGCCGACCATCTGCTCGGTAACGTAAACAGGTATGAACTTGTTTCCGTTGTGGACAGCGATCGTGTGGCCGATAAAGTCAGGAGAAATCATGCTGGCGCGAGACCAGGTCTTGACCACCTCCTTCTTCTTGCTACCATCATTCATAGCAAGAATTCTCTTCTCCAGGGCTTCCTGGATATATGGACCTTTTCTTAAAGAACGACTCATAATCTCTTAAGTTTATAACCTGTTATTTCTTTCTTCTTTCAATGATGAACTTGTTGGACGCTGCCTTGGGATTGCGAGTCTTGTATCCCTTTGCAGGCAAGCCCTTGCGTGAACGAGGGTGTCCACCGGAAGCACGTCCTTCACCACCACCCATCGGGTGATCGACAGGGTTCATGACGACACCTCTGTTGTGAGGACGGCGGCCAAGCCATCTTCTGCGTCCGGCCTTACCGTGAGACTCCAGATTGTGATCCGGATTGGACACGGTGCCGACGGTAGCGCGGCAGGAAACCAGCACCATCCTGGTCTCGCCCGAAGGCAGACGGAGAACGGCGTGGGTACCTTCGCGGGCTGCGAGCTGAGCGAAAGTTCCGGCGGAACGTGCCATGGCGGCACCCTGTCCGGGACGGAGCTCGATGTTGTGCACGAGAGTACCAACAGGTATTTCACTGAGAGGGAGAGTGTTTCCGACCTCCGGAGCGACGCCGCTGCCGGAAGCGATCACCTGACCTACCTTGATGCCGTCGGGAGCGATGATGTATCTCTTCTCGCCGTCGGCGTATTCTACGAGAGCGATGCGGGCGCTGCGGTTGGGATCATACTCGATGGTCTTGACCGTTGCGGTGCAATCGTCCTTGTCACGACGGAAGTCGACGATGCGGTACATCTTCTTGTGTCCGCCGCCGCGGTAACGTACGGTCATCTGACCGGTGTTGTTACGTCCGCCAGTGCTCTTGAGGGGCTCCAACAATGATTTCTGAGGCTTGTCGGTGGTAATCTCGCTGAAAGAGCTGATGACCTTGTTCCTCTGACCCGGGGTTACCGGTTTGAATTTCTTAACTGCCATTGTCTAACCCTCCTTAAATATTAGCGTAAAAATCAATCTTGTCCTCACCGGCAAGGGTAATGTATGCCTTCTTGTAGTGATTGGCACGGCCGCGGAGAATACCTGCCTTGGTGTAGCGGGATTTCTTCTTGCCGGCATAATTGATGGTATTGACTTCTGCGACGGAGACTCCGTAGAGCTTCTCCACTGCATCCTTTATCTGAAGCTTGTTGGCCTTACTGTCCACAATAAAGCCGTAACGGTTCAACTTTTCGCCCTGAGCCGTCAACTTCTCTGTTACGATTGGCTTAATAATAATTCCCATCTTCGTGTCTTTTTGTCGCTATGCCCTCTCGGAAAGGATATCCTGTACGCCATCGACGAGCACCAGGGAATTGGCGTTCATGATTTCGTAGGTATTGATCTCATCAACGGTGATGACCTTTACCTCAGGAAGGTTGCGGGATGAAAGATAGATATTGTCTGAATTCTTCGGAAGAACGAGGAGAACCTTGCGGTCGCCGGCCTTGATGGCGGACATGATGCCGAGGAATTCCTTGGTCTTGGGAGCATCCATTACGAAAGGCTCCACGAAGATGATCGCGTTTTCCTGTGCCTTGTAGGTAAGGGCGGAAAGACGGGCGAGTTTCTTCACCTTCTTGTTGAGCTTGTTGTGATAGAAACGGGGGACGGGTCCGAACACGCGGCCGCCGCCGACGAAGATGTTTGCCTTGAGGCTACCATGACGTGCACCGCCGCCGCCCTTCTGGCGACCGAGCTTCTTGGTGCTGTGAGCGACCTCGCTGCGATCCTTGGTCTTGGAGTTGCCATGACGCTGGTTTGCGAGATACTGTACGACGTCGAGATAGATGGCGTGATCGTTGGGCTCGATGCCGAAAACATTCTGATCGAGAGTTATCTCTTTTCCTGACGGAGTGCCGTCAATCTTCAAAACTGCTAACTTTTCCATAACTACGCCTCCACAAGTACATAAGAACCTTTGGCTCCGGGAACGGAACCCTTGACAACGAGAAGATTGTTCTCAGGGATGACCTTGACGACGCGGAGGTTGAAAACCTTCACCCTCTGGTTGCCCATGTGACCTGCCATACGCATTCCGGGAAGGACGCGGGAAGGCCATGAAGATGCACCCATGGAACCGGGGTGGCGGAGACGGTTGTGCTGACCGTGGGTAGCACCGCCGACACCTGCGAAGCCGTAACGATGTACGACACCCTGGAATCCTTTACCCTTTGAAGTACCGACAACGTCCACGTAAGGAACTTCCTCTTTGAGGATGTTCTCGACGGTGATGACGTCGCCTACCTTAAGCTCCTCTGCGAAATCTGCCGGGAATTCGGCGAGTTTCTTCTTGGGAGTGGTTCCTGCCTTTTTGAAATGGCCCTGAAGAGCCTTGCTGGTGTGCTTTTCTGTAGTTTCGTCATAGGCAAGCTGTACAGCGGCATAACCATCTTTCTCTACTGTACGGAGCTGCGTAACAACGCACGGACCAGCCTCGATAACAGTGCACGGTATGTTCTTACCGTCGGCACTGAAAACGGAAGTCATTCCGATTTTCTTTCCAATTAATCCAGGCATTGGTTTGTTAATTAATTGTTTATAAATACTTTAAAAGTAACCGCGCAAAATTGCGGGCTGCAAATATACGACTTATTTTTCCATTTTCCAAACTCTTGATTTACAATTATTTCATTGTATCTTTGCGGTATGATACTGGAAACTCTGGGTTTTCTGCGCTTCACTTTCATCGATCTTCTGGACATCCTGATGGTCGCGGCCATCCTGTTCCTCATCTTCAAATGGATCAAGGGATCGTCCGCGGTGAACATCTTCCTGGCCATCATATTCCTGCTCGTAGCCAGGATCGTGGTCGAAGCCCTGGGGATGAAGATGATGAGCACCCTGCTGGGCACCATCATCGACGTGGGAGCCATCGCGATCATAGTGATCTTCCAGCCGGAAATCCGCCGTTTCCTCAACAAGATAGGCAGCACCGTGGAGCTCAAGGGCGTACTGGGCAGGCTGTTCAGCCGCCGCCAGACGGAAATCATCAGCAACCCTTCGGTCTCAGCCCTCGCGGAAGCCTGCTTCGAGATGTCCTCGCAGAAGACCGGAGCCCTCATCGTGATACGGCACCGGGGCGACCTCCAGGACATCATCGACACCGGCGACGTGCTGGACGCCAGCATCAGCAGCCGCCTCATCATGAACATCTTTTTCAAGAATTCCCCTCTCCACGACGGAGCCATGATCATAGGTGAAAACCGCATCATCGCCGCCCGGTGCACCCTGCCCATCAGCAGCCGGACCGACCTGCCCGCACGGTTCGGCATGCGCCACAAGGCCGCAGTAGGCATTTCCGAGCTCAGCGACGCAGATGTCGTGGTGGTGAGCGAGCAGACCGGAGGCATCTCCTTCGTCAAGGCCGGCGTCGTCACCAAGGTGGACAGCGTGAACAAATTCAAACTGCTTCTGGGAGGCAATCAGGAATGACAGACGCAAGACTGGAGTCAAAACTGGGGTTCGACATCATACGGCAGACCATTTCCGACAAATGCCTGACCGACTACGCCGCCGCAAGGGTGGAGGAGGAAGAGTTTTCCACCGACCCCGACATCATACGCCAGAGACTGCTCCTCACGGATGAGATGCGCCTCATCATGATGTTCGAGGAAAATTTCCCCAACTCCGGTTACATCGACGCCATCCCCTTCCTGGAGCCCCTGCAGCAGGACGGCTGCAACATCGACGTCCTTTCCCTCGGAAAGCTAAAGACCATCATAGACACCACCCGCAGGATAGTCCATTTCTTCTCCGGCATCAAGGATGGGGTTTATCCCAATCTCAAGCGCCTCAGCACTTCTATCGTGACCTTCCCCGAGGTGCAGCGCCGCATCGAGAACATCCTGGACCGCTTCGGCGACATCAAGGACTCGGCCTCCGACCAGCTCTTCGAGATACGCCGCGACCTGCGCGAAAAGGAGAGCACCCTCTCCAAAAGGGCCACGGCCGTATTGCACCGGGCCCAGCAGGACGGCATCGCCGACGCCGACGCCACGGTGGCCATACGCGACGGCAAATACCTCATCCCCGTCAGCACCGCCAACAAAAGGAAGATCTCCGGATTTGTGTACGGCGAATCCGCCACCGGCAAGACCTCCTTCGTGGAGCCTGCCGAAGTGATAGAGCTCGAAAATGACATCAGCGAGCTCCGCTTCGCCGAATCCAGGGAGATAGCCAGGATACTTAGGGTCTTCACCGAGTTTCTCCGCCCCTACATTCCCGAACTGATGGGTGCCGCTGCATTCATCGGCGAGATGGATTTCCTGATGGCCAAGGCCCAGACGGCCCTCGACTTCATCGCCGGCATGCCAGTCATCTCCGACGACGGGAGCCTCAACCTCCGAAAGGCGCGCCATCCCATACTCGAGCGTTCGCTCCGCAAGGAAGGCAAGCAGATAGTGCCGCTGACCGTGAGGCTGACTCCTCAGAAACGCATCCTGCTCATCTCCGGACCCAATGCGGGCGGCAAGTCCGTCTGCCTCAAGACCGTCGGACTCATCCAGTACATGTTCCAGTGGGGCATGCTGATCCCGACTTCGGAGAGCTCCGAACTGCCCGTGCTGGACAGGATAATAGTAAGTATAGGTGACGACCAGTCCCTGGAGAACGACCTCAGCACCTACAGCTCCTTCCTCGCCGACATGCGGGACATGCTCGCCGTCGCCGACGGAAAGACCCTGGTGCTCATAGACGAATTCGGTTCCGGCACCGAGCCCGCCGCCGGCGGAGCCATAGCCGAAGCCATATTGAGCGAAATCGACAAGCGCGGGGTGTACGGAGTCATCACCACCCACTACACCAACCTCAAGCTCTACGCCTCCTCCGCCCAGACCAACGTCACCAACGGCGCCATGCTCTACGACGCATCCCGCATCGAGCCCCTGTTCCAGCTGGAAATCGGCCTGCCGGGCAATTCCTTCGCCTTCGAACTGGCCCGCAAGATGCGCCTGCCCGAGTCCATCGTGAAAGACGCCGAGGAGAGGGCCGGAGAAGAGTTCGTGGGCATAGAGAAGAACCTGCGCAAGATAGCCCGCAACCGCCGGGCCCTGGACGAGAAGCTCCAGAAAATCAAACATACAGACAAGACCCTGGAAGGGCTCGCGGAGCAATACCAGAAGGAACTCGAGGAAATAAAGGCCCAGCGCAGCTCCATACTCGAAGAGGCCCGCAAAGAGGCCGAGAGCATAGTGAAGGGCGCCGGCAGCCAGGTGGAGAAGACCATACGCGTCATCAAGGAATCCCAGGCCGAGAAGGAGCAGACCAAGGCCGCAAGGCAGGAGCTGCAGGATTTCCTGGGTGCGCTGGAAAAGAAAAAGAGCCGTGAGAGCAAGGTGAGGGAGGACTACATCGACCGCAAGATCGCCCAGCTCGAGAAGAAGAAAAAGAAGAAGGAAACCGCAGCCCCCGCACCCGCCGCACCCCTGAAAGTCGGGGAAAAGGTGAGGGTCAAGGACAATGGCATGGTGGGCGAAGTCGCCAAGGTGTCGCAGAAGAGCGTCACCGTCATCATCGGCAGCATCAGCAGCACCATGGACCAGTCGCGCCTGGAGCGCATCTCCTCCAATGAATACAGGGAAGCCGAGCGCAAGAGCCGCAAGCCCGCCCGCAGCTACGAGGACAGCTCCATCCGGGACCGCAAGCTGAAATTCTCGCCGGAGCTGGACATCCGAGGGGAAAGGCTCTCGGACGCCCTGGACATAGTGACGCACTATGTGGACGATGCGATCATGCTCAGCATAGGCACCGTCCGCATCATCCACGGCAAAGGCACCGGCGTACTGCACGAAGAGATACAGAAATACCTCCGCACCGTGCCGGGTGTGGCCTCCGTCCGCGACGAGGACATACGCAACGGCGGCAGCGGAGTGACAATCGTGACATTGGACTGATAATTGTATGAACGGACAGAGACAGACAGTTGGGAAGAAGGGAGAGGACGAGGCCTGTCTCTTCCTCATGGAAAACGGACACAAGATACTGGAACGCAACTGGCGCAGCTCCCACCTGGAACTGGACATCATCAGCCTCGCGGAGGACGGACTCCACTTCGTGGAAGTCAAAAGCCGCACGGCCCCGGTGATGGCAGACCCGGAAGTGAACGTGGGCCGGGACAAGATGAGGAAACTGGTGCGGGCGGCACAAGCCTACCTGCACTCCCCGGCGAGGAAGGCCCTCGGGGACTTGGAAATTTACTTTGACATATTGACCGTCGTTTTCGACGAAGGAAAAACCACCATAAATTACTACCCTAAAGCTTTTATACCATTTTATGTCTGACAAACACTACTACTGCGTCATAATGGCGGGAGGCATAGGCTCGAGATTCTGGCCCATAAGCAGGGTCGAGAAGCCCAAGCAGTTCCTGGGCATGACTTCTTCCGGGGATTCCTTCCTGCGATCCACCTATGAACGCATGAAAGGCGTCATCCCCGAAGAGAACATCCTGGTAGTCTCCCTGGAAAGATATCGCGACGAAGTTAAATCCCAGCTCCCCGAACTCAGGGACGAAAACCTGCTCCTGGAGCCCTACAACAGGAACACGGCACCCTGCCTGGCTTTCGCCGCATACTCCCTGATCAAGCGGGACCCCCACGCCATCATGGCCGTCACCCCCGCCGACCACGTGATAGGGAACCTCCCCGCCTTCAGGCAGACCCTCGACAATGCCCTCGCATATGCAGCGGGATCAGATTCCCTCATCACCATAGGTGTAGTCCCCACCAGGGCTGATTCGAATTTCGGATACATACAGGTCGCTGGACCTTTCGACGGGGACAAACCTGTCAAGGTGAAGACCTTCACCGAGAAACCCGACGCCGAGCTCGCCCAGGTGTTCATCGACAGCGGCGAGTTCCTGTGGAACTCCGGTGTGTTCGTCTGGAAAGCCTCGACCATAGTCGAGGAAATGGAGAAATACGCCCCCGAGATCACCAAACTGTGGTCCGGATGGGAATCCAGCCTGGGCACCGACGCCCAGAAGTCCTTCCTGGAGAGGATCTATCCCGACATGCCCAGGACTTCCATAGACTACGCAGTCATGGAGAAGACCGGCAAGGCATGGGTCTTCCCCGCCAATTTCCCCTGGGCCGATATCGGAAACTGGGATTCGCTCTACGACTACCTGGCAGACCACGACGCCTCGGGCAACGCTTCCAAGATATTCGGGAAGGCGTTGCTCAAGGACAGCGCGTCAAATGTGATTTACTCCAGCGGAAGACAGAAACTCATCGCCCTCTGCGGTCTTGAAGACTTCATGGTCATAGACATGGACGACGTACTGCTGGTATGCCCCCGCGACAGCGAAAAACTCAAGGCCTTCCTGTCGGAGCTCGCGATGCCGGAGTACGAAGGCTACAGGTAAACCCGCCTAGACGAGTTTGCGGATCAGATCTTCCCTCTCGCCTTCAAGCAGATCTATCACCGGGATTTCTATCATCGTATAGCATCCCGGTTTTTGTTTTACGGAAGCGCGTGCCACGCCCACCAGCACCTGCCCGGTGAGAGCGGGGTTGTTGATGCGCATATTGAAATCCACATGCTGGCCGGCGGTGCAGCCGGACTCTCCGTCGCGTACGATGTTGACTCCGTGCATCATGCTGTTGTAGGGGTCGATGCTGGGCACAGCCTTCACCTCGGTCTTGTCGTGGGCGAAATAGGGGTCGGTCTTGATGGCCTTCTCCACCTCGGCGAAATCGGCGCCATCCTCCAGGACCACATAGACCAGACGGTCATGCACGCCCTTGCCTGCAGGCAGGGTGAGGCTCAGGGCATCCTTGACTCCGGCCTTGGACTTCACCACGACGGTGTGCCCCATGGAACGGCCGGGGCCGAAATTGGTATAGGTCTCACCGACGGGCTCGAGGGCGGAGAGCAGGGCCCTCACCACAGAGTCGCTGCCCGGATCCCAACCGGCGGAGATGATGCTCACGGCGCCGCTGGACTTGGCCAGGGGGTCGAGGGTGCTGCGGAGCTCCACCACATCGGTATGTATGTCGAAACTGTCCACGGTGTTGATGCCCATCGCGAGGTACTTCTGCGCATTCTCGCAGACCTTGCGGGACGGAGTGGCCAGGATGGCCACATCCACGTCGCCCAGTTCCTTGATGTCGCTCACCACCTTCTTTCCGGCGAGTTCGGGGAAGCCCTCAGCACTGCCGTTCCTGCGGACTATGCCCGCGCACTCCATGTCCGAAGTCCTCTCCAGGGCCTCCAGGGCGTACTTTCCGATGTTGCCGTAGCCGACAATCGCAACTTTGATCTTTTTCATCTTTTTCAATATTTGGTTTACTCTTCTGATATATCTCCTTCGCAAAGCGTGGGGCCGGTGAGGTGGACTTCTGAGAAGCCTTCACCGCTGCGGCGAAAATCCACTTCCAGGTCGTCCTGACAGGCATGCACGGTGTATCTGAGCACCCCGTCCTCTTCCTCTCCCGGAGGTATGCCGCGCAGGCAGGCCGCCATGGCGCTCGCAGTGATGCCGGTGCCGCAGGCCAGGGTCTCCCCTTCCACGCCCTTTTCAAAGGTACGCACCCTCAGCGACCCGTCTGGGTCGACGCTGACGAAGTCCACATTGGTCCCCTGGGGCGCGAAGCGGGGGTCCCGGCGGAGCCGTGCTCCCTCCGAGGCCACATCCACCGTCAGGGCGTCCGGGACGAAAGTCACCAGATGGCGGGCGCCGGTGTCGAGGAAGTACCCTTCCGGCTGCGGCTCCGCTCCGGCGACGTCGTGCATCCCGAGGCGTACGGTCTTGGCTTCGCCCATATGTGCCAATATCTCGGCGCGGTGCAGCCCGTCCGGGGCAATGAAGACGTATTCCCGGGAATGGAAGGGCTTCACGCCCAGCAGGTCGGCGAAGGCGACGATGCAGCGTCCGCCGTTGCCGCACATCATCCCGCTGGAACCGTCGGGATTAAAAAACTCCATGCGGAAATCAGCTTCCTGGGAGTTCTCCAGTATCATCAGGCCGTCGGTGCCGTTCTGCAGGCAGAGGGCGTGCACCACATCGGGCCTCTTGAATCTCGAGGCGTCCATGATGCGTCCGTCTATCACCACGAAACAGTTGCCGGCTCCGGAATATTTATAGAATCTCAGCACAGGCCAAGATCTTTTATGAGTCCTGACATGAGATCGCGGGTCTCGGCGGAAGCCTCGACCAGCGGCAGGCGCATGACGGGGGTGCAGTAGCCCATGAGCGAAAGGGCTGCCTTGACGGGGATGGGGTTGGACTCGGCGAAGCAGGCCTTGAACAGAGGCTTGAGCCCCGCCTCTATGCTTTCTGCTCCGGCGAAATCTCCCTTGAGGGCAGCCGAAGTCATCGCCGACACCTGGGAAGGGGCGGCGTTGGAAGCCACCGAAATCACACCTTTGGCACCAATCTTCATGATGGAAAGGGTCATGTCGTCGTCGCCGCTCAGCACGCGGAAGCCCTCGGGGGCCCCGGCGAGTATCTCGGCTATCTGCTCGTATTTGCCTGAAGCTTCCTTGGTGGCCACGATGTTCTCCACATCGCGGGCGAGGCGCAGGCAGGTCTGGGCCGTCATGTTGGCACCGGTGCGGCCGGGCACGTTGTAGATGACCACGGGCTTGTCGGTGTGGGAGGCTATCTCCTTGAAATAGCGGTACTGGCCCTCCTGGGTGGGCTTATTGTAGAAAGGCACCACCACCAGCCAGGCGTCGGCCCCGTGGGAGTCGAGCAGTTCTATATTGGCAAGGGTGGCGGGCACTGAGTTGGACCCGCAGCCGACGAGCACCGGGCGCCCCTTGGCGTGGGCGACGGTGAGGTCGAGCAGGCGCACCTTCTCTTCGGCGCTCAGAGTGGGGGTCTCCCCCGTCGTGGCCAGGGCGACGAGGAAATCCACGCCGCCTGCGACCTGACGGTCCACGAGGGCGACGTAGGCATCATAATCCACTGCACCATCTGCGGTGAAAGGGGTCACCAGTGCAGGGCCGCAGCCTTTCAATTCTACCGTTTTCATAATATGAGATCCTTGAATTCGTGTATTCCTGTCAATGTGTCCGCCATGACCGCGGCGGCGACGGCTCCTTCGGCGAAGCCTTCGCGGGAGAAGGCTTCATGGGTGAATGTGAGTTTGTCCACCCCGGAGGTGAATTCGGCGATGTGGGTGCCGGGCACCTCTCCGATGCGCTGTGCGCCGATTTCAGGGGTTTCCCCGAGGGTGCCGGCGATGATGGCGGCAATGCTTTTGGCCGTGCCGCTGGGAGCGTCCAGCTTGTGGATATGGTGTATCTCCTCCACATGGGGTTTGTAGCCCTGGCCCTTCAGCACCTCGCAGGCGCGCTGCACGGCGGCGAAGAAAGCATTGACACCGATGGAGAAATTGGATGCCCAGACCATGGGGGTACCCTCTTTCTCGAAGGCGGCGAAGACATCCTGCTTGATGTCATACCATCCGGTGGTGCCCACCACCACGGCCTTGAAGAGGCCGGCAATGACGGGATAATTGGCCCTGAAGGCATCAGGGGTGGTGAAATCTATGCACACGCACTCCTTGGCGACTTCCTTGGGGATGGCGCACACGTCCTCTGTGGCGCAGACCAGCTCTATGCCGCGGCGCTTGAGCACGCCCTCGACCATGTGGCCCATCTTTCCGTATCCGCTGATTATGACTTTCATATCACTTGAGTATATCGTTCAACACACCTGCAGCCGCCTGGCGGGCTCCTTCACCGGCACCCTTGATGACCAGGGGGGCGGAAGTCTCGCTACGGATGATGGTCACGTTCTCCGTGCCGCTGATCCAGTAGAACGGGCTTTCGATGCCTACCAGCTGCATCTTGATCTCCGCCTTGTAGCCTCCCTTGGCGGAAGGGTCCCTGGTGAGGGATGCGACAAACCTCTGGCGCTTTTCGATGGCGTCCAACTCGGCCTCGCGGCGTATGAATTCGGGCTCGGATGCTTCGAGCCTGATATAGAAATCCTCCAGGGAGCAGTCGAAGAACTCCTTGGGAAGCATGGGGGTGATCTCCACGTCTTCCTCCTCCAGGGGCACGCCGGCTTCGCGGGCCAGGATGAGCAGCTTGCGCAGGGCGTCCTTGCCGCCGAGGTCGGTGCGGGGGTCGTGCTCGGTGAGCCCGGCCTTCTGCGCCTTGTGCAGCAGGGTGGCGAAGCTCTCGGTGTTGGCACCGTCATAGCCGGTGATGATGTGGTTGAGTGTGCAGGAGACGACGGCCTCGATAGACACCAATCCGTCCACGCTGTTGGCGCCGCTGGAGATGGATTCCAGCATAGGCAGGGCCGTACCCACGGTCGTGTCGTAGCGGAAGAAGCAGCCGTTGCGCATGGCGGCGCGTTTCATGGCGGCGTATTCCACATAGGGCACGGCGAGGGAACGCCTGTTGGATGAAACTATGTTGATGCCCGCTTCAAGCAGGGGCACATAGTATTTGAATATCTCTTTGCTGTCGGTGCAATCGGCAAAGACCGAATGCCTCGGAGCGGTGGCGAGCACCTTCGCGGCGAAGTCGTGGTCGCTGGAAATGGCAGCCAGGTGCACCTGTTTGCCATTGCCTGTAGCGCGGCCGCTGTTTATGAATTTCTCCAGGGCGGTGCCGACGGCTCCGTGGCCGGCGACGTAGAGCTCCACGACGCTGGGACGGGCGAATTCGAAAAATTCCTTGTGCACGGCGCGGCAGGCTTCCTTGGCCACTCCGGGACGCACGTCGATGGTGATGCAGCCGGGCTCGGAACCGGTGCCCACGGGGACGATGCCGGCGTCCTTGAGGGCGGCGACGGTCCTGTTGTGGGCGGCCTCGACATCTATGGGGCCCTCTGCAGTGAGGGTTATCCTTTCATTGTCCCCGGCGGGCATATTGCTCACGCCTATCCACTCGCAGACATCCCTGCGGGGGAGCTTTTCGATCATGGTGCCGGGGTGGGCGGGGTCGAAACTGTTGCGTATGTTGATGGCAATGCCGGCGGCCATGGCGGGGGCGACGGTGGGGGCATAGAGCACCTTGGCGCCGTGTTCGGCCATGTTGAGAGCAGCCTCGTAGGACATCTTGGGGATGGTGACGGCGGCGGGGACCACCTTGGGATTGGAGGTCATGATGCCGGGCACGTCAGTCCATATCTCGACGCAGTCAGCACCCAGGGCTGCCGCATAGAGGGCGGCACTGTAGTCTGAGCCGCCGCGGCCGAGGGTGCAGATATGTCCCTCTTTGTTCCTGGCTACGAAGCCGGGAGCCACGAAGATGCGCACTTCGGGATGCCCGGCCACTGCTTTCGCGATGCGGGCGTAGGTAGTCTTCTCGTCGTTGCGGACCACCAGATCCCTGGAGTCCAGCCATTTGACGCGGTATTTCTCGCTCGCGAGCTTGGCTGCGAGTATGCTGGTGGAAAGGAGTTCGCCGAAGGTCTGTATCTGCTCCTTGCGTGCGTCGGTGATGTCTTTGGCCGCAAAAATCTCGTCGGCGAGGGCCTTGAGCTCCGCGAAGAAACCGTGCAGGGTGGAACTGACCGCTTCGAGGTCCTCCCCGCTGAAAAGACGAGAGATGATGCGGGAGTGCTTGTCCCGGAGAGCGTCGATGACCGCCACATAAGAGAGGTCTCCGGCCGCAGCCAGGCGTCCGGTCTCAATGAGTGAATCGGTGCATCCGCTGATGGCGGAACTGACGAGGACCGTGCGGTCCGCAGATGCGGCATTTTCCACGATGTCGAGCACACCCGACATCCTGGTGGCGTTCGCCACCGAACTGCCGCCAAATTTCAAAACCTTCATAACTGCACTACTTTATTTCCTGACTATATGCGCCCCGAGGGCGTTCAGGCGGCGTTCGATATCTTCGTAGCCGCGGTCTATCTGCTCGATATTCTCGATCTCCGAGGTGCCTGATGCGGACATTGCCGCCAGGAGAAGGGCGATACCGGCACGTATGTCCGGAGAGGTCATGCGGCCTCCCCTGAGGTTGATCTTGTGGTCGTGGCCTATGACCACGGCGCGGTGAGGGTCGCAGAGTATGATCTGCGCGCCCATGTCGATGAGCTTGTCCACGAAGAACAGGCGGCTCTCGAACATCTTCTGGTGGATGAGCACGCTGCCCTTGCACTGGGTGGCCACTACCAGCAGCACACTTAACAGGTCCGGGGTGAGTCCGGGCCAGGGGGCGTCGGCGATGGTCATGATGGAGCCGTCGATAAAGGACTCGATCTCGTAGCTTTCCTGTTCGGGGATGAAGATGTCGTCCCCGCGCTGCTCCAGCTTGACTCCGAGCCTGAGGAAAGCCTCGGGGATGATGCCCAGCTGGTCCCAGCAGACGTCCTTGATGGTCAGGCTGCTGCGGGTGATCGCGGCCATGCCTATGAAGGAGCCGACTTCGATCATGTCGGGGAGCACCCTGTGCGTGGTCCCGTGCAGGCTCTCCACACCTTCGATGGTGAGGAGGTTGGAACCTATGCCGTTTATCCTGGCGCCCATGGAGTTCAGCATCTTGCAGAGCTGCTGGACATAGGGCTCGCAGGCGGCGTTGTAGATGGTGGTGGTGCCCTTCGAGAGGACGGCAGCCATCACGATGTTTGCGGTACCGGTGACGGAAGCCTCGTCGAGGAGCATGTAGGTGCCTTTGAGGTCCCTGCCTCCGCCGAGATGGTAGGCCCTGCGCTCCCTGTCGTACTCACAGCTGGCTCCGAGCTTGGCGAAGCCTTCGATGTGGGTGTCCACGCGGCGTCTGCCTATCTTGTCTCCGCCAGGTTTTGGGAAATAGGCTTCGCCGAATCTCGCCAGCATGGGACCCGCCACGAGCACGGAGCCCCGCAGGCGGGAGCATTTCTGCACGAACGCAGCGCTGCGCATATATTCCACGTCCACTTCATCGGCGGTGAAGGTGACGGTCCTGTCATCATTGCGCTCCACCTTGACGCCGGCTTCTTCCAGGAGGAAGATGAGGTTTTCGACGTCGAGTATCTGGGGGAGGTTGGAGATGGTGACGCTCTCGCGGGTCAGGAGCACTGCGCTGATGACCTGCAGGGCCTCATTTTTGGCGCCCTGGGGGACGATGGTGCCGCTCAGGCGGTGACCTCCTTCGATGACAAACGAACTCATATCTTACAAAGATAATAAGTTTTTCATATTTTGTCTTGCACTTGAGTGGCAAGGTTATTTTTCTGTTACGATTTGTTATATATATAAAATTGTTATATTTTTACGAATAATAATAACAATCTTATGAAAGAACACATTAAACCTTTAATTGTCTGCATTTCAATAGCAGTATTCATAGCTTTGACATGTCTTTCGTGTAAAAAGAATATAACTGCAGAGCGGACCATCCATCTGGCAGATTATCCTTTCAGCGATATAGACAATCTCGGGAAACCAGTTTTTAAATACCTCGGTTGCTACCCTATTTCCGATGGGGAATCTTTTCCCGTATTCGGTTGGATGATAGGTATAAACGATGTAGATAGCTCAAGGTTATTACTCACTGACAGCAATCATGGTGACGTCCTGCTGATCGATAACACCGGACTCATTATCAGCTCGTTCAACAGGACTGGCCGCGGACCTGGTGAGTACATGTCAATCAGCGGGGCCGGACTCGATCTGTCAAGAGGAAGGATACTGGTCTCCGACCTTATGAAAAAAGACCGGTTGCTTGTTTACGACACAGAAGGAAACATATCTGAACCTGTCCTGCTGTCCAATCCAGCAATGGCTTCCATTTTTAACCCCGCCGACAATTGCGTATACAGTATAAACGCAAGCCCGGCATCCTCTGCTGTTTCAATTTATGATTTAAACACCGGACTGACCAGAACGTCAAAACTCACAAGTGATAAAAAAATAGAAGGAATGGTCAATATTGGCGGACTGTACAGAATAGACGACGCCATAGTATGTGAACCGCCTTTGTCGTCCGAACTCACCGAAATCAGCAACCCGGAAGAACCATTATTCCTGAAAATTGATTGCGGTAAACTGAGCATGCCTGAAGAATACTACTCCGACGGAAGCAAAATGGAAAACTATGGTAAGAACTATATATACGTTCAAAGCAAAACATTCTTCGGGAAAAATTACTTGTTTGTGGAGTTCCTTTATGATATGAAATTGTTTTTTGATCTATGGGATATTGAAACTGGCAAACTTCTATACAGAAGATTTGCAAGTTCAGAAGAAGACCCTCTGGGATATCCGGCGCAAAATGGAAGTTCTATAACATACGTATCGCCGTCAATCATTTCTTCAGAAGGCACAGCCTTTAATGTCCTGGATGGGGAATCCGCGTCGTCATTTGGCATTTCTAATCTGAACGCAACATATCTGCTTAAAATGGATGTGAACTTCTAGAGCTGCTTTTTTATGCTGACCAAATCTTGGTTTTCAACATTACTTTTTATCACTATACTTAGCTGTAATGATGATCTGTCCTATCCTCCTGTTACACAGGGAAAGCAGACCATATCATACAATATTGAAGGAACCTACAACATCCCTTTAGACAATGAAACGTCTGGGTTGATGAGCTACTTGATTGCTGCGGAAAGAAATGGAAAAGAGACTATTTCGTTCCTGAATGACAATAACAATCTCATATACTCATACCAGGAAGGGACACTTATCGATAAGATAGATGTAAAAGAATACGGAATTAA
>JAFTBU010000012.1 GCA_017455065.1 Bacteroidales bacterium
AGAGCAGGTGCTGGCTATCCAGGATAAAATCAATAATCGGCCGAGAAAAAGACTTGGCTTTTTCTCTCCAAATGAACTTTTTAATTCTTTAACTAAAACAACGAAAAAAGTTGCATTTGACGGTTGAATCCAGGGACCCCCAGTGTGTTACGTAAAGAATTAAATATCAAAACTTTACATTTCAGCGCAAAAAAACCATATTGAAGAAATGTAAAGAATACTTGACATATTGGAAAATTGTTTTTACATTTACAGGCGAAGGACAATTATAAAAGCAACAACCTTATGAAAACAAGTAATTATCTTCTTCCCAATTCTTTCAAAAAGATCGGAATGCTGATGTTTCTCCCCTTTGCGGCCATATGCCTCTGTCTCTTGCTGGATGTGAAACTTCCCTACATAGCAATCCCTTGGATAGCCATAGGAGATGGCCTTTTCTATCAAGGAGAAGCCGACCTCTTCACTGAGCTTGGAATGATGGGATTACTTATATCCCTTTCTTTCATTGCTCTGTCACGCGAGAAAGACGAAGATGAAATGACTGGTCAGATCCGGATGAAGTCCTTCGTCTGGAGTCTCTGGTTTACGACATTTGTTCTTGCCTTTGGTATTCTGTTTATCATGGGCTTGGATTTCCTCTCGTTTTCACTCGCAGCCCTTTACCTGTATTATCTTGTGTATATCCTGAAGTTTAACTTGACGATGAAAAGTATCAGGAGGCAAGGCCGATGAATAATACCGTAAAAATAGAAAGGGCGATAAAAGATATCACCCAGCAAGATCTCGCCACGGCTGTCGGCGTGAGCCGGCAGACCATCAATTCCATAGAAGCTGGCGGATATGTCCCTTCTACCGTCTTGGCGCTGAAGATTGCCCGTTACTTCGGCAAGCCTGCCGAAGCTATCTTCATCTTGGAAGACGGCGACTAAACCATCTAGAACTCCGTCTTCCCGCCGTCGTCCTTCATCGCGTCGTACTTGGCGCGGTTGAGGCGGAAAAGGGACGCGATGCGCCCGGGGCGGCCCTTCCGGGGGTGGGGGAGTGCTGGCTCCGGCATGGCCGTCTGAAGGCAGCGCTCTTCCAACATCGGGGCTGGAGCTGCTTTGCAGAGCATCGGCGGCTCCGGAAGCTCTATCTGTGAACCGGCTTCCTCCAGGATGCCGGAAGCCAGGATCTTCCGCTGGAAATTGCGGCGGTCGAACTTGGTGCCGAGGATAGCCTCGTAAAGGCGCTGAAGGTCGGGGATGGTGAACTCATCGTCCAGCAGGTCGAATCCGATGGGCTCGAAATGGATGTCGCGGCGGAGGCGCTCCATCGCCGCCTCGAAGATCTTTTTATGGTCGAAGGCCAATTCCGGGAGAGCATCTGTCGGGAACCATGCCGCCTCCTCGGCATCGTCTCCGCCCGTGACGGCGGAAGGCTTTACCAGGGCGTAATGGGCAATGGTGATGCAGCGCTCGCGCGGATCACGGTCGGGGTCGGAAAAGACGCCCAGCTCCCCGACGGCGGCCGGCTCCAGGCCGGTCTCCTCGCGAAGCTCGCGCAGAGCCCCTTCCTTCGCCGTCTCATCCATCTGGAGGAATCCCCCGGGGAAAGCCCAGCAGCCGCGGTAAGGATCTATCCCGCGCCGCAACAGCAGCACCTTCAGCTGTCGCTCTTCGTAGGTGAAGATGACGCAGTCAGTCGTCACTGCCATGTGTTCATAGCGGTACTGGTACGGAAATTCTGCGCCTGGCACGTATGTGAAATTCTTTCCCATCGCACCACAAATATAGTTTTTTCCGCACTATTTGCAAAATATGTGTCAAAATGACGCGAAAAATTTGGAGAAGTCAGAATAATACTTTACTTTTGCGTCACAATGACACAAATAATAATTAAAACTCTACGCATTATGGAACGCAAGATTGAAAAGACCAAGGTTTACAACGTGATTATCATGGACCGCAGCGGTTCCATGTGGGATATCCAGAAGCCTGCCATCCAGGGCTACAACGAGGTGCTGGGCGGTGTGAAGGCTGCCGCCAAAAAGTTCAAAGACACTCAGGAGCAGTATTTCACGCTCGTCCTTTTCGACAGTGCGTCCATAGATGAGGTATATTGGAACTCGCCGGCCGCCGATGCCGCCATCCTGACGGAGGAGAACTACGTCCCCGGAGCCTGCACCCCGCTCTATGATGCGATGGGACGCACCCTCACCAGACTTGACAAGGAGCTCAAGGGCGACACGAACCATTCCGTCATCGTGACCATCATCACCGACGGATGTGAAAATTCTTCTGAAGAGTACGACCTTCCAGCCATCCGCAAAATGATCGATCACCTGAAGAAGCAGGGCTGGTCCTTTGCCTACATCGGCACCGACCACGATGTGGAAAGTGTGACGATGAGCCTTTCCATCACCAATGTCATCAAGTTTGAAAAGACAGCCGTTGAGACCGCCAGGACTTTCAAGCGCGAGCGCCGCGCCCGCGAGCGCTATCTGGAAGAGGTTGAAAACTACAATCTGAGCACCCCCTGCCCGACAGCCGAGTCCCGTGTGGCATTCAACTCGTCTCTGGCCGATAAGTATTACGAGGAATAGTCCTCTTCAGATACTCAGCCTTTGTGACGAGGAAAAAGAGGGCTCCGGCGGCGTGGATGACGGCGATGGTCCAGAAGGCGAAGCGGTAGCTGATGTGCTCCGTCAGGAAACCGCCCAGCAGCAGGCCCAGACCTATGCCCAGGTCCCATGACGTCAGCAGGGTCGAATTCGCCGTCCCGCGCTCATTCTTCTCAGCCACGTTTATGATCATATTCTGGAAAGCGGGCCAGAAATGCCCGTTCCCCCAGCCTATGACCAGCGGAGCCCCGTAATAACCCACGGCATTGGGGCAGCTGACAAAGAGCAGGTAACCCAAGGTCGAGAAGATGACCCCTCGCGCCGCATTCCCGACTATCCTTCCTTCGCGCAGCGAGCGGACCCCGGTGAGCCGCGCCAGTATAAGCCCCAGGGCGAAGAGGGTGAAGAATATGCCGGTGCCGCTGGTGATCCCCATCTGCTCCTTGCTGTAGATGGCGAGGTAGTTGGTTATCACCCCGTAGCATATACCGAAGATCATGGCGTTCACCCCGATGGCCCAACCCTTCAGGAGGAAGAAACGGTCCAGCGAAAGCGCCTTCTTGTCCTTGATGAGCTGCCTGTCCTTGACTTTTATGGTCGAATCCGCCCATAAGCCGATTCCCGCCACGGCGAAGGCCATCCAGAACAGTATCTGGAAATTTCCGGTCCAATGATACACCGCCAGTCCCACGGAGGGGGCGATGGCTGTCGCAATGTTGTTGCTGAGGCCATAATAACCGATGCCTTCGGTCCTCCGGGAGGAGGGGAGGACGTCTATGGCCATGGTGCTGTTGGCCACGGAGGCAGCCCCGAAGGGACCTCCGTGGAGGGTGCGGACAATCGCGAACAGCAGCAGCGAACTGGCAGCCAAATAGCCGCCGAAAAAGATGAAATACAGGAAAAGGCTCACCAGCAGGACCTTCTTTCGCGGGAAACTGTCGGCCAGATACCCGCTGAAAGGCCTTACCATCAGTGCCGCGAGGGAATACCCTGAGAGGACGACGCCGATCACATCCTTTCCCGCCCCGAATTGCTCGCTCAGGTAGAGCGGCAACAGGGGAGAGAGCAGGTAGAAGGCGAAGCACATCGTGAAATTCGCTGTCATCACCTTCCAGTAACCGGCATTCCAGAGCTTTTCCACTTACAGCGGCTTTATCCTTATGTTGCGGAAATCCATCGCTCCGCCTTCGCTCTGTATGCCTATGTAGCCTTCAGTGGCCTCGCAGACGGCCTCATTGACCAGCACATCATTGACATAGGCGGCCATGTGTGTGCCGTTGCAGACGATGCGGACGCTGTTCCACTCGCCGTCAGGCTTCTCGGGATCCCCCTCGCACAGAGGCGGCTTGCGGTAGTTGCGGGTAGGGACTACGCCCTCCAGGGGCACTCCGCTGAAGAAATACCCGAAATCCGATTCGCGGAGCTGGAGCTGGACCCCGGTGGGCCAGACCTTGTCCCCGTCCTGGAGACGGTTGTAGATGCCGCTGTCCTTGCGTCCGTCGGTCCAGCGCCATTCGAGCAGCAGCTCATAGTCCGTATATTTCCGCTCAGTGCGCAGATATCCGTTGGGCGTGCCGCTGACATGGATGCAGCCGTCCTTCACGCTGAACACCGGCTGTGCCGGGGGAGTCTCGGTCTCTGCCTCGAAACTGGCCCACCCCTGCAGGTCCTTGCCGTTGAACAGCTTCACTTCCCGCTCGCAGGAAGAAAATATCGTCAGCGCCAAACCGGCGCTGACGACAGTTATGAGAGTACTTTTCATAAGGTACTATTTGTTGAAAGCATCGGCACGTGCCTGGGCCTCTGCGCTGCTGAGGAAACCTCCGTCCTTGATGATGATCTTGTAGGAGAAGGTGACTTTCTCTGAAGGTTTGAGGGTCAGGCCGACTGGCTCGGTGAGAGTCTTGTCGAACTCATGTCCACCCATGCTGTTGACTGCGAACAAGCCGTAGCCGCGGGCGTGAGACCATGCGGGGTAGTTGGGGTTGTCCTTGGAGTCGATGATCAGGATGGAGATGGCGTCGCCTTCCTTGGTGCCGTTCAGCATAGTCCACTCGGCTCGCTTCGACCATACGTCGTCGCCCTTGTCTCCGAGGCTGTTGACATACTCGCCGTTGACGCCCTCGTTGTTGACCGTGGCCACCTCAGTCACTATACCGTTGGCGTCGGTGTAGCGCTCGGCGCGGTCCGAGGGCTTCTGGAAAGCACGGTCCACGCGGAGACCCAGCATGCCTTCCTTGTTCTCCTTGAACTCGACCGGCACTACGGCGGTCAGCTCGGCGGTACGGATGACGGAACGCTCGTGCTCGCAGCCGTCGAAGGTGTAGGTGGTCTTCTCGACCATCAGGACCTTGCCGTCATTGTCCACCCAGTTGGCCTGGGTAACCAGTTTGTTGCCGGACGCTGAGATGATCTTGTCGAAGACGACGGAGCCGTAATTGGGCTTGCGCTCCGCCGGGATGGCGTAGGAGTTGTTCCAGAAATCCAGTCCGTTCACGCTGCCGAAATTGAACCACAGACCCACATGGTGCGGGTGGTCGGTGCTCTCGAAAGCGCGGGGCGCCATGGGGAAGCCGCGGGTGATCACCTTGCCGGATGCGGTCTGGATGGGCCACAGCGACTGCTTCTCCATGTCGGTGGGATAGATGTAGGAAGTGAAATATGTGCCGTCGATGGTGATGTCCACCTTGCGGGCGTCGTCGTCACGGACGAACGCCACGTCGGCCTTCTTCGCCGGTGTGCAGCCGAGCGTGAGGGCCAGGAGGGGCAATAACAATAGCAATCTCTTCATGGCGGATCAATATTGAAAGACCTTGCCGCCTGCCATGACTTCCTGCCTGGCAGCGTCGAACACTGTGAATTCATGGGTGCGCAGGGCAGCGGTGACCATGATGCAGGCGATGGAGTGGTTGTAACCTGCCATGTAGTTGGCGTTGGGCTGCTTGCGGGAACGGACGCACTCCATCCAGTTGCGCATGTGGGCCGTGGTCATGGGATCTCCGCCGGTGTTGGCCTCGGTGGAAATCTTCACTGCCTCGGAGAGCGAGAAGGACTCGAGCCTGTTCTCCGGCATGTTCATGGCCTGGGCGTTCCGGGCGGTCAGGTAACCGTTGTCGGTGACCATGTTGGTGTCGAGGTTGAGCTCTCCGCCGTTGGAGTAGTAGATCTCCTTGGTGCCGCCGGCGCTGTTGGTGAAGCGGGAAGAATAGATGACCTGGAAGCCCTTTGAAGGATTGTCCAGCGGACCGTAGTCGAGGACGGCGGTCATGGTGTCGTAGTTGGTACGGCCGTCATTCCAGAGGTAGATGCCGCCGTTGGCAGCGACGCTCCTGGGATAGTTGTAGCCGGTGAACCAGTGCACGGTGTCGATCTGGTGTGCCATCCACTGTCCGGGGATACCTGATGAGAAGGGCCAGAACAGACGGAACTCGAGGTACTTGCGAGGGTCGAACTCCTGCCAGGGACGGTTCATCAGATAGCGCTTCCAGTCGGTGTCTTCCTCTTTCAGGAGGGGCACTACGGCAGGACGGCGCCAGCGTCCGGGCTGGTTGACGTTCCATGTCATTTCCACCATGACAATGTCGCCGAATTTCCCCGAACGGAGGAAGTCGTTGGCAGCATGGTAGTTGGGTGCGCTGCGGCGCTGTGAGCCGACCTGCACGATGGTGCCGTACTTCTCGATGGCGGCCTTGGCGACGCGGGCGTCGGCCATGGTCTCGGCGAAAGGCTTCTCGACATAGGCGTCCTTGCGGTTCTCGGCGGCTTCAGCCACATGGAGGGCGTGCTGGAAGTCGGCGGTGGAGATGATCACGGCGTCGATGTCCTTGTCCTCATACATCTGGTCGTTGTTGAGGTAGGTCTTGATACCGTGGCCGAAACGGGTCTCCAGGGTGGATTTGGCTTCTTCACGACGGAGCCTCCAGAGATCGGAGACACCTACGATGTCGAAATTCTGCTTCTCACAATTGGCCTGGAAAGCAGGCAGCAGGGAACTTTTGAAACGGTCGGAATAGCCGACGACTGCGACATTCACACGGTCGTTGGCACCCTTGATCCTGCTGTAGCTGGCGGCGCTCATGCCTTTACTGCCGATCACCAGACCTGCCGCGGCGAACCCGGCTTTCTTGATAAACTCTCTTCTTTGCATATGCGTGTTATTTGGTGGTTAAATTGGTTTCCGTCCCCTAATATAGCAGTAAAGGATGAGATTATACAGGATTTCTTGCTATATTTGAGGTAATGAATCTGAAATCTTTGGTGGATAAAGGCAACCTGGCCGGCCAGCTGCTCCGCTACGGAGTGGTGGGAGGCATAGCTTTCGTCGTGGATTACGGCAGCCTCTGGCTGCTGACCGAGGTGTGCGGCCTGCACTACATGGCCTCCGCCGCCATTGCCTTCCTGCTCGGACTCATCTGCAACTACGTGCTCAGCACCCGCTGGGTCTTCGGCGAGAGCCGCATACGCAGCAAATGGGCCGAGTTCGCCGCCTTCGCCGTCATCGGAGTCATAGGCCTGGGCCTGAACGAGCTCATAATCTGGGTCGGGACCGACCTGCTCGGCCTGCACTACATGCTCAGCAAGGTCATATCCACAGTCATAGTGTTTTTCTGGAATTTCCTGGCCAGAAGGTTCCTGGTCTTCAAGTCATAACCTGATATGAAAAAAACCGCCGTCATCATCGGAGCCGGTCCCGCGGGACTGACCGCCGCATACGAACTGCTCAGACAGACCGACATAACCCCCGTCATACTCGAAGAGACATCGGTCATAGGAGGCATCTCCAAGACAGTCCGCTACAAAGGCAACAGGATGGACATAGGAGGTCACCGCTTCTTCTCCAAAAACGAAGAAGTGATGCGCTGGTGGAAGGAAATGATGCCCCTGCAGGGCTCTCCCGCCCTCGACGACATACTCCTCTCCAAGCACAAGGAACTCTCTCCCGGAGGCCCCGACCCCGAGAGCGAAGACAGGGTGATGCTCGTCCGCGAGAGGGTCTCCCGCATCTTCTTCCTGCGCAAATTCTTCGACTATCCCATCTCCCTCAAATGGAGCACCTTCGCCGGGATGGGCTTCAAGAACACCATGAAAGCCGGATTCGGCTACCTCGCCGCCGTCTTCCACAAACTCCCCGAAACCTCCCTGGAGAATTTCTATATCAACCGCTTCGGCCGTCCCCTCTACGAAATGTTCTTCGAGGGCTACACCGAAAAAGTCTGGGGCGTGCACCCGAGCAAGATAGGCGCCGACTGGGGAGCCCAGCGGGTCAAGGGCCTCTCCATACTCTCGGTGCTCAAGGACGTGGTCACCCGTCCCTTCCGCCGCAAGGACATAGAGCAGAACAAGGTCGAAACCTCCCTGATCGAGCAGTTCATCTACCCCAAATACGGCCCCGGGCAGCTCTGGGAGACTGTCGCCGGCGAAGTGCGCCGCCTCGGCGGAGAAATCCGCATGGACTCACGTGTCACCGGCATCCAGGCGGGGGAGGACGGCGTCACCGCGGTGGAGTTCGAGTGCGGAGGCAGGACGGAGACATTGTCCTGCGACTATGTGCTCTCGAGCATGCCTCTGAGGGACCTCGTCGCCGCCATTCGGGGCAGGGAAGTGCCCTCCGAGGTGCTGCGCATAGCCACCGGCCTCCCGTACCGCGACTTCATCACCGTCGGAGTCCTCGCCCGCAAGCTCAAAATACGCAACACCACCTCCACCCCCACCTACGAGGGCCGCGTCCCCGACACCTGGATCTATGTCCAGGAGCGCGACGTCAAAGTCGGCCGCCTGCAGATATTCAACAACTGGTCCCCCTACATGGTCGCCGACTACAAGGGCAGCATGTTCGTGGGCATGGAGTATTTCTGCAATGAAGGCGACGACCTGTGGTCCATGGACGAGGAAGCCTTCAAGAAAATGGCGGTCGGGGAACTCGTGAAAATCGACGTCGTGGAGCCCGGGGACGTCCTGGACACCACCTGCGCCAAGATACGCAAGGCCTATCCCGCCTATTTCGGCACCTACTACGAGCTGGACAAGGTCAAATCCTGGCTGGACGGCCTGGACAACCTCTACTGCATAGGCCGCAACGGCCAGCACCGCTACAACAACATGGACCACTCCATGCTCACCGCCATGGAAGCCGTCCGCAACATCCGCGACGGCGTCAGCTCCAAGGACAACATCTGGAACATCAACACCGAGAAAGAATACCATGAAAGCAAGTAGCAACGCCCTCCGCTGGATACTGCTCGCTGTCATAGCGATAAGTTTCGCCATCAACTACGCCGGCATCTTCGACCCGAAGATGGATACCAACGGGGACAACTACCAGTACTACCAGCTGGCCCACAGCCTCGCGAGAGGGGACGGCTACGTCACCGACTTCGAGCCGGTGCAGACCCCGCACATGCATTTCCCTCCGGGCTACCCGGCCTTCATGGCCCTGTTCCTCAAGATCTTCCCCGACAACATCGTCGCCCTGAAGATACTCAACGGCCTGCTCTACCTGCTTTCGCTCATCCTGCTGTTCCGCATCGTGCGCCGCTCCACAGGGCCCGCAGGCCTGTGGATAGCCTTCGTGTCGTGCCTCGTGTGCACCTTCCATCCAGAACTCCTGCGCTGGTCCACGATACTCATGAGCGAGATGCTCTACATGGCCGTATCCTTCGGCATCATAGCCATCTGCCAGGACCTCGATTTCGAGAAACTCCGCCGCAAGGACTGGCGGCAGATCCTCCTGCTGGTGCTGCTGTGCCTGCTCGTCGCCTCGACCTATTTCATCAGGACAATGGGTGTGGCCGTCGTACTGGCGGCAGCCCTCGCCTTCGCCGTCCTCGCCCTCAGGCAACTCCTGAAAAAGCAGGACAAGAAAAGCTGGGTCTGGCCCGCTCTGACCTGCCTTCTGGTCGCCCTTTCCCTTTTCGCCGCCAAGACCTCATGGGACATACGCAACGAGCATGTGATCCCCGGCTACAAGAGCGACTACCTGGACACCTTCGTGCACAAGAGCGCCAGCAGTGACATGATGGAGACCTTCGGAGACTGGACCACCCGCATAGGCAAGAACATCAAGGCCTTCGTCGCCTTCTACATCCCCAAGTCCATCTTCTCCACCGCCAAAGCCGTCACCACCCTTCCCGTCCCCACGGTCCCTGTGACCGCCCTGGACTGGATAGGAGGCATATTGCTGATACTGGTGATGCTGGCCGGACTATGCTCCATGAAGGGGCTCGGAGTGCTGACCGTATCCTATGTGATCATCAATTTCGGGGTGCTCATGCTCTATCAGGAGCAGTACGCCGGAGTCAGATATTTCATCCCGGTGCTGCCTCTGCTGATTTGCGCCCTGATCGCCGGGACCTGGGCCATAGTGTCTTACATCGCGGGCAGGCTGGGCATGAAAAAGGCCTCCGTGGCCGCCTATGCCGCCATCATCGTGCTCGCCCTGGTGATCATATCCTCTTCGGTCAAGGACCAGAAGATCTACCGCAACTACGCCGCCACCAAGAGCTACAAAGAACTCCCCGAATACAACCCGGTCCGCGAATACATCCAGGCCTGCGAATATTTCAAGACCGCGCCCGGGGACTTCGTAGTGGCCTCCCGCAAGCCCGAGATATTCTATGTCCACTCAGGCTACCATCACTCGCTCATGATACCCCGCTCCGGGACTCCGGAAGAGGTCATCCAATATCTGGAAGACAATCACGTGGATGCCGTCATCCTGGACCACTGGTTCCGCCACGCCTACATGTTCGTGCTCCCGGCGATACAGAAGTATCCCGAGCGCTTCCCCCTGCTGGAGGTGATAGGCCGTCAGGACCAGCCCACGGCCATCTTCCTCTTCAAGTAAAATCAGCGAATGCCGTACAGGTAGGCCAGGAGGGCCATCTTGCCCCTCATGGTCTCTCGCGGCGTGAACTCTCCGTTCACCCAGAGATAGCGCTGGTTGAAGAATGACTCCTGCCGGGGCCATCCTCCCTCGTTCCAATCGGGATAGCAGCGGCGCAGCAATATCTGCGCGTCGCCTCCGTTGCCTTGTGACCAGGTCTCGGTGCCGTTGAATGGCGTCTGGCCGGGGTGGGAGCCGGGGGTGCCGTCGTTGCGGCCGGTGGTGTAGCAGTCGGTGATGTGCCTCTGTCCCAATCCTGTCATCTCCACGATGTTGCCGGGGTTGCGGCCGAGTCCCCATCCCGCCTCCTGGTACATGGCCCTCTCGCAGGCGAGCTTCTCCGCAGGATCCGTGGCAATGTAATGCGCCAGCATCACCAGCTGGAGGTTTTCGGAGGTCTGCCAGCGGGCGTCAGCACTGCTGCGGCGCGACGGCCGCTCGGGCCATCTGTCGAGGTGGTCCGCATGCGCCTGCGCCTTCACGGCAGCCTTCAGAGTCTCGTACAATTCGGGATAATGCCTCTCGCGGGGGCAGCTCAGGTAGGCGGCGACGCCCCAGAGCTGGTACCAGCTGCCGCCGCGGCCCTGCGCGATGATGCGGCTCTCCGCCGTGGCGACGGCGCAGTCCTCCGCCATGGCATCCTCCCAGGCGCGCTCGCCGGTCACATTGTACAGGAAGGCGGCGGCCATCTGCCGGAAATCCCGCCCCCTCATCCTTTCATTGCCAATGCCCTGGAACTCATCCAGCTGGCTGTCTTCCTGCCTCTGCGCGAAGCGGAAGGCCTTCACGGCCTCGGCGGCGTAGAAATCGCGCAGGGCGGCGTCTCCGTGCAGGCGGAACGCCTCCGCGAGCATGGCGCAATTGGCGGCATTGGCCCAGGCGGCCATGGTGGTGCACCCCGCCTGGAACATCATCCTCCAGTCCTTGTCGGGGTTGGTGACACCCTGGGAATAGGCCTCGCCGTCGCGAATGCTCAGGAAGAAGTCCACCTCGTTGCGGGCCTCGTCGATCAGGTCAGGGATGCCGTTGCCGCTCTCGCGTATGCCCAGATGGTCCTCGCCCAGACGTCCGCCCGTGAGGATGTAGGGGAGCAGCAGGTCGTAGATATTGCTCACATGGGCCAGGTGCCTGTCCCAGTCGAAAGCGTCGGAATGGCCTCCGCGGGCGAGGGGATTGACAGGGTTGCCCTCCAGGTGGTGCTCCCAGAAGGCCGAAGTCTCCGCGGCCTTGAAATGGGGCTCATCCCACACGTCTCCGCGCAGCTTGCGCCAGTCCGGATGCCAGGGATGCAGGTCCGTCTTGTAAACAATGAATCCGTCCGGATCCTCGCCCGGCACGAACCGCGGCTGGCGGGGTATGGGGGTGACCCGGGGATCCACCGGCTCTCCAAGACGCATGTAATAATAGCCCCTCAGGGAGTAACGGTAAGGCTCGTAATAGATGTCATCCCGGATCTCGAAATCCATGCTGCAGCCCACATCTTCCACCACCAGGCGGTAGCTTCCGGGCGCGCTGCCTCTGAAATCCACGCTCCAGACAGGGGAGCCCGTGAGATCCTTCCGGCCGGCCTCGAAGGCACTGTCGGCGGCCTTCTTCCAGGGCTTCACCACCCCGACTTCCCGGGACTGCCCGGTGAGAAGATCCGTCAGGAAGACCCTCCGGCCCTCATAGGCGCTGTAGTCCCTCGCTCCGCCGTCGCCCATCCATATGTACAGGTCGGCGGCCTTCACCTCCTCCCGGGGTGAATAGCCCAGGATGTTGACATGCACTGCCTCCGACTGGGCGGTCCACCAGTCGAAGAGTATCTCCGCGGTGCCGGTGTCGGAGCCCAGCTCCGATGGGATGCTCACCGAATAACTGCAGCCCTGCTTCATCGGCCGGGGAAGCTTCAGGAAAAGCCAATGGTCCAGCTCGCTCGTGAGGGTGTGGTCAGTGTTCATAGGCTTGCTCTTGCGCCATACATCCGTGGGGCTGCAGTTGCCGAATGCTGCGTCGTCCCTGGAGCTGACGGTCCAGGCAGCTGCACGGGAAGCGGCAGCGGCGTCAAGCCTCGGCAGGAACACCAGCAGGGTGTCGTCGCCCTCGGCGAAAGAATGTCCCAGGAAGGCGCTCGGGCCCGTGCCGTCGTCGCGGTAGCGCACCTCGCCGTCCCGGAAATGCAGCATCAAGTGCTCATTGTCCACTACCCGTATCTCCACGAAACGGGAAGCAAAAGCCTGCAGCGGGAGCAGCAGGCTTAATACTATCAGTATAAATAATCGCTTCATTTTATTTTGCTTTCACGATGTCGAGGCAGTCGATCCTGTTGCCCATCTTGCGGACGGTGTGGGACTCGATGCGTATCTCGTCGCCGGCCTTCAGGCTCACCTTCGGTCCGAAGGACACGGTGTGGAGCTTGTCGTCGTTGATGTCACCGGTGATGGTGGCGATCTCCTTGCCATTGACATACAGGACGAAGATGCCCTGTCCGTCGCTCTCGTCGGTGTAGGTGAGGCTCAGGTCGTAACGGCCGCCCTTGCCGCCCCAGATACCGATGATGGAACCGGCGCCATCCTCATCGCAGATGGCTGCGGCGCCGTTGGAATAGATGGGCTGCCTCTCCTCGAAGATGTAGCCGCTGCGGGCCATATCTTCGCACTCGTTGCGGCCTTCCTTGAGGGCGACGGCCTTGGTGCTGAAGCTCCACTCTGCACCCTTGACCACCTGCCCGTCAGCCTTGACGGCATCCACGCGCCAATAATAAGTCTTGCCCTGTTTCAGCGCACCCGGGTCGATGCGGCACTCGGAGGTGCTGCCAATGGCCTTGAGCTTGCCGGACTTCTCGCCGAGATAAACCTTGTAGGACACAGCATCGAAGGCCTGGTGCCACTGGAGAGCCTCGTTCACGCTGGCGGAGGCGCGGTCCAGGTGGCGGCGCATGCGGGCGTCGGTCTCGCCGTCGGCGGGAAGGGGACGCTGCGCCTGCAGGGGAGCGGTGGTGAAGCAGTGCACGTCGGACTTGTCAATGAAGCCGGGAGCATCGGGGGAGACGGCGGCGTACTCTGCCTCGACCTTCCAATAATAGGTGGTGCCGGGTTCGAGGGCGACATTGCCGCTCTCCTGGAGCTCGAGATTTGCAGGGTCGGTGCCGAAATACACCTTCACTCCGCGCAGGCGGTCATGCTTGCCCCATGCCAGGGCGGTGCCGACGGGGATGTCGATGGCGCCATTGCCGGGGAAGAGTATGGTGCTGTACTCCAGGTTGGGCTGGGGACCCATGTATTTGATCTGCATAGGCAGGCTCACGGCCTCGTCGAGGCTGAAGCCGTAGTCATAGAACTGGGCGACGTCGAAGGAGACTCCGGTCGGCTGCTTCTTGGGATTGTTCTCCAGGGGAGTGGTGAAATAGCTGCCGCGCTCCTCGCAGTCGGCGTAGGCATAGGTCCAGGGCTCGATCCAGTACATCTGGTTGAAAGGTGAGGGGGCCTTCTCGCCGAAATAGTTGTTCTCCGAGAGCACCTTGGCCTGTGAGTGGTAGCCTATGCAGTACTGGTGGATGTTGTAATAAACATTGTTGTACACATGCGCAAGGCCGTAACCCACGCGCGGATTGCGCTGCTCGTTGTTGAAGAAATAGTTGTGGTGGTAAGTGGCCCTCTCTCGGTCGTGGTCCTCGAAATGGCCGGTGCCGGAGTTGACCAGGGTCACCTTGTTGTGGTCGTGGATGGTGTTCCACGAAGCGGTCAGGTAGTTGGATGCGATGGTGAAATCCAGCAGACCGTCGTCGCAGGTGTACAGGTCGCAATGGTCCACCCACACATGGTGGCAGGTCCTGAAAGCGAGTCCGTCGGGCTTGCCCAGGCCGATGGAGAGGTTGCGGATGATGATATTCTCCTTCCTGTCGGCTTCGAGGCAGATGCCGTTTATCTGGCGGCCGGCGCCGGAGCCGATGATGGTCTTGTTGGAGCCGATGTTGATGCGGTCGCTCTTGTCATAGATGCCGGCGCCGGCGAGGTCGGCGTCGAGGATGACCGTGCGGGGTACGTCATCTCCGACGTATTTCTCAAAGTCGGCACGGTTGGTCACGCGTACCACTTCGCCGGCCATGCCTCCGGTGACACCGTTGAGGCCCATGTCGGGGAAGGTTACGAATCCGGTGGGAGCCTGCGCAGACATAGATGCGCAGATAATCAGGGACAGAGCCGCTGTCAGGATGGTTTTTTTCATAATAGTCAATACGATTGGTTCATTGCGTGGACCAATTTAGGAATTATTTCCCAAACTTTCACTAAATTGCCATTCCAAATAACACCTCTAACATGAAAAGGATACTCTTCATACTGGCAGCGGCGCTGATCTCCCTCCAGGCCCTGGCCCAAAGCAGCTACTCATCCTACGGAGACGCAGTCATCGACGCATTGCACGACCACATCCTCGCCGGCATCACCGGTGCCGCCGAAGCTGACGCCTACACCATTGACATCACCAAGATGGGTGCCAAGGGCGACGGCCTCAAGGATTGCCTCCCCGCCTTCCGCAGCGCCTTCTCCCGCATCGAAAAGAGGGGCGGCGGCCGCATTGTCGTACCCGCCGGCACCTACCTCCTCCGCGGACCGCTGCACCTGGTGAGCAACCTCCGCCTCGAGCTCCAGGAAGGCGCCACCCTCCTTTTCGACCCCACCCCCGAACTCTACCTCCCCATGGTCCAGACCTCCTGGGAAGGCACTTTCGTACAGAACTACAGCCCCTTCATCTATGCCCGCGGACTGCATGACATCACCATCACCGGCCGCGGCACCATAGACGGCAACGCCGCCGCCACCTTCTCCACCTGGCGTCCCATCCAGGATCCGGACAAGCAGGTCAGCCGCCGCATGAACCACGAAGAAGTCCCCGTCGCCCAGCGCAACTTCGGCGAAGGCCACTTCCTCCGCCCTCAGCTCATCCAGTTCTTCGACTGCGAGCGCATCACCGTTGAAGGCGTCTTCATGACCAATTCCCCGTTCTGGTGCCTGCACCTCCTCCGTTGCGACAATGTCATAGTCCGCGGCGTCCGCTACGACGCCAAGCTGGTCAATAACGACGGCATCGACCCCGAGTACACCCGCAACCTCCTCATCGAGGACGTGGACTTCGACAACGGCGACGACAATGTGGCCATCAAGGCCGGCCGTGACAATGACGGCTGGGCCTCCGACCGCTGCTCCGAGAATATCATCATCCGCAACTGCCGATTCAAGGGCCTCCACGCCGTGGTGATAGGCAGCGAGATGAGCGCCGGCGTGCGCAATGTCTTCGTCGAAGACTGCACCACCCGCGGCTACACCAAGCGCGGCCTCTATGTCAAGACCAACCCCGACCGCGGCGGTTTCGTGGAGAACATCTTCATGCGCGACTGCTACTTCGAGGAAGTCGAAGACCTCTTCTATGTCACCTCCCTCTACGCCGGCGAAGGCGCTGACAACATCCACTTCAGCCGCATCAACAACATCATCATCCGCGGCCTGAAATGCCCCAAGGTCACCCAGTCCGCCATCGCCATCCAGGGCACCGTCGCCAAACCCGTCACCAACGTCGTCCTTGAAGGCATCCAGGTCGGCACCGCCGCCAAACCCCTCTCCATGGTCAACACCGATGTCGTCCGCATGAAAGACTGCATCATCGGCGACGCCATCCTCGGCGCCCCCTCCACCGCTTCTGAAAAAGATAATTTGTTTGTTAGATGACGCCTGATGCGTAACGCCCTGATACTTAAACTGTTCCTTACCCTCTGTGCCGGTGCTTTTGCCGGTGCTCTTGCCGGGGCGGCCGCTCCTGCTTTGGCTGCCTTGCCTGTTGCGGCCCCGTCGGCGGCCACGGCGCTCTTCTGCACCCGGCCGGCCACCACCCTGAAATACGAGCGCCGCGAGGCCGCCACTGCCACCCTCTGGTGGACCCACACCGAAAGCATCGACGCCGTCCATGCCAATGCCGACGGCTCCCTCTCCCTCGACGTCACCTCCGTCATTGTCTCCGACATCGGCAAATCACCCCTCAAGGCCCCCGTCCACTCCGTGGTTAAAGTCCATGCCAATGGCACCGTCGAAGTCGACGCCGCCGAAGCCGCCAAGCAAGCCGCCGAGAACATGTTCTCCGCCCTCGACTTCAAATCCAGCGGCGGCAGCTCCCTCCTCCCCGCCGACATCAAACCCGGCGACACCCTTCCCGAAATCCACGCCGCCGTCACCTGGGCCATTGTCAGCCTCACCATTGACTACACCGCCCGGAAAGTCCTCCGCCGCGAGACCATCACCGTCCCCGCCGGCACCTTCGACTGCATTGTCGTGCAAGAAAGCAAAAGCGAACGCGCCCCCTTCCACCGCCGTGACCGCGTCACCCTCACCTGGTACGCCCCCGGCTACGGCATGATCCGCCACGACACCCTTCTCACCGACCTCACCCCCGAAACCTCCGAGGTCCTGGTGGAAATCATAAAATAGTATCCATCGGCCCCGTTTTCCCTGTCCGTTTTTTTTCGACCGCCTGAGTCTTCCGTTTCCTGTCCTTTTTTTTCGACCGCCTGAATCCTCCGTTTTCCCTGCCCGTTTTTTTTCGACCGCCTGAGTCTTCCGTTTTCCTGTCCGTTTTTTTCGACCGCCTGAGTTTTCCGTTTCCTGTCCGTTTTTTTTTCGTTTTCAAGAACCGCCAAATAAGATAATGAGGACTGTAATCCAGCGAGTAACCTCCGCCTCCGTGGCCATCGCCGGCCAAACCATCTCCGCCATCGGCCCCGGCCTGATGGTCCTCATCGGCATCGCCCCCGACGACGGCCCCGACGACATCGCCTACCTCGTCAAGAAAATCGCGGCCCTGCGCATCTTCAATGACGACGCCGGCGTGATGAACCGCAGCGTCATTGACATCGGCGGCGAAATCCTCGTCGTCAGCCAATTCACCCTCATGGCCTCAACCGCCAAAGGCAACCGCCCCTCCTACATCGGCGCCGCCCGCCCCGAGATTGCCATCCCCCTCTACGAAGCCTTCTGTGCCAATCTCTCCACCGCCATCTCCCGCCCCGTCGCCACCGGCCGCTTCGGCGCCGACATGGCCGTCACCCTCACCAACGACGGCCCCGTCACCATCTCCATCGACTCCCGCTCCCGCTAACCCCCTCCCACCCCTCGCTGACCCCCTCCCACCCCTCGCTGACCCCCTCCCGCCCCTCGCTGACCCCCTCCCGCCCCGCTGACCCCCTCTCGCTCCCGCTGACCCCCTCCCGCCCCGCTGACCCCTCCGCTCCTCGCC
>JAFTBU010000013.1 GCA_017455065.1 Bacteroidales bacterium
GAAGCCTATTGAAAACGCCTGAAAACAGAGTTGGGATTAGTTGGCGTTGTAACTACTTATTTTTAAGTGATTTACACGGATTTTTGAAAAGAAGAGTTTTCTATCGTTTTCCCGTGTTTTCGTTTCTTATTTTCCGATGCAAAACCTCTCGAAGATGGTGCTGAGGATGTCGTCGGGGGTGATTTCGCCGGTGACGGAGCCGATCCACCAGGAGGCTTCGCGGATGTCCTGGGCGGCGAGGTCGGTTGGGATGCGCCTTTCGAGGGCGTCCTGGAGGCGCCCGAGTGCCTCGCCGGCGTGGAGCAGGGCTTCATAGTGGCGGGCGTTGGAGACGAGGGTGGTCTGGGCCGCGGGGATGCGGCTTTCCTGGAGCTTCAGCAGGGTCTCCCGCAGCTGGTCCAGTCCCTTCCCGTATTTGGCTGAGATGCCGAGCGTCACTATCGCGGGGTCTATCTCGGCGGCGAAGCTCCGCATGAAGCGCACCATGCCCTCAGCCCCTTCCAGGTCGGTTTTGTTGACCAATATGACCAGTTTCTGCTCCTGCAGGGAGCAGTGTGCCAGCACGGTCCGTACGGAGTCTTTCATCTCCTGGGGGCCCGTGCCGGGGTCCACGACGCAGAGGACTATGTCGGCGCCGGAGATTTTGCTGAAACTGCGGTTGATGCCTTGTCTCTCGATCTCTTCGCCCGTTTCCCTGATGCCTGCGGTGTCGATGAAACGGAAGAGGGTGCCGCCGATGTTGAGGCAGTCTTCCACCGTGTCACGGGTGGTGCCGGCGATGTCGGAGACTATCGCCCTGTCTTCTCCCAGCAGGGCGTTGAGGAGGGTGCTCTTGCCGGAATTGACAGCGCCGGCGATGGTGACGGGTACGCCGTTGCGTATGGCATTGCCCAGGCGGAACGAAGCCGTCAGGCGGCCGATATGGGCCGAAAGTTCGGTGATGAGGCGGCGGAGCTCCACTCTGTCGGCGAATTCCACTTCCTCTTCGCTGAAATCGAGCTCCAGCTCCATCAGGGAAGCTATTTCCACCAGACGCTGGCGCATCTGCCGCATTTCGTCTGAGTAGCCTCCGCGCAGCTGGTGCACGGCGATACGGTGTGCTGCTGCATTTTCCGAGGCAATGAGGTCTGCCACTGCTTCGGCCTCGGCGAGGTCGAGTTTGCCGGCGGTGAAAGCCCTGCGGGTGAATTCTCCAGGCTCCGCCATCCTCGCCCCTTGGGCAATGAGCAGCTGCAGCAGCCGCTGGACAATGTAGGAGGATGCGTGGCAGGAGATTTCGACCCCGTCTTCACCGGTGTACGAGTGCGGTGCGCGGAACACGCTCACCAGCACGTCGTCGAGGAAGTCGTACCCGTCGGAAACCGTGCCCCGGTGCAGGCTGTAACCCTTGGAGTCGGAGATCTTCTTCCCCGAGCCGAGAGTCACCACGCTGTCGGCGATGTGCAGGGCGTCGGGCCCGCTCACGCGGACAATGCTGATGGCGCCGGTTCCCGGCACCGTGGCCGGAGCGCATATGGTATCCGAAAGGTCTGTCATCGGGATGGTCTACAGGTGAAGCTCGTAGGTGGCGATGTCGAACTCTTTGTCGTCGCCCATGTGCTTGCCCAGGTCGTCGGAGATCTTGATGACCTTCTCCCAGGGGTCCTTCTCGCTCATGCGGCAGCGGCTGAGTTTCATCACTATGTTCGCGGCCTTGTAGCCTTCGATGCAAGGGTCGTTGGTGATGTGCGTGCCTATGCCGGCGCTGATCTTGATGCGGCCGCGGAAATAGTCCGCCACACTCTTGTATTTCTCGAAAGTGAGGGCGTTGCTGAACACGAGTATCTTGCTCTTGGGATCGATGCCGAACTCCTTGAGCCTGGCGATGATCATGTCACCCACGACCTTCTCGTCTCCTGAATCCTGGCGGAAACCGTCCAGCAGCTTGGCCTGCTTCATGGTGAGGGTGCGGAGGAACGAAGCGGTAGTGAAAGTGTCGATGAGCGCCGTGCCGAGGGCTCCGTCGTACACCTTGATCCAGTCCTCGAGGCCCAGGTAATTGGCCCTCTTGTAGCCGAACACTCCGCTGTGGAACATCATCCATTCGTGGGGGAAGGTGCCTACGGGGGTGAGGCCGTATTTCATGGCGAAATACACATTGGAAGTGCCTGCGCAGGCCTTCCCTCCCTTTTCCTTCAGGGTGGCGACGATGCGGTCGTGCAGGGCCACGCTGAAGCGGCGGCGGGTGCCGAACTCTGAAAAGACGAGATCGTTGGCATTGGCATACACGAGCTTTTCCTCCAGCCTTGCGATGGCCTTGTCCATGTCCGGCCGGATGCCGCGGCTGCGGTTGCGCAGCTCGGAGACTATCGCCAGGATGGGCACCTCGTACAATGTGACCTTGTAGAGCTTGTCGGTCACCTGTATCTGCAGATGGCCTTCAGCGTCGAGGCAGCACTCCACCTTGTCGGGGTCGAAGCGGAAGTCCTTCAGCCATTCCCAGTAATTCTGGCCCACATAGCGTATCTTGGATGTGACGTAACAGAACTCGTCATCCGTAAGCTTGAGGGAGGAAAGGTCCCTGATAGCCGCTTTGAATTCTTCGAGGAATCTTGAATCATATACTTCCCGGGCCCTGTCGTTGAAGGTGAAAGTGCCTTCCGCACGGGGGTAGAGGAGAAAATAGGCGTTGCTGGTGGAAAACTTGTAAAGATCAGTGTCCAGCATGCTGATCACCATCCTGTCCTTTTCCATGGCTGGTTTACTATTAATAATCGTAATATTTCGCTTCCCTAGGAGTGACTTTGTTCATGTTGTCGAGCAGGTCCTCGTTGGTCTTGTATTCGTCCATCAGCTGAAGCATGAAGTTCATGGCTTCGGTGGGGTTCATGTCGGCGAGCAGCTTGCGGAGTATCCAGACTCTCTGGCCGACGGACTTAGGATAGAGCAGATCGTCCCTGCGGGTGCCTGAAAGGAGGATGTTGATGGCAGGGAAGATACGGCGGTTGGAAAGGGTGCGGTCGAGCTGGATCTCGGAGTTGCCGGTGCCCTTGAATTCCTCGAAGATCACGTCGTCCATCTTGGAACCGGTCTCGGTGAGTGCGGTCGCAAGGATGGTGAGGGAGCCGCCGCCTTCGATGTTGCGGGCGGCACCGAAGAAGCGCTTGGGCTTCTGCAGGGCGTTGGCGTCCACACCGCCGGTGAGCACCTTGCCGGAAGCCGGCTGCACGGTGTTGTAGGCACGGGCGAGGCGGGTGATGGAGTCCAGGAGAATGACGACGTCGTGCCCGCACTCGACGAGCCTGCGCGCCTTCTCTATGACCATGTTGGCCACTTTCACATGCTTCTCTGCGGGTTCGTCGAAAGTGGATGCCACCACCTCGGCCTTGACCGAACGCTGCATGTCGGTGACTTCCTCTGGACGCTCATCCACCAGGAGCACTATCTCGTACACCTCGGGGTGGTTTTCCGCGATGGCGTTGGCAATGGACTTGAGCAGCATGGTCTTACCTGTCTTGGGCTGGGCCACGATCAGGCACCTCTGACCCTTTCCGATGGGGGAGAAGAGGTCCACCATGCGGCAGCTGATGTCCCTTCCCGCTATGCCTCCGGTGAGGTTGAACTTCTCGTCCGGGAAGAGGGGAGTGAGGAAATCGAAGGGGACCCTGTCGCGGATGAACTCGGGGGTGCGTCCGTTCACGTATTTTATCTTGACCAGGGGGAAGTATTTGTCGCCTTCCTTGGGAGGCCGTATCTCTCCGGTGACGGTGTCGCCGGATTTGAGGGCGTTGACCTTGATCTGGTTCTGGGAGACGTAGACGTCGTCGGGGGAGTTGAGATAATTGTAGTCCGAAGACCTGAGGAAGCCGTATCCGTCCGGCATGATCTCCAGCACACCGGTGGCCTCCACGGTGCCTTCATACTCGGGTGCCTTGGGCTTGGGAGCGAACTGCTGCTTGGGCTGTTTCTGGTGCTGCTGAGGCTGCTGGGACTGCTGGGACTGCTGCTGAGGCTGCTGAGGCTGGGCCTGGGGAGCCTGTTCGTCCTGGGCGGCCTGTGCGGGGGCCTGGCCGTCGGCCTTTGAAGCCTCCTTGCGGCGCTTGATCTCCTTCAGGGTCTGGGCTGCAGACTGCTTCAGGGCCTCCTTGTCCATGGACTGCTGAGCTGCGTCCTTGCCGGCTTCTTCGGCTGCGGGCTTCTCCTGAGCGGGGGCGGGCTCGGCTTTGTCGGCTTCTGCCTTGCGGGGACGGCCCCTGCGAGGCTTTGCGGAAGCCTCCGCGGCTTCGGCGGGAGCGGCTGCTTTTTCTTTGCTGTCTTTATTATCTTTATTCTCTTTCTTGATTTCTTTTTTCTCTGCGTTCTTGGCAGTTTCCGGAGCGGTCTGTTCCTTGCGGGGACGGCCTTTCTTGCGCTTTTCGGGAACCGGCTTCAGGGATTCTTCCTTGGCCTCTGTGTCCAGAATGGCGTATGCGAGATTTTCGTCGTCCAGATTTTTGATTTTCTTGATGTCGTGCTCCGTTGCGATAGTTTCGAGCTGTTCTCTACTCATCTTATTGAGCTCGAATAAGCTGTGTTGCATATGTATTATGTAGATTATTTGTTATATCCCGACCGGGAAACCGAATACAAATATAAGGATTATTTTGGATATTCCCAATATTAGTTGTCCCAGTAACTGCTGCTCTTCTTGAATTTGAGCAGGTCGGCCAGCTGCGACGCATTCGCTGCGATGGTGAAGCTGTAGGATTGCCAGGTACCCAGAGGGACCCATGACACGGAGATGTTGAAGCAGTGCAGGTCGTACGAGGCGCTGATCTGCGTGGTGGTCATCTTCAGCGCCTGGATGTCGAAGCCCGTGTTGGCGTTTATGGACAATTTCGGGGTGACTTTGAAATTGCCGGTGATGCCCAGGGTCTGGGTGATACGGTTCTGGTGCGTGAGGCCTTCGGCTTCATTGTAACTGTAGGACCGCGAGTAGCTGAATGAATAGCTGAAGTTCAGCGACCAGGGGGAGTTGGGGTTGGTGTAGTAGAGCCAGCCTCCGGGTATGTATTCTCCCGTCACGGGATGGGTATAGACTCTCTTGTAGGCGTTCGAGGTGGATCCTCCGGCGTTTCCGTTCATGGCTCCCTGTCCGCTGATGGAGTAGGAGAGTGAGGCGGAGGCGTTGGTCAGACGGGCGAGCTTGCCGTCCAGCAGGCTCAGGCGGTTGATCCTCTGGCCTTTCTCGTTGATGGCGTAGGGGTCGAACTGGGCGCTGGCGCTGACATTGACCTTGCCGAAGAGATTGGTGGACATCGAGGCGCTGATGTTGCTCAGGCGCATGGAGTCGGCCATAAAATTGTAGGAACCATTGAAATTGAGCTGGTCGATGAGCTTTACTTTCTTGGTGCCCACTCCGGTGGTGTCGGCGTAATCCTTGACCTTGGCCTCGAGGTTGTTGCCGATGGAGAAGGATGCGGAGGCGGACTTGCCCCTGCCGGGGACCGTACCCATCTGGCCGGAGTAGCGGTTGTACTGGTACTCCATCTCCTGCCCGGCGGCATTGGTGTAATAGATGGTGCGGTAGCCGTTGGCATAGGTGCCGAGCTCAGGCGCGAAGGACATGGACACCGACGGGGTGATGATGTGGCGTATGGCCTGGATGCGGCTGTGCGAGCCGAAATTGAACATACCGTAGAGACGCGTGCTGGCCGAAACGGAGCCGGAATAGGTCTGGGTGACGCCGAAGGTGCCGAATTGCCCTGTGTCCTTGGCCTCCACTTTGTCGGTCTCGGGATTGTACTCGTAGTCCTTGGCACGGAAGAACCAGCTCATGCCGTAGCTGACGCTGGGGGTCACGTTGATGTAGTTGAACAGGTTGAAGCTCGGCAGACCGATGCTGAAATTGTGGTTCATGCCGTTCTGGAACTTGTCCCAGAAGCCTTCCTTGCCGAATTCCGAAGCCTTGAAGTTTATCTTGTTCTGCAGGCCGGTGCTGTAACCGACGGAAATCTTCTCATAGAACCTCTCTTCCCCCACCCTGTTCTTGCGTTTGAAGGGGTAGATGGTGCTCATGGAGAAGTTGATGCTCGGCAGGGTGAAAGCGTACGAACTGTCCCTGGAGTTCTGGGAATGCAGGGCGTTGATGCTCAGATTGAACTTGCCGTTCCAGTTCTTGGAGAAGGAGATGGACGAAGATATCTGGTTTTGCAGGGCTTCCTGCACGTTGCGCGAATTGTAGCGGCTGTTGGAAGGGGAGGACAGGTTGACGGAGGCGCTGAAGTTGGTGCCCGGATGGGCCTTGGCGTCCTGGTTGTGCGACCACTTGAAGGAGAAGTTGGTGCTCTGGTAGAAATCAGACGTACCCTTCTCTCCGGTCTGGTCGTTGGAGTAGGCGAGGGAGATGGAGCCGTTGCTCTTGTAGTTGAACCTGTACCTGGAATTGACGTTGATGGCCCATGATCCCAGGGTGTAGTAGTCTCCGGTCACGGACAGGTCTATGTGGTCTCCGAACACGAAATACATACCCATATCCCTGGCGTAGAAGCCTCGGGACATTTCCTCTCCGAAGGTCGGCATCAGCAGTCCCGTAGCCCTTTTGGGCCGTTCGGGGATGAAACCGAAGGGTATCATCACGAAGGGCAGGTGCACGTCCTCCACCACCAGGTGCGAGGGGCCGAAGACCGTCTTCTTGGTGGGCTTGGTCACGACCCTGCCCGCCACCATGGACAACCAGTAGTGTGGATGCTCCGCGTCGCAAACGGTATAGACGCCCTGGGTCATGTTGATCGACTGGTCCGGCAGCATCTTGATGTGCTCGCCCTGGAGTATGGCCTCTTCCTCGTCGGTCTTCATGTTGCGTATCTTGGCCTTGCGGGTGTCGAAATTGTAGTAGAGGTCTTCCATCTCATAGACCTTGCCGGCCTGCTCCATCACTGGCCGGCCCTCCCATTCGCCGGTCAGGGTGTCCAGCACGCCGGCTGCATAGACCGTGGAAGTGTTCATGTCGTACTCCATGTAGGCGGCGGTGAGCTTCATGTCCTGGTAGGTGACGGTGACGTCGCCGTAGTAGTAGATGAGCCGCTGTCCGTTGGAGAACACCTCGTGTATGGAGTCCTTGGCCTGGGAGAATGCGGGGGCGTCGAGGGAACTTTTGGAAAGGAGGGCGACTGAGTCGACCTGCCGCAGCGAATCGACCTGCCGCAGCGAGTCGAGCCTGGCGAGCTCGAGCGAATCGGGCGGCGCCGGCTGCGTCCTGGCGATATTTCCTCCGAATTGTCCCTGCGTGGCACGCCGGTTCCGTCGCAACTGCGCAGAAGCGTCTGTCAGGCATGCCGCCAGGAGGACAATTGCAAGAAATATGTATTTAAAGTTCCTCAACTGCGATTTTTTTCGTATTATTGCAAAATACAAATGTACAACTATTTTCTGAAACACACAATCTGCCTGGCACTGCTGGCAGCTTTCTGTCTGGGCGCGGGCGCCCAGGACGGACTCGGCCTTACCACCCTCGTAATCGACGCCGGGCACGGCGGCACCGATCCCGGATGTATCAGCAAGGACAAGAAGACCTTCGAGAAAAATCTCACCCTCGACATCGCCAAGCGTCTCGTCACCAAAATCAACGAGGCCTACCCCGACGTCAAAGTGGTCATGACGCGTTCCACGGATGTCTTCGTTCCCCTCAATGACCGTGCCGCAAAGGCCAACAAAGCCGGTGCAAATCTCTTCATGTCCATCCATATCAATTCGGCGGAGGCCACTTCCGCCTCCGGCTTCAGCGTGCACGTGCTGGGACAGTCGTCCATCAAGAACCGTGACCTGTACGCCGGCAACCTGGACGTGGTGAAGAGGGAGAACTCCGTGATCCTCCTCGAGGATGACTACAGCGCCAATTACCAGGGTTTCGACCCCAACGATACCGAGTCCTACATCTTCCTGTCGCTGATGCAGAACTCAAACCTGGAGCAGAGCCTCAGTTTCGCCCAGTATGTTTCGGACAATCTCGCCGGAGGACCGCTGAAGCGCAACCGCGGCATTTCCCAGGACCCGTTCCTCGTGCTCTGGCGCACCTCCATGCCCGCAGTGCTGGTGGAGCTCGGCTTCATTTCCAATGCCGACGACCTCGCCCAGCTGCGCACCGCCGATTCCCGCGACAAGATCGCCACGCGCCTGCTCAAGGCCTTCGGCCAGTACAAAGCCGACTATGACAAGAGCGTGAATATCGCCGCGCCCGCAAAGGCGGAAGCCCCTAAGGCGGAGGCTCCGAAGACGGAAGCCCCGAAGACGGAAGCCCCGAAGGCGGCAGCTCCGAAGACCGATGCGGCGAAGGCTCCCGCGGCCAAAGTGGTGTATGCCACCCAGGTCAGTGCAGTGGCCCGCCTGCTCAAGGCTTCTGACAAACTTTTCCTCGGTTACCCCGCCGCTTATTTCCGCGTGAACAATCTTTATAAGTATGTGATCGGAGTAAGCGAATCCGAGGCTGAGGCCCGGGCCATGTACAAGAAAATCCACGCTGTCAACAAGGATAGTTTCTTCGTGAAACTCGACCCTTCCCAGCTCACGGATCTGAAGTAATTCCGGAAAATCAGATTTTCATTTTTTTCTCCTTCCGGCTCCTTTGGAAGCAGCTTTTTGCAGCGTTTCGGAGGGAGGGTCCCGGGGGGTCCCGGAATCCGTTGGAAATTAATCAGTTAAGATTTTTAATTATCTTGTATTTGATTGATTGCCAGATAGTTGGAAGCGCATACCTATGAGCGGCTGCGCTATAAAATTATAGCACTAAAATTTCTTTTTTGCAATAGTGAAAAAGTTTTTTTGTGAATAATTTATCCTCTACTTTTGTTTTCGAAAGCACATGGAAAATACGGAACGACATATCGAAGTATGGAATAACTGTCTGCACATCATTGAGCAGATAGTGGAGCCGCAGCAGTTCGCTACCTGGTTCAAGCCCATACGTCCTTATTCCCTGAAGGACTCTACCCTCACCGTGGAGGTGCCTTCAGACTTTTTCCGTGAGTATCTCGAGACAGCTTTCCTGGACGTGATCAAGATGACGCTCAAGAGGGAGCTCGGCACCGACGCCAAACTCGTCTACATGCTCAGGCCGGTACAGGGCAAGGCCGACATGCGTTTCCCCATCAGCAACCCCACCCCTCCCGTCAACAAGACCGTACAGGTGAGTTCCTACCAGCCTGCCGCCAACCCCGGTCCCTTCGTATATCCCGGACTCCACAGGATTCAGATAAACCCCAGGTTGAACCCTGCATACTCCTTCGCAAATTTTGTGACCGGAGATTGCAACAAGATGGCCCGCACCGCCGGCGACAACATCGCCGCCGCTCCCGGCAAGACCCCGTTCAACCCGCTGTTCATCTTCGGCGGTCCCGGTCTCGGAAAGACCCATCTGGCCCAGGCCATAGGCCTCGCCATCAAGGAGAAGCACCCCGACCTCGTAGTCCTCTATGTGACCGGAAACGAGTTCAAGATCCAGTATATGGATGCGGTGAACGTGCACAACAAGCTCACTGATTTCCTCGCATTCTACTCAAAGATCGACGTCCTCATCGTGGACGATATCCAGGACCTCCTCGGCGCCGGTTCACAGTCCGCGTTCTTCAACGTTTTCAACCACCTGCACCAGAACGGAAAGCAGCTGGTCTTCACTTCCGACCGCGCTCCCGTGGACCTGCAGAATTTCGAGGCCAGGCTCCTTTCCCGCTTCAAGTGGGGACTTTCCGTCGAGCTCACCCATCCGGATTACGAAACCCGTCTGGAGATGCTCAAGGCCCGCTGCTTCAGGGATGGCGTGAAGATGGGAGACGATGTGCTGGAGTATCTGGCTTCGCATGTGAGGAGCAATTTCCGCGAGCTCGAGGGTGCCCTGATCTCCGTCATCGCCCATGCGACCCTGGCCCACAAGGAAAACTCCGTGGACCTCGCCGTCCAGATCACCGAGAAGCTCGTCGGAGAGGAAAAGGTCGACATCAGCATAGACAAGATACAGAGGTCTGTGTGCGAGTACTTCAACGTCTCCCGCACCGACATGCACTCCAAGTCCCGCAAGCGCCAGATCGTCCAGGCCAGGCAGATCGCCATGTACCTGAGCCGCAAGCTCATATCCAACTGCTCCCTGTCCACCATAGGCTCGGAGATAGGAGGCAAGGACCACGCGACCGTCCTGCACGCCTGCAACACGGTCAACGACCTGATGGCCACCGACAAGGTCTTCCGCAGATATGTCACCGACATAGAGGCCACCCTCACTCCTTCGCAGCATTAAAAACCACAGCATATGTCCCTCAAGATAGCTCCCTCGGTGCTCGCCGCCGATTTCCTGCATCTGGGAGATGATATCGCGATGCTCAACGCACATGCCGATATCATCCACCTCGATATCATGGACGGAACCTTCGTCCCCAACATGTCTTTCGGCTTCTCGGTAGTCGATGCGGTCTCCAAGATCGCCACCAAGCCCAAGGACGTGCACATGATGGTGGTCAATCCCGACAAATGGATAGAGCGTTTCGCAAAGGACGGCGTGGAGATGCTGTCCTTCCACCTGGAAGCCGCCGGCCGCAAGACCTCGGGCAATCTCAAGAAGATCCGCTCCCTGGGCATGAAGGCCGGACTCGTGATCAATCCCGACGTCCCTGTGGAGAGGCTCTTCACCTACATAGGCAAGGCTGATTATTTCCTGATCATGTCGGTCTTCGCCGGCTTCGGAGGACAGAAATTCATCTATGAAAGCCTTGACCGTATCGCTGCGCTGAAGGCGGAGCTTGTGCGCCGCGGCGACCCCGCCCTCATCGAGGTGGACGGGGGAGTGGACCTGAGCAATGCGGGGGCTCTGCGCGAAGCGGGCGCCGATATCCTGGTCGCGGGCAGCACTGTCTTCAAGGCCGCCGACCCGGCTTCAATGATAGAGAGTCTCAGGAAAGCCTGAAAACGTACTTTCCAAATTCTTCTTGCAGATATTTCCTGCCGTCGTCGCTGTCCAGCATCTCAGCGTGGCGGCAGATTTCTTTGTGCAGCCTTTCCAGCAGGGCGTCCCTGTCGTAGGTCTTGCCGGTGAGCTCCAGCATGGAGACGGGATTTGGCAGGTCCTCGGGCCAGCCCTCTTCGTTCACGTCCAGGCCCACTCCCACGATGCTGCGGCTCACATTTTCCCCGTCGAGTATGTTCTCGATGAGGATGCCGCAGATCTTCCTGTCCCCGACCCAGATGTCGTTGGGCCACTTTATACGGGCTTCGATGCCTTCCTGCAGCAACAGGGATCGCAGCGCCAGGGTGGTGAGGCAGGTGATGAGTATGGCGTCGGTGGCTTTGAGCGGCCGCTCGAACGCTTCATATTTGAGCACGAAGGTGAAGGTGAGGTTCTTGCCGGGGGTGCTGTACCAGGTATGGTCCCCCTGTCCGCGGCCTCCCGGCTGACTTTCTGTCGTGATCACGGACAGATTGTCAATCTCTTCAATCAGCCTTCTGGCCTCGTCATTCGTGGATTTCAGTATTTTATACTTCAGGATTCCTCCAACTTCTCTCATTGGTTCTTTTTTTGTTATATTTGTTACTGCAAAATTAACAATTATCACCAAGATGGCGAATAAGAAAAAGATCAGGATCAACCTTTCATGGCTTTATTTCCTCCTCATCATAGGCATAGGCTGGATGTTGCTCGGCAACCAGGGCGTGCCCGCCCAGAAGATCGAGTGGGCCCAAGTCTGCGAAATGATCAAGGACGGAGACGTGAAAGAGATACATTTCGTGAGAAACGACTACAAAGGCACCGTGACTGTCAAACCCGACAGGCTCGGCAAATATTCATCATACTACGCATCCGGCAAACTGCCTGAGAAATCCCCGCATTTCTTCTTCCTCGTCTCCGGCTCATTCAACGCCGAGAGCGAGTTCAGTGCCCTGAACGCCCTGCTTCCCGCGGACGACCAGGTCAAGGTGATCATGGAGAATGATTCGAAGATATGGTCCAATGTCCTCGAGTGGATCTTCCCCCTGATACTGCTGGTGCTGCTCTATGTGTGGATGTTCCGCAGCATGAACCGTCAGGCCCGCGGAGGCGGCGGCCCCGGCGTCGGCATGAACCCCTTCAATGTGGGCAAGTCCACCGGCAAGCTCGCCGACAAAAATATGGTCAACGTCACTTTCAAGGATGTGGCAGGCCTTTACGGCGCCAAGGAGGAAGTGATGGAGATCGTGGATTTCCTGAAGAATCCTTCCAAATATACCGCCCTCGGCGGCAAAATCCCCAAGGGCGCCCTGCTGGTAGGCCCTCCGGGCACCGGCAAAACCCTGCTTGCCAAGGCTGTGGCTGGTGAGGCCAATGTGCCTTTCTTCTCCATCAGCGGCTCCGATTTCGTGGAGATGTTCGTGGGTGTGGGTGCGAGCCGCGTGCGCGATCTCTTCGCCCAGGCCAAGGAAAAGGCTCCCTGCATCGTCTTCATCGACGAGATCGACGCAGTCGGCCGCGCCAGGGGCAAGAATGTAGGATTCTCCTCCAATGACGAAAGGGAGAATACCCTTAACCAGCTCCTCACCGAGATGGACGGCTTCGGCACCAACAGCGGCGTCATTGTTCTGGCTGCCACCAACCGCGCCGACATCCTCGACCGCGCCCTGATGAGGGCCGGGCGCTTCGACCGCCAGATCCATGTCGAGCTGCCCGAGCTCAAGGAGAGGGAAGAGATTTTCAAGGTGCATATGAAAGGCCTCAAGGTCTCCGAAGACTTCGACGTCGAATTCATGGCCAAGCATACTCCTGGCTTCTCCGGTGCCGACATTGCCAATGTCTGCAACGAGGCTGCCCTCACCGCCGCCCGCCGCAACAAGAAGAGCATCGACCGCCAGGACTTCCTGGATGCCGTGGACCGCATCATCGGCGGCATAGAGAAGAAGGGTTCCATCATCACCCCTGCCGAAAAACGCAGCATAGCCCATCACGAGGCCGGACACGCAGTGGTGAGCTGGCTCCTGCCTTACGCCAACCCTCTGTTCAAGGTGACGCTCGTCCCGAGGGGCAGCGCCCTGGGTGCGGCCTGGTACCTGCCTGAGGAGCACAAACTCTACTCCAAGTCCCAGCTCACCGACGAGATGTGCTCGCTGATAGGAGGAAGGGTGGCCGAGGAGATCGTCAACGGCGAGCCCTCCACCGGAGCCCAGAACGACCTCGAGAGGCTCACCCAGATGGCCTACGGCATGGTCCAGTACTACGGTATGAGCGAAAAAGTGGGAGCCCTGTCCTTCTACGACTCCAGCGGAGCCCGCGGATACGACCTCACCAAGCCCTACAGTGAAAAGACTGCGGAGCTCATGGACGAGGAAGTCAAGCGTCTGGTCAAAGAGATCCATGACAAGACCCTCAAGATACTTACGGAGCACAAGGAAGGCTTCCTGAAAGTGGCCGCCCTGCTCCTCGAGAAGGAAGTCATCTTCGCCGACGACGTGGAGGCGATACTCGGTCCCAAGGTAAGGCCTCAGGAGGTGGTCGCAGATGCGTAATTTCCTGGTCCGTACCATTGCCGGAGCCGTATTCGTCGCCGTCGTCATAGTGCCTCTGCTGTACTTCAAGCCTGCGGTCCCTTTCATCGCGGGCTTGAGCCTTGTTGTAATGCTCCGTGAATTCTATGCCATGAACCTGGGCAAGGGAGTCTTCCACATCCAGCGTTTCCTGGCCGTGCTTTCGGCCGTGCTGGTCTTCGCCGCCTTCTGGTGCGTGAGGGACTTCGGCATGGACGTGCGCTTCATAGCTGCGGCCTTCCTGCCGCTGATACTCATCCCTCTCGTGCAGGTGACCGGCTCCGAGAAATTCCAGCTGGACTACCTGGCGGACCTTTTCGCGGGACTTATCTATATCGCCCTCCCGGTCTGCCTCCTGCCTCTGCTGCTCTTCCATGCAGGTGAGTTCGACGGCGTCCTGCTGCTGTCATTCTTCATCCTGGTGTGGAGTTCGGATGTCGGGGCCTATTGCCTCGGCACCCTCCTTGGACAGAAACCCGATTCCCGCAAGCTCGCACCTGAAATTTCCCCCAAGAAATCCTGGTGGGGAGTGATGGGCGGTGTGTTTCTTTGTATCATCGCTTCGATAGTACTGTACTACGTAGGTTCCCTGAAGTTTGCCCCTGCACATTGCGTGGCGGTAGGTCTGCTCATCAGCATAGGCTCCATCGTCGGAGACCTCTTCGAGTCGCTCTGGAAGAGGCACTGCGGCGTAAAGGACTCCGGAAACTTCATACCCGGCCATGGCGGACTCCTCGACCGCTTCGACAGTTCCCTCGTAGCCATGCCCCTCGCAGCTATTTATCTTTATCTTTTCGACCTTCTTTAAATGAAAGTTGACCGCAATTCATACGGTACCGTAGCCCTGGTCTACCTGTTCTGCGCCGTTGTAGTCGCAGCCCTTTTCCCGCTGGGAGCCAGCCTGTGGGTGAGCATCCCCGTGACCATCCTGATGATAGCCATCGCCGTGTGGCAGACCCTTTTCCACATGGTGCCGGTAAGGACCCGCCCCCACGGAGCCTCCCTGGTGAGCGCTGTCGCCGACGGGAGGGTGATCATCGTGGACAAGGCCTATGAGCCCGAGTATTTCAAGTCCGAGGCCATCAAGGTCTCCGTCTATATGGATTTCTGGGATTTCCACGCCAATTTCTGGCCTGTGACCGGAACCGTCACCTATGCCAAATATCATCCGGGCAAGCACCTGCTGGCCTTCAAGCCCAAAGCGTCCGACGAGAATGAGCATTTCTGCACCGTGGTGCGTACCCCGAAGGGCAGGGAAGTCTTCTTCAAGCAGATAGCCGGAGGATTCGCCCGCAGGATAGTGTGCTACGCCAGCGACGGCATGGATGTCAATGCCGGACAGCAGTGCGGCATCATCAAATTCGGCTCCAGGCTCGATTACTACCTGCCTCTGGACGCCGAGGTCAAGGTGAAGTGCGGAGATCTGGTGAGGGCATGTGAAACCATCATCGCCACCCTATGAAACCCGACGGCAAAGAGCATTGGTTCGTAGCTTACACCCGCTCCTGCCAGGAGAGGAAGGCCGCTGAAATGCTCTCCCGTCTCGGAGTACGCTCATTCATCGCTTCCCAGAAAGTCAAGCGGCAGTGGTCCGACCGTGTCAAACTCGTGGACCAGATACTGATCCCGCATATCATTTTCGTGCGCGCCCTGGATTCCGAAAGGGTAGATATCATAGGGCGTGTGCCCTATATGACCCGCTATATGTCATCGGGCAAAGGCGCCTTCGACCCGGCCGTAGTTCCGGATGCCGAGATGGAAGCCTTCATGCTCATGCTCTCGCAGACCGAAGTCCCCGTGACCATAGTCTCGGACTGTTTCGTCCCCGGCCAGAAGGTCAAGGTGGTGAAGGGGCCGCTGAGCGGTGTGGTGGCCGGTATCGTCTCCGTGGATTCGCGTACCCAGGTGTCGATAGACCTCAGCATCCTGGGCGCCGCTGTGGCTGAAATTTCGCTGGAAGATATCGTTCCGGCCGAGTAGATTATGACCAAAAAAAGTATATTTGTAAATAAAAATCACTGAACTATGTCCAAGTATCCCAAAATAGGCATACGCCCGACCATCGACGGCCGTCAGGGCGGTATACGCGAAGGTCTCGAAGAGAAGACCATGGCCCTGGCCAAGGCAGTCGCTTCCCTCATTTCCTCCAATCTGCGCAACGGTGACGGTTCCCCCGTCGAGTGCGTCATCTCGGACACCACCATCGGCCGCGTCGCCGAGTCCGCCGCCTGCCAGGAGAAATTCGAGCGCGAGGGCGTCGGCGCCACCATCACCGTGACCTCCTGCTGGTGCTACGGCTCCGAGACCATGGATATGCATCCCCATTGGCCCAAGGCTGTCTGGGGCTTCAACGGCACCGAGAGGCCCGGCGCAGTGTACCTCGCCGCCGTCCTCGCCGCCCATGCCCAGAAAGGACTGCCCGCCTTCGGCATCTACGGCCACGATGTGCAGGACCTTCCGGACAACAGCATCCCCGCCGACGTGGAGGAGAAGATACTCCGCTGGGCCCGTGCCGCCATGGCGGTGGCTACCATGAGGGGCAAGTCCTACCTCAGCCTCGGCAACACCTGCATGGGTATCGCCGGCTCCATTGTCAATGCCGACTTCCTGCAGGACTACCTCGGCATCCGCACTGAATATGTGGAGATGGTGGAGATACTCCGCCGCGTGGACTTCGGTATCTACGACCACGAGGAGTTCAAGAAGGCCATGCAGTGGGTGGACAAGTACTGCAAACCCCAGGAAGGCCACGACTACAATGAGGACCGTCCTCTGTTCCCCGGCGTGCCCATGACCACCTTCAACGGCAAGGGCAAGGGCAAGACCCGCGAGGAGAAGGATGCCGACTGGGAGTTCACCGTCAAGACGATGATGATCATCCGCGACCTCATGGAGGGCAGCCCCAAGCTGCTGGAGATGGGATACAAGGAGGAAGCCCTCGGCCACAACGCCATAGCCGGCGGTATCCAGGGCCAGAGGCAGTGGACTGACTACAAGCCCAACTTCGACTTCCCCGAGAGCCTCATGTGCACCTCCTTCGACTGGAACGGCATACGTGAGGCCAAGGTGCTCGCCACCGAGAACGATTCGCTCAACGGCATATCCATGCTCTTCGGACATCTGCTCACCAACAAGGGCGTGATGTTCAGCGACGTGCGCACTTACTGGAGCCCCGAGGCCGTCAAGAGGGTGACCGGAAAGGCCCCCGAGGGACTCGCCGCAGGCGGATTCATCCATCTGATCAACTCCGGAGCCACCACCCTCGACGCTACGGGCGCCATGTCCGACGCCAACGGCAATCCCGTGATCAAGAATCCTTGGGAGATGGACCAGAAGGATGTGGAGGCCTGCCTCTCGGCGACCAGCTGGATGCCCGCGGACCGCGACTACTTCCGCGGCGGCGGCTACTCCTCCCACTTCGTCACCCGTGGCGGCATGCCCATGACCATGCTCCGCATAAACATTGTCAAAGGTCTCGGCCCCGTCCTGCAGATTGCTGAAGGATGGACCGCGGAGCTCCCGAAGGACATGCACGACATACTCGACAAGCGTACCGACCCGACCTGGCCCACCACTTGGTTCGTGCCCCGTCTGGATCCTTCCAAGGACTGTTTCAAGGATGTGTACAGCGTGATGAACAACTGGGGCGCCAACCATGGTGCCATAGCTTACGGACACATAGGAGCCGACCTCATCACCCTGGCTTCCATGCTCCGCATACCTGTCTGCATGCACAACGTTCCCGACGCCGACGTCTTCCGTCCCGCCGCCTGGAATGCCTTCGGCATGGACAAGGAGGGCGCCGACTACCGTGCCTGCGCCAATTTCGGACCCATTTACAAGTAAAGAGTTTTGGCAGACAATTATCTGGAAAAAAGATACGAAGAGGTATTCGGGAAGGCTGCGCCGGCCAAGCGCCAGCCTTCCCGCATCGGCCTCGACACCCTGCTGACCGCCAACAGGAGCGTCCGCGGGTATGACAAGTCCTACAAGGTGCATCCCAGGCAGCTGCAGGCCATCATTTCGGTCAACACCCGCATCGCCTCGTCGGTCAATATGCAGATGCTCCGCTTCCGCCCTGTCACCTGGGAGGATACGGAGGCTGTGGCCCTGATCCAAGCCCACACCCGTATGGGAAGGGGCCTGCCGGAGCTCAACCTGCCTTTCCCCGGCACCGAGCCCGAGGCTTTCATAGTCGTCTGCAGCACGGTGGGGGAGAACTCCAGTTCGCTCATCGACCTGGGCATTTCCCTGCAGAGCATGCTGCTCAAAGCCGTTGAGCTCGGACTCAACGGCCTGATCATCAGGAATTTCGACCATGAACCCATAAAAGAGGGCCTTGGCCTGCCGCTGGAGCCCCTGGCCGTGCTGGCCATAGGCCGCAGCGCGGAAAAGGTCCAGCTGGTCACCCTGCCGCACGCTTCCGAGCACCCTGCCTCGGAACTCAAATACTACCGTCGTGACGGGGTCCATTTCGTGCCCAAGATTCCGGTGGAAGACCTGATCATCTAGAAATTCTTCAGTATCTTTGCATCCATGCGTTTCGAACTCCAGCATAAGGATCCTTCGACTTCGGCCCGCTGCGGCCGGATCACCACCGACCACGGCGTCATAGAGACTCCCATCTTCATGCCCGTGGGTACGGTAGGTTCCGTCAAAGGAGTCTATCACAGGGACCTCAGGGATGACATCCGTGCCCAGATCATACTCGGCAACACCTACCATCTCTACCTCAGGCCCGGTCTGGAGACTCTCAAGGCTGCCGGCGGACTCCATAAATTCGAGTCTTGGGACCGTCCCATACTGACAGACAGCGGCGGCTTCCAGGTCTTTTCCCTGGCGCCCATACGCAAACTCACCCGGGAGGGCTGCAAATTCCAGAGCCACATCGACGGCTCCCGCCATATCTTCACTCCCGAGAACAATGTGGACACCCAGCGCATAATCGGCGCCGACATCATCATGGCCCTCGACGAGTGCTGCCCCGGCGACGCGGACTGGCAGTACGCCCGCAAGTCCCTCGACCTCACCAAGCATTGGCTCGAGAGATTCGCCGCCCGCTTCCGCGAGACGGAGCCGCTCTACGGCTATTCGCAGACCTTCTTCCCCATTGTCCAGGGCTGCACCTATCCTGACCTCCGGAGGGAGGCGGTGGAGCATGCGGTGGGCATAGGCGCCGAAGGGTACGCCATAGGCGGACTGGCGGTGGGAGAGCCCACGGACACCATGTATGAGATGCTGGACGTCGTCTGCCCCATACTTCCCGAGGACAAGCCCCGCTACCTGATGGGAGTCGGCACCCCTGCCAACATACTCGAGGCCATCTCCAGGGGAGTGGACATGTTCGACTGCGTCATGCCCACCCGCAACGGCCGCAACGGCATGCTCTTCACCTGGAACGGTATCATGAACATGCGCAATGCCAAATGGGCCCGGGATTTCTCAGAGCTCGACCCTGCCGGAGCGTCGTTCGTGGACCACACATATTCCCGCGCCTATCTCCACCACCTGTTCGTAGCAGGGGAGATGTTTGCGGGCATGCTCGCTTCCGAGCACAATCTCGCATTCTACCTGGACCTCGTCCGTCAGGCCCGCGTCCACATTGCCGCCGGCGATTTCGCCAGCTGGAAGGACAGCGTCCTGCCCGGAATCACTTCAAGGATGTAGCCTATGGACCTGCGCCTGAAAAAACTCGACATCTATATCATCAAGAAGTTCATCGTGAGCTTCTTCATCTCGCTGCTCCTCATCATCGGAGTTGTGATCATCTGGGACATCTCGGAGAAGATAGATGATTTCGTCGCGAACCAGGCGCCCTTGAAGGACATCATACTGTACTATTACATGAATTACATCCCGTATTTCATCAATATGTTCAGTCCGATGTTCGTCTTCCTGACGGTCATATTCTTCACCTCCAGGATGGCTGCCAATTCCGAGATCATAGCCATACTCTCGGGCGGAGTGAGCTACCACAGGATGATGGTGCCGTACCTGATTTCGGCCATGTTCATAGCCTTGCTTTCGCTGGGCCTGAACCTGTATGTCGTGCCCAAGGCCAATGCCACGCGGCAAGGCTTCGAGGCCACGTACATAAAGCACCACAACAACTACAAGCACACCAATATCCACTACCAGATAGCTCCGGGGCAGTTCGTCTATGTCAAGTCTTTCAGCGACTACAGCAAGACGGCCTACCAGATGACCGTGGAGTCCGTGGAGAACGGCAAGCTCGTGAGCAAGCTCACGGCCGAATCCGCCGTCTGGGATACCACCACAAACGGCTGGCACATGCGCAACTACACCCTCCGCGAGTATTCCAAGGGCATGGGCGACCGCATCACCATGGGGCCCGTCCTGGACACCGTCATCGCCCTGGATGTCAATGATTTCTACCGCAACGAAAAGACTGTCGAGACCCTGACCATAGACGGCCTGAACCAGCTCATAGAGACCCAGAACATGAGAGGGGACGCGGGCGTCATCTACGCCAAGATCGAAAAGAACACGCGTATGGCCCTGCCGTTCTGCTCCTTCGTGCTGACCATCATAGGCGTCAGCCTGTCCTCGCGCAAGAAACGCGGCGGAATAGGCTGGAACATAGGTCTGGGCATCGCCCTGAGCTTCTCCTACATCCTTTTCCTGCGTTTCAGCCAGATGTTCGTGTTCACCGGCACCCTGCCTCCCGGCATCGCCTTGTGGATACCCAACATCATGTACACCATCATCGCGGCGGTATTGTACCGTCTCGCACCGAAGTAACAGCCATATGAAAGTAAAGGTAGTCAGCAGGGGAGCCGTCCTTCCCCAATACGAGACCGAGTTTTCCGCGGGCATGGACGTCCGCGCCTGTATCGACGCCCCCATATCCCTTTCCCCTCTGGGCAGGGCCCTTGTCCCCACCGGACTGTTCCTGCAGATACCCCAAGGCTACGAAGTGCAGGTGCGTCCCCGCAGCGGGCTCGCCGCCAAACGCGGCATCACGGTGCTCAACGCCCCCGGGACCATAGATTCCGACTACCGCGGGGAGGTGAAGGTCATACTTGTCAATCTTTCCAATGAGCCTTTCGTCATCGAACCCGGCGAGAGGATTGCCCAGCTGGTGCTGGCAAAACACGAAAAAATAGAGTGGGAACCTGTCGATGCCCTGGATGAAACCAGCAGGGGCGAGGGCGGATTCGGCAGTACCGGAGTGAAATGACAGAGCTTTATTCATTGTACCTCAAATGCGGCGGCCGCGTATCCACGGACAGCCGCGCCATCAGCGGCGGGGAGCTTTTCTTCGCCCTCAAGGGTGAAAATTTCGATGGCAATGCCTATGCGCTCAAGGCCCTTGAGGCCGGCGCCGCGGCAGCTGTGGTGGACAAGGCGGCAGCCCTCCCGGACGACCCCCGTCTGGTGAAGGTGGACAACAGCTTCACCGCCCTGCAGCAGCTTGCCATAGAGCACCGCAACACCGTCTGCGGCGGCGCCCTTCCCGTGATCGGCCTCACCGGCACCAACGGCAAGACGACGACCAAGGAGCTCATCTCCGCCGTCCTTGCCACCAAATACCGTGTCACCGCCACCAAGGGCAATCTCAACAATGACATCGGCGTCCCCCTGAGCCTGCTTTCCATCACCCCCGACACCCAGATCGCGGTGATAGAGATGGGCGCCAGCCATCCCGACGATATTGCCAAACTGGTCAAGGTGAGCCAGCCCGACTACGGCCTCATCACCAATGTCGGCAAGGCGCACCTGCTGGGATTCGGCAGCTTCGAAGGGGTCAAGGCCGCTAAGGGCGAGCTCTACCGTTTCCTCGGCTCCCGCCAGGGCTCCCTTATCTTCATCAATGCCGACGACGCCGACCTCCGTTCGATGGCCGCCGGCCTGCCCTGCCATTTCTGGGAATACGGCTTCAGCGCGCAGAAGGCTTCCATCCTTCCCTCCGACGCCGCCCATCCCTTCCTCAGCCTCAAGGTGGGGGAGAACGTGGTGCACACCCATCTGATGGGCTCCTACAATGCCCCCAACGTCCTCGCCGCCCTTGCCGTGGGTGAGAGGTTCGGCGTCAGCTTCGCCGATGCCGCCGCGGCGATTGAGGCCTACACCCCTGTGAACAACCGTTCCCAGCTCCTTCAGACCGCGTCCAACACCGTCATCGTGGATGCCTACAATGCCAATCCTTCCAGCATGACCGCCGCCCTGGACAATTTCTCCTATGTGCAGGCGGACCGCAAGGTCGCCCTGCTGGGAGATATGCGCGAGCTCGGGGCCGATTCCCTGACGGAGCACGAAAAGATACTCCGCAAGGCCGCCGGCATGGGCATAGACCTGTATGTGGTGGGTGAGGAATTCGCCCGCGCCCTGGGGACCACTGGGCTGGAGGTATGCGGCAGTTTCCCCGATTCCCAGTCATTGGCCTCCTTCCTCAAGGAACATCCCATAAACAATGCCGTGGTGCTTCTGAAAGGCTCCCGCGGCATCATGATGGAAAAGGTCCTCGAATCCCTATAAATTCAATTTCTTGATGATCACCCTTCCGGCCATGGCCAGGAGGGCGGCGAAGCATGCTCCGACGGTGAATCCCACCAGCACGTCACCGAAGAAATGCTTTCCGACGAAGATGCGGCTGATGCCCACCAGCAGCGCCCAGCTGATGATGAAGATGCCCCAGACCCGGTATTTGCGGGGGGTGTCGTTGCGGAATGCCATGAGGGAACCGACCGCGAAGCCCATCGCATTGGCGGCATGGGCGGAGAAGAAGCCGTACCAGTTGCCGTTGTGCTCCAGGCGGCGGAGGCCGTTGTCCAGCATATACTCGTCCCAGCAGGGGCGCAGGCGCTCGGCGGTATCTTTCACCAGGTTTGCGAACTGGTCGCAGGCTACGATGGTGAGGATGATCATGAGGGTGCTCACGAGGCCTTTTTTCCAGCCGAGTCTAACGAAGATCAGCACTGCGACTATCAGGTACATGGGATACCATATCTCCTTGTCGGAGAATATCTTCCAGACCGTGTCGGAGAAGGGGGAGTGGATGGCGTTGATGGCCAGGGTGATGTCCTGGTCGAGCCTTTCCAGATATTGCCAGAGGGTTATTTCTGCAGTTCCTTCCATAGCATGTCCTTGAGTTTGTCAAGGCCTTCGCCGGTGAGCGAGGAGATGAAGACGTGGGGGAGTCTCTTGGGGAGGGATTTCTCCAGTTCACGCTCTATCTCTTCGTCTATGATGTCGCATTTGGTGACAGCAAGGACACGTCTCTTGGTGAGGAGTTCGGGATTGTACTGCTTGAGTTCGGCGAGCAGGGTCTTGTAGCCCGCTGCGATGTCATCCTCTTCGACGCTCACCATGAAGAGCAGCACCGAGTTGCGCTCGATGTGCCTGAGGAAGCGGGTGCCTATGCCTTTGCCTTCGTGGGCGCCTTCGATGATGCCGGGGATGTCAGCCATCACGAACGAACGGTCGTCGTAGTAGCGGACGATGCCGAGGTTGGGCTCCAGGGTGGTGAAGGCGTAGTCGGCGATCTTGGGTTTGGCGGAGGTGATGCTGGCCAGCAGGGTGGACTTTCCGGCATTGGGGAAGCCTACCAGGCCGACGTCGGCGAGCAGTTTGAGCTCCAGGATGAAGACACCCTCTTCGCCTTCCTCTCCGGGCTGGGCGTAGCGCGGCGTCTGGTTGGTGGGGGACTTGAAATTGTCATTGCCCAGACCGCCCTTGCCGCCGCGGCAGAGGATGCGCTCCTCGCCGGCTTCCACCATCTCGAAGAGCACTTCGTCGGTTTCGGCGTCCTTGACCACGGTGCCAACAGGTACATCTATCGTGATATCCTGGCCGTTCTTGCCTTTGCGCAGACCGCCGCTGCCTTTCTCCCCGTCTTCGGCGTGGATGTTCTTGCGGTATTTCAGGTGGATGAGGGTCCAGAACTGCGGGTTGCACCTGAGTATGATGTGCCCGCCGCGACCGCCGTCGCCGCCGTCGGGGCCTCCCTTAGGGATGTATTTGGCCCTGTAGAGATGCGTCGATCCCGCGCCTCCGTGTCCGGATGCGCAGTAGATCTTTACGTAGTCTATGAAGTTGCTGTCTGCCATGGCATTTGCTTGAACTGCACTTAGTCAATGCACAAAGATAACGATTCTTTTCATTTTTCCCTTCGGTGGTATCGGGTCAGCTCTGGCCTACGGGCGGTATCGGGGCAGCTCGGGGCCATTCTCTGCCGGTGCCGGGGCAGCTCGGGCCTACGGGCGGTATCGGGGCAGCTCGGGGCACGGGACCGTCTCGCTCCGCTCGACCCCACCGTTCGCTTCGCTCACGGTCCCCCCTCTTACGGTGCCGAGGGTGGCACGGGTCCCGTCCCCGCCTGTCCCGAACTCGCCTGCCCCGAACACGCCCATGGCACCCGCCACTTTATGCGACGCACACCGCCCCATTGACCTACCCTTCGGTAGCAAAAAAGCCCGATTTCGCGACCGAACCCCCTGGTCCGACCACCCTTCAGTAGCAAATAAGCCTGTTTTTGCGACTGAATCCCCTCCGCGACCCCGGGGTCGCGTACGAAAACCGCCTTTTTTGTTCGTGAACCCCCTCCGCGACCCTGGGTTCGCGTACGAAAACCGCCCTTTTTGTTCGTAAATCCAGGGATGCGGCCGATAGCAACGGGCGGGCGAGGATAGCCTTTCCCCAGAGCTCCCTGCAGCCTGCCCGTAACCGCCGCGCTGGCGCGCCTTAGCGCGCCCGGCGATGCGGGCACTTTGGCGCAGACAAAGTGCGGGAGCGAGGAGCCGCGGGGGTAGCGAGCTTTGCGAGCGGTCAAGGGGGCAGCGCCCCCTCAAAAGGGCGGCGGTGGTGCCGCAACCCTCGCCGCCGCAGGGCGTATATTGCGGCGGCGACGCCGATCAACCACTGGCGTCTGGTCTGCACCCCACCCTTCGGTAGCAATAAAGCCTGTTTTTGCGACTGAACCCCCTGGTCCGACCACCCTTCGGTAGCAAAAAAGCCCGATTTCGCGACCGAACCCCCTGATCCGACCACTCTTCGGTAGCAAAAAAGCCCGATTTTGCGACCGAACCCCCTGGTCCGACCACCCTTCGGTAGCAAAAAAGCCCGATTTTGCGACCGAACCCCCTGGTCCGACCACCCTTCAGTAGCAAAAAAGCCCGATTTTGCGACTGAATCCCTCCGCGACCCCGGGTTCGCGTACGAAAACCGCCTTTTATGTTCGTGAACCCAGGGATGCAGCCAATAGCAACGGGCGGGCGAGGAGAGCACTTAAACTTAGCTCGCCGCAGCCCGCCCGTAACCGCCGCGGCTCGCCGTCCCGCGGCGGTGGTGCCGCAACCATCGCCGCCGCAGGGCGTATATTGCGGCGGCAGCCTCCTCCCGAATGCGCCCCGGTCGCACCCAGGCAGCATCCCAGGCCTGAAAGCCGATTCGCTGTACCTGTGGCCGAAAAAACAGCAGGTCCCCCACGCACTGTGAGGGACCTGCATGCTATTCAGCTTAACTGTCAAGCGATGTCTCTGCTAGTTCGGGGCAATGTCGGCAGCCCTGCAGCCCGATGCCGCTCTATAGCCCGGAACTGCCATGCAGCCCGATGCCGCCCTATAGCCCGGAACCGCCCTGCAGCCCGAAGCCGCCTTCCAGCCCGGAACCGCCAGGCAGAATCTGCCTGACTACCCCGGACCCTACTTCAGCAACTCGTGGGCGCCGAGCATCTTGGTGGGGTCGAGGGCTTCGTCGAGTTTTTCTTTGGTCATCAGGCCTTTTTCGAGGACGATGTCATAGACGGAGCCGCCGGTGGCCAGGGCTTCCTTGGCGACCTTCGTGCTGTTCTTGTAACCGATGTAGGGGTTGAGAGCGGTGACGATGCCGATGCTGTTCTTCACCATCTCGTAGCAGTGCTCGCGGTTTACGGTGATGCCGTCGATACACTTGGTCCTGAGGGTGTTCATGGCATTGATGAGCCAGGTGACGCTCTCCAGGATGGACTGGGCGATGACGGGCTCCATCACATTGAGCTGGAGCTGGCCGGCCTCGGCGGCGAAAGCCACGGTGGTGTCGTTGCCTATCACCTTGAAGCACACCTGGTTAGTGAGCTCGGGGATGACGGGATTGACCTTGCCGGGCATGATGGAAGAGCCGGGAGCCATGGCGGGGAGGTTGATCTCATGCAGTCCGCAGCGAGGACCGGAAGCCATGAGCCTGAGGTCGTTGCATATCTTTGACAATTTGATGGCGAGTCTCTTGAGGGCGGCCGAGTAGCTCACGTAGGCGCCGGTGTCCGGGGTGGCCTCCACGAGGTCGGTGGCCTTGGAGAATTCGTCGCCGGTGAATTCGGTCAATTTGGCGGTGCAGAGCTCAGCGAAGCCGGGGACTGCGTTCAGGCCGGTGCCGATGGCGGTGCCGCCCATGTTGATCTCCTTGAGCAGCACGGCATTGCGCCCGAGATTGGAGATCTCCTCCTGGAGGTTGTGCGCGAACGCCATGAACTCCTGTCCGGAAGTCATGGGGACGGCATCCTGGAGCTGGGTACGGCCCATCTTGAGCACATCCTTGAACTCACTGCCCTTGGCGATGAAAGACTCGATGAGATTCTGGAGGGACTGGGTGAGTATCTTGTTCATGCGCACGAAAGTGTAGCGGAACGCGGTGGGGTAGGCGTCGTTGGTGGACTGGGCGCAATTGACATGGTCGTTGGGGGAGCAGTACTGGTATTCGCCTTTCTTGTGACCCATCAGCTCGAGCGCACGGTTGGCGATGACCTCATTGGCATTCATGTTGACTGAAGTGCCGGCTCCGCCCTGCATCATATCGACGGGGAACTGGTCGTGAAGTTTTCCGGAAGTGATCTCACGGCAGGCAGCCACGATCGCATCGGCTATCTTCCTGTCCAGCACACCCAGCTCCGCATTGGCCTCGGCCGCCGCCATCTTCACATAGGCGATGGCGTTGACATACTCGGGGTAGTCGCGCATCCTGGTGGTAGAAATCCTGTAATTGTCCAGAGCCCTCTGGGTCTGCACGCCGTAGTAGGCGTCCGCGGGAACTTTGAGTTCACCGATGAGATCGGATTCGATCCTGTATTCCATAATAGATTTATTTAGTTAAGTGTCATTGTGTGATAACAGCAAACAAAGTTAGTCTATTTTTTCTTATATTTGAAAATGAATCTTTAACCTTCAAGTTATGAAAAAGTACGTTTGCACTGTATGCGGATACGTTTACGATCCGGAAGTGGGTGATCCTGAGACCGGCATCAACCCCGGGACCCCCTTTGAAGACCTCCCCGACGACTGGGCATGCCCCCTGTGCGGAGTGACCAAGGCGGACTTCAAGGAAGAGTAAAATAGCCATTTTTAGTGATTGATTCTTCGTCTTCAGACTTTTACTTTTGCGGTGCAAAAACGAAAGTCAAAGATGAAGAATCTATCTTTTTTATGCGTCCTGGCCCTTCTGTCAGGCTCTGTGGTGTATGCCGGGGCCCAGGAACGTCCCCTCCAAAGACTGACCGTAGGCGGCTACGGTGAAGTGGCACTGACCCGCAATTTCTACAACGACAGCCCCTACATCTACGCCAAACCCTCCAACTACGCAACCGCACCCGGCCACGGCCGTTTCGACATCCCCCATGCCGTCATCTACCTCGGGTATGACTTCGGCAAAGGCTGGACCATGCAGACCGAGATCGAATTCGAGCACACCGGTACCGGCGCGGCCATAGAGCGCGAGTATGAAGAAGCCGGAGAGTTCGAGCAGGAGATAGAGAAGGGCGGGGAAGTGGAGATAGAGCAGTTCTGGATCCAGAAGAGTTTCATGCCGGAGCTGAACCTCCGCATCGGCCATATCATCGTACCCGTGGGAGGCCTCAACAATGCCCACGAACCCCTCAATTTCTTCACCGTCTACCGTCCCGAGGGTGAAAACACCATCTTCCCCTCCACCTGGCACGACACCGGAGTGAGCCTCTGGGGCCAGTCGGGCGGATGGCGCTACGAAGCCCTGATGGTCGCCGGCCTCGACGGTTTCATGTTCAATACCGACAACTTCATCAAGAAAGGCGCCGGTTCCCCCTATGAATTCAAGGTGGCCAATACCTACGGCTTCGCCGCCAGGATTGACAATACCTCCATCCGCAACCTCCGCCTCTCGCTGAGCGGCTGGTACGGCAACTCCATGCACAACACCTATCCCAACGACCTCCGAGGCGCGGGACTCGTCTACAACGATGTCAAGGGCAGGGTGATGATCGGTGCCTTCGACTTCGTGTACAAGGGGCAGCGCCTCACCGTCAGGGGCAATGCCGACTATGCCACGCTCAGTGACTGCGCAGCCATCAGCAAGGCCAAGGCCATACGCGCCGCCAACGATTCCCCTTATTCCAAGGAACCCGTCGGCAGCGCCGCCTATGCATTCGGCCTGGAGGCAGGCTACGACATCCTGCCCTGGTTCCAGCCCCGTGACAAAGAGCAGAAACTCTATGTCTTCGCCCGCGGCGAAGCCTACAACTCCTACATCCCCGCACCCAACCAGCAGAGTGCCACCTACACGGAAAGGGTCCGTGTGGCAGCAGGCCTGAACTGGTTCCCCATCCCGGAGATAGCCGTCAAGTGCGAGTACTCCCACCGTTTCCTGAGGAGCGAGTACAACAACGAGCCTTCCGTCTCCATCGGCATCGCCTACATGGGATTCTTCAAACATTAGATTATTATTAATACTAAAACACTTATAACGATGAAAAAGTTTTTTGTGACAATCACACTGGCCGCGGCAGCGGCTGTAGCCCTGGTCTCTTGTAATAAAGAGAACACCGATCCCAACGCCCTGACCGCCTACGAGCAGTCCATCAAGACCGCTTCCGAAAAGTATATTGAAAATGTGGTCTATGCCACCTACGGTTCACTTGCCACTGCCGGCAACAATCTCTACCAGGACCTCCTGGCCATGAAACAAGGCGGCATAGGCAAACTTTCCCAGGCCGCGATAGACAAGGCCTGCGCCGATTTCCTTTCAGCCCGTTCCTACTGGGAGGCCTCCGAAGCCTTCCTCTACGGAGCCGCCACTGATTTCAGCATCGACCCCCATATCGACTCCTGGCCCCTCGACCCTACGAGACTGGCCAACAACCTCCGCAATACCGCTACTGTAGCCGACCTGGACAAGGAAGGTGCAGGTGCCATCGATGAGGTCGGAGCCTCCGCCCTCGGCTTCCACGGCATCGAGTTCATCCTCTTCCGCGACGGAGCCAACCGCAAGGTGGCCGACTTCAAGGCCGAGGAGACCGCTCCCGAGTTCGTGGGAACCGGTGTCACCGGCGAGCAGGAGATCATCTTCGCCGCCGCAGTGGCGGAAGACCTCCGCAACCACCTCTATCAGCTGAACGTATCCTGGAACCCCAAGGCCCCCCAGGCCCAGAAGGATGTCGTGGAGGAACTCGAGATGAACTGCACCGTCAACGGCACCGACCGCACCTACGGTGAGAACTTCCTCGCCGCCTCCGCCGCCGGCAGCACCTATGCCAGCTGGCAGGAGGTAGCCAAGACCGTGCTCGACGCCGGCTGCGCCAACATTGCCAATGAAGTCTTCTCCACCAAGATGGGCCAGGCCTATTCCGGAGAGGACGTGAGCTACATCGAAAGCCCCTACAGCAAGAAATCATTCGCGGATTTCAAGGACAACATCCTCTCCATCCAGTACAGCCTCTACGGTTCCTACGGCGCCAACACCGCCGCTGAGGATTCCTTCCAGACCTTCCTGACTGCAAACCACCCGGGACATGCTGCCAAATTGTCCTCCGCCCTCGCCGGCGCCCTGAAAGCTCTCGACGCCTGCCTTGCCTCCGGGGTCGCATTCGTCGACAACCCCAGCGCAGCCTATGTGGGAACTGCCATCGACGCCATCAGCGTACTCAACGACGCCCTCGAAGAGGCCGCTGCTGCCATTGCGGACTAAACGAACTTGCCATATACTCTGAACTCAATGAAAATCAAGACTTTAACCATACTCGCAACCGGGTCCCTTCTGATCCTCGGCGCCTGCAATGAGAAACCCGTGCCCGCCCCCTCCAAGGGAGAAAGCAATTATATAGGCAAAGCAGTCGGTAATTTCGAAGCTTCCGAGTGGTACCCCGGAGGCGAGCTCGGCACGACTGACAATGTCCTCGCCGGCTGCTACGAGGATGAATCCCCCGCGGTCAACGCGCAGGGCCTCATCTCCGAGTTCAACCACGGCGAATTCTTCTTCGAGAGGAATTTCACCATTGCCACACCCCCCTTCAAGGGCCTCGGCCCCGCAGCGGTGCGCAAATCCTGCCTCGACTGCCATCCCGGCTACGGCCACGGCAAACGCCAGACCGTCTATGAGGCCAACACCTCCCGCTCCGCAGGCAACGGCTACCTCCTCGTGGTGTACCAGGCCACCGGCGCCGCCAACAACCCCTACGGCACCGACCAGACCAACGACGGTCCCTATGTGGCCGAAGTCACCGGCATGCCCCAGACCATGGCCAACGACCCCTTCCTGCCTCCCATCGATGAGAGCAAGATTTCCATAGTCTGGCACGACGTGACCTCCATGCCTTCCGGACTCCCGATGCAATTCGCCGACGGCGAGAAGTATTCGCTGATCTACCCTGAAGTCACCATCCCCGAGAGCGCCTTCAACACCGACCCTACCCCTCACCAGACCGCAGCCGCCAAGGGCGCCACGATAGGCTACCGCCTCGAATCCACCATTGGTGTCATAGGCTCCGGCATCATCGATGCCCTCGACCAGGATGACATCCGTGAGCAGTACAGGGCCGAAGCCCCCTACGTGGAGCTCAACCCCGCTTTCTGGGATAAGGCCGCCAACGATTTCGCCTCCAGCGCCTACTACCACAACTGGCAGCGCGGCGAGTACGGAGCCGGCTACGACGCCAACGGCAAATACTATGAAAGGGATGCCTACATGGACGGCAAGCTTCTCAAGAAGTTCACCTATGCCATGACCCGCGGCACCCTGCAGGACGGAGCCGGCGCCAATGCCATCTGGAACATCACCAATGTCAGCCGCCCCGACCGCCCCTTCCTATACACCACCGCGGCATGGGCCAAGGCGATGTCCGAGAATGAAAGCGTGATCGCCAGGATCAAGGCGGAAGGCAATGCCTCCGAATACTATATCGATGTCGATGGCAACGGCACCGTCACCGACGAGGAGATCAGCGAGGCGGTGTACGCCCTGCTCAGCCCCGGCACCAACCAGTTTGACAATCCCTACCGCAACGCTGAGCCGGAGATGAGCGCCGATGAGTTCTACTCCTTCATGGTATGGCACAGGGGACTCGCCATCCCGCGTGCCCGCAACCTCCAGGACGAATCCGTCCAGAAGGGCAAGGACCTCTTCAACAAGTTAGGCTGCGCCAGCTGCCACAGGCCCAAGTGGGAGACCGGGGACGACAACTACTGGTCACCTGCGATGAACGAAGGCAAACCCCTGCCTCGTTACGCCCATCAGACGATTTACCCTTATTCCGACTTCATACAGCACAGGCTCTACATGGCCAATGACATCCATGGCACCTGGTGCCGCACCACCCCTCTCTGGGGCCGCGGACTCTCACAGACCAACACCGGTGCAGCCGACAGGCTTCACGACTGCCGTGCCCGCAACACCCTCGAGGCTATCATGTGGCATGGGTTCAGCAAGCAGAGCGACGCTTTCTCCAGCGCGGAGAAATTCTCCAAGCTGAGCAAGGAGGAAAGGGACGCCGTAATCAAATTCGTCGATTCCATATGAGACAAAGATCATTCAAATTCATTTCTTTTTCAGCATTGGCAGCCGTCGTCGTGATGATGATGGCTGCTACCTTTGTCGAAAAGTTCAAAGGTACTGACTTTGCCCTCAGGTATTTCTACCACAATCCCGTTTTCATCGCCCTTTGGGCGGTCACTGCCATCTGCAGCCTGGCTTACCTGTTTTCCGTGAAAACCTGGAAGGCACCGGCCACGATGGGCATACACATCGCCCTGTCCCTAATGCTTGTCGGTGCCCTCGTCACCCATCTGACGGCGCGCACAGGCGTGCTGCACCTCAGGGCGGGGGAGACCGTCTCTTCCTACGAGGACGACTCGGGCGGTACGATGGACCTTCCTTTCGACATCACCCTGGATGAATTTGCCATCGAATATTATCCCGGGACCCACGCCCCTTCGGATTTCCGCTCCGAAGTGAGGGTGGATGGAGAAGCTTGCACCATCTCCATGAACAATATAGCGAAGATCAGCGGATACCGGCTGTACCAGGCCGATTACGACGAGGACCTGCAGGGCAGCATACTCGCCGTCAGCCATGATCCCTGGGGCAACGGCATCACCTATGCCGGCTACCTGCTCCTGGCCCTTTGCATGATAGGATTCTTCTTCCAGAAGGATACGGCTTTCAGACGGGCCCTGAAGCGCCTTTCCACGGCATTGGTGCTGCTGGCGGCCTTCCTGCTGCCGGGCACGGCCCACGCTGCCACCCCTGATGGCGTATCCTCCGTGCAGCAGATCTACGATTCCATTGCCCGTCCCATGGTGCCGTTCATGGTCTCCCTCACCCTGGGCATCTGCCTTTTCATATTCTCCTGCATCATGATGACCCAGGAGAAGAAGGTCCCGAAAGGGCTGCAGAACGCCTGCGCAGTGCTTGCGGGAGTGCTCCTGCTGTATCTGACCCTGGTCATCGCCCTGCGCTGGGTGGTGAGCGGAAACGGACCTTTCGCCGGCAGCTACAGCGTGATGATGCTCACTGCCTGGCTCAGCTGTGTCATGATGCTCGCCCTGTACCGGAAATTCCCCCTGATCCAGCCCCTGGGCTTCATCCTGGCAGGTTTCACCATGCTCATCGCCTCGCGTTCCAATCCCACGATAACCAACCTCATGCCCGTGCTGAACAGCCCGCTGCTGTCCATCCACGTGCTGAGTATGATGATGTCATACACGCTCTTCGGCCTGGTGGCCCTGAACGGAGTGATGGGACTGCTGGTCCCCGAGAAGATATCCGCCACCCTGAAGGACGTGAGCACGGTGATCCTTTACCCCGCAGTGTTCCTCATCACTTTCGGAACCTTCATCGGGGCGGTCTGGGCCAATATATCCTGGGGTAATTACTGGGCCTGGGATCCCAAGGAAACCTGGGCTCTGGTGACCCTGCTGGTGTATTCGGTCGCCCTGCACGGGGACTCGCTGAAAATAATCAGCAAACCCCGGAACTTCCATATCTACACAATCCTCGCGATACTGACAGTGCTCATCACCTATTTCGGTGTGAACCTGGTCCTGGGAGGAATGCACAGCTACGGCGGTTGAACCGGGGTCTGTACTGAAAGATTTCTACTGGATGCTGTCCACCATGGCGAGGACTCTCGCACGGTTCTCCTCGATGGTGCCGGGCCATCCGGCGACCTCGTGGTACTTGCCGGCCTTCTTGTAGTACTCGATGAGAGGCTCGGTCTGTGCGTGGTAAGTCTTGATCCTGTTGGTGATGGTGGCTTCGGAAGCGTCGTCGGCGCGGCCTTCGATGGCTGCCCTGTGGGCTATCCTCTCGCGGATCAGGTCGTCGGGGATCATGATGCTGATCACCGCGGTGACCTCTTCACCCCTCTTGGCGAGGATCTTGTCCAGGTCCTCGGCCTGTCCGAGAGTCCTGGGGAAACCGTCCAGGAGGAATCCGTCGAAACCCTTGAGGGTGTCGAACGCCGACTCGATCATGCCTTCGACCACTGCGTCAGGGACGAGGGCTCCGGCGGTGATGAGCTCCTTGGCCTTGAGGCCGAGCTCGGTGCCGGCCGCTATTTCGGCGCGGAGAAGCTCTCCGGTGGAGATGTGCTTGAGATTGTACTTTTCCGAGATGGCTCCTGCGTGAGTGCCTTTTCCGGCTCCCGGAGGGCCGAACAAGATGTAGTATTTCATTTGTCTAAAACATAAATATCCTTGAGATTGCGTCCCAGCTCATCGTAGTCGAGGCCGTAGCCGACTATGAAGTCGTTGGGGATGGACTTGCCCACGTAGTCTATCTTCTCGTCCTTGGAATAGACGTCCGGCTTGAACAGCATGGTGCAGATCCTCACGTCGGCCGCTCCCTTGTCCAGGAGCATCTCCTTCAGGGCGACGATGGTGTTGCCCGTGTCGACCACATCCTCGAAGATGATGACTCTCTCTCCCTTGACCGATCCGGTGAGGCCCATGACATTGAGCACTGTGCCGGTGGATTTGGTCCCGGTGTAGGAGGACATCTTGATGGAGACCACCTTGGCGGGGAAATTCACCCGTTTCATCATGGCTGCGGTGAACATGATGGCACCGTTCAGCACACAGAGGAATACGGGCGGGGTGGGAGAGTCTGCATAGTCTTCGTTTATGCGTGCGGCCACCTGGTCTATGGCCTTCTCCAGCTCTTCATTGGAGATGAAGTGGCGGAATACTTTGTCGTGAAGTTGAATTTTTTCCATATCGACGGTTTTCAATCCTCTAAATTACTAAAAAAAAGACATTTCTTCGCAAAGATTTATGCATCATGCATTTTTCTTTGCTTTTTTTCGTCGGCGGCTCAGTATTTTGGCGGCATGAAAACGCTGATACTGCTGACATTGCTCTTCCTGGGCGGGGACCTCATGCCCCGCATACTCTATCTCACCGGAGCCACTTCCGAGGAGGAACTCTCCGAGGAGGTGGTGGAGAGGTTCGAGCATCTGGCCGACCACCCGGTGGACATCAACACGGCTTCCCGCCGCAGGCTCCTTTCCACCGGACTTTTCAGCGCTTTCCAGGCGGCATCGCTCCTGGAGTACCGGGAGGAGACGGGACCGGTCCGGTCGATGCTCGAATTGTCCCTGATAGACGGGTTTTCAGCCGATTTGGCGCATGCGCTCGAGCCTTTCGTCCTCCTGGTCTCCGACAGCCCTCCGGGGGCGCAGAAGCCCCGGAATTTCAGCCAGACCCTGCGCGCCCGCGGAGGAGTGAGGCTGGAGGAAGGGGAGCTTCCTTCCTGGTCGGGCAAGGCCGTCTGGCAGGGACAATGGAAGGACAGGGCCACCCTGACATTGTCCTCGGCCCCGACTTTCGCCGCCTCTTTCCGGGCCGGGCCGCTGAGCCTTTTCGCAGGGGATTACAACACCCGTTTCGGGCAGGGGCTGCTGCTGTGGAGCGGCTTCGCCCTGAGCGGGGTGCCTTCCGGCTCCGCGATTTCCCGAAACCCCGCCGGCATCACCACCTCTGCATCCTTCTCTCCTGCCATGCGCCGGCGGGGCGCCGCTTTCGAGCTGGAACTCAAGGGCTTGACCCTTTCCGGATTCTGGAGCGTCCCTGGCCTCTTCGGGGGCAATGCCGCCTTCTACGGGCGCCGCCTCTCCGCTTCGCTCACCGCCCTTGCCAATGCCGGGGTCCCCATGGTTTCGGCAGATTTCAAATATTCCCCGGGAGGGGTGGCCCTTTTCGGGGAGGCCGCCTGGGATTTCGGCTCTGGGGTGGGAGCGGCGCTGCTCGGAGCGGACTGGGTGCCCGCCTACGGGGCCCGCGTCGGCATTGCCGCAAGATATTATCCCGACGGGTATCACTGCGAGACGGCCTCGCCACTGCGATCCGGCACCAAGGCCAGGGATGAGGCGGGGGTGAGCCTGGCGGGCAGCTGGTCCTGGGCTGAACTCACCATGGATGCCGCCCGCCACCCCTCGGCTGGGACGACGCATCTGCGCACCATACTGAAACTCTCTCCCCGCTTCGGTCAGGAGGGCCGCTGCCTGGACCTTTCCTTCCGGGGGAGCGTCCGCTGGCGCCCGGAAGAAAGCTGGCCCTGGCGCATCGATCTGCGCACTGACCTCGCAGGGACCCTGGGGCCCTGGCGCGCCGGCCTTAGGGCCAATGTGCTGCACAGCAGGGGCTGGGGCTTCCTGGTCTATGCCGAAGCCGGGTGGAAGACGGACAGGGCCGGGGCGTGGCTGCGCCTGACGGCCTTCGACGTGCAGTATTGGGAAGACAGGATATATGCGTACCAGAGGGATGCGCCAGGGGAATTCAGCGTCCCCGCCTGCTACGGCAGGGGGCTGTCGGCGTCCCTCTATGCCTACTGGAAGCCGTTCTACCTTACGGTAGCCCCGGTCCTCTACGAGGGCGGGGTGAAGGCTTCGCGGTTGGATGTCAAGCTTTCTGTGGTGTGGCGAGGACGTTGATGCGCTCTCCGGTCACATCGACGCTGATGGGCAGGCGACCCTCTATCTCTCCGTCCACTTCGAAAATCTCGGTGCTGGCGGAGTCGAGAGGCAGCATCTGGAAATGCTTGCAGCGGAGATAGCGTACCTGGGGGGACTCGTTCAGATCTCCGGAGAACAGCTTAGGGAGGCATTTGAGTATGGATCCGATTTTCTGTTTCGGGACTATCATCACGTCCAGGAGGCCGTCGTCGATGCGGGCGATGGGGACCTGGAGCATGCCGCCGCCGCTGTACCGGCCGTTCCCGAGGGCCACTGACAGACACTCTCCCGTGAACACTTCCTCTCCGTCGGCGAGGATCTGGACATTCATCGATTTCATGCCGCGTATGGTGTACAGCAGGGCGTTCAGGTAGATCAGTTTGCTGCGCCGTCCGGCTTCCTTGAGGCGGTTCACCCTCTCGCACACGCGCGAGTCGAAGCCTATGCCGCCTATGTTGGCCATGTAGGTGGTCCCGTCCGAGCAACTGACGCCTATCACGTCCTGCTCCCGGAAGGACTCTGACAGCATCAGGTCGCAGACCTGCTTGTGATCGTGGGGGATGCCGACGCTCTTGATCCAATCGTTGCCGGAGCCTATGGGGAAGACGCCTGCGCAGAATTCGCGGGGGTCGGTGCCGCTCTCGGTGCACCAGCGTAGTATGCCGCTGTAGATTTCGTGGAAAGTGCCGTCGCCGCCCACGGCCATGATCCTCCGGTAGCCTTCAGCTGCGGCGGAGAAGGCCAGGGCGGTGGCGTGGGATTTGTGGTTGGTGAGGACGGCCCGGTAGGCTGAACCTGTGGAATCCAGATACTTCTGGGCCACAGACCATTCAGAAATAGTCTTGCCCGAACCTGCGTGCGGGTTCACTATGATGAACCATTCAGATTTGGTTTCAGCCATATCGCAAATGTACTATTTTTTTATTAATTTTGCATTTATCGAAACTTTTGAGAAAATGGGTAAAGTCATAGCGATTGCCAATCAGAAAGGAGGGGTCGGAAAGACCACCACAGCTATAAATCTGGCGGCCTCCCTGGCCGTCCTGGAGAAGAAAGTCCTCGTGATCGACGCGGACCCCCAGGCCAATACCACTTCCGGCCTGAATTTCTCCCCCGAGGATGATCAGAAACGCACCCTCTACGAGGTGATGATAGGTAAGATCGACGTCCGCGACGCCCTGATCCAGACCGAGATTGCCAATCTGCACATGATCCCTTCCCACATCAACCTGGTGGGTGCGGAGATAGAGATGCTCGATTTCCAGGACCGTGAGTCCGTCCTCCGAAACGCCCTCGCCCCCATCCGGGACGAGTACGACTTCATCATCATCGACTGCTCCCCGTCGCTGGGCCTGATCACTGTCAACACCCTCACCGCAGCGGATTCGGTCATGATCCCCGTGCAGCCCGAGTTCTTCGCCCTCGAAGGTCTGGGCAAGCTCCTGCAGACCATCAGGATAGTCCAGGGCAGCACGAATCCATCCCTCGACATCGAAGGTTTCGTGGTCACCATGTTCGACGGCCGCACCAGGGTCCACACCCAGGTGGTAGGGGAGTTGCGCGAGCATTTCAAGGATATGGTCTTCCGTACCATCATCCAGCGCAACATCCGCCTCAGCGAGGCTCCGTCCCATGGCAAGCCTATCATCCTGTACGACGTGATGAGCAACGGTTCGGCGAATTACCTCAATCTCGCCCGCGAGCTGCTCGAGCGCAACAAAACTGAAAACCGTAGCTAGCAGATGAGCAGAGAACCACGCGGATTGGGCAAAGGCCTCAGCGCGCTCCTGGGAGAAGTCCCCAGCGCCGACGAGTTCCGCAAGCCCGTAGGATATGTCAATAAGGAAATAGCGGGCGCCCGCCCCCGTCAGAACACGTCGGACGTGCTCCGCATCCCCGTGGACATGGTGGAGCCCAATCCCTTCCAGCCCCGCCAGACTTTCAGCGAGGAGTCCCTCAAGGAACTCGCCGCATCCATCAAGACCCTCGGCCTGATACAGCCCATCACGGTGCGCAAGATCTCCGAGACCCAGTACCAGATCATCAGCGGAGAGCGCCGTTTCCGGGCCTGCCGCATGGCCGGGATGTCCATGGTTCCCGCATTCGTTCGCGACACCGGCGACGTGGGGATGCTCGAGATGGCTATAGTCGAGAACATCCAGAGGGAAGACCTGGATCCCATAGAAGTGGCCCTCAGCTACCAGCGTCTCATAGACGAATGTTCCCTCACCCAGGAGCAGATGTCCTACCGCCTCGGCAAGAAACGCACTTCGGTGACCAACAGCCTGAGGCTTCTGAAACTCCCCGCCAAAGTGCAGCACGACCTCAAGACCGGTGCCCTGAGCGTCGGCCATGCCAAGGTCATACTCGGCGTGGACGACCCCGAGCTCCAGGAGAAGCTCTGCGACCTGGCGGTCTCCGGCGGCCTTTCCGTGCGCCAGCTAGAAGACAAGGTCCGCAGCCTGCTGAAGCCCGCCCAGGGCAAGTCCGCCAAGGCACCTCTTCCCGAGGAATACGGCCGCTGGGCCGACAGGGTGGGGAAGTATTTCCCCAAGGGAGTCAATTTCACCCGCACGGGCCGCGGCAGCGGTACCATGACCGTCCGTTTCTCTTCGGACGCCGAGCTCCGTGCTTTCATGGATCTTTTGGAGAAAGCCGGTGAGTAGGATGCGTCGTATAGCCTGCATATTGCTGCCGGTCCTTCTGTTCCTGCTCCCGGGGCAGGTCCTGAGGGCGCAGTTCCGCAGTGAGGCATTCTCCCAGAGCTACAACAGCGATCCTTCCGACCCCAACGACACCACCGACAAACTCTTCTCCCTCAAAGAGTATTTCGGCGGCCTTGCGCACCAGAACGAACTCAAGATAGGCACCATGTTCGGAGGCTCCATGGTCTTCGTCGGCGGCTGCCAGATCTACAACAAAGACTACTGGAAACTCCCCATATTCTACGGCGGCATCGCCGCGGGTATCTACGGGGGCATACATTTCAACAAATTGTACCAGGGCCAGATGGAGGCCGACCCCTTGAGCACGGACACCCGCAACAAGACCCTCAGCACCCTCTGTTTCGCCGGTGCCGGGCTTGCCTACTGGGCCTCCCTGATGGACGGCACCATCTCGTACAAGCCCCGGTATTATCCCCATCCCGGAAGGGCCACCATCTACTCCATACTGGTGCCCGGCCTCGGACAGGCTTACAACCACGAATTCTGGAAGGTGCCCATCTATATCGGCGGCATGATAGGTTCGGTCCACTTCTATCTCAACAACAAGACCAACTACGAAAGATACCGTCGCATCTATCTGGAAGCCACCACTTCCGACCACTATACCGGTCCCATCCCCGCCGAGACAGCCCTTTATTACAGGGACGTGTACAGACGCTACAGGGACTATTCGGTACTGGCCTTGTTCGCATTCTACCTCCTGCAGGTGATCGACGCCAACGTGTTCAGCTACATGCATGGCTTCGAGATGTCGGACGACCTCTCACTGAAGGTTTCACCCACCGTCATAGCACCTGACACCCAGTTCGCATTCGCACCTCCTACAACCCACGCCGTCGGCCTTTCCGTCGGCTTCAGATTCTGAGCATGAAAAGATTAGCAGTTTTATTGGCAGTTCTCAGCCTGGCCGTCGGAGCACAGGCGCAAAGTATATTCAACACCCAGGCCCGTCTGAAGGCCCTCACAGAAGAGAACACCCGCCTGCAGTTCCAGGTGGATTCGCTGATGGCCGTGCTAGACAGCCTGGAGATGGAGCGCATCGAAGAGGAGGAAGTCTTCATGAACGGCAACGGAGGATTCGACGCCGTGGACGGCACCGACTCCACCATTGTCGAATACACCGTGGAGATCACCGACAGCCTCCTGAACGCCTGGTATGAAAACAGGCGCTTCACCGACTATGTCGAGGACGTGGAGTACGACATGGACTCCGTGGCCTTCACCTCGTCCCTCTCGGACGAAGAACTCCTGAGGCGCATCACGGCCATGAATTCCTACATTTCCGTGCCCTTCAACGCCACTGTCAAGAACTACATAGTCCTGTACTCGGAAAAGATGAAAAAGCAGATGGGAAGGGTGCTCGCCCAGAGCAATTACTACATGCCCATCTTCGAAGAGACCTTCGCCCGCTACGACATGCCTCTGGAGCTCAAATATATGGCTGTGATAGAGTCCATGCTCAATCCCGTCGCCACCTCGCGTGCCGGAGCCAAGGGCATGTGGCAGTTCATGTACACCACGGCCAAGCTCTACGGCCTCAAGATAGACTCTTTCATAGATGAGAGGCTGGATGTGGAGAAGGCTGTGGACGCGGCCGCCAGGTACCTGCTGGACGCCTACCAGGTCTTCGGTGACTGGAACCTCGCCATCAGCGCCTACAACTGCGGCACTGGCAATGTCAACAAAGCCATACGCCGCGCCGGCAAGAGGGACTTCTGGTCCATCTATCCCTACCTCCCCAGGGAGACCCGCGGCTACGTGCCCGCCTTCGTCGGAGCCATGTATGCCATGACATATTACAAGGAATGCGGCATAGTCCCTGACGGGGATTCCCCCGTACCCGTGGCTGTGGACACCTTCGAAATCAACAAGAACCTGCATTTCAAGCAGATCAACGAGCTGGTCGGCGTGCCCATGGATGACCTCAAGACCCTCAATCCCCAGTATCTGCACGACATCATCCCCGGCAACCAGGCCCCCTGCATACTCAGGGTGCCCTACAACTGGACCAACGCCTTCATGGATGTCCCCATCGATTCGCTCTACGCCTACAAGGCCGACACCCTGCTCAATCCCCAGATCATACGCAATGTCCAGGTCAGCGGGGGAGAGACCCGTACCGCCTACCGTGTCAAGAGCGGCGACTACCTGGGCCGCATCGCCACCCGCTACCATGTGACCGTCAACCAGATCAAGCGCTGGAACAATCTCCGCAGCAACAACATCCGCGTCGGACAGATACTCTATATCTATCACAACGGCGCCGGTCCCGTAGCGACCACCGCCACCAAGACCACATCGTCTTCCACTTCTTCGTCGACGGCCAAGAAGACCACCACGACCTCCAATGTCACCCCGGACAAGACTTCTTCCCAGTATTCCGGCTACAGCACCTACACGGTCAAGAACGGTGACAGCTTCTACACTATAGCAAAGAATTATCCCGGCATCAGCGCCCAGAACATCATGGATTACAATGGAATCTCGAGTTCCAAGCTCCGGCCGGGAATGAAAATTAAAATCCCTATTCCGAAGTAGTCCCTATGCCATCAGGGCTCCTACGAGGGCGAGGATGGCGTAGAATTCAGGAAGAGCGGCGTAGATCATCGTATTTGTCTGGACATCATGTCCCTGGCTGATACCGATGATACCGTTGGCGCAGACCTGACCCTGGCGTATGGCTGACATCAGGCACACGAGGCCGACGCTTATACCCACACCGAACATGAGGGGACCCTGGGTGGCGAAATCGCGGCCGACCCACATCAGGAATGCCACGAAACCGTACAGACCCTGGGTAGCCGGCAGAGCCGACAGGATCATGTAGCTGGATGACTTCTCAGGGTTTTTCTTGAGTGCACCTTCGGCGGCGTTGCCGGCGATGGTCGTTCCGATGGAGGAACCTACTCCCGACAGGCCCAGCATGAGGCCCAGTCCGAGATAACCTAAAACTTCATTGATCATTGCTGTTTCTGTTTATTTTGTTGTTATTTCTTTAACGGATTGTAACGCAGTCCCTTGCCCTCGTAGCCGCTGTTCTTGAAGAACTCCACGAAGTTGAGACGCAGGGGATGCACGAATGCACCGAGGCAGGACATGAGCAGGTTGAGCGTGTGCCCTATCAGCAGCACCAGTACGAATGGCAGCCACTGCCAGGTGGGGGAGTCACCCCTGACCATCAGGGCAAGGGTGTTGAATGCTGCGCCGAGCAGTCCGCCGGCAAGTCCGAGGGCGTACAGACGGATGTAGCTGAGCACGTCTCCGAGCAGACCCGTGGCCATCTGGTAGGTGTCCCACAGTCCCGCGCCCACGTTGAGCAGGGGATTGCGTCCGGGTTTGTTGAAGATGAATATGCCGAGGGCGGAAATGGCGCCGATCGCTATCACCACCCATTTGATCGATTCCGAAGGGATGAATTTGAGCAGGGCAGCAGCCGCCACCAGCACACCTCCCACTATGAGCAGGGTCCACCCGCAGGTCGAAAGCGAATTGGCGAAACCGTTGCGGCGCACCGCATACACTGCCTTGAAGATCATGGCCAGGCAGATGTGCAGCACACCCACTCCCAGGGCCATCACCATCTGGGCGTCATAGCCCGCGACCTTGCCTCTCACCATGAACGATTTCATGGCGTCGGGTACCCAGGTCGCCTGGTACAAGTCGATGCCGAAGAATGTGCCGAGCACCAGGCCGACCACGAAAGTCGCCACTCCCAGCACCATGATGATGGGACCGAGCCCCTCGAACATGGCTATCTTCAGCTTGCCCTTGCTTATGCCCCAGCCTATGAGGACCAGCAGGATGCCGTAGCCGGCGTCTCCCATGCACATCGCGAAGAACAGCAGGAAGAATATGGCCAGCAGGGGAGTCGGGTCGAACTCGTCATAGACGGGCATGCCGTACATCCTCGTGATGCTCTCGAACAGACCGGCGAAACGGCTGTTGCGGAGCTTGATGGGAGGATTGTCCTCGAGGGTGGCGTCATGCGCCTCGTAGTATATGTCCATGCCGTCGAATACGGCGCAGAGCCTTTCCTTGTCGGCCTCGGGGGCATAGCCTTCAAATACGCAGATGCTGCCTTCCGCGGCGTCTTCCCCGGTCACTCCGGCCAGGTAGACGTTCAGCTCGGAAATGGTATCCTTTACCAGTGCTTCGAGCCGCGGCAATTCGGACTTGCGGGCCTCGAGCGAAGCGGCGTACCGGTCGATCTCATTGCGTTTGGCATCCAGCATCACCTGCAGCTCGTCGGCGTTGGCCGAAGGCATGGGGATCTCCTTCGCAGGGATGTCGCATTCGCCGGCGGTGACGAAATACACATGGCTGCCGGTATCGCTGACCACTTCCAGAGGATACTCCTCCGGCCATTCCTTCTTGAAAGACTTGGCGGGCACGCAGTAGAAATGGAGGTTGATCCCATGGTCCGCGAGGGCTTCGATCTTGTCTTTTTCGAAATTGCCCCAGGGGATGGTCTGCTCCAGCCTGTCCTCGAGCGCCTTCTCTTCGGTGCGCAGGGCTATCAGGTGGGCGTCTACACCTTTGCGTATGGTCTCCATGTCTTCCCTCGCCGCCGCGATGCGCTGGAACATCTGGACCGATTTCTCGTCCACGGCCTTTTCGGACCGCTTGATATCGATCACTCCCTGCTCCTGGATGGTATTCAGGAACTCTTCCCTGTCGCCGGAATAGACGATGAAGGAATATCTGGTCATTTTCTCTATCATAGCGTTTCCTCCTCTTCTTCTTCGGCGGCGTGCCTGGTCTTGACTATCTTGGACGAAGCTTTGCTCAGGTTCTCCTCATCTTCCATATAGCGCTTGATCTTGCGTATGGCTTCTTTGTAGCCCGGAATCTGCACTTTCTCGTACAGGTTCACCTTCTGGGTGGTCTTGCGGCGGTTGTACTCCAGGATGCTCTTCTTCTCCTCGGCTATCTCGGACGAAATGCCCAGGCGGGTGAGGTCCTTGAGTATCTGCACTCCGTCGGCGTACCATGCGGGCTTGACGAAAGCATTGAAAGGCTTGATCTCGTAGATGATGTCGAACAGCTGGGGAGTGTCGACGCCGGCCACCTTGACCTGCCTGCACTCCACGTCCTTTATGCTGATCAGACCGGGCTCGAATTCGTTCCACAGGGCGGCCAGGTAGTCGTATTCGTTGAGCTTGGCTTCGAGCTCGGCGGAGAACCTTGCGGCCTCAGCCTTGGCAGCGATGACGCTGAGCCTGAGGGCCGACTCCTTGTTCTTCAGGGTAGGAAGGGCATTCTGACGGACTTTCAGCTGCTTGCCTATGTTCGTCAGGGAAGTCTTGTTGTATTGGAACTTGATTGCCATCCTGTTATCTTACCCAGTATTTGTCTATCAGTGTCTGTTTGATACCGGTTTCGGCCGGTGAGAAATATTTGGAGAACAGCTCCCATGCGGTGTTGAGCATCTCGTCGATCTTGATGTTGACATCGATGCTGAGGAGCCTCGTGGCGTATTCCTTGGCGTAGTCCAGGCACCTGTGGTCGTAGTCCGAGAGGTCGAAACCGTTCTCGAGCTTGGTCTTGGCGTTCTGGGCGTCGGCATACAGACGCACGCCGGCGTTCATCACCTGGCTGTGGTCCTCGCGGGTCTTCTTGCCCTGGACCAGCTGTTTGAGCCTGGAGAGGGAACGGAAAGGATCGACTATGACCTTGCCGGAGTCGGAGTCAGCACGCAGGAACAGCTGTCCCTCGGTGATGTATCCCGTGTTGTCGGGGATGGCGTGGGTGATGTCTCCGTCGTTCAGTGTGGTCACGGCTATGATGGTGATGGAGCCGCCGGAAGGCAACTGCACGGCCTTTTCATAAATCTTGGCAAGGTCGGAGTAGAGCGAACCCGGCATGGAATCCTTCGAAGGGATCTGGTCCATACGGTTGGACACGATACTCAGGGCGTCGGCGTAGAGGGTCATGTCAGTGAGCAGCACGAGCACTTTCTCGTTGCGGTCCACTGCGAAATACTCCGCTGCGGCGAGGGTCATGTCGGGGACGAGGAGCCTCTCCACGGGAGGGTCCTCGGTCGTGTTGATGAAGCAGACGATCTTGTCCAGGGCGCCTGCGGACTCGAACTCGTTTCGGAAGAAGAGGTAGTCGTCGTTGCTCAGACCCATGCCGCCCAGGATGATCTTATCCACGTCGGCCCTCATGGCCACGTCGGCCATCACCTGGTTGTAAGGCTGGTCGGGATCGGCGAAGAAGGGGATCTTCTGGCCGGAGACCAGGGTGTTGTTGAGGTCGATCCCGGCGATACCCGTGGGGATAAGCTCGGAGGGCTGGCGCCTGCGGTAAGGATTGACCGAAGGACCGCCGACCTGACGCTCTTCACCTTCCACCTCGGGGCCTCCGTCGATAGGGTGGCCGTAGGCGTTGAAGAACCTTCCGGACAGCTGCTCGCTCACCTTGAGGGTGGGGGGAGCGCCGAGGAATACCACTTCGGCGTCGGTGGGGATGCCTTCCGTGCCGGCGAATACCTGAAGAGTCACCAGTTCGCCCTTGACTTTCACCACCTGTGCCAGGTGACCGTGCACCAGCGCCAGCTCATCGTTGGCGACGCCGGTGGCTTTCAGCGACACAGTCGCCTTGGTGATGGCATGCAGATGCGTGTATATTTTTTGGTAAACCTTACTTGACATATTCCTGCACTAGATTATTGAGTTCGGTCCTGTAATTGTAGAATTTCTCGCTGTGGAACTCCGAGTAGTTCATCTGCTTGACTATGTTGATCATGTCCTTGAAGACGGCGCGGCATTTCTCGTAATCTTCAAATAAGAACTGCTTTGCGCAGACTTCCAGGAGCATGTCGAGCATCTCCTTCTGCCTCTCGAGAGGGCAGAGGCTGTCGATGGCGTCGAAAGCGTCCTGCTGGAGGAAGCCGAAGTCGATGAGCTCGGATTTCCAGAAGGCCTCGTGGTAGCTCATAGGCACGCCGTCGTCGCCCAGGATGTTGATCTGGTCGGCCATCTCGCGGCCCCTGCGGACCAGCATCTTGGCTCCTATCACCTTGTCCACCCAGCCCTTCTCGAACATGGCGTCGAGAGAAGCCGCGATCTCGGGATACTCCAGATACTTCGAATAGGAATCGATGGGGTTCACGGCCGGATACCTCTTCTGGTCGGCCCTGTTCTGCTCGAGTGCGTAGAAGCAGCGCGCCGCTTTCTTGGTGGACTCGGTCACGGGCTCCTTGAGGTTACCGCCGGCAGGGGAGACGGTGCCGATGAAGGTGACGGCTCCGGTCTTGCCATTGTTCAGTATCACCATTCCCGCCCTGGAGTAGAAGTTGGAAATGATGGATGAAAGGTCCACGGGGAAGGCGTCGGCGCCGGGGAGCTCCTCCATACGGTTGGACATCTCCCTGAGGGCCTGGGCCCAGCGGGAGGTCGAATCGGCGAGCAGCAGGCACCTCAGGCCCATCGCGCGGTAGTACTCACATATGGTCATGGCCGTGTAGACTGAGGCTTCCCTCGCCGCCACGGGCATGTTGGAAGTGTTGCAGATGATGGTGGTGCGCTCCATCAGCTTGCGCCCGGTGTGGGGGTCGATGAGCTCGGGGAACTCGGTGAAGATCTCCACGACCTCGTTGGCCCTCTCGCCGCAGGCCGCCATCACGATCACGTCGGCTTCGCCCTGCTTGGCAATGGCATGCTGGAGCACTGTCTTTCCGCAGCCGAAAGGCCCGGGGATGAAGCCGGTGCCGCCCTCGGCTATGGGGTTGAAGGTGTCGATGACACGCACTCCTGTCTCCATGATCTTGGAGGGCCTGGGTTTCTCGCGGTAGGCCTTGACGGCCAGCTTCACGGGCCATTTCTGGGTCATGGTCACTTCGACGACCTCGCCGTCGGCGGCGGTCAGAGTGGCTACCACGTCGTCCACGGTGTACTTCCCGGCGGGAGCCACGGTCTTGACGGTGTAGCTGCCCTTGAAGCTGAACGGCACCATGATCTTGTGGGGCAGCCAGCCCTCGGTGACCTCACCCAGCCAGTCGGCCGCGGACACGCTGTCGCCCGGTTTGGCAATGGGGGTGAACTCCCAGAGTTTGTCGCGGTCCAGGGGATCGGTGTATTCGCCCCTCTTCAGGAAGACGTCTTCCATGGTGGCGAGATTGTTCTGCAGTCCGTCGTAGACGCTGCTCAGAAGACCGGGGCCGAGCGTGATCTCGAGCATCCTGCCCAGGAACTCGACGCTGTCGCCCATACACAGGCCGCGGGTGCTCTCAAACACCTGCACGGAAGCATTGGCACCGTTGACCTTGATTACCTCGGCCAGGAGCTTGGTCCCATGGAGGTCGATGTAGCAGAGCTCGTTCTCGGCCACGGGGCCGTCCACCTGGACGGTGACAAGGTTGGACACAATGCCGCTTACCTTTCCTTTAGTACTCATATCTTATCTCGTATTTCTTATTTCTTCCACAAGTTTTCTCATAAGTTCGCGTCCCTTGTCGGGATCCAGACGGAGCCACCTGTCGATGATCTTGATCTTGACCAGATAGCCCAGCACGATGTCCAGGTCGAAGATGTCCAGGGCGGTGATCTCGTCTATCTTATCCCAGTAGGCGTCGTCCAGTCCCTCCTCGCGTCCCAGGATGCTGGTGCGCTGCAGTATGGAGGAAATCTTGGACTCTTCCAGAAACTCCCCGCAGTCGATGACCACAGTGTCGGCGTCGCTCTCGCGTCCTATCCTGGTGTTGATGAAACGGCACTTGGCGTTCCTCACGTGCAGGTCGAATGCGAAGAATTCGCGGATGAAGCGGCTGCGGTGGGAGAGGGCGATGTGGTAGAACTCTTCTCCCAGGTTTTCCCCGTTCCAGGCGCTCAGCAGGAAATCGACAGTCTTCTGGTCGGCCTCGCTGCACTGCTCCCTTATCTCCCGGATGATCCTCGGGATGGGGATCTCAGGATGGGTCCTGGCCCCTTCGTCGAGGTCCGGAAAACTGGCGATGATGTACTCGTAGTTGTTCATCTGGCCGGGGACTATTCGCCAAACAGGAGCTTACGTGTGACGGGGCGTATGTACTCTGCGATGAGAGCGTTGAAAGTCTCGTCCGTCAGACTCACGAAATAGGCGCCGTCCTTGGGGCCGATGTTGAAACCTCCGGCGATCTTCTTGGAGAAGCTGCCTTCGACCTTGGAGCCGAACTGCTTGGCGAATTCACCTTTGAGCCAGGGCTCGAGCTCGGCCTGCAGGGCTGCGGGGAGCACCAGTGAGAGCTCTCCGGCCTGCTCCGAAGTGAATTTCTTCGCTACTTCAGTGATGATGGATTTCAAGAAATCAGGCTCCTTGCAGGCAGATTTCACCTGGTCGGATGAAAGCTTGGCGACCACCAGGTTTTCGATATCCTTCTTGGTGGCCTGGAGGCACTGCTCAGAGGCCATGCGCACATCGGATGCTGCCTTGGCCTTGATGCCTTCGGCTTCCTGGGTGGCTTTTTCAACAATGGACTTGGCCTGGGCCTGGGCGTCTGCAATGATTCGCTGCGCGTCTTTCTTGGCCTGGGCGAGAATGGTTTCGCCCTCTGCCTTTCCCTTGGACAGACCTTCGTTGTATAGACGGTCGGTCAGTTGCTTGAGTTTATCCATTATGATGGGTTTTATTGGTTATCAGTCGGGTTTCCTAAATCAATCAAATATAATAAAAAAATCTCTGATTATCCATCGGGCGGGCAATTATTGCTATTTTTGCAGTACAATAACACGCGTCCCTGTCACATGTCCGCGCCTGTTTCATTCGCCCAGATGCTTTCCACGCTGGAAAGCGACACCCTCTCGAGACTCACCGCCAAGGTCCCCGAGTGGGCGGGTGTCCAGGGCCTTTCGGTGCCGGACAGGCTCTGCGCCGAGCAATGCAGCGGCAGCGCGGCCGCCCGGTACAAGGCTTCCGTGGCGCACTCCGCTGCCGGGGCGGCCGCCTGCACTCCCTCCCTTTCGATAGCCGACCTCACCGGAGGCCTCGGGGTGGACAGCTGGGCGTTTTCCCGCTGTTTCGACAGGGTGCTGTACAATGAGATGAATCCCCGCCTGTGCGAAGCCGTACGTGCCAATTTCGCCCTCCTGGGCGTCTCCAATGCACAGTTCAGCTGCCAGGAACTGACCCCCGCCAGCCTTCCCTCCGTGCTCGGGGACTTCCGGCCGGATGTGATCTACCTCGACCCGGCCCGCCGCGCCGCCTCCGGCCGCAAAGTCTTCCTGCTGGAGGACTGCTCGCCTGACATATTGTCCCTGCAGGAGGCCCTGCTGGAAGCTGCGCCGGTGCTCCTGGTCAAAGTCTCCCCGATGGCTGACATCACCATGCTTTCGCGCCGTCTGGGCCCCTGCCTGCAGGAAATCCATGTGGTGGGGAGCGGGGGAGAGTGCAAGGAACTGCTGTGCCTGCTGCGCCGCGGCGCCCCGGCGGGAGAGCTCAGGTTAATCCTGAGGGAAGGGGAATGGGGAGAGGGATTCACCCTCTCCGAGGCAAGGGACGCCGCCCCCGCCTTCACCCCGGCTCAGGCACTTTCTTCGGGCTGGATCTTCGAGCCTTCGGCGACACTTCTCAAAAGCGGCGGCGCCGACCTCCTCTGCTCCCGCGCCGGGCTCACCAAACTTGCCCCGTTTACCCATCTCTGGCACGCCCAAAGCCCCTCCGAGACCCTTCCCTGCGGCAAATGGCGCCGTATAGCCGAGGTGCTGCCATTTTCCGGAGCGGCCCTGGGGCAGGTCGCCGCGAAATACCCCCGCAGCGAGGTGCTCGCCCGCAACCTCACGCCTTCCGGCCGGGGAACCGTCGACACCCGGCAGCTCCGCTCCCGGCTCGGAGTCGCCTCAGGGACCGACGCATACATAATAGGCTGCACATCCCTGGAGGGCGGCAGCCTGATTATAATATGCGAATTCTGAATCTCTAGCCGAGGAATCCCAGGAGGATACCCGCAGCCACTGCGGAACCGATCACACCGGCCACATTGGGTGCCATGGCGTGCATCAGCAGGTGGTTTTCGGGATCGGCTTCCAGACCTACGGTCTCGGAAACACGGGCCGAGTCAGGCACTGCGGACACACCGGCGTTGCCGATGAGAGGATTGATCTTGTGACCCTCGGGGCTGAGGACGTTCATCAGCTTGGCGAAGAGCACACCGCAGGAAGTGGCGATCACGAAGGAGAGGAGTCCGAGGCCGAAGATCAGCACTGACCTTCCGGACAGGAACACGTCAGCCTGGGTGGAAGCACCCACGGTGAGACCGATCAGGGTGGTCACCACATCGATGAGCGGACCGCTGGCAGTAGCAGCGAGCCTTTTGGTCACACCGGACTCCTTCAGCAGGTTGCCGAAGAACAGCATGCCGAGCAGGGGAAGACCCGAGGGCACGATGAATGCGGTGCAGATGAAACCGACGATGGGGAAGATGATCTTTTCGGTCTGGGAAACGGTACGGGGCCTGGCCATGCGGATGACCCTCTCTTTCTTGGTGGTGAGCAGGAGCATGATAGGCTTCTGGATCACCGGCACGAGGGCCATGTAGGAGTAGGCCGACACGGCGATGGCACCCATCAGTTCGGGAGCCAGCTGAGAGCTCAGGAAAATGGCGGTAGGACCGTCGGCACCACCGATGATACCGATGGCACCGGCCTCATTGGGAGTGAATCCCATGGTCAAGGAGAGCAGGTAGGCACCGAAGATACCCATCTGCGCAGCGGCGCCGATGAGCACCAGCCTGGGCTGCGAGATCAGTGCCGAGAAGTCCGTCATGGCTCCGATGCCCAGGAATATCAATGGCGGGTACCAGCCGTTCTTCACACCATGGTAGAGGATGTTCAGAACGGAACCCTGCTCATAGATACTCACTTTCAGTCCGAGGCCTGTCTCCGGGTTGATGAACATGGGGATGTTGCCGATGATCATTCCGAAGCCGATCGGAACGAGCAGCAGCGGCTCCCAATGCTTGACGATACCCAAGGTTATGAAGACCAGACCTATGAGTATCATCACCAGATGCTGCCAGGTGCAGTTCGCGAAGCCCGTGAACTGCCAGAATTGCTGGAGACTGTTGATTATATTGTCCATGCCAGAGAACTTATGCTATGGATGCGACCTTCGCTCCTTCCAGGACTGAATCTCCCTTGCCTACGTAAATGCCGGTGACAGTTCCGTCCACGGGGGACTGGATCTCGTTCTCCATCTTCATGGCCTCGAGGACCACCAGTTTCTGTCCGCGCTTGACGGCCTGGCCTTCCTTCACGCACACGTCCACGATGACTCCGGGAAGGGGAGACTTGACCTCCTTGCCGGCGCCGGAAGCTGCAGGGGCGGCCGCGGGTGCGGCGGCGGGGGCAGCTGCTGCGGCGGGTGCTGCGGCTGCGGGAGCCGGAGCGGGAGCCGCTGCGGGGGCGTTCTCGAGTTCAACATTGTAGCTGACACCGTTCACGGTGACATCGGCCATCTTGCCTTCTATGCCATTAACGGAAACATTGTACTCCTTTCCGTTGATCTTGAATTTATATTCGCTCATTTTACTGGTGTTTTTCTGAAGTTATTTTTCTGCGCCCAGGCTGCAGGGCCGCGCTTGATAGTGATGATGCCGGGCTCGACATCGTGGATGCTTCCGCTCAGGTAGAGGTGCAGGGCGGTGGCGATGGCCACTTCGACCTCGCTGCCGCTCTCGGCCTCCAATGCCATCGCGATGGCTGCCGCCACCTCCGCTTCATCCCCCGCTGCGCCCTTGACCTGCTTGGGGGCCTTGGGCTTGCGCTCCTTCTTGTATTTGCCGGTGAAGATATTGCCGGTGAAGGTGTAGATGAAGTACAGGATTACGAGGGCCGTGAAGACCGTAGTCACCGCTATGAGCGAAAGGGTCCAGCCATGGGGATCCGTATCCAGCATCCTCTTGGCGCCTTCCGTCAATTGAAGTGGTATCATCATAATGGCAGGTTGTCGTGTTTCTTGGCGGGAATGCCCTGGCGCTTGCCCTCAAGGCTCTCGAAAGCCCTGATCACGCGGAAACGGGTGTTGCGAGGCTCGATAACATCCTCGATGTAGCCCTTGGAGGCTGCCTGGTAGGGGTTCATGAACAGGTCGTTGTACTCCTTGACTTTCTCAGCCTTGGCTTCGGGGGTCTCCTTGGCGTAGAGCACATCCACGGCGCCTTCCGCACCCATCACTGCGATGTTGGCGGTGGGCCATGCGTAATTGACGTCGCCGCGGAGCTGCTTGCAGCTCATCACGATGTGGGCGCCGCCGTAGCTCTTGCGCAGGGTTACGGTCACCTTGGGCACGGTAGCCTCACCGTAGGCGTACAGGAGCTTGGCTCCGTTGGTGATGATGGCGCCGTACTCCTGCTGGGTGCCGCAGAGGAAACCGGGCACGTCCACGAGGGTCAGCAGAGGGATGTTGAACGCGTCGCAGAAACGCACGAAACGGGCGGCCTTGCGGCTGGCGTTGATGTCGAGCACTCCGGCGAGCATGTCGGGCTGGTTGGCCACCACACCTACGCTGCGTCCGTTCAGGTGGGCGAATCCCACGATGATATTGCGGGCGAAATCCTTGTGCACTTCGAAGAAATCGGCATCGTCCACGATGCTGCGGATCACTCCGTACATGTCATAGGATTTGTTGGGATTGTCGGGAATGATTTCGTTCAGGGAGTCGTCCATCCTGTTGACAGGGTCGGCGGTAGGCTTCTCGGGAGCCGTCTCCATGTTGTTCTGGGGCAGGAAACTCAGGAGTTTCTTGATGGTGGCGATGCCTTCCTGCTCGTTCTCGGCTGCGAAATGGGTCACGCCGCTCTTGGAAGCGTGGACGGAAGCTCCGCCGAGATCCTCCTGGCTGACCTCCTCGCCGGTGACCTGCTTGACCACCGCGGGACCTGTCAGGAACATGTAGGAAGTGTTCTTCACCATCACGGTGAAATCCGTGAGGGCGGGGGAGTACACCGCTCCGCCTGCGCAGGGGCCGAAGATGCCGCTGATCTGGGGTACGACGCCGGAGGAAAGGATGTTCCTCTCGAAAATCTCGCCGTAGCCGGCCAGTGCGTCGATGCCTTCCTGGATGCGGGCGCCGCCGGAATCATTGAGTCCGATGAACGGGGCGCCGTTGGCGGCAGCCATATCCATCACCTTGCAGATTTTCTCCGACATGGTCTTGCTCAGGGAGCCGCCGTTGACGGTGAAGTCCTGGGCGAAGAGATAGACGATACGGCCGTCGATGGTACCGCGTCCTGTCACCACTCCATCTCCGTCGATGTGGCTGGCATCCATGCCGAAGTTTGTGCAGCGGTGGGTGACGAACATGTCGAATTCTTCAAAACTGCCGGGGTCCAGGAGCGCTTCGATCCTTTCCCTCGCAGTGAGTTTGCCCTTGGCGTGCTGGGTCTCGATCTTCTTCTCACCACCGCCAAGACGCGCCTTTGCACGGCGCTCTACCAACTCTCTTACTTTTTCTGTCTGTATGCTCATTTATGTATTATGTGATATTTGGCTGACAAATCATTCTACACAATCTACAAAGATAATCTAAAATCTCAAAATATCAAATCTGGTGCGCCGGACGCAGCAAATCCAGTACGACTTTCACCGGATTGAAGGTCTCCAGCGGCACTTCCACGAACAGAGTGTTCCAGTCGCTCATCGATCCGTTCCACAGACCGGGCAGCTCGAGGGCCTTGAGCTCGCGGCCCTGGTAGCTCTTGGAACTGATCAGGCCGGTGTCCTCATCGACATACTCCAGCAGATTGAATTTGGTGCCGTCGTGGCGGCGCAGGCAGCAGACTATGTCCACGGGGTTGAAGTGGGTGGCAGCCTTGAGGGCGGCTACGGCCTCGGGGTCGTCGGGATTGATCTGGGCACCCTCAAGGATCTGCAGGGAAGTGGCGCCGTCCTTCTCACGGATGATGAAGGGGCCTCCTCCGGGTTCGCCCTGGTTGCGCACCATGCCGCAGACGCGGATCGGGCGGTCCAGCTTGGCGCGTAGCATCTCGGCGCGGTCGCGGCTGTCCTTGGGTTCGGGCAGCTCGATGCAGAGCTCGTCATGCAGGAAATCCTCGATCTCGTTGCAGAGCTCCTGGCACTCCGGCGTGGCGAAAGGATCGTCCAGGTTCATCACGGCACCGGGGACGAAGGAAAGGTCGGACATCTCCTTGCGTATCTGCGTGAGCTGGTCCAGCGCGTAGATGTAGCCGTGGATGCGGTCGCGCAGTTCCAGCGCCCGGCCCATCAGGACCTTCTTCCAGCGGTAGGTCACGGGCTGCATGCGCTCCACGCAGACGTTGTCGATGTTCTTGATGGAGACGAGCTCCTCCTCTACGGCGTTGAGATTGTGGATCAGGGCGCCGTGGCCGGCGGGACGGAAGAGCATCTGCCCGTCGTCGGTGAGGAAGGGCTTGTTGTCCTTGTCCACAGCTACGGTGTTGGTGGATTTGTCCTGATAGCAGAAAGTGATGTCGTAGCGCACTCCGTAGCGCTTTTCGTATTTTTCCTTGACCTCTGCGAGGGCGGCCTCGAACAGGGGCCTGTGCTCCTCGGAGATGGTGAAGATGATGCGGACCGAACCGTCGGGATTGCGCATGTATTCCTGGGCCTCCACCAGGTGCTCGGCGAATGCGGTGCGCGTCTCACCGGGGTAGCGGTGGAATTTCAGCACTCCCTTGGGCTTGTTGCCATAGCCCAGGCCGCTGTCGAGCAGCAGCTCCTCCGCGACGTTTCCGCCGGGTTTGAACACTTCGGGATCGTAGAAGGCGAATTTTTCAATCTCGGCGGCGAGCTTCTTCACCGCGTCGTTGGGTTCTTTCATGCCGGCAAATATGTCCTTGAACATGCGGGTGGCGGCGCCGGAGGCGGGGACGAACTTGCAGCGGCCCTGCGTGGTGGCGCTGTCAGCGTATTCGCACGCCTGCTTCTGCTGCTCTTCGGTGAGTACCTCGATGCCGTGTCCGGGAGTGGCGGGAGCCTCTATCTTCATCCACGGGAAGCCTTTCTTGAACCTTTCGATCTCTTTTGCGACCTTGATTTCCTTGTTGTCCATAAGTTTCAGTGTTATTGATTATTGTGAGTTATTCCAATACGAATTCCCTGCGGTAGCTGTACCTGCCCCTGAGCTCGACGAACCTCTCCGGATTGGTCCTGAAGATGAAATCGTCGGTGAAAATGGGATAGGTGTACTGTATCAGCGCCGTGATCTCGCCCTGGGTCTTGCCGCTGAGGTCCAGCCGGACCGGGTCCCTGACCTCCACTTCGCCCACCGGGAAGAAATTGGCCAGCCCGTCTATGCCGAAATTGCGCGCTATCGCCCTGACCGCCAGGCGGGTGCTGAGCATCTTGCCCTGGTACGAATAGCCTGAGATATGGGGCGTGGCGATGTCTGCGACGCTCATCAGATGCAGGTTGATGTCGGGCTCGTGGCTCCAGGCGTCGATGATGATGGGACCGAGCTTCCTTGAGGCCTCGATAAGGTCGTCTTCGTTGACCAGGTCCCCCTTGGCGGTGTTTATGAAGATCGCGCCCGGCTTCATCTTGGCAAAGAACGACGCGTCCGCCATGTGGAAAGTGTTCTCGTTGACCGGCAGGTGCAGGGTCACGATGTCGCACTGGGGCAGCAGCTCGTCCAGCTCCCAGAAAGTCTCCTGGCTCTCTATCTTGCTCCTCGGGGGGTCGTAGAGCATGGTCTTGAATCCCAGTTTCTGCGCCGCCCAGGCCACCCTCGAGCCGGTGTGGCCCACTCCCAGTATCCCGAACACGGCGTCCTTGAGGGAGCGGCTGCGGCGGGAGGCGGAAGCGTAGAGGGAAGAGAGGACGTAGTTCATCACGGCCCCGCTCACGGAGCCGCTGGCGTTCTCAACCTTTATGTGGTTGCGCTCGCAGAAGGGTATGTCGATGTTGTTGACACCTATCGAGGTGGTGGCTATCATCTTGACCGCGCTGCCGCTGAGCATGTCCTCGTCGCAGCGGGTCCTGGTGCGGATGATCAGGGCGTCCGCGTCCGCCAGATCGTCATGGCATATGGCTTCTCCCTCCCTGTACACCACTTCGGCGTAGGGCTCGAACACTCCTTTTATAAAGGGTATGGCATTGTCTATGACGATCTTCATTTGAGTATAAGTTCTTTGACCGGAGCCTTCCATTCTCCCTCCGAAGTGTACAACTCGTCCTCGCGCAGCAGGGCGTTGACCTTCTCCACCAGCAGGGCCTTCTGGAAATACAGCTGGCTCCGGATTACGGAGGAATTGACGGTGATATACAGCTTCCCGTCCCTGAAATAGCGCTTCAGGGTGTACGGGCCCGCCCCGGAAGCCTCGTCCCAGGCGCGGAATATGCGTTGGTTGTTCAGGGGGGCGCCCAGGCGTGTCTGCTTCAGATACATCCTGATCAGCTCCGACATCGGAATCGCGGTTTTCCTGGCCACCCTGCTCTTTTCCATATCAGCCTTCTATCTGCTTGAACGTGCCCCCGACGGCCTCGTAATAGGCCCTGTCGGCGGTGATTCCGTCCACGATGGTACTTATCCTGGTCTTGTCCGAATCGCTCAGGAAAATCTGCCCGAAGTCGTTCCCTGCGACCATCCTGAGGAGGTTCGCGGTGCGGTTCATGTCGAGTTTGTCGAAAAGGTCGTCCAGCAGGAGCATGGGCGGGAAACCGTAGCGCTTTTTCATGATCTCGTACTGGGCGAACTTGAGCGCCACGAGGAAGGACTTCTGCTGCCCCTGGGAGCCGCAGCGCCTGATGGGGCTGCCGTCCATGGTGAATAGGAAATCGTCCCTCTGGACGCCTGCGGAGGTGAATCCTGCGGCCTTGTCCTTTTCCCTGGAGGCTGCCAGCAGCTCGGCGAGGGGAGCCTTGTCCAGGTCGGAGCGGTAGCTGATGCCCACGCTTTCCCGGCCCCCGGAGATGGCCTCGTAGTAGCGGGCGACGATGGGGGAGAGCACTGCGGTGAATTCTGCCCGGCCGGAGTGTATCCTCGCGGCAGCCCTGTCCATCCTCGCCTCGAAGGCTTCCAGCAGGTCGTCGCGCACCTCCCGTCCCTTCAGCAGCGAGTTCCGCTGCATCAGCAGCCGGTTGTACTGCTGCGCCGCATCGAGGTACTCCCTGTCCATCTGGGACAATACCGAATTGGCAAACCTGCGCCTCTCCTCCCCGGATTCGCTGACCAACGAGGTGTCGGAAGGGGAGACCATGACAATGGGGAGGACCCCCATGTGCTCGGAGATCCTGCCGTAGGGCTTGTCATCCCGCAGGAGCCGTTTCTCCTTGCCCTCGGCGACGCTGACGGTGAATTTGGAGACGGTGCCGTTGTCCATGCTGTAGGTACCGGCGAGGCTGAAGCCTGAGGTGCCGCGGCGCCAGTTGTAGCGGTCGCTGCCGCCCAGGGCGCTCTTGGTCATCGACAGGTAGTGGATGGCGTCCAGCAGATTGGTCTTGCCTTCGCCGTTGTTTCCGCTGATGCAGTTAATGTTGGGCGAGAACTCCAGTTCCTGGAGCCCGATGTTGCGAAAATCCTGTACTATGAGTCGCTTCAACTGTGGCATCTTTCAAAGATAGTCATTTTTATTGGATTTGTAAGTGAGATTTTCTATTTTTGTAGGCTCAAAAAACCGCATATTATAGTATTTACATATGGCAAACGTAACAAACAAAGACAAACAGGAGATCCGCAAGGAACAGATTGAAGAGAAGGTCTCCGCTACCGAACAGTTCTACAACAAGAACAAGAAGACCATCTGGGGCGCTCTGATCGCCGTCGTGGTCATAGGCCTCGCAGTCCTCGCTTGGCACAAGTTCATCTACCAGCCCAAGTGCAAGGAAGCCATGGAGCAGTGCTATCCCGCAGAGATCAACTTCCGCAACGGTCTGTATGACGTGGCCCTCAACGGCGACGGCAACACCTTCGGATTCGTCCAGGTCATCGAGGAGTACGGCAACAAGGCCGGAAAGGCTGTCTGGCTTTACGCAGGCATCTGCGAGCTCCAGCTCGGCAACTACGAGTCAGCTCTCGCTTATCTCGGCAAGTACAAAGGCACCGATTCCATCCTGAAGGCCCGCGCTCTGGCATGCCAGGGTGACGCCTATGTCGGACTCGGCGACAATGCCAAGGCCCTTTCCTTCTACGACGCAGCAGTGAAGGCCGGCAAGAACGATTTCGCCGCCACCTATCTTTTCAAGGCCGGTCAGGTCTATGAGGCACAGGGTGACAACGCATCTGCCCTGAAGTGCTACAAGCAGATCAAGGACCAGTATCCCCGCAGCCTCGAGGCTTACGAGATCGACGCATACATCGCAAGGATTGAAGCACTTTAGCATATGGGAAGAGCATTTGAATTCCGCAAGGAAAGGAAGTTGAAGAGATGGGGTCACATGGCCCGTACCTTCACCAAACTCGGAAAGGAAATCACCATCGCAGTGAAGCAGGGCGGTCCCGACGTGACCGGCAACCCCCGTCTCCGCGCCCTCATGGCAGAGGCCAGGGCCGAGCAGATGCCCAAGGAAAACATCGAGCGCGCCATCAAGAAGGCCACCGAGAGCAAGCAGGGCGACTTCAAGGAAGTCATCTATGAAGGCTACGGTCCCTTCGGTATCGCATACCTCGTGGAGACTGCCACCGACAACAACACCCGTACCGTGGCCAATGTCCGCAGCTATTTCAACAAGTGCGGCGGCTCCCTCGGCACCAGCGGCAGCGTGTCCTTCATGTTCGACCGCAAGTGCACCTTCCGCGTGAAGGAGAAGGAAGGTCTCGACCTCGAAGAACTCGAGCTTGAGCTCATCGACTACGGTGTGGATGAACTCTTCGAGCAGGTCGAGGTGGACAAGGATGACAATGAGACCAAGGTCGTGGTGATCTACGGAGAGCCCACTTCCTACGGCGCCATCCAGAAGTACATCGAGGAAAACGGCTTCGAGCTCATCTCCGGTGGATTCGAGCAGATCCCCAATGTGGACCTGAAGGACGTCACCCCCGAGCAGCGTGCCACCCTGGACAAGCTGACCGGTCTCCTCGAAGACGACGAGGATGTCACCAACGTCTACACCACGATGAAACCCGAAGAATAGTCTCCGGATTTTCGCAGCTCTATATGAAAAGCCCCTGCAAATCTGCAGGGGCTTTTTTGTTGCCTAGTTGTTTTTGGAAACACAAAGCATAGGTTAGTTATTCTTCGGCTTCTTCAGCGGGATCGGTGTCCGGGTCCAGGTATCCGTCGTAGTCGATGGTGTCCCTGTTGTTGGAGCGGACGCTGAGTGACGCCCTGCCATTGTCAAAGACATCCAACTGATAGGTCAGGGTATCGTCCCCGTTGCTGGTGGTGAAGAGGATGCGGCGTCTGTCCCTGGGGGCCTTCAACTCCTGGTAATTGGAGATGTCCCCTTTGAAATTGAGGCCGTTGCCCCCGCCGTACGGCAGGTTGCGGGCCACTCCGAAATAGGGGAGGTAGGACACTACCTTCCCTTCATTGACAGTCAGCGAATAGGATGACGTCGCCGCACTGCCTGCGCCGCGGGAAGGACGCACGTAATTGATATTCACCATGTATCGGCGAGAGTCCAGGCGCTGCTGCACCTTGGCTGCGTCCCTGGCAGACTGCTCCGGGTCCTGATGGAGGATGCCGCACCCTGCGAGGGCGCAGATCGCTGCTGCTATTGCCAAAATCTTCTTCATGGTCGGTTATTGTTTTATCTGCTATTTTGTCTCCGGTGCTCCGAATCCGGCAGCGCTCAGTTTCTCAAAGGCTTCGGCCGGGAGTGCGCGGTGGTACGCCATGTCATACACGTACGGCACCTTGACCACATAGTAGGGGAGCAGCTTCTGGATGAAGGCGCCTGATTGCACGGGGGCTGCCGTCCCCAGATACGCTGCCATGAAAATGTCGCGGTGCTCCCGCAGAGTCTCGGGGCTGACATGGAACAGGCTGTCCGCCCGCTGCGGGTCCATATTGGTATACATCATATACATGAGACCAAGGTCCCACTCTGGTACGCCGTAGCCGAATTCGCCCACGTCGATCCATAGGGTGCGCTTGCCGTCGGTGATGATATTGCCGATCTGGAGGTCTCCGTGGACGCAGGTGGGTGCCTCGGGGACCGTCTCGATGAAGGCCAATGCCTGCCGCTTGTAGTCCTCCGGCACCATGTCCTTCTCCAGATAGAACCGTCGGACAGCCTGCTTGTAGGAACGCATCCTCGCGGTGTCGGCGGGGGTGGAATGGAGCTTGCGGGCCTGCGCCGCGAACTCGACGGAAATCTCCTCCAGGCGCCCGGGCTCCTGCGATATGATCCGGGTGAATGACCTCTTCCCGGGGATGAGTTCATACTCCGCCCCGAACCTCTCTCCGTCTGTCACCAGACGGCGCGGCTCAGGAGTCGGGATGCCCGCCTCGAACACTGTCCTGGCCGTCAGGAACTCCTCCCTGGCCCTCTCAGCCTCAAATCCCGGATTGTACAACTTCGCCAGCCAAGGCTCCGTCCTGTGAGTATAGGAAACGGCCGTCCCGCCCTCTCCAGTGCGATCATACTCATTCAGATCTATTCTTTCATATTCAATCATGAAACAAAGGTAACACTTTTTCGCAAATCCTCTCCGTGGTTCTCTCTCCGCTTCTCTCTCCGTTTCTCTCTCCGTTTCTCTCTCCCATCGGCCGGCAAGCCCTGGTCCTCTGGTTTCGCCCTGCAGCTGACAAGCCCTGGTCCGTTGGTCCTGCGCCGCGGCTGACAAGCCGTGGTCCTCTGGTTTCGCCCTGCAGCTGACTAGCCCTGGTCCGTTGGTCCTGTACCGCGGCTGACTGCAACGGGCGGGCGAGGAGGACCTTTCCCCAGAGTCCACCGCAGCCCGCCCGTAACCGCCGCGCTTCGGTGTCGCGCGGCGGTGGTGCCCTGGCGTAGCTCGCCGCCGCATCGCGCATACTGCGGCGGCGAGGGCCCTCCATGCCGCGTCCCGAATGCAGCCTGTCGGCCCTTCAGGCCGGTACGGCCCTGTACCGCATTTTGTAATTTTGCGGCCAGGGCAATCGGCCTTCCAGAGCCCTCCAGGGCATATTCCACTGGCCGTAACGCCTTTCAAAACCCACTTCGGCCACCCTGACCGGCCTTCTACAGCCCTCAGAGCCATATCCCGCTGACCGTAACATTACAAAATTGGGTGCACGCTTGTCCGGCAGATTATGAAATTCGTCATCCCGGCGACTATGCCTTCTAGTGTCCTCTAGTGGGGTTCCGGTGGGCTGACGCCCCCTGTTAGGCCTCGTCAGCCCGGTAACCCCTGCTTGTAGGCCCTTCTGTTGGGGGTACGCCGGGCTGACGAATGTCGAAACGGCCGTACCGGCCTGGGATGCTGCCTGGATAGGAGCCAGGGCGCGTTTTTGTTGGCTCCGCCGCCGCAATATACGCCATGCGGCGGCGGGGGTTGCGGCACCACTGCCGCCCTTTTGAGGGGGCGCTGCCCCCTTGACCGCTCGCAGAGCTCGCTACCCCCGCGGCTCCTTGCTCCCGCACTTTGTCTGCGCCAAAGTGCCCGCATCGCCGGGCGCGCTGAGGCGCGCCAGCGCGGCGGTTACGTGCGGGCTGCGGCGAGCTATGTTTGAGTGCTCTCCTCGCTCGCCCGTTGCTGTCAGCAGCGTGGGAAGTCCCGCCCCCACCGTAAACCCCCTCCGCGACCCTGGGTTCGCGTACGAAAACCCGCCTTTTTGTTCGTGAACCTTACTTATTAACTTGGCGGAGGTACCCTTCGGTAGCAAAAAGGGCTGTTTTTGCGACCGAACCCCCTGACGAGTCTACCCTTCGGTAGCAAAAAGGGCTGTTTATGCGACTGAACCCTTGCCCAACCTGACCTTCGGTAGCAAAAAAGGCTGTTTTTGCGACCGAACCCTTGCCCGACCTGACCTTCGGTAGCAAAAAGGCCCGATTTTGCGACTGAACCCTTGCCCGACCTGACCTTCGGTCGCAAAAAGGCCCGATTTTTCGACTGAACCCCAGTCCGACGTGACCTTCGGTAGCAAATAGGGCTGTTTTTGTGACTGAACCCCAGACCTACGTGACCTTCGGTAGCAAAAAAGGCTGTTTTTGCGACTGAACCCTTGCCCAACCTGACCTTCGGTAGCAAAAAAGGCTGTTTTTGCGACTGAACCCCCTGACGAGTCTACCCTTCGGTAACAAAAAGGGCTGTTTTTGCGACTGAACCCCAGTCCGACGTGACCTTCGGTTGCAAAAAGGGCTGTTTTTGCGACCGAACCCCCTGACGAGTCTACCCTTCGGTAACAAAAAGGCCCGATTTTGCGACTGAACCCTTGCCCGACCTGACCTTCGGTAGCAAATAGGCCCGATTTTGCGACCGAACCCCATGGCCAAGGGCTAGCGGGCCGTCAGGAATTTCTTGTATCTGGCGATTTCGCGGGAGAGGGCTTCGTCCCCGCATGTAATCCCGGAATCGAAGAGGTCGATGCGAGGCTGGCCGCCGCGGCCGGGGTTGGAGAAGGGGCTGGAGCTGGAGCCGGAGCCGGGGCAGGAGCCGGAACTGGAGCTGGGGCTGGGGCTAGAGCCGCCTGTGTTTCCGGCGGGGAGGGACCAGTTGCCGATGACCTGGCCGTCGAGGAGGACGACGGGCCAGAAGTTGCCGGTGTTGTTGTGGGCGCGGTGGCTGAGGTCGGGGTCGAGGGCGACGTGGCGGCTTTTGTAGCCAATGAGGTATTCGTCGTAGGAGGGGAGGAGGGTGACGGTGCCGCTGCGCATTCCGCGGGTGCGGCTGTCGCGGTGGCGCCAGAAGGTCAGCCCCTTCCAGCGGTCGCTGACCAGATCCTCCCGTATTGCCTCGAGGCCAATGCGGCAGTCGCCGACGCCGAGCCCGCTCCACCAGACGAAGTCTTCGAGGGTGGCGGGGCCGTGGCTGCGGAAGTATTTCAGGGCCAATAGCGCCAGGGCTTCCTCGCGGGGGAGCGAGCGGCGGCCGGGGAGTTTGGCGCTCACGAGGGCGTAGCTGGGTTTGAGGGGGAGGAGGTCGCCGCTGCAGAGGAGGCCGGAGTATTCGGCGAGGCGGATGTGGTAGGAGAGGCGCTGGTCGTCCATGGCGAGGCCGCGCTCGGCGACGGCAGCGGCGAAATCTGCCTTCCTCGCCGTTGCCCAGCCCGCTGCCCCCGCCGCAGAAACAACAGCACCGCCACCGCCCACGGCCCCCGCCGCAGAAGCCGGCGCGCTGCCCCCGCTGCTTCCCCCGCGGCTCTCCAGCCAGTCGCTGAAGATCTGCTGCACGCGGTCCTGCTCGGCGCGGGGGATGACGACGCCATTGGACTTCATCCAGCCGGCGAGGCCGCGGAGGGCGTTGGTGCGGCAGAGCTCGAGCATCCAGCACCAGTCTTCCCCGGCGACGAGCTGCCAGGTGGTGCGGAATAGGTGCCCGCGGACTATCCTGCCCTCATTGTACTCCCGCTCGAAGGCGGCGGCCGAAGGCTTGCGGGTGCGCATTGCCACGGCCCAGCGCATGAGACGGTACTCCTGCCCTTGGACCGCACCCATCCACTCCACCACATCGTGCGGCGAAGTGAATTGCGGGCAGATGAGCTGCTGGGCCAGGAGCCGGGCGGAGACGGGATTCATCGGGCGCTATTCCCCGAATTTCTTGCCGGCTGCCCAGGCGCCGCCGACGACCTCCCCGAGGCCGCGGTAGCACATCCCGGCGGCGTCGAAGACGATGGGGCGGAGTTTCGCGAGGTCCACCTTGCCATCGGTCAGGATGCTCTCGTCGGCGCTCATGTTGACGACCTCGCCCACGAGGATGCCGCCCTGCCAGCTGACAACCTTGCACTCGAGGGTCAGCGGGTATTCATTGACAATGGGGGCGTCCACATTGGGGCTGGGGGAGACGGTGAAGCCGACGCGGGCGAGCTTGTCGGGCACCTTCCTGCCGCTGGCGATGCCGAGGTAGTCGGACTCGGCGACGGTGCGCTCGTCCGCGAAGGACACGGTGAACGCTCCGGTGAGCTCGATGTTGTCGGTGGTCTTGTGGCTGGACATCGAGACCACGATCTGGTTGTGGTCGTACTGACCAGCCCAGGCGGCCATCATCACGTCGGGACGGTGGTCTTTGTCCCAGGTGGCTATCATCACGCAGGGCTGGGGAGTGGTCATCAAGGCATGGGCCGGGCCGAAGTTACGGCGGCCGGGTACATTGTTGTAAATATCGTTACTCATAAGTTTTAAAATTGACACTTTCAAATATAATCATTTATCGCTATTTTTGCCACGACCATGAAGACGAAACTCGCCCTGCTGACGCTTCTGCTCGGAGTCTTCCTCGCTGTATCCTGCAGCAAGGAAGAAATCTACCTCGACCCCGAAGTGCCGGTGTACTCTTCACTCCGGGAAGCACTGGAGGCCATCCCGCAGGTCGATATCATCGACGGCAACACCGAGGGCACCCGTTTCGTGCTGTTCTTCGAGCAGGACATCGACCACCGCAACCCCCTCGCGGGCAGCTTCAACCAGCAGGTCTCCGTCTTCTTCCGGGGCTTCGACCGCCCCACCATCCTCGTCACCGAAGGCTACTACTGGAGCGGACGCTTCGACGTCAGAGGCTTCGGCGATTATCTCCAGGCCAATATCGTCAGGGTGGAGCACCGCAACTACGGCGAATCCCTCAACAGCGACCTCGGCCGCTGGCACTACCAGACCCTGGAGCAGTGCTCGGGCGACCTGCACTGCGTCTATCAGGCCCTCAAGAATGTCTTCCCCTGCAAATGGATGAGCTTCGGGGTGAGCAAGAGCGGCGAGACAGCAGTGGACTACCAGTATTTCTACCCCGGCGACATGGACCTCGCCGTGTCCTTCTGCGCACCTTTCATGACCTCGCTCTCGGACCACAGGTTCGGTGACTATCTCTTCGATGTGGCCGGCACCCCCTCTGACAGGGAACTGATGGTCAAAGGCATACGCAAATTCCTCGAAGGGGGAGAGCAGGGGTTCTACACCACCGTCGCCGATGACTTCGAAAACCTCTCGTTCTCCGAGTACGTCTTCAATGTCTTCGACACCTTCTTCTCCATCTTCCAGAGCTACGACGCCTACGAGCGCGACGTCTTCCTGACCATCGCCGGCATCGACTACTACATGCCCGTGATGCTCGCCAACACCATCGAAGGCAACCGCGACGAGGTGGACCGCACCTATTTCATCGACGCCATACGCGAGCAGGGCTTCCCTTACCTGGGGTATGACCGCTTCGCCGACCTGCTCGACGGCACCTCCTTCAGCCAGGACAATGTCCTCCGCTCCTTCCTCCGCGAGAGCGAATACTGGATGTTGGACAGCTACGACGGGGCCGTGCGCAAGGAGATGGCCCGAAACTACTTCTCCCGCTCCAACCGTCCCCTGCTCCTGGTCTATTCGCAGGACGACCCATGGAGCGCAGGACAGCCCGACGCCAGCTCCCTCAGCTCCTCCACCAAGCTGATCATCAACCCCATCGGCATCCACGGCGCCGACATCACCAAGGAAAAATACTTCTCAGAGGAAATCAAAGACGAAATCCTCGACTTTATCCATCAGTACATCGATTAGTTGGTGAGATGCAGGACCAGGTACTCAGACCTGGTACCCACACGCACCTTGGCCCCCCAGATACCGAGGCCGGATGAGATGTAGTACTGGGTGTCACCCTTCTGCAGATGCCCCCAGGCCTTTTCGAAAAGGAGGTCGGTCACCCATGAGATGGGCCAGACCTGCCCGTGGTGGGTGTGTCCGCTGAACTGGAAATCCGCCCCCGCCTCGCGGGCGTCGCCCAGGCTCGAAGGCTGGTGGTCCAGCACTATCGTGTATCCTTCCGGATGGGCGGAAATCTCCCAAAGAGCCGCCCTGCAGGGGTTGGAAAGGTCGTTCCTGCCGATGATCTCGATCCCCTTGAAATGTGCTGCAGAGTCCTTCAGGAGCCGTATCCCGGCCTCCCGGTAGAAGCTCTCCGAAGCCTCGACGCCGGAGATGTATTCGTGGTTGCCCAGCACCGCCATCGCCGGGGCCTTCAGGCGCCGGAATTCCTCAGCATAGCCGCCCTCGGTCAGGGGCCTGAGGCTGCGGTCGATGATGTCACCGCCGAAGAGGACCAGGTCGGGATCCTCCGCGTTTATCAAGTCCACCCAGCGGGCGAGCTCCGGCCGGCGGTTGTGGTAGCCGATGTGCAGGTCGCTCGCCATCACTATGGTCAGCGGCTTCTCCAGGGGCTTGTCCGTGCGTATTGTCATCTCCTCGCGGTATTTGTGGTGATAATGGATACCGCCGCCGGCGAGTATCAGCGTCACCGCTCCCAGCACCGCCAGCAGCGCCGCGGCATTGTCCTTCAGCAGGGTCTTCGGGAGGAGGTGGCAGAGGGTGGCGATATCGGCGAGGAAGAACAATATCAGCAGGTACATGAAGGCGATGAGCCAGGTGTTGCCGACATTGTACATCACCGTCGCCGCCTTCAGGGGGAAGCGCTCGAGGTAGGGGAATTCGAGAAAGAATGTCACCGCCCAGAGCATGAAGAGTCCCGCCACGACAAGTTTCCACCCGTGCGGCGCGATGCGCCACAGGTGCCAGCAGGCGTAGCCTGTCAGCCCCAGCGCAAATGCCAGTACCGCTATAAATATCACCGTGCGAGACATGTTCCGCTATTCAAAATTCCTTGAAGCGAAGGGGAGGGAGAGGCGGAGGGCGGTGTGCCAATACTCCCAGCTGTGCCAGCCGTCGCGGACGCGGAGCTCCGCGGGGACGCCGCGAAGGCGCATCGCCTGGTACATGCGGAGCGTCAGGTCGAGGATGAAATCGTCGTCACCGCAATCAAAGAACCATTTGACCGTCCTGAGACGGGCCAATGCCGCTTCGTCCGCCTTCATTACGAAATCGACTGCGGAGAAGTCGTGCACCGCTTTGGAGGTGTAGTAGAATTTGTTCTTCGGGGCATTGGCGTCCGGCTCGGAATTGTCCAGCCAGCCGCTCATGCTGTAGCAGCTCGAAAACATCTCAGGGTGACGCTGGGCATAGACCGTCGAGCCGCCGCCACCCATTGAAAGCCCCATGATGGCCCGGTGCCCCTTGTCGGAGCGGACCTTCCAGCGACTCTCCACCGCGGGGACGAACTCCCCGAAGAAGAAATCTTCGTAACTGTGCCCCGGCATGTTGAAATATCCGTTCCAATTGTTGTTTATGTCCGGATCGCCCGCCTTGGGCATCACGATCACCACCGGACGGCACTCGCCCGAGGCGATCAGCTCATCCACCACTTCCTTCATGTGTCCCTGCGTCGCCCAGTCCACATGGGTGCCGTAGAGACCGTGCAGCAGGTAGATCACCGGGTACTGCTGCGTGCCCGATGCATCGTAGCCCTTGGGCAGGTACACATTGTAGGGGACCTCCTCCCCGAGTATGGCGCTCTGCACGCTGTAAGTGCTGATCTGACTCTCCCTGAGAGCCTGTCCCTGCGCGGCTGCCCCGAAGGCCAGCAGGACTGAAACTGCGATGATAATTCTCTTGAACATGGCAATGGGTGTTTGGTGGTATCAAAGATACTTAAAGAAATATCACTTTTTCAAAAGTGTTCAATTTTTTTAGGGTTTAAAAAAATGGATACTTTTTCGTAGATTTGTGAATAACAAGCTAATCATCATGTCCGACCAACACTACCCCTGCGAGAACTGCAAGTTCCGCGCACACTACGATCAGAATCCCAAATCTTTCCTCGGCCGCGTATGGCGCTGGCACATCAATTTCTGCCCCGGTTTCAAGGCTTATTTCACGGGGCAGGTTCCAGATGTTCAGGCAGAGTTGAGATCTAAGTATAACTTCGATAAATACCGCTAGCTTGCACTTCAGTTATTGCTCTTCTGTTATGTAATTACACCGTTTTATCTGCAATCTTGGAAACAGTCGATTCAGCTTTTGGTTATGAAACAGAACGATACATTGAAACAGAATCTTATCCGAGCCTTCAAGCAATCTAACCATAAAGTTGAGATTACGGAACCGAACAATCTGGAGCTGTGTCAAAAATACGACGGAACTCCTTTTCTGCTCATTCATGGGGACACAATTAAGTTTAGCGTATGGTATGGCAACTGTATCGTTATGGTGCTTGGCCATACTTTTATATGTGATTTTGATAACGGTGAGTGGTCAGCGGAGAAGGCTGAAGACAGTTGGCTCCTTGAAGATTCGGAGTTCGTTGAAGCAATGAGGTCGGCAAAGGGTGTAATCTCTGGAGAGCAGCGAGACATCGATGCTCAAACGATGGTCTTTGCAAGGGCTAATCACCTGAACAAAGAGATTCCTGCATGCTTGGGCGATCTGAATGAGATGCCTAAACTTCTTGGTAATTTAGATTTGTACGATCCAGTCCAGGGGATAGTTAGTATAACCCTTAAAAGGGGAGAGAAGAAAGATGTGGAATGTGATCTCTATTGCAGCAGCATTTACCAATTGTATTGTAAGCTTAAATCCGCAGGCAAACTCTATAAAAGCCCGACCGTTTCGTCCAATTATATCGAAAAGGAACTACCTGAGTTGCACCGTGAGATTCTTCATGAACTGCAATCCAATGGATATTTGAGCGACGTATCGAACCTAGTCAGATACTCCTTGATAAACCGGAAAGCATTTTTCGAGTCGATTCTTGGATAATGCTTTAAACGAGTTCCTAGCCATATGAAGGCGTCCAATATGTTATAGATGCTGTCGGTAGGTAAATTGACCGGGTGGATGTTCGCAGCGTTCGGTTTGGATGATGGCGCTTATATTGGCCTCATTTAAAATGCGAATCTCATTAAGATTAAGATTTAACCGGAGTGCTGTATTGCAATTAAATATGAATAATAGTAGTATTAGTTCTTTATCTCCTTTGTCCGATCCGAACTTTTTGTAACTTTGTAGAAAGTAGAAATATGAATTGCTTATGAAGTTGTTCGAAGACATGACTCAAGCTCGGCCATTCATCAAATGGGTTGGAGGAAAGACACAATTGCTGGATGAGGTTCGCAAATCGCTTCCTCGAGATTTCGCATCCCGTCAGCACGTTACGTATGTAGAGCCGTTTGTAGGTGGTGGTGCCGTTATGTTCTGGATTCTTCAGGAGTATCCCAACATTGAACGGGCTATCATCAACGACATCAATCAAGAACTTATCTATACCTACCGTGTTATTAAGGAAAATGTCGAAGAATTGATAGCGGTACTTGCTCATTTTCAAGATGAATATATCCCCCTGGCGGCAGAAGACCGCAAGGCATATTTCTTTGAAAAAAGAGTTTGTTTTAATACGAAAAAGACAAATCCGGTTGAAACGGCTGCGCTCTTCATATTCCTTAATAGAACGTGCTTCAATGGCCTTTACAGAGTCAATTCCAAAGGCGAATTCAACGTTCCTCACGGCAAGTATGCTAATCCTCGTATTTGCGATGTAGACAATCTACATGCTTGCTCAGCGGTTCTCCAGAAGGTCGATATTCTTTGCGGCGATTTCTCTGAAACTGGACGCTATGCAGGACCCGACACTCTGTTCTATATTGATCCTCCATATAAGCCAATAACGGAAACATCTTCCTTCACGTCATACTCAAAAGATGGATTCAATGATGAAGAGCAGATTCGTCTTCGCGACTTCTGTGTTCAAATTAGTAAGGATAAGGCCCTATTTGTGGCCAGCAATTCCGACCCGAAGGATGTCAACCCTTCCGAAAATTTCTTCGATACTTTATACAATCATTTCATCATCAAGAGAGTCTCTGCTGCCAGAATGATAAACTCTGACGCATCCGGTCGCGGCGCCATCTCTGAATTGATGATTTCTAACGTAGTAAACGCATAAATATGAGAAATTTTACCACTTGGTTGGCGGGTTTCCGCTCCGCCATAGCTGGCTATAAGTATTACACTGACTTTGACAAGATTTACAGGAATGTAGATGCTATCAAGATTGAGCTGAACATCATGAACACTCTAATTGGGTGTGAAGACGTCGAGAAGGAGTTTGTGACGCTCTACAAGCGCTATCCAGAGATTCTTAAGTGCATCCCTATCCTGCTGGCCAAGCGTGAATCTGACATCCTTACAGTGGACTTTGACGGCGAACACGTTTGGAACTTCAAGCGGGCCAATTACCATATCGAGGAATACGTGGTATTCATGCGTGAGACCGGATTGTTCGACCTCATGCAGCAAAAGCACATCCACAACCTGGTGGACTACGTTACCGGTGTGGAAACCGGCTTGGACTCCAACGCCCGCAAGAACCGTGGTGGCCACGTGATGGAAGACCTGGTGGAAGGCTATCTTGTCAAGGCCGGCTTGGTCAAGGACAAAACCTACTTCAAGGAGATGTACATCCACGAGATTGAACAGAAATGGGGCATCGACCTGTCCTGC
>JAFTBU010000014.1 GCA_017455065.1 Bacteroidales bacterium
AATGCAATGATGGAGAACTTCTTTGGCTTGATGAAAAATGAATTGCTATATTTGCAGGAGTGGGACTCTATCGACCAGTTTAAAAAAGCTCTCCGGGAATACATCCGGTACTACAATAACGATAGAATCAAACTGAGGCTAGAAGGAAAGAGCCCGGTGCAGTACCGGACTCAGTTCCAATCTCAAGCTTCTTAACAAGAATAAACCGTCCAACTTTTGGGGGTCACTTCAGGGAAAGGTCCTCCTCGCCCGCCCGTTGCTGTCAGCCGCATCCGGGTTCCGAACAAAAAGGCGGGGTTTCGTACGCGAAGCCAGGGCGCGCCAGGGGAAGGGGCGACGGAAAGGCTAGCGGAGAGGGCTAGCGGAAGGAGTTGATGGTGTCGATGATGTAGTGGAGGTCAGGGTCGGAGATGGTGGGGCCGATGGGGAGGCTGAGCTCGCGGGCGGAGATCATCTCGGTAACGGGGAGGGACAGGTCGCTCATGGCGGGGGCGTAGGCCAAGGAAGAGGTCCCAGCAGCGGGGGCGCTGGCAGAGGCCGGGGAAGAAGCGCCGGCAGCGGGGCGGTAGTCCCGGTAGCATTCTTGTTTGTGGGGAGGGATGGGATAGTGGACGAGGGTGCCGATGCCGTGGTCTTTGAGCCAGGTTTGGAGGGCGTCTCGGCGCTCACACAATACAGGGAAAATGTGCCAGACGTTCTGCCCACCCGGCACACCAGCCCCGCCAGAAACACCAGCCCCGGCAGCAACAGCAGAAACACCAGCCCCGCCAGGGAAGCCAGCTTCAGCAGAAACACCAGCCCCGCCAGGGAAGCCTGCCTCAGCAGAAACACCAGCCCCGGCAGCAACAGCAGAAACGCCAGCCCCGGCAGCACTGCCGGTCACCCCAAAAAGCGATCCCCCCGGCAATATAACCTCGGGATGCCTTATACCATCCAGGTACAACGAGGCGGCGTGGGCGCGGCGGGCGTTGTCGGCGTCGAGGTGGCGGAGCTTGACGGAGAGGACGGCCGCCTGGATTTCGTCGAGGCGGCTGTTGCGACCGCGGTATTGGAATACATATTTGCGGGAAGAGCCGTAGTTGGCGAGGGTGCGGATGGTGCGGGCGAGGTCGGGATCGTCGGTGGTCACGGCGCCGCCGTCGCCCAGGGCGCCGAGGTTCTTGCCGGGGTAGAAGCTGTGGCCCGCGGCGTCGCCGAGCGAACCGGTCCGGCGGCCGTCGGGAGCCTTGCAGCCGTGCGCCTGGGCATTGTCCTCGATGAGTTTGAGCGAATGCCGGCGGCAGATATCGGCGATCTTTTCCGTCCACGCGAGGCGGCCGTAGAGATGGACAATGCAGATGGCGCGGGTGCGGTCGGTGACGGCAGCCTCGATGAGCGAATCGTCGATCTCGAGGGTGTCGGCGCGGGGCTCCACCAGCACCGGCGTCAGCCCGTTCTCGGTGATGGCGAGTATGGTCGCGATGTAGGTATTGGCAGGGACAATGACCTCATCCCCCGGCTTCATGACGCCGAGCTCGATGTAGGCCCTGAAGATCCAGATGAGGGCGTCCAGCCCGTTGGCGCAGCCCACGCAATGGCGCGCGCCGATGTAGGCGGCGTATTCGCTCTCGAAAGCTTCATTGCGCGCGCCCTGCAGATACCAGCCGCTCGCGACTGTCTCATCCACGGCCTCGCGGATTTCCTGCCCGTGCAGCGCCGTCACATCTCTGAGTGAAAGGAAAGGTATTTGTCTCATATCCGGAAACGAAGATACGAAGATATTTTTTATCTTTACACCGATAATGATGATACTATGCGAGAATTCAAGCCAATAGACCTGTCCGAATACCGCCACAGCGGCGAAGGCGCCAACGGCGCGAGCTACGATTCCCTCACGGACCCTACCGTGATGATGAAACTGTACAATCCCGGCTACGACGTCGAAGCCGTGCTGACCGAGTACGACATCGCCCGCAAGGTTTATGACCTCGGAGTCCCCAGCCCCGAACCAGGCGAGCTCGTCACCGACGGGGAAAGGGTCGGAATACGCTTCCGCCGCATCCAGGGCAAGCGCTCATTCTCCCGCATCTTCGCCGACGAACCCGGCCGCACCGAAGAATTCGCCCGGCTCTTCGCCCGCAAATGCCGCGAACTTCATGCCCTGCAGTGCCCCGAGGGGCTGTTCCCCGAGGCAAAGGAGCAGTTCCACTACCTGCTGGGACAAGTCAAGGGCTTGACCGATGAGCACAAGAAATGGCTGGCGGCCAAGATCGACGCCACCCCCGACTGCACCACCGCCCTGCACGGCGACATGCACTTCGGAAACATCATTTCGACCCTGCCCGCAGGCGCCCCGCTGAGCACCCCGCACGAGATCTATTTCATAGACCTCGGCTACTTCGCCAGGGGCTGCCCCCTCTTCGACCTCGGAATGCTGATGAGCATAGCATGGTTCAGCACCCCCGACTTCGTCCTGCACGACATGCACATCACCCAGGAGCACGCAGCCCGCGTCGCTGAATTCTTCCTGGACGAATACTTCTTCAAGATCCCCGACCCCGACGGCCTGCCCGACCACGCCACCCGCTGGTTCGGCCCCGGACAGACCCTGGAAAGCGTCAAGAAGGCCCTGGTCCCCTACTATTGCATCAAATCCCTGCTCATAGGCTACAACATAGGGCAGATGCTCCCTGAGGCCGTGGAAGCCATCGACAAACTCTCAAAAGGCGAATAAAGCATGAAAAGATACTGCCAGACCCTCGAGCTCGTGGACGACCCCGAGCTCATCGAGAAATACATAGAAGTCCACTCACACGTATGGCCCGAAATCATCGAAGGCCAGCACCAGGTCGGCATCATCCAGATGCAGATCTTCAGGCGCGGGAGAGTCCTCTTCATGATATGCGACACAGTGGACGGCTTCGACTGGGAAAGGGACATGGCCAGACTCGCCACACTCCCCCGCCAGGCCGAATGGGAAGCCTACGTAGCCCAGTTCCAAGGCTGCGATCCCGATGCCCCCAGCGCCGACAAATGGAAGCTGATGGAGCAGATATTCGATTCGGAAAAATAACTACTTGTCGTACTTGGAGTACTCCGAGTTCTTGCTCTTGAACTCGGGAACCGTCTTCTTCATGAGCATCACCATCTCGGGGATCTCCACCTTGCGGGACAGATCAGTGAGCTCATCCACGATGGGCACGACTTCATTGTACTCATACTCCCTCACACGCGCCACACGTATCTTCTCGTGAGGCGTAGGATCGGTGTTCTCGGTGTTGGAAAGCACCTCCTCGTAGAGCTTCTCGCCGGGACGCAGACCGGTGTACTCGATCTTGATGTCCACGTCGGGACGCAGACCAGAAAGCTCTATCATCTTGCGCGCGAGAGTGTCGATCTTGACCGACTCGCCCATATCGAACACGAAAATCTGGTTGCCCTTGCTCATGGTGGCAGCCTCCATCACCAGGCGGCAGGCCTCGGGGATGGTCATGAAGAAACGGGTGATGTCCGGATGGGTCACGGTGACAGGGCCGCCGGCGGCTATCTGGTCGCGGAAACGGGGGATCACTGAACCGTTGGAACCCAGCACATTGCCGAAACGGGTGGTGACGAAACGGGTCTTGCCCTCCCTGGTGCCCCTCTCGATGGCAAGTCCGAGGGACTGCACATAGATCTCGGCGAGCCTCTTGGAGCAACCCATGATATTGGTGGGATTGACGGCCTTGTCGGTAGAGATCATGACCATCTTCTCCACACCGTACTCGATGCACTTGTCAGCCACATTGCGGGTACCGTTGACATTGACCAGCACAGCCTCGCAAGGATTGGTCTCCATCAGAGGCACATGCTTGTAGGCGGCGGCATGGAAGACCACCTGGGGCCTGAACTTGCGGAAAGCGAAGTCGATACGCTGCGGCTGGCGCACATCGCCGATCACCGGGGTGAAATCCAGCTCAGGGAAGCGCGACTCGAGCTCGAGGCGGATATTGTGCATGGGGGTCTCGGCATTGTCGAAAAGGACAAGCTTGGAGACTCCGAGGAATGCAAGCTGGCGGCAGAGCTCCGAACCGATGGAGCCTGCGGCACCGGTCACCAGCACGCACTTACCCTTGAACATCGCGGAGATGGCATCCATCGAAATCTTGATCTCAGTGCGTCCCAGCAGGTCCTCGATCTTGACCTCGCGTATCCTGTCGGTGAAATACTGCTTGCCGGTCATCTCGTCGATGGCGGGGACTATGAGCACCTTGACATTGTTCTTGTTGCAATAGGTGATGAGTCCCGGCTCCTGGCGGGCGCCTTCCTCGGTGGCGAAGAGCAGGGCGTTGGCGGAGTATTTGTCCAATATATCGCCGAACTCCTTCTCGGTGGTGAAGAAATTCACCTTGTGGCCACGGATGGTGAGCTGCTTGCCGGTAGCGTTCCTGGTGACATAACCCACTACCTCATAATGAGGGGAACCCTGGAGCCTGGCTTCCACGGCAGCGGACTTCTCGCCGGTGCTGAAGACCAGCACACGCTTGCGGTTCTGCATGTCCTTGACCTTGCTGCGGTAGATGTCATAGGCGAATATCATAAGGATCCTCACGACCACCAGCGCGAACACGGTGATAAGGAAATCGATGCCGAGGGCCACCAGGACGGACTTGGTGACAAGTCCGGCGACAGCAAGCACGACGAGCATCAGCAGGTCCTTTACGACAATGGCGACGAAGAAACGCCCGAGATCCCTCACCGAAAGACGGCGGATGATGGCACGGTAGGATTTGAAGATATAGATCGCAAGGCCGGAGGCGACGAAAGCAGAGCCGAGCCACCAGATCGCGAAAGCAGTCCTGTAGTAGTCTGAAGCTGTGAAAAAGTTCAGGAGAAGCAATACGACAAAGGAGCAGACGAAAGAGATCGCCACGTCCATCACATATACTACCCGGGAGCTGAGATACTCCGTAAGGTACTTTTCTATCTTAAGAAGCATAAATGAGTCGTTTAGAGCGTAAAGGTACGAAATCTAAACGAAACGGCAAAAAAAGACTATATTATATAATGTCACGGAACCGCGCAGGAATCTCTACTACCACCACTACACCGAACATGGTCGGCTTGTTCAGGGCGTGCAGGGGGCGGAAAATGTTCTGGAAAACTCTCCAGAAGCGCACCGCTGGGCCGAAGTTCCGTGCCTTGAGGTCAGTGACGTAGCGTATGGCACGGGAGCGTTTGTGCATGTGGCGCTCCCATCCCTGGCTGATGCGGTCGGCATCCTGGAAGCGGTCCTGGAGCCTTTTGAGGTCGAAATAGCCGAAGTGCAGCAGATACAGGTCCTTGGCAATATGGAAATTGTGCCTCTTGATGCGGTGGAAGCCGGAGCCCCAGAGGCAGGGTCTCGCTACGACGGAAGGCTTCGAATAGCGAGTGCAGATCTGGGCGTAGTGCCGCTGCTGAAGGAAAGGCCTGTCCTCGGTGATGTCACCTTCCTCGCCCACCTTCTGGCCGAAATCAAGGCCGAGGGCCGACACCGACACATCTATCGGGATCTCCGAGAGGAACTCGCGCAGGGTCTTCCCCAGCGCGGGATCGGGCACCACGAACTCGTCGGCATCGACGCCGATCACGAGATCGTAGCCTGCGACCATCAGCGATGCAGCCTGTCGGGAGAGGAATTTCAGCCTCCCCTTCTCGGCGGAGACCACCTGGGTGCCTATCTTTTCGTGCAATTCGGCATGGGTCCCCTGGCAGAAAAGCGGTATCTCCTGGTCCATACCGTCGAACCAGATGTAGAGGTTTTCCCTCCCGAGCTCACGTCCGTAGTACTCCACCCACTTGCGCAGGTAGAAATCGTCGTTGCGGACCATCGTGATTGCTGCTATCTTTTTCATTTCTTATCGATGTTCAAGGTCTCGGAAACTATGAAAAGAGGACGCCCCTTGACCTGGTTGAAAATCCTGTCCACATAAAGGCCTACAACCCCGAGTATCAGGATGTTAAGCCCGCCCAGCAGCCAGATCGAGATGAAGGTGGACGAGAAGCCCTCGGGCAGGGTCGCGCTGAAATGCTCTATCACGCTGTACACTATCAGCACGAAAGCGAAAAGCACTATCACCAGGCCCAGCTTCACGGCCAGCTTCAGAGGTTTGTTGCTGTTGGAAAGTATCACATCCCCCGCTATCTTCAGGAGCTTGCGCACCGAATAGGCGCTCTTGCCCTCAGCCCTCTCCGCGTGGGTCACCGGGATGGCCGTGGACTTGAACCCGAGGGTGGTGATGAGGCTGCCGAACGAACGGGCGACCTCCGGCAGCTTGACATACTCGGCTATCACCTTGCCGGAATAGATGCCGAACTCTGCGATGGAGCTGTCCTGCTTCATGCCGCTGAGCCACTGGAACACAGCGTGATACAGCGACGAAGCCGCCCTGCGGAAGAGACTGAACTTCTTCTGCATGCGCTGCGCATAGACTATGTCGTAGCCCTCCTGGGCCTTTGCGTACAGCAGCGGGATGTCCTCCGGACGGTTCTGCAGGTCGCAGTCCATCACGATGACCCAGTCGCCCTGCACGAAGCTCAGGCCGGCCGAAATGGCGTAATTCTCGCCGAAATTGCGGCTGAGGTTCACCCCTCGCACCCGCGGATCGGCTGCGCACTGCTCCTTGATCCGCTCCCAGGTGTCGTCGGGCGAGCAGTCATTGACCAGGATGATCTCGAAATCCTCGGTGATCGGAGTCACGGCGGCGCGGATACGGGACACCAGTTCGGCGACCATCGACGCCCCCTTGTACTCGGGAGAAACTATTGACAGATGCACTTTATCCATTCTTCAAATATTCCAGAAAATCAGCGTAGGAGCGGATGTAGTCCGACTCCTCGTATCTGTGCGAAGCCAGCACCAGGCACACCGAGCAGGAAGAGAACTCCTGCTCCGAAGCCCAGATCCCCGGAGGGATGTGCAGGCCGATGTTGGGGCGGTTGAGCATGACGGTGCGGCGGCGCACCCCGTCGTCGAGCACCACCTCGAAGGCCCCGCTCACGGCGACCAGCAGCTGATGGCAATGACGGTGCGCATGCGCCCCGCGGCTTTCCCCGCTGGGGATGTCGTAGGTGTAGAACACCCGCCGCACGGCGAAGGGGATGTGCACATTGTCATAGACATAGGTCAGGTGCCCCTCGTCGAACTCCTCCTTAGGGAGAGAAATCAGCTTGCAGTCGTCAACGTTTGCCATCCTTCACCCATTTCAGGAAATCCCCGTAATCCATTATGTAATCCTCGGCGGAATACTCCGTCGAAGCCACGATCAGCGCCACTGCATTGGTCGAGAAATTGTCCACCAGCTTCCACAGCCCCGCAGGGATGTAGAGGCCGTAGTAGGAGCGGTTCAGCGAGAACCTCCGGCTGGAAGTACCGTCGTCGAGCACGACGTCGAAACTGCCGGACAATGCCACCACGAACTCTTCGTTGCGCCGGAAGGCATGGCCGCCGCGGCGTTCCCCTCCGGGCACGTCGTAGATCCAGTACGAGCGCCGTATGCCGAAAGGCAGCGGCCCGCCCTCTTCCAGGATGGAGAGGTTGCCGCGGCGGTCGCCCAGACGGCCGAATTCTATGATCCTCGCGTCGCTCAGCATGTCAACTGAAAAATACCAGTACTCCGGCCAGTATCAGCGCGATGGCGCCGAATTTCTTCGGACTCACCTTCTCGCCGAAAAACAGCCAGCCCAGCAAAGGTACGAAAAGATAACTGAAAGATTCAATGGTGGAGACCTCTTTGACCTGCACCCCGTGACTCACCGCCCAGATGTCTATGAGCATCGAAGCGAAGAAGATGAGATAACCGCCTATGACCCAGATATTTAAATACTCTGACAAAAAGCTGCGGTGAGGCACCAACGCGGATTTCTTGAGCATCATCTGCGCCAGGGCCGAGATCAGCACGCTGCCCGTCACTATGAGATGGTACCAGGTCATGTGCGGGCAAACATCACTATGCCTCCAACGATCATCGCCGCCCCGACCACATTGGTCCAGGTGATGGCCTCACCGAAGACGAAAGCCGAGATGAGCAGCACGAAGATGAGGGAAGTCCCCTTGAACATATAGGCCTCCGACACCGGGACCCGCTTGAGTATCTGCTGCCAGATGAAGGCATACAGGGCCAGGACGGCCAACGCGCAGGCCACGAAGACGAAATACTTCAGCGACATAGGCTCCTGCTGGGAGGCCAGCTTGATGAAAATGGACTCGCAGGCATACACCAGATTGGCCCCGACCAGGGCCGCATAGGCATATTTTCCTGCGAATTCTTTCATACGCGCACGTTAAACAATAGTGAAGGTAACAATTATTTTTCTAATTTTGTAAACTGGCAGCATGAAAAGGAATTTTTTCAGATACTCCAACCCCGTCTGGGCCATACTCGGCGCCCTCCTGTTCCTCCTGGTATTCTCCTGGAGCACATCCCCGCTGTACCTCGTCTATGGCATCGACAGCCCCTTCTTCGAGATCATCGGCATGGGCATCTGCGAAGGCAAAGTCCCCTACGTGGACCTCTTCGACCACAAGGGTCCCCTGCTGTTCTTCATAAACGCACTGGGATTCTCGGTGGGCCTCGGAAAGCTCGGCCTCTTCCTGCTGCAATGGGTGTTTTTCAGCATCACCCTGATGCTCCTCTATGCCATCGCCAGGATCTTCGTCACCCGCGACGGCCAGGCCTTCGGCGCAGTGCTCCTCGCCCTCATCCCCCTGGCGGACTTCTTCTGCGAGGGCAATCAGTGCGAAGAGTGGATGCTCCCCTTCGAGGCGGTGTCGCTGTGGATGGCGTGCAAATGGATCACCGACGGCTGCTGCGAGCACCGGGCGCTGTGGAGCCTGGTGCACGGCCTGTGCTTCGGAGTGCTGTTCTGCATACGGCCCAATGACGGAGTGATGTGGACCGGAGGCATCTATTTCGGCCTCTTCCTGCTGTGGTTCGCCAACAAGCAGTACCGCACCATCCTGCCCAACGTACTGATGTTCCTCGTGGGCTTCGCCCTCGTCTGCGCCCCGCTGGTGCTGTATTTCTACCTGCATGACGCCATCCCCGACCTCATCTACGGGATGTTCATCCACAACATCAAGTACACCGCCGACGCCCTCTTCACCATGGGCGGCATAGGCATGGTCGTCATCCCCATACTCATCATAGGCGTCTGCATCCTGCTGAGCAACCGCAGCTTCGACCGCGACACCTCCAGGAACCTGCGCTACATCTACATCCCCGTCCTGGTGCTGACCCTCCTGCTGATAGGAAAACGCGACTATTACCACTATCTCATACCCCTCACCCCCTTCGTCGTCATCTGCTTCGCGCTCTGCAAGGACCGCGGCTGGAAGGCCTTCCTGTGGATCTCCTGCATCCTTTTCGCGATGTTCAGCTACCGCCAGGTCAAGACCATAGTCAAGGCTTGGGAGATACGCGACGACCTCGAGGTACTGTACTCCCAGACCGACTCCCTCTTCGACATCGTGCCCGAGGAGGAGCGCAACCAGATCTGGAACTACAACCTCTCGACCTACGTCGTGGGTGAGGAACACAGCCCCCATCTGTATTCGCTGCTCGGCGCCTACATCCACAGAGGCGTGAGCCCGGGCAACGCGGCCTTCGTCCCCTTCGAGATGGACTACGACCTGGTCGAGGGATACAAGCTGCAGGACAAAGAGCCGAAATGGCTCCTGATGCAGCCGGAAGACTACTTCAACGAAGACTTCGATTATATTAACCAAAACTATGAGCTCATCGCAGCCACTCCTTCCGAGCCTGTCTGCGAAGTGAGACTCTACAGAAAGAAAGACTAATGAAAAAGCTTCATCTGTTTCTGTTCCTGTGCCTTATCGCCCCAAATCTCTTCGCGCAGGAAATGGTCAGCTCCGTAGCAGAGGAAGGACTCTCCAAGGTCATCAGCTATGATGTGGCCAGCTTCACCGACATCCGTGACAAGAAACTCCAGGACGTCTTGGTCAAAATGCCCGGAATGATGATCTCCACCTTCTTCGGCACCTCCATCAGCTACAACGGCATGTACGTCATCAAGGTGTTCGTCAACGGCATCGACATGCTCGACGGCGACTTCAGCAGCATCCTGGGCATGAAACCCGAGGACGTGAACCGTATCGAGATTACAGAAAACTACGTGGATGTCAAGGTGATGCGCGGCATCCAGTTCAGCAGCGGCGTATCCCTCAATATCATCCTCAATGAAGGCGCCCGCAGCCGCTGGAGCGGCGCAGTCAAGGGTGGCATCGGCGCCGCACCCCTGCTGTACAATGGCGAGGCCCATGCACTGAACATAGGCAGCAAGGCCCAGACCATGGTCTCCCTGAAAGCCGACGACACCGGCCAGAACTACTCAGGAAGCGTCTCCGGCAGCCCCATGATGGGCTACCGTGTGGACCAGCTCGTGAGCATCACCCCCGCGCTGGCTCCCCTTTCCGATGAAAGGGTCCGCTTCAACCACAGCGCCATCGGTACGCTCAACAACTCCCTCAACCTCGCCGAGGACCTGAAGCTCAACCTCCAGCTCACCCTCCACTCCGACCGTCTCAACGCCTCCAGTTACGACGAGACTTCCTACATCATGGACCAGGGCTCGTTCGTTCTGAACGCCACCGGCCAGGAGGCCTCCACCCGCACCCGCGACCTCGTCGCCAGCATGACCCTGCTCTCCAACACCGAGAAGAAATACCTCAGGGACAACCTCTGCTTCACCCTCACCGACAACGACGCGAGCATGGACATCACCGGCACCTTCCCCAGCGACCAATGGGCGACCTCCCGCCCCACGGCACTGCAGAACACATTGGACTACATGATCCCCGTCGGCAACAACGTGCTCAGCATCAACTGGATAGCCGCTTGGGAGAGCAATCCCCAGCAGCTCACCGTGCAGCGCGAGGGCTTCGACCTGCTGCAGGACATCTCCAGCAAGGCGGTGGCGAGCGACCTCACCGCCAAATACAACGTCAAGCTCGGGCGCCTCAGCCTCGCGCTCAGCGCCGGCACTTCGATGAAAGGATGGGACTTCCTGACGGCGCTTACCCCGATCGCGGAGATCAATTCGCAGGACAATGACTCCCGCTACGAGTACCTCAGCGCCGGCGGCACCGCCTCCGCGACCTATATCACCGACAAGCTCCAGCTCGAGCTCTCGCTGCCCGCCAATTGGTACCTGCACCTCTATGAGGACCACCTCCGCAGCGACTTCAACGACAATATAGGCAAATGGTACTTCTCCCCCAGCCTGTCGGCCAAATACCAGTTCGGCAGCAACCTCTCCGTCACGGGAATGGCTTCAATAATGGACACCCCGGTGGCCAGCGGCGGCCTCTACACCGGCATGGTGATGACCGACTTCAACTCCGTGAGCAAGGGCGCCATCCTCTTCAACAGCGGCAAGATGAGTTCCGCCTCCCTGTCATTCTCCTACAGGCTCCCGCAGGCATCGTTCTTCGTCAACGGTTCGGCGATGAGGAACTGGACCCAGCAGGTGACCACCTACGACAGCCAGTTCACCCCCAACTTCATCATCACCGGCTATGTACCCGACCCCAGCGGCCGCGTGAGCATCCAGGACATGATTTCGCTCGACGTCAGCAAAGGCATCAACGCCCTGAAAGGCCGCATCGGCATGAACGGATCGTACTCCAACTACTCCACCGCCATCACCCGCAACGGCCTCGACCTGCCCCTGAACACCAGCACGTGGGGGCTGGGAGGCGACGTCAACGGCAAGATATTCAACTGGCTCAACGTGGTGTATTCGCTCAACTCCTCATTCTCCAACATCCGCATCACCGGAGAGGAGCAGGCATCGACGACCACCACCCTCACCCAGACACTCGAGCTGGTCTTCGCCCCCTGGCAGCAGTTCAACTTCAGTTTCCTCGGCGACCACTACATGAACGAGATTGCTCCCAAGGAGTACAAAAACCTCGTCCTGGTGGACTTCAAGGCCGAATACCGCATCAACGACAGTTGGCAGCTCATAGGCAGCGTCACCAACATCCTGAACCAGGAGACCTACGACTACAAGCTCATCAGCAGTTTCTTCGGGACAAGTTCGTACACCTCGTACAAGATACGCCCGAGGAACTTCCTGCTAAGTCTTTATTACAAATTTTAATCATATAATCTATGGCACTTATTGAAAGCATCATCGCCCGCGCCAAATCCAACAAACAGCGCATCGTGCTTCCCGAGTCCCTCGAGGAGCGCACCATCACCGCGGCAGACAGGGCTATCGCCGACTCCCTTGCAAATATCATCCTCATAGGCAACCGTGAGGAGATCCTCGCCTACGCCGACAAGCTCGGCCTCAAGCACATTTCCAAGGCCACCATCATCGACCCAGCCACCAGCGAGAAGACCGAAGAGTACGCACAGCTGCTCTTCCAGCTCCGCCAGAAGAAGGGCATGACCATCGAGCTCGCCCGCAAGACCGTCCTCGATCCCCTGTACTTCGGCTGCCTCATCATCAAGAGCGGCGATGCCGACGGACAGATCAGCGGCGCCCTCTCCACCACCGGAGAGACCCTGCGTCCCGCCCTCCAGATCATCAAATGCGCTCCCGGCATCACCTGCGTCAGCGGCGCCATGCTCCTCGTCACCAAGACCAAGCAGTACGGTGAGGACGGAGTGCTCGTGGTGGGCGACGTGGCAGTGACCCCCAGCCCGGATGCCGACCAGCTCGCCCAGATCGCAGTCTGCACCGCGCAGACCGCCAAGAGCGTGGCAGGATTTGCAGACCCCAGGGTCGCCATGCTTTCCTTCTCCACCAAGGGTTCCGCCAAGCATGAGGTCGTGGACAAGGTCGTCGAGGCCACCCGTCTCGCCAAGGAGCTCGCTCCCGAGCTGAAGATAGACGGAGAGCTCCAGGCCGACGCAGCGCTCGTGCCTTCAGTGGGCGCCAAGAAGGCTCCCGGCTCCGACATCGCAGGCAAGGCCAATGTGCTCGTCTTCCCCAACCTGGAAGTCGGCAACATCGGCTACAAGCTCGTCCAGAGGCTCGGAGAGGCTGACGCCATAGGTCCCATCCTCCAGGGAATCGCCCGTCCGGTCAACGACCTGAGCCGCGGCTGCTCCGTGGATGACATCTACAAGATGGTCGCCATCACTGCTTGTCAGGCGATGGACGCGAAATAAGCTTCGTCAGAAGAAAACCTACCACGAATATCACCGTCGTACCGAATACGACGGTGAGGTAGGTGTGTAACGGGCTGTGGAACATCGGCAGGCTCATGTAGGCGATGACCAGCAGACCGCAGACCACACCTATGATGGCACCGGTACGTGCAGGCTTGCGGCACACCAGGGCCAGCAGGAACAGTCCCAGCATTCCCCCGCTGAAGATCGAGCTCAGCTTCCACCACGCGTCCAGCACACCGTCTATCTTCTGCATCGCCAGGCCTATCAGGATACCAGTGAGGCCGACGACGAAGGAGGAGGTGTAAAGGACCTTCATATGGGATTTCTTCGCTGCTTCGGGGGTCTCGGCTGCGGCTTTGACTTCCGTTTCGGGGGCGGTTTTGGCGGCGGGGCGGCGGAGTTTCTGGAAGAAATCGGTGAATACTATGGTCGCACTGGAGTTGATACTGGTGGCGACGGTACTCATTCCGGCAGAGAACAGCGATGCGATCACCAGGCCGGTCAGTCCGGTCGGCAGTCCGTGCACTATGAAATACGGGAAGACCTTGTCCCCGGGAGTGCCGGCGGGCAGGAGCTCCGGCTGGGCGGTGTAGTAGGAGTACAGCGCGGTGCCGATATAGACGAACACGAGTGAGACGGGGATGTACAGCAGGCCGCCGAACAGGGTGCCCTTGACGGCTTCCGAAGTGCTCTTGGCCGTCATATAGCGCTGCACATAGTTCTGGTCGATGCCGTAGTTCTGCAGATTCATGAAGATACCGTAGATCAGCACCACCCAGACGGTGGGTTCACGCAGCGTCGCGGAGAGGCTGCCGAGGCTGAACTTGTGGTCGGCGACGGCGATGCTGAACAGCTGCCCCGGGCCTTCAGGCATGCTGAAGGTCAATATCGCTGCGCAGACGAGGGCTCCGACTATCAGTATGATGCCCTGGATGGCATCGGTCCAGACCACTGCTGAGATGCCGCCGAGCACTGCATAAACGAGGGTCAGGGCACCTGTGACTATGATAATCGTGCTGATGTCCCAGCCGAACATCGTATTGATGGGGATGGCTAGGAGCAGCAGTATGCTGCCGACTCGGCAGACCTGGGTGAGCAGGTAGCAGATGGCGACATAGGCCCGGGCCCAGTAGCCGTATTTCTGCTCGAGGAACTGGTAAGCGGAGACGCTGCCTATACCTCTGTAGAGAGGGATGAAGATCTTGGCGGCGAGCCAAGTGGCGATGGGTATGGAGAAGCTGAATATCAGCTGGTTCCAGTTGCCGCTGTAAGAGCCTCCGGGCAGGCCGAGGAAGCTGATGGAGCTGACGAAGGTGGCGAAGATGGACATACCCACGACCCAGGTGGGGATTTTGCCTTCGGCGCTGGTGAAGGCGCTGGTGCTCTTGCCGCTGGTCTTGTAGAAGCTGCAGCCAAAGAAAGCCACGCCTCCGACGAAGACGAAGAACACGATGTAGTCGAGGATGGTCAGTTCCATTATCTGTACCCCCGAGCGTCGAGGTCGAAGACTATTGATTCCACTTTCTTCCGGAGGGCGCCCTCGTACTCGCGATAGGGCCATGCGACATAGCCGCTGCAGATGCCCTTGACCTCGAGGGCGGTCTTGACGCCGCGGAGGAAGGACGCATCGGAAGTCGGGTCGAGATGGTAGAGATTGTCAGAGAGATACATCACCCTCTTCTGGACGGCGTCGAAGACGCTACGGTCACCGCTGGCGGCAGCCCTGTACATCTCCACGAAGATCTCCGGGTAGAGATTGGCTCCACCGTTCACACCGCCGTCGGCGCCGAGCATCACCATCTCACCGGTGAGTTCCTCGGGTCCCATGTAGCAGGCGAAGTCGCTGCCGGCGAAGATTTTGAGGATCTCGCGGAAATAATCAAGATTGGCCGAGCTGTCCTTGAGGCCTATTATGTTGGGGTGCTTCGAGAGCTCCACCACGGTCGGGACCTCCAGGAAGGACTTGACCTTCGAGGGCATGTTATACAGGAAAATCGGCAGCGGGCATGCGTCTGCGAGGGTCTTGTACCAACCGATGAGCTCCTGCTGGTTGCCGGGGAAATAGTAAGGCGGCGCAGAGACCACCGCCACGGCTCCGCACTTCTTGGCGTGAGCCGCCATGGCCAGGCTGTCCTCCATGGAAGTCTCAGTGATGGCGACGAGCAGCGGGACGCGCCCGGCGATATGCTTAGCCGCGAACTCCACGAACTCGAACCGCAGGTGCATCGCAATGCTCTGCGACTCCCCCGTCGTCCCGAGGAGGAAAAGGGCGCTCACGCCCCCCTCGATCATCCTGTCCAGGAGCCTCGCAGCCCCCTCATAATCAATGTGTTCGTTGTCCAGCAGCGGCGTAATCACCGGCGGAATTATTCCCTTTATCTTTTCCATATCCACAAATATACAAATTTCTTCATTCTATACCCGGAATGGAATATGAGGGAAGAGGGAAAAATTATTAATAAAGCCCAGTGTCAATAAAATCACTAATTACACCGCCGTAATCACCTATGAACTCTACAACAACATACACTTTTTCCGTAAGGGCGTCAACATCAAAGGTAGGGACGAACTCAATGTTGCCGTTACTAATGTCTCCCATATCGATACGTTGTTTTATATTCCCTGAAACTCTTACATACTTGGCTTGACGAGCAACAGCGTTATTAGACGAGACGCTAATTGTATAAGTTTTTTTGTCAAAGAAAACGCCGCAATCAAGAATTTCCCAGTATGTATAATCTGAATAAGAATTATCGGATTTAATCATTCTCGCTTTGTACTTACCATAAGAAAGATCCATGCTGGTTAAATCGACATAATGTAAAGAAGAATCTAAATCCGAAATAGTTGAGATGATATCATTACCATTATAGATCTCCATAGCAGCATAATCACCATCAAAGAAATTAATTCGGATTGTTTCCCCTTCTGCAAAAGAACACTTATCGCCTTTGAAAGTGCATATATCGCTATTGAAAACAGGTGAAACAGCTGGCTCTCCTTCATCTGTAACAGCGACTACAGATGAGGGTCTGTACTCTGTATTTTTGTAGAGGTCTTTATATCTCGTAATTTTATATCCATTAGCTACAATAAAATAATTAAAATCTTCAGCTGTAAAATCTCTTTCTCTAACATTTCCCACTGCCTCAATAGTTTTTATACGTACAACTTCCCCCATCCGAGTTCTCCAAACTTCAGTGACCAATATAGCGTGGGCTGCGTTAAGAAGTATGTCCATCAATTCTACCCCTTGGGCACTTTGATCAATAATAGGCACGAACAAATCAGTCCTTCTGAACATCTCTCCTGCACCATAAGTAACCCTAAAGCCTAAACAATAGCCAATTAGGACAGAGCAGGTTGAACCCATAAATGTCCCCCTTTGGCCATCAGCCGGGACATGACCATGATAAGTCTTGCCAACTGCACTCCGGCTATTATCACCAGACACATTTTCTGTATAAAGAAGGCTATAAGGATTATTAACAGCACTTACGAATGAATAAAAAGAAATATTTTGTGGAATATATGTATGGGTTTCAAGAACAGCTGAATAAGGCACTCCTGTTCTTTTAACCCCTGGCTCATAGTAACCTGTGCCCCATCGATCAGGGATAGAATCTATAGCATTTAAAAGTGGCGTCCATTCTACATTGAGCATTTGTTTTGCTTTTTTATAGCCATTGAGCACCGTGATATCTTTCGGAGTATCGCGAACAACATCTGTAAAAGCAGACTCGGTGAGATTGTCCACATCTAGTAGAGAGGAGGCTTGAGTGCATGCAGTTATGACAGAAAGTAGAACGAGAAAAAGATACATAGACTTCATATGGTTATAGGCATAGATACGATTATCGAATTTAGCAAAAAATTGAATAGCATTGAACGAGAACGCCAGAAAAAAATGAGGACATCCGTTATATGCAACCTTGACCACCCGGCAAATACGACCACTGCCCCCGGAAAGGGGCCTTAAGGGGGATTGCAGAGGCGGGGGCTACAGGAGCTTCTCGACGAGGCCGGAGAGTTTGCGGTCGATCTTCAGGTCCTGGATCTTCTGGAGCTGGCCGAGGGTGTGCAGGTCGGTGGCGACGAAGTCATAGAGGTCGTGCTTCAGCAGGTGAGCCATGATCTTCACCGAGGCGGGTCCGTAGCAGCCGCTCAACGACATGCAATTCATCTGCAGACGGCACCCCATATCCTTCATATGGTCAAACCAACCCACATCCGAAGCCTGGTAAAGATAACGCTCCGGATGCGCCAGAATCGGCCTGAAACCGGCCATTACGAGCTCGAACACAGCCTGCTCGATGTTGTCACTCTTGAAATAGTAAGACATCTCGATGAGGATGGTCATGTCAGGCCAGTGAAGCAGAGTCTCCGGATGCTCCACCCGGCGCTCGAAATCCTTCACCACCATGTACTCGGCAGCCAGCGAAGTCTGTACCCCCCACTCTGCGGGGATACGCTTCACGAACTCGTCGTACACCTGCCTGAAATGCTCCTCACTCTCATCAGGATAGACATCAGGATTCATGTGGGGAGTGAAGATGAACTCCTTCACCCCCGCCGCAGCCATCTTCTCTATGGCATGCAGCGAATCCTCGGCATGATGGAAACCATCATCCACCCCGGGCAGAAGATGATTGTGTATATCTCTACTCGGAAGCTTCATCGTCGTGCTTTGTTTCCGGACTTGCGTCCTTCCTCTTAGGGATGTACTTCTCGAGAGATTTCACACCCTTCCACACATTGCCCGCCACATCCTTGATGTTCATCTTCTTGTGCTCCTGCTCATTGCCGTAACCGTAGCCATAGCCGTAGCCGTAACCGTAGCCATAACCGTAGCCATATCCATGACCGTAGCCGTAACCATAGCCGGCACCGTAGCCGTAGCGGTACTTCTTGTCCTCGACATCGAGGTCGTTGAGCACCACCTTGACATTCTTCATGGGCTTGGACTCGCTGTTGATGGCCTCGTTAATGTCACCCAGGAGTTTCAGGTCAGTGTAGTTGGCCCTGATGGTGTAGAGAGTGGCATCCACGTAGCTGTTGATGAGGAAGGAGTCGGACACCGGCAGATAAGGAGCGGAGTCGATTATGATGTAGTCGTACTTGTCACGGAAATGATTGATGATTTCGCCTTCTTTGCCCTGGGAAAGGAGCTCCGTAGGGTTGGGCGGCGCGGCACCGGAGAAAACTATATCCAGGTTGGGATATCCGCTCGGCACAGGCATGGCATCGATATCAGTGTTCTTGCCGATAAGATATGCCACCACACCCTTGCCATGCTCAACCTTCACCTTGGGGAAGAACGTGGGCAGGGCGGGCTTACGAAGGTCCATACCGATGAGCAGCACCTTCTTGCCCACATGCGAGATGGAAAGCGCCAGGTTGGACGAGATAAATGACTTACCCTCACCAGGCATGGAAGAAGTCACCTGGATCACCCGAGCATCAGGCATGTACTGGAGGTTGGAGCGCAGCATACGGAAGGACTCGGACACCGTATCTCGACCGTTCTTGGGGATGAGCCCGGTGAAGTCCTTGCCTCCGCGAGGGAGCACGGCGATGACCGTGGCGTCCACCTTGTCCACGACATCTTTCTTGGTCTCGACCTTGGTCTTGAGGAGCATCCTGAGGAAGACAACAGCGCAAGGAAGCAAGGCGCCGAGAATAAGAGCTATAAGATAGATCATCATAGGACGAGGCTTCACCGGAGTATTGCTTCCGAAAGCAGACTCAATAATGCGGAAATTATCAGCCTGAGAGTACATGGTAATCTGAGACTCCTCTCTTTTCTGCTGTAGCAAGAGGTACAGAGGCTCGATGATGTCAATCTTTCGGCTGAGCTGCTGCACCTCAAGTTGCTGTCTGGGGATGTTGGCCATAGACCTCTGGCTGGAAGAAATGGTCCTCTGAAGTTCCCGCTCACGAATCTTATAGACATTGACCAGATTCTCAATAGAAATAGTAATGCTCTTCTTAGCGTCTTCAAGCTGCGTATTCATGCTGAGCACCCTGGGATTCGAAGCCGAAGAACTGGCAATCATACGATTACGCTCAGTTACTAACGAGTTGTAATTACTGATAACTGAGTTGAGTCCTGCATCTGCTATACCAATGTTGGAAGGAATAACCTGATAATCGCCATCCTGCTTAACTAAGTCGCTAATCATACTCAGAATACTAAGTTGAAGGCGCACATCTGTGAGTTGGTTCTGATACTGCTGATCAGCCGTGATTGCAACCTGAGACTGAGAGCCTAGATCAACCAAGACATTCGCCGATTGATACTGCTTATAACTGGTCTCTGCTGCACCTAGCTCTTGTGAAAGAGCAGCAAGTCTCTGATCGATAAACTCTATAGTATTAACAACAGCTACATTACTGTATGCATGAGCCTCTTTGTTTGCCCTATCAATAATATCGTTAAGTATATTAACAGCTCGATCCGGAATATTATCTGTAATAGTAAGAACTATAACATCACTCTGATTATAATTTTTCCCTTGTGCAGCAGCAGAATAGTTGGCAGAGAATGCCTTTGCAGCAATGCTTGGAGTGCTCCAAGTGCAGACGTATCTGTCTCCGTGGATCATTTCTTCAGGATCAGTAAGGTTAATGGCGACATTTGCCCCGGCTATACCTAGGTTCTCGCCATAGGCATATTTGGTATTTTTCAACTTTACCTTCTTGCCATTTACCCTAAGTTCTTTGAGGGTATATCCAGACGTTCTTTTACTATGTTTAAATTCCACGCTCACCGTGCGAGGAAACATCGCCTCAGGATATAGGGAGTCCACCGTCATGGTCATAGTAAAAGGATTGGTCTGGTAGTACTCCACTTTCTTGAAATCGAAAAGACCGCGTGCGAAACGAATACGGTCTGCTATTGGCATAGAATAATGATAATATCGGGTATTGAGGTCAAGGTCATCAACGACCCTTGCCATCAAGGACGGACTCTGAAGAATGAACACTTCGTTATCAATCTTTTTAGCGACAGTCCTACCGGTAAATTCACTTAGCAACGCCATATTAGCATTAGTACCGTCATTCTTGTTCATCATAATCCATGCCGAACGTTCGTACTGAGGGGTCTGCATCCTGACATAACAAAAGCCAAGAATGAGGCATGCGAAAGCGCAGATAATTATCCACCATTTGAGACGGTATACGAACTCAAAAACTTCTCGAATATTAATGGAATTATCTTCCTCTTGAGGATAATTGTAGTTATTATTTTGATCCATGTCCTGGTATTATCTGGTAAGCAATGAGATGACAGCGATTGCCGTGGTAATGGATGAGAGCACAGTACTCCAGATGCCGGTAGCGGTTGTAGCTGTGGCAACTCTCGTCGCACTTGGCGGTACATAGATAACGTCATTCTGCTGGAGATAGAAATATGGAGACTGAAGTATGTCACTATTTTTAAGATTGATAGTGTAATGCTCTTGTTTTCCGTTCACTTCACGGAGAAGAAGGATCCCTTCGCGTTGAGCAGTAAGGTTCAAATCACCTGCTCTGCCGAGGGCCTGGAGTATATTAATCTTCTCCGAGTCTATGGTGTAGGTGCCAGGAGATCGGACTTCTCCAAGTACAGTAATTTTGTAATTTTTGAAGGCTATATAAACGATAGGATCTTTAACATCCTTGCCAATCTCAGCAGTAAGATAATTGACAAGTTGGTTGCGAGTCATCCCCTCCACATGAATCTTTCCAAGAATCGGGAAATCAATATTTCCGTCAGGATCAACAAGATAACCAAGTGTTGATTGCTCAGGATTCAGGCCATAACTACTGGTGCTTGATTCACTAAGCGTCAGATTATAAGGCGAAGTCACAGTTTTATCTGGCCCGCTGACAATAATAGACAATCTATCATCTTTTTTGATGATTGCTTCGTACTCCGTCGTCAACTCCTTTAACTGCACTTCGTCGATGTCCTGAAAATAGAGGATTTCCTTGGAAGTGGTGCATCCCACCGCCATGGCAGCCGCGGAGGCCGCAAGGATCAAATGAACAAGTATCTTTTTCATAATCATAATATTCCCTTAAATTGCAAAGATACTAAATACCTTTGGATTTTCCACATTCAAGCCATTCTTTCCGCTCATGTTCTGGAAATCTTTCTATGGCGTAGCGCAGCATGGTGCGTGGCATGGTCCGGAACCGGGGCTCAAGCCAAGCTTCCAGCGCAGCCTTATCGCGTTTACCAGCCTCGCGCAAAAGCCAGCCCACGGCCTTGTGAATAAGGTCATGAGGATGATGTAGGAGTATGTCGGAGATTGCAAAAGTATCCTCCAACTGCCCGTGGCGTATGAAAGTCATGGTGCTCACGATACCTATCCTCTGCTCCCAGATGGTCTTGCAGTTCCGGGCCAGTTCATAAAGCAGAGTCCTGTCCCTATCCAGCAGCCACTCCCCCAGCAGAGGGTAACAACTCAGATCCACCAGATCCCAATTGTTTATCCTGTCAGTATGAGCTAGGTAAAACTCCACACACGCCTCCCGCAGTTCCTGCCCCTTTTCCTGCCTGCCACGTTTCCCAGCGTGCTGGAAAATCTCCACCAGCGCCAGCAGCGCAGCCAGCCTTACCTCATGGTACACACTGACTATGCATTCCTCCAGCTCAGAAAATCCCAGCTGCCGCCAACACCCCTTGACCACCGCCCTTGTCACCGGCACTTTTATCCCCAGGAACTTGTCGCCTTCTCCGTACTGCCCCGGACCCGTCTTGAAAAAGCGGCTGAGCCCGGCCACCTGCGAGGGGTCGGCATGCGAAAGCATCTTGGCGAGAAGTATATTCATATCACAGGAGTCTAGACCGCTCTGAACCAGGCAATCAGCAGCACCAGCAAGCTGACCGTCACCAGTACCGTGACAAACAGGAAGGCGTACCAGATGCCGGTCTTTACACCCAGCAAGAGCGCCTTCTTCCATTTCACATCCAGCATCTGATGAATATCCACCGTGAGCAAAAACAGCATCAGCAGCACATTGATGGACGTACTTTTCCCGAAACTCAGCAGCAACGCGAACAGCATGAAGAAACTGAACTGGCAGAGCACATAGGCCGATGCCGCAGCCGTAGCCGACATACCCAGGCGGAACCGCCGCAGCGCGATGGACATGGACAGCCACATCAAGATGAACTCTCCCAGGAACAGCGGTATTCCTTGGCTTCTCAGAGACCCCTCGAGCGCAGCCAGAGCCGATTCTCCGCGAGTATTGACCGCGTCCGGGTATTTGTCCAGATTCAGATAGACATATCCTCGCTGTACTATGGTGAAGACATTGCGCATCAGCACATTGGCATCGTTCGGAGCATTTTTGTATGTCTCCGTCAACGTACTGTCCTGCTTGCTCAGCTCATTCATGAAAGCATCGGTACTGCTATGCTGCACCGGCTGCAGCACGGCGGACACCAGAGCGAAAAACGCGTAGAAGATAATGAGCGAAGTCAGTGGCGCCAGGTACCTTTCATGGTCTCCCCGGATATAATCCCGTATCATATACCCCGGCCTTAGCAGCAGATGGGTAAAGGTCCTCTTGGCATCGTCGTTCAAGAACGGGATGCTGTCGAAGGCCCCCTTGTAGAAAGACCCGTCGCCTTTCTTCCCTTTCTGGGCTGCCTCCCCTTCCGGGACCGCCTTCTTCCAGGGCAGCAGTCCGAGTTTCTGCCATATCTTGAAAGCCCGCAGGCGCGTCTGGAATGAATGTTTCTTCTTCATATTACTTCCGCGGTTCCATATGTACGATAATATGCGACTGCGCCCCGAAGCGCTCTTTGAACCGGCGCTCCACTTCCGAAGCTTTTTCATGCGCCTCCTCCAGGGTCTGGCTGCCGTCCAAGCGTATATGCACCTCTGCGGCTATCCTGTTCCCGATGCGCCGCGTGCGGAGATTGTGCGGATCCTCCACCCCGGGCACCCCCGTGATAAGTTCCGTCATCTCCCGCTCCATATCTGCCGGCAGCGAACTGTCCGTCAGCTCCCCGAAGCTCGGCCCCAGCAGGTCCCAGGCCACTTTCACCAGCATCGCACCCACGACTATGGACGCCAGTGGATCCAGCACTGCCCATTTCTGCCCGAGCAGTATGGCCCCGCCGATACCTATCGCCGCACCGATGGAACTTAACGCATCCGAACGGTGATGCCAGGCGTTCGCTTCCAGCGCCGGGGAATCCAACTTTTTCCCTTTCACCTTCGTGTATTGGTAGAGCAATTCTTTGATGACTATTGAAGCAAGCGCCGCCCAGAGTGCGATCTTTCCCGGGCTCTGCAACTCTTCTCCCTGTAGCCAATGCGCCAGTTTCACCGCGCCGTTCACGACAATCCCGACCGCAGCCCCGGCGAGCGCCAGGCCGATCAGCAGCGTCGCCAGCGTCTCGAACTTCCCGTGTCCGTAGTCATGTCCCTCATCCTGCGGCCTGGCGCTCACTCTCACAAACACCAGCACCACGATATCCGTCACGAAATCAGACAGCGAATGCACCGCATCCGACACCATAGCAGCACTATGCCCTGCCACCCCGGCCACGGCCTTCAGCCCCACCAGCAGCACATTCACCACACTCCCCACCAACGTCACCCTCGCTATCTCATCCTCACGTTTCATATCTTTTGAGCTTTCTTTTTCCAGATCACAGTATCAGTTACTTCGTCCTCCAACGCTTCAACTGCGGGAAATACTCCCGCATCATACCCTTATACTCCTCCTTCGTCACCGGCTTAGGCAGCCCCTTATTAACCTCATCCACGAACTGCGCGCAAAACTCAATCATCTCCTCCATCGTACACTCCTGCGTAAACTTTCCATCCTTGTAGCAATACACGCAATAATCCTCACTCCTGCTCCCATCTGCATTCGTCCCCTTCATCTCCTCCGTCAGCGGCATCCCGCAACTCTGACAAAACTTCTGTTCCATATTCATCTATCTTACTTTGTTGATTACTTTTCTCTTTCCACAAATATAACTATTCCCCAGCATATTCGTACCTCTGCCCATGGCCGATCTCCACCTCTTCATCCCAGCTGCTTTCTCTTTTTCTTCTCGGTTGCCCGTGGGCTGCTTTTATCTTTTCTTCCCAGCTGCCCCGGCTGCAGCTGACAGCAACGGGCGGGCGAGGAGAGCCTTTCCCCAGAGCTCCCCACAGCCCGCCCGTAACCGCCGCGCCTCGCTATTGCGCGGCGGTGGTGCCGCATCCGCCCGCCGCCGCATCGCGTATACTGCGGCGGCGGAGCCGATCTATCCGCATGCCATCGCAGCCTTCCACTCCCGCATCCAGCCCTCCCAGTGACAGTAGTGTCTTTCCCTGAAAAAAGTTGACTCGCAAAACACATGATTCACTATGTTTCAGTATCAAACAAAGACACGGGATCTTTACTATGACAAAGCGATTGATCTGTATGTAAGAGAGG
>JAFTBU010000015.1 GCA_017455065.1 Bacteroidales bacterium
AATAACGATAGAATCAAACTGAGGCTAGAAGGAAAGAGCCCGGTGCAGTACCGGACTCAGTTCCAATCTCAAGCTTCTTAACAAGAATAAACCGTCCAACTTTTGGGGGTCACTTCAGGAAAAGGCTCTCCTCGCCCGCCCGTTGCTATTGGCCGCCGGGATGGGTGGATGCTCCTACCGTCCATAGATCGGGGACGGTAGGAGCGATAGAGGCGGGAAATGCGCCTTCTCCCGCAGGTTCGGGGACGGTAGGAGCGAGAATGGCCGGGGAGAAAAGGAGTGGAAGAAAAACGGGGCCTGGCGGGGACGGCTGGAAAATCGATGGCGGAGCGTACCCCCAACAGACATGCGTACAAGCGCGGTCGGCTCCGCCATCGACCCCTTTTTGGCCTCGATGGCGGGATTGACCCACCCCAGAGTGCCCTGGAAGGCCGATTCGCTCAGCCATCGAATTTCACGTTCAGGCTAGCGGCAGGAAAGGCATGGCTGATTGGCACCGCCGCCGCAATATACGCCCTGCGGCGGGGACGGGGCAGTCGGGGCGGGGACCCGTGCCACCCTCGGCAACGTAAGAGGGGGGACCGTGAGCGGAGCGAACGGTGGGGTCGAGCGGAGCGAGACGGTCCCCCGCCCCGAGCTGCCTCGCTCCCGCCTGTAGAACCTTCCCGGGGGCAAACAGCCGCGCCAGGGAAAGAGCCAGAGGCAAACAGCCGTGAACGGGAAAAGGGGCGAGGGCGCGACCGCAGGCGGGAGCGGGGACAAAAAAAGCGGCCAGTCGGGATGACTGGCCGCTTGGTCGTAGTGGGTAGGAGAATCGAACTCCTATTGCGAGATTGAGAATCTCGAGTACTAACCGTTATACGAACCCACCGTTTGTACTTGGGACTGCAAATATAGACAAAAATATCGTCCGTCCAAAAATTTTTTTACTCCGTGGAGCAAATTATTGCTATTTTTGCAAACTATAACGAAAAACGCCATGACTCTTATCAAATCCATCTCCGGCATCCGCGGCACCATAGGTGGCCCCGCCGCCGAAGGCCTCACCCCCGTCGATATTGTCAAATTCACTTACGCCTACTGCGCGAAACTCCGCGAGAGGGTACCCTCCCCTGCCAACGGGAAACGCTACAGGATAGTGGTCGGCAGGGACGCCCGCCTGAGCGGCGAGATGGTGGAGCAACTGGTCTGCGGCACCGCCATTGCCTGCGGCGTGGACGTGGTGAAATGCGGATTCGCATCCACCCCGACCACCGAACTGGCAGTCCGTTTCGCGGGAGCTGACGGCGGCATTATCATAACCGCCAGCCACAACCCCCGCCAGTGGAACGCCCTCAAGCTCCTCAACGCCCAAGGCGAATTCCTCACCGCCGCCGAAGGCCAGGCCATCCTGGACTGCGCCGAGCAGGGAGATTTCGATTTCAGCGAGGTGGACGAGCTCGGCAAGATCGAAGAGCACGACTTCACCGATGAGCACATCGACTCCGTCCTCGCCCTCGAGGCGGTCGATGCCGACGCCATACGCAAAGCCCGTTTCAAGGTGGCCCTGGATGCCATCAATTCCGTAGGCGGCATCATCATGCCCCGCCTGCTGGAGCGCTTGGGAGTCGAATGCGTCAAGCTCAACTGCGAGCCTACAGGTGATTTCGCACACAACCCCGAGCCCCTTCCCAAGAACCTCGAGGACCTCTCCCGCACCGTCGTGGAGAGCGGCGCCGACCTGGGCATCAGCGTGGATCCCGATGTGGACCGCCTGGCGTTCATCTGCGAGGACGGCGCACCGTTCGTGGAAGAATACACCCTCGTCAGTGTGGCGGACTACCTCCTCGAGAGGGCCGAGAAGCAGGGCCGCAAGGACCTCGCCACCGTCTCCAACCTCTCTTCCTCCAGGGCCCTCAGGGATGTCACCGAGAAGCACGGCGGCACCTATTATGCAGCAGCCGTGGGTGAGGTCAATGTGACCACGAAGATGCACGAGGTGGGAGCCCTCATCGGAGGCGAAGGCAACGGCGGGGTCATCTATCCCGCCAGCCACTGCGGCCGCGACGCCATGGTCGGCGTGGCCCTCTTCCTCAGCAACCTCGCGCACAAGGGTCTGAAAGTCAGCGAATTGAAAAAGACATACCCGGCATATTTCATTGCCAAGAACCGCATCGACCTCTCCGACAAAGCCATGATCGACCGCATCCTCTCAGAGATGAAGCTCCGCTTCGCCGACGAGAAGATCAACGACATCGACGGAGTCAAGATAGACTTCGAGAAGAGCCGCAGCTGGGTACACCTGCGCCGCTCCAACACCGAGCCCATCATCCGCATCTACTCCGAAGCCCCCACCGAGGCCGAAGCAGAGGCCCTCGCCGCCCAGGTGATAGGTATAGCCAAAGAAATCATCAGCTAGGCCATGTTCAGCTTCCGCACCACATCCATCGAGGACCAGCTCGACAGGAGCCTGCTCAAAGGGGACGTCGGCGTGTTCTGCACCCAGAACAGCTGGTATCCCGACAAGCAGTGCTACCTGGAGGACATCTTCCGCAGCAGGGGCAACCTCCGGAAGGTGTTCCGCCCCATCGAGACCGAGCTCACCCCCGGCACCAACCACATCGGCTTCTCCCAGGAGGAGCTCGAAGGGCTGAGCGCAGTGGTGGTGGAAATCCAGGACGTGGGCACCCGCTACTTCAACTACACCCGCGACGTGATGCGCCTGCTGTCATTCCGCGCCAGGATGGAAGAAGGTCCCTCGATCTACATCATCGACCATATCAACCCCGCCGGAAGGGTCGTCGAAGGCACCATTCCCGCATTGGACAGCGACAACTGGACCCCCAAGGTGGCGCACCGGCACGGACTCACCCTCGGGGAGCTGTGCAATCTCTATTACAGCGAGATCGGCGCCCGCTTCCCCCTGCACGTCATCTCCGCCCGGGCCATCAGTTCCAACAACGAACTCCTCCCCTGGGCCATCGCCCCCGCCTCCGACATCCCCGGACTTTTCACCTGCGAGCTCTACAGCGGCGGCGGATTGTGGAACAATACCACCATCACCCCCGCCATCGGCACTTCCCGCCCCTATGAGTACTTCGGCGCCCCCTTCATCAAACCCGAACCGGGTTCCTTCCTGCCGAAGCCCCCTGGAGTGCTGATGCGCCCCTGCGACTTCACCCCTTCGGCAGGCCGCTACAAGGGCGAGAAATGCTACGGATACCAGATCCTGCTGCTGCCCGGGGCGAAGTACCATTCATTGCTCCACACCCTGCTGCTGATGCGGTATTTCACCGAAAGATACTCCCAGTTCGAGATACTCCCCGCCCTGCACGGACAGGTCTCCGACCCTGTCATCTCGGAATACCTGCGCGGCGGCATCACCTTCGACGTGGTGCAGGAGCATGTCAAAGTCGAGGAGCAGAAATGGATACGCAAAGCCAAGCGCTTCCTGCTCTACGAGGACAGCCCTTACAGGAATAAATAATACAGAAAATATAAAAAGCTAAACTCATGAAACGGAAAAACATGAACATAGGCCTGTTCAACGACTGCTTTCCTCCCGTCATGGACGGAGTGTCGGTCTGCGTCGAGAACTACGCCTATTGGCTTCAGAAAAAAGTGGGAGGCGTTTCCGTATTCACGCCAAACGTCCCCGGAGCCGACTACAACTATGACTTCGAAGTGGTGAACTACATCTCCGTACCCGTCCCCTTCAGGGCCCCGTACGTGACCGGCATAGCCGAGGTCGACCCCACCTATCTCAAGACCATCGAGTCCCGCAACTTCAAGATAGTCCACGCTCACTGCCCCTTCGCAAGCGGCGCCACGGCCCTCAGGGTGGCCAGGAAACAGCACATCCCCTGCATCGCCACCTTCCATTCCAAGTACAGGGACGACTTCTCCAGGGTCCTGCCCTCCAAGCTCATGGTGGACGGCATCATAAAGCAGATCATCTCTTTCTACGAGAAGGTGGACCAGGTCTGGGTGCCCCAGGCATCCGTCAAGGACGTCATCCGCGAATACGGCTTCAAAGGCCCCGTGGAGGTGGTGGACAATGGCAGCGACCTCTGCGCCGACTACCCCGAGAAATACTTCGTGGAAGCCCGCCGGGAGCTGGGAGTGAAGCCCGATGAGTTCATGCTGCTCTTCGTGGGCCAGCACATCTGGGAAAAGAACGTGAAGTTCATCATAGAGGCCCTCTCACGCATCCATGACGAGAATTACAGGATGTTCTTCGTCGGCACCGGATACGCCGAGCAGGAGATGAAGAAGCTCGTCACGAGCCTCGGGCTGGACGACAAGGTGACCTTCGCCGGCAGCATCACCGATAGGGAGGGCATCAAGAAGTACTACGCCGCAGCGGACTTGTTCCTCTTCCCTTCCCTGTATGACAATGCCCCGCTGGTGGTCCGTGAGGCGGCCGCCATCCATACGCCGGCCATAATGATAAAGGGAGCCACCGCTTCCACCATCATTACTGACGGGGAGGATGGCTTCCTCATCGATAACAATCTCGACTCTTTCGAGGCCAAGCTGCGCGAACTGATACACGACCCCGAAAGGGTGCACCGTATCGGCGTGCAGGCTTCAAAGAGCATAGTACGCAGCTGGGAGGACGTGCTGGACGAGGTCATCGACCGCTACAACGCCCTGATAGCCAGCAGGACTATGATCCAGAAACTATAGTCTGTCCCTGAGTACGAAATAATACACGGCCAGGCCGATCCAGCTCGTGGCAAGCACGAGTATGGATACGAGTATCTTGCCCAGGAGTCCGAGTTTGGGTTTCTTGAAGATGTCGAGCACGCACCAGATGGCGAGGACTACACCTACGATGTAAACGATAGTACTGATCATAATTCTGAATATTTAAAGGTTTATGATTTCTTGATCTTGGCGGGGTCCTTGAAGAGGATGGCGAAGAGCACTCCCACCACCAGTGAATAAGCGGCGAAGATGTACCACGCGCTGCTCCAGGAAGGCTCCGCGGCTTCATAGACCAGGGCGTTGACCACCCTGCCGGCGGCCCAGGTGCCTATCGAAGCTCCCAGACCGTTGGTCATCAGCATGAACAGGCCCTGCGCACTGCTGCGTATGCCCTTGTCGGTGTTTTCATTGACATACAGCGAGCCGGAGATGTTGAAGAAATCGAAGGCGACGCCATAGACTATGCAGCTGAGGATGAAGAGCCACACTCCCCCGCCGGGGTTGCCCAGACCGAAGAATCCAAAGCGGAACACCCAAGCGAACATGGCGATGAGCATCACCTTCTTGATGCCGAACTTCTTCATGAAGAACGGGATCAGCAGGATGCAGAGGGTCTCGGAGATCTGGCTTATGGAGATCAGGGCGTTGGCGTTGTTGGCGCCCCAGGCATTGGCATACAGGGGGTTGTCCTTGAAGGAGGTGATGAAGGTGTTGGCGTAGCCGTTGGTCACCTGCAGGGCGGCGCCGAGCAGCATGGAGAAGATGAAGAAGATGGCGAACTGCTTGTCCTTGAAGAGCTTGAACGCAGTGAGGCCGAGAGAATCGGCGAGGCTCTGCTCTTCCTCGCTCTTGGGCTTGCAGGGGCAGTTGGGCATGGTCAGGGCGTAGCCGCAGAGCAGCAGGCTCAGGATGCCGGAGACCAGGAACTGCTCATAGGAGTGCTGGAACTGCACCCCCTCGGCATTGGTCACGAAATTGACGAAAAGCATGCTGCAGATGAAGCCGATGGTGCCGAAGACGCGGATGGGAGGGAAATCCTTGACGGGGTCCTTGCCAGCGTCCTCGAGGGCGAAATAGGCCACAGAGTTGGATATGGCGATGGTCGGCATGAAGAATGCGATGCTCAGCAGGTACAGCACATAGAATGCGCCGAAGCTGAATCCGGGACCTGCCACATAGGCTCCGTCCACGCAGCCGCCGTTGGTCATGGCGTAGATGCCGGCGCCCAGCATGAACAGGCCTGCGAGGCCCTGGCAGAGCGAAAGCACTTTCTGGGCGGGGATCCATTTGTCAGCCACTATACCCATGAGGGCGGGCATGAAGATGGACACGAAGCCCTGGGATGCGAAAAAGAGCCAGATTTTGGGGCCCAGGCCGGCGTCGGCGAGGAAACTGCCCATGGATGTCAGATAAGCTCCCCAGACGGCGAATTCGAGAAAATTCATCACGATGAGCCGGAGAGTGATGCGCGGATTCTTCATTTCAGTAACGTTTAATGCTCTACAAATTTAGTATAATTTGTATTTTTGCAAAATCATGGAAGCCAAAAAACAATCAATACTCATCAAGAACGTCCTGTTGGACTCAGAGAGGACCGACATACTCATCGAAGGCAATCGTTTCACCAGCCTCAGCGCCGACCCGGCCACTCCCGCCGACAAGGTGATCGACGGCACGGACAAGGCGATCCTGCCTCCCTTCTACAACACCCACACCCACGCCGCCATGACCCTCCTGAGGGGCTATGCCGACGATATGCCTCTGGATACCTGGCTGAGGGAGTACATCTGGCCCAAGGAAGAGAGCCTCACCCCTGAAGATATCTACCAGGGCAGCGTGCTGGCCATACGGGAGATGATCAAGTCCGGCTGCGTGTTCTTCAATGACATGTATTTCGAGGTGGACCAGACCATACGCGCCGTCGCCGACATGGGCGTGCGCGCCTGCATCGGCGTGACCTTCATGGACGCCCATTCCCTGGCGCTCCGCTCCGAAAAAGAGTCTTTCATAAGCAATTGGCAGGATCCCACGGGTGGAAGGATATCCATCGCTTCCGCACCCCACTCCATCTATACCTGCAGTGAGGAGACCCTCCGCTACGCCGCTTCGGTGGCCCGCAAAGCGGGGATACGCATCCACATCCACCTCGCCGAGACCGCCCCGGAAGTGGCGGACTGCTACCGCGAGCGCGGCATGAGCCCGGTCAAATACCTCGACAGCATCGGTCTGCTGGGGCCCGACGTCATTGCGGCGCACTGCGTGCACCTGGATGACGAAGACATCGCACTGCTCGCCGCCCGCGGGGTGACGGTGTCGCATTGTCCCTGCTCCAACATGAAGCTGGGCAGCGGCATCTTCCGGCACGGAGCGATGGCCGACGCCGGGGTCAATGTCACCATAGGCACCGACGGGTGCTCTTCCAACAACAACCTCGACATGCGCGAGGAGATGAAATTCGCCTCCCTGCTCGCCAAGTGCCAGGGCAATCCCGAATGCCTCCCCGCCCCGCAGGCTCTGCGCTGGGCTACCGAAGCGGGAGCCCGGGCGTTCGGCATCGATGCCGGAGTCATCGCCGAGGGCAAGCTCGCCGACGCCATCCTCGTCGATCTCCGCTCCGAGCGCATGCATCCCCTCTACCACCTCGTCTCCAACTGGGTCTATTCAGCCGAATCCGCCGATATCGACACCGTCATCTGCGACGGCCGCATCCTGATGGAGGGCCGCCAGCTGCTGGTATAAGGCCTTTTGGCAGCCGCCACGGGTTCCTTCACCGCCGGCGCCGGGGCAGCTCGGGGCCGGGGGTGGCACGGGGCCATTTTCTGCCGGTGCCGGGGCAGCTCGGGGCCATTCTCTGCCGGTGCCGGGGCAGCTCGGGGCCATTCTCTGCCGGTGCCTGGGCAGCTCGGGGCCGGGGACCGTCTCGCTGCGCTCGACCCCACCGTTCGCTTCGCTCACGGTCCCCCCTCTTACGTTGCCGAGGGTGGCACGGGTCCCCGCCCCGACTGCCCCACTCCCGCCTCAGCCCGCCTGCCCTGGCACCCGCCGCCGACGAAACGCCCCCGCATCAATGACAGGCGCTGCCGCAGCGTCCCCGCCTAAGCACTGCTACCGCCGTCCCCGGAGCCTCTCACCGTCAACGTCGTCATCGCTGCGCGATAACTTGCTGCCAGTGGCTTGAACGTGAAATTCGGTGGCTGAGTGAATCGGCCTTCCAGGGCACTCCGGGGTAGGTCAATCCCGCC
>JAFTBU010000016.1 GCA_017455065.1 Bacteroidales bacterium
CTAGTACCGAACAAGATGACGGGGCAGACATTCTGTTGTGCAAATGTCGTGCAAAAAGAAAAGAGAAATCCGTAACGACCTTATTTCGAGATTGTTACGGATTTTGCTCGTGCCTCGGGCGGGAATCGAACCCGCACGGCCTTTGCAGGCCAAGGGATTTTCTTGCCACTATGGCTTTCGCCACCAAGCATGCATCGCTGCACTGTGTTTGTGGTCCGGACTATTCCTTCACCATGTAGCCGTGGCTATTTAGGTGTGTCGTGTCTAGTCTCTGCACCTTCCTCCTTATGGAGGCTTGGCTCAAGATTACCATCGGCATTACCCGTTAAGGCTTCCTTGAATTTACGACATTCTGCATCTCTCTTTTCAGAGAGAGCACTCAAATATCTAAGTCCCTCATGTCTACCATTTCATCACCAAGGCAGATGTGATCGGGGGATCGCGTCAGCAAAGATACTAGAAATATTTCTTTTCCTGACGGTTGAGAGCGATAAAGATGAAGAGCATCGTGGTGAAAGCCCACATCGACGACCCTCCATAGCTCAGGAAAGGCAAAGGTATGCCTATCACCGGCATCAAGCCGATGGTCATGCTGACATTTATGAAAAGATGCATGAAGATGCAGCTCGCAAGGCAATAGCCGTAGATCCTCGTGAAAGCCTCCCTGCTTTCCTCCGCATCCTTGATGATGCGGTATATCATCCAGCCGTAAAGCAATATCACGGCCATGCATCCCAGGAAACCCCACTCCTCCCCGACGGTGCAGAAGATGAAATCAGTGCTCTGCTCCGGCACGAAGCCGTAGGTGGTCTGGGTCCCGTTCAGGTAGCCCTTTCCTATCAGTCCGCCTGAACCTATGGCAATCATGGACTGGCGTACGTTGTAGCCCACTCCGGTAGGATCCTCCTTCATGCCCAGCAGCACCTCGATGCGCTGTCTCTGATGGTCGCGCAGCACATTGTCGAACACGAAATCGGCGGACTCGATGAGCACCAGACCCGAAATCAGCGCCAGCAGCGCGAATCTGGTGATGGCCCTGCGCCGGGGTGTCTTGCGCCTCACCCCCTTGGTGGTCACGAAATACGACACCACCGCCACCACCACCAGCACGATGGCCGCCACGAGAGGCGAAAACATGATGGTCAATATGAACAGCAGCACGATCATGCCCAGGAAGAAGATGATCCAGCCCGTCAATCCCTCACGGTACAACACGAAGATGAATCCTACGTACACCAGGGCCGACCCGGTCTCGCTCTCCGCGACGATTATCAGCATGGGCAGACCTATCAGCAAGGCCGCCTTGAGCAGATCCTTGAAGTTGGTGATCTTGAAATTCTGCTGGCTCATCACCTGCGCCAGGAACAGCGACGTCGTGATCTTGGACAGCTCCGCCGGCTGGAAACTCACGGCTCCGAACGAGAACCACGACCTGGATCCCTTCACCTCCGTCCCCAGGAATATCACCGCCACCAGCAGTATCAGCACCCCGACATACGCCGGGGCCGAAAGCACTTCCCACATCTTGGGATTGAACACGAACAGGATGAGCACCGCCAGCACCAGGGAAGTCATGATCCAGATGAACTGTTTGCCGCTCCTGCAGTCCGGGCTGAATATGGAAGCCGGCTCGGTGGAGTGGATGGACGCGTAGATGTTCAGCCAGCCGATGAGCACCAGCACCAGATAGATGCCTATCAGCTGCCAGTCTATGGTCTGTCCGAGACTTCTGGTATTCGATCCTTTGCCTTCCATCACGGTGTGAGCACTGCGTTCATGATCCTGTTTTCCAGTTCAGGCCGGTCAACTTTGCCGTTGAGATATCTTTCCACCATCAGCGAGGCGATAGGGCTGGCCCAGGTGGCACCGAATCCCGCGTTCTCCACGTATGCAGCTATGGCAATTCGGGGGTTGTCCATGGGGGCGAAGCAGATGAACACGGAATTGTCCTTGCCGTGCGGGTTCTGCGCCGTACCGGTCTTGCCGCAGATGTCCAGCCCCGGCACTGCGGCGACGGTGGCGGTACCTCCGGCCCCCGGCTTGCAGTTCACCGCCAGGTACATCCCGGGGATGACCTTTGCAAATTGGGCCGTATCCACCTTGGTGTAAATCCTTTCCTTGTATTTGGGGTCGATCTCGATGCCTTCGGAGTCCTTCACGAGGTGGGGGATGTAGTAGAATCCCCTGTTGGCGACGATGGCGGAGAGGTTGGCGATCTGCAGCGGGGTCACTCCGATCTCGCCCTGTCCGATGGAGAGTGAGACAATGGTGGGGAACCTCCATCCGCGGGTGCCGTAGATGCGGTTGTAGTAGGTCGTATCGGGAATGTTGCCGCCCAGCTCGGAGGGGAAATCGCTGCCCAGGCGGCTGCCGAAGCCGAAGCTGGTCACATACTCCCGCCATGCGGCGTAAGACTCCTGTATGCGCCCGTATTTCCTGTTTTCGAGGGTGTTGCGGAGCACGTAGCAGAAATAGGCGTTGCAGGACATCATGATGGCCTCAGTGAGGTCCAGGGGCGAGCGGTGGTTGTGGCAGCCCAGCTTCCTGGTGGCCGTGTAGCTGTAGCCGGCGTGGCAGGGATACTCGTACGAAGGCTGCAGCACCCCTTCCTGCAGGCCGATGAGGCCGTTCACCAGCTTGAACACCGATCCGGGAGGGTAGGACGCCTGCACCGTACGGTTGAACATGGGCTTCAGGGGGTCGCGGACTATGTCATTGTAGTACCGGCCGATCTCGGCGAGCTGGTCCACGCTGATGCCCGGGCTGGACACCATGGCCAGGATCTCCCCGGTGCCGGGCTCGATGGCCACCACGCTCCCCACCTTGCCCTTCATCAGCTGCTGCCCGTACATCTGCAGCTCCGCGTCGATGGTGGTGACGATATTCTTTCCGGGGACGGCGTCCTTGTCCAGGCGCCCCTCCTCATAGACATCCTGCACCCTGTTCCTGGAATCGCGCAGGAAGATATTGTAACCCTTCTCTCCCCTCAGATCTTCCTCCCTGGCGGCCTCCAGGCCGGTTTTCCCGGCATAATCCCCCGCCTTGTACCCCTCGGGATGGCGCTTCAGGAAGTCGGCGTCCACCTCGGACACATAGCCCAGCAGGTTGCCGCCGGCGTCGAAGGGATATTCCCTGATGGTACGCACCTGCCCCGAGAACCCCGGGAACTTGTACTGCATCTCGGCGAACTGCATGTAGTTCACCTCGCCCACCTGCTTGAGGAAAGTCAGGGTCTGGTATCCTATCCTGGACCTGTAGGTCCGGTAATACTGCATCCTCTCGCGTATGTAGGTGACGGAAGTGTCGAGCACCCGCGCGAGCAGCACGGTGTCGAAGGCCTGGACCTCCCTCGGGGTGACCATGATGTCGTAGCTGGTCTTGTTGGTCACCAGCGGCTTCATGTTGCGGTCGTAGATAAGTCCCCTGGGCGGGTAGATGGTGCGGTACACCATCGAATTGTTGGAGGCGTCCCTTTTGTAGCTGTCGTTGATGATCTGGATATAAAACAGCTTGCCCAGCAGCAGCAGACACACCGCCGCGAGCCCTATCAAGAGTTTATTGCTCCGTTTGAGTTCCATTACCTGGAGTCTTCAGATGACAGGATGACGAAGGTGAGGATGGAGACGGCGGTGCCGACGATGGTCGAGAGCAGCAGACGCACCAGGTTGAACCAGACGGGCCTGGTCCCCGCTCCGTCCGCGATGATGTAGATGATCAGGTACACCAGCAGGGCCAATGCCTGCACGAGTGCTATCTTCAGGATGCCGTGCCTGCCGATGGAGATGTTTTCCTGCCGCTCGAAGATCTCGGTGCCGAACACCAGGTGCAGCAGAGGGTTGCGCAGGAGCGCCACGGGGACGAGCGCCACCGCGGTGAGCCCCATCACGCCGGTGCTGAGGAAATCCACCAGGAGGCTCACGCCGAAGGCGATGAGCATGGTCAGCACGGAATTTATGCGCTGGGGGATGCACATGATCATGGCGGGCAGCAGGGTGACTACCACCCACTGGCTGAGGTTGAGGTAGTTGTTCAGCAGTATCTGCGCGACCGCCAGCAGGGCGAATATGACGAAAAAGCGGCTCTGTTTCATTGTTCCATCTCCCTTATCTCTTCGTCGGCCGTGCTGCTGACTATGGTTACGTATCTGATCGCCGCGAAATCCTCGAACAGCTCCACGCTGACCTCATTGGTCGAACCGTTGACGAGGCGGGTCTCCCGGGTGATGCCGAGGGGGATGTCGGCAGGGAATACCGTCGAGATGCCGCTGGTCCACACCGTGTCGCCGGGGGCGACTTCGTAGTGCGGCGGGAGGTTGCGCAGTATGGCAATATTGGTGTGTATCCCGTCCCAGCTCATCGGGGCCATGGCCCCGGTCTTGCCGATGCGGGCGCTGACGCTGATGCCGCTGTTCATGAGGGTCCTGCCGTAGCAAAAATGCTTTCCCACGGCATCCACGATGCCTATCACGCCGTTGTTGCTGATGATGCCCGAATTGGGTTTGACCCCGTCCACGCTGCCTTTGTCCAGGATGATGTAGTTGTGCTGGGTGTTGCGGCTGATCTTGACGATGCTGGCGAGGGTATAGACGTGGTTGTCGGAGATGCCGTAGCGCAGCAGCTCCTCGCTGCGCATGTAAGTCTCGGACATCTGCCGGTAGTAGCGCAGCTCCTCTGCCATGCGGAAGTTCTCCTCCGCCAGCTTGGCGTTCTGCTCTTCGAGGGCGAGGAAGTCGCGGAGTTTCTCCGAGCTGCCCCACACCCAGCCCATGACCCGGTGCGAGAAACGGGTGATCCAGATGTCATGGATGCTCGAAGAACCAGCCAGCAAACCGACAGCAGCAACCTCCAGAAGGATGAAGGTTGCTGCGATTATCGACCAATGGACTGGTTTCTGAACTGTCGGAGCCATCTATCGCATAAGGAAGGTGTAGCGGTCCGTGTTCTTGAGCGCGTCGCAGGTGCCCCTGGCCACTGCATGGAGAGGATCCTCCACCACGTGGAAGGGGATGTTGACCTTGTCTGTGAACCTCTTGGCCAGGCCGCGGAGCAGGGCGCCGCCGCCGGAGAGGTAGATACCGTTCTCCACGATGTCGGAATAGATCTCCGGAGGGGTGATCTCGAGGACATGGAGTATGGAGGTCTCGATTTTGGCAATGGATTTGTCGAGGCAGTGGGCGATCTCGTGGTGGGAGATCGAAGCTTCGACGGGATGTGCGGTCATGAGGTTGGGTCCGCGCACGATCATGGGCTCCGGCTCCTCGTCGAGGTCGGAGATCACGGCACCCACGCCGATCTTGATCTTCTCGGCGGTGATTTCACCGACTTTGATATTGTGCTGCTGCCTCATGTAGTACTGGATGTCGCTGGTGAAGACGTCGCCTGCGGTGCGGAGGCTGTCCTGGACGACGAGGCCGCCGAGGGAAATCACTGCAATCTCAGTGGTGCCGCCGCCTATGTCCACGACCATGTTGCCGTTGGGGGCTTCCACGTCCAGGCCGATGCCGAGGGCTGCAGCCATGGGCTCATATATGAGATAGACGTCGCGTCCGCCGGCGTGCTCGGAAGAGTCGCGGACGGCCCTGATCTCCACCTCGGTACTGCCGGAAGGGATACCTACGACCACCTTCAGGTTGGGGGTGAAGAGACTGCGGCGCTTGCTGTTCACCTGCTTTATGAATCCACGGATCATCATCTCCGCCGCATTGAAGTCGGCAATGACACCGTCCTTGAGCGGGCGGATGGTCTTGATGCCGGGATTGACCTTTTCATGCATGAGTTTGGCCTTGGTGCCGAGAGCTATGCACTTGTTTGTGTTCACGTCGAAAGCCACAATACTCGGCTCGTCGAGCACGATCTCACCGTTCTGGTAGATGACGGTATTGGCAGTGCCGAGATCGATGGCCAGTTCCTGGTTCAAAAGAGACATATCTGCTAAAAAAGTAGTTTACTTGTAATTAATGCAAAAAGTAAACAAAAATAAGTATTTTTGCCCTAAGATAAAAATGACTGGAAGAAAAATTTACGCCATCATCATGGCCGGCGGCCGCGGCCTGCGGATGGGTGCCGGAATGCCCAAGCAGTTCCTGATGCTCGGGAACCGCCCCATACTGCAGTACACCATCGAAAAGTTCGCCCACGCCCTGCCTGAGGCCAAGATCCTCACGGTCCTTCCCCGAGACTGCTTCCAGGAGTGGAAGACCCTCTGCGCCACCCACAGCCTCGACATCCCCCAGACCATAGTCGCCGGCGGCATCACCCGTTTCCACTCGGTGCTCAATGCGCTCAAGAAAGTGCCTGACGGAGCGATAGTGCTCATCCACGACGGCGTGCGTCCGCTGGTGAGCGAAGCCCTGCTGCGCCGCTGTGTGGACCTGATGCAGACCGAGAGGGCCCTCGTCCCCGTGCTTCCCGTCACCGACACCATCATCGAAGAAGACGGAGGCCCCGTGGACCGTTCCCGCCTCCGCGCCGTGCAGACCCCGCAGGTGTTCCGCTCAGAGGACATAAAGCTGGCCTACACCCTTCCTTTCGAGACTTCTTTCACAGACGACGCCTCCGTGGCACGCAAAAAAGAAATACCTCTCACCTATATTGAAGGTGAGAGGTTCAACATCAAGATAACCACCCCGGACGATATCCGTCTGGCGGAGGCCATCATGTCATCAGGAATTTGAGCTCAGGGTAGTATCCTGAAAATCCTTCACCCAGACCTGGCGCTCGAAAGCCTCGTTCAGGGAGATCATCGTGTCCGTGGACATGACATAAGGGATGCGCTGGATGGTGTTCAGGAGCACATTCATGAGGTGTTCGTTGTTGAGGCAGTAAACCTTCAGGAAAAGGGCTGCCTTTCCGGTCACGAAGTGGCATTCGACCACCTCGGAAATGTGTTTGAGTTCGTTGACAACTTCCTGGTACTTGTTGTCTTCAGAGAGGAATACGTTGATGTAAGCGCACACATTCAGACCAAGAGCGCTCGGCTTGACCATAAGGCGGGAGCCGGTGATGACTCCGTTACGTTCAAGCTTATGGACTCTCTGGTGAATTGCCGCGCCGGACACACCGCATTCACGGGCGATCTCCAGGAAAGGTTTCCTGGCATCGTTTGCGAGCAGGGAGAGTATCTTCCTGTCGATTTGATCCAATTGATAGCCTGACATTTTTAGTTAAAAAAGATTGGTTATTTGGTTTTTTTGGTGAATTTCCTGTATTTGTGGGCTGTGGGTTTGCCTTCGGCTATGATCTTCTTGCAATCCTCTTCGGTGAGGGACGCCGCGTCGGCGCCCTTGGGCAGTTTGTAATTGGAACCGGCGTGCTTGATGTAAGGACCGTAGCGGCCGTTGACAATCACTATGTCGCTGTCCTTGAATTCAGCGATGTTGTTGGCCGCAGCGGCCTCCTGGTGCTCTCCGGCTTTGATGATGTCCTCGCATTCCTTCAGGGATACGGTGCCCGGGTTGACATTCCTGGGGAGGGAATAGTTCTTGCCAGCATACCTGATGTAGGGACCGAAACGGCCCTTGGTCACGATGACGTCCTCGCCTTCGAGCTGGCCGATAGTCTTGGGGAATTCAAACAGTTTTATGGCGTCCTCGAGTGTCAGGGTCTCGATGAGTTGGCCCTTCGCCAGGCTGGCGTACTGCTTGTTGTCTCCATCTCCTTTCTGCACGAACGGGCCGTACTGCCCGAACTTCGCGACCAGCATCTGTCCGTCGGCGGGATCGACGCCGAGCTCACGGGTGACGTGGCTGAACTGGCCGTTGTGTATGACATTGTCCACCTTCTGGTGGAAAGAATCGTAGAATCCTGCGATCACATTGTTCCAGACCAGTTCTCCGTCCGCGATCTTGTCGAAGTCTTTCTCCACGTTGGCGGTGAAGTCGTAGTCCATGATATCGTTGAAGTTGTCCACCAGGTAGTCCGTGACGATCAGGCCTATCTCCTGGGGCAGGAGCTTGCCTTTCTCGGCGCCCACCACCTCCTTGCGCTCGGTCTTGGAGATGGTCTTGCCGTGCAGGGAAAGATTGGTCACGTCTATCTTGCGTCCTTCCTTGTCACCCTTGACCAGATAGCCGCGGCCGCTGGTGAGGGTGGTGATGGTGGGAGCGTAGGTGGAAGGCCTTCCTATGCCCAGTTCCTCGAGTTTGCGCACCAGGGTGGCCTCGGAGAAACGGTAGGGAGGAGTGGTGAATTTGCAATCGGCGTTGACGCTCTTCACACGGAGGACCTGCCCTTCGGCGAGAGGGGGGATGGTGACATTGTCCTCATCATCCATATCCTCGCCTCCGAACTCGGAGTATGCCTTCAGGAAACCGTCGAACAGCACTTCCGCGCCTTGCAGCTGATACTTCTCGGAGCGTTTGTCCAGGCCTATCTTGACGGTGGTGTTGAGGACCTTGGCCTCTGTCATCTGGGAGGCGACGGTGCGCTTCCAGATGAGGGAATAGAGCTTCTTCTCCTGGGCTGTGCCTTCGATGGTCACATCGGAGATGAAGGTCGGGCGTATGGCCTCATGGGCTTCCTGTGCGCCCTTGGTGTGGGTTCTGTACTGTCTGGGGTGGGAATACTCTGCGCCGAAATGCTCCGTGATGAAGGCCTTGGAAGTGCCAAGTGCCAGGGAGGAGAGGTTGGTGGAGTCGGTCCTCATGTAGGTGATGAGACCCCTTTCGTAGAGGCTCTGGGCGAGTCTCATGGTGAGGCTGACAGGGAAGTGCAGCCTCCTGGAGGCCTCCTGCTGGAGAGTCGAGGTGGTGAAAGGCGGGGCGGGATGCCTGACGCCTTCCTTCTGCTCCACGCTTTCCACGCAATAAGTGGCCCCTATGCTGTCCTTGAGGAAGTTGCGGGCCTCTTCCAGACCATTGAACTTGGTGTCCAGGGTGGCCTTGATCTTGTCTTCACCGGCCAGGAAACTGGCTTCCACCTTGTAGAAAGGCTCCGGCACGAAGGCCATGATCTCCCTCTCCCTGTCCACGACGAGCCTGAGGGCTACGGACTGCACCCTGCCTGCTGAAAGGCCCCTCTGGACCTTCCTCCACAGTATGGGAGACAGCTCAAATCCCACCAGACGGTCGAGCACCCGGCGTGCCTGCTGGGCATAGACCAGGTTCATATCCAGGTCGCGGGGGTTCTTGATGGCTTCGAGTATGGCTTCCTTGGTGATTTCATGGAAAGCGATGCGCTTCACGCGGGCCTTGTCGAGTCCGAGCGTCTCCATCAGATGCCATGAGATGGCTTCCCCCTCACGGTCTTCATCGGATGCGAGCCACACGGTCCCGGCCTTGCCTGCGGCCTTGGTCAGATCGTCCACTACCTTCTTCTTGTCTTCCGGCACCACGTACACAGGAGCGAACCCGTGCTCGACGTCCACGCTGAGTTTACTGTCCTGCAGATCACGTATGTGACCGAAACTGGATTTCACCGTGAAACCGTCTCCCAGGTACTTCTGGATCGTCTTGGCTTTGGCCGGAGACTCGACTATAACTAAATTCCCCTCCATATACTGACTTTTGTTTTCAACTGCAAAGTAAACCAGAATCTCGGAATAATTCCAAATTTATCGTTAATTTTGTGCTCTGTCACCAATAATGATAATGATGAAGGAAAATACTAAGAAAAAGATAATCAAGTGGTTTTGGATAATTCTCGCGGCTCCGTTCGCACTTATCCTCACTCTGCTCATCCTCGTGGGCATTTTTGCCAAGATCCCTTCCTTCGAAGAGCTGGAACATCCTGACAACAAGCTCGCTACGCAGATCATAGCCGAAGACGGGGAGATTCTGACCACTTTCCACATCGAAAACCGCACCTACGTAAGCTACGACGAACTTTCCGAGCATCTGGTACATGCCGTGGTCGCCACCGAAGACTCCAGGTTCTACAAGCACTCAGGCATAGATATGAAGGGTCTCGCGCGCGTGGCCTTCAAGACCCTGCTCATGCACGACTCCAGCCAGGGCGGCGGCAGTACCATCACCCAGCAGCTCGCCAAGAACCTCTACCCCCGCCGCGAGGTGGAGAGCAAGATCCCCGGCTGGTCCAAGGTCGTGATGGTCTGGACCAAACTCAAGGAATGGATCACCGCAGTGAAGCTCGAGCGCGACTACACCAAGGATGAGATCCTGGTCATGTACCTCAATACCATCCCCTTCGGTTCCAACGCCTACGGCATCCGCGCAGCCTCCGAAACCTTCTTCGCCAAGGAGCCCGTCACTCTCACAGTCGAGGAAAGCGCCACCCTTGTGGGCATGCTCAACAAGTCCACCCGTTACAATCCCGCCCTCAATCCCGAGCTCTCCCTCGAGAGGAGGAACTTCGTCATAGGCCGTATGGCCAAGGCAGGGTACATCACCTCGGACCAGTGCGACTCCATCCGCCAGATCCCCATAACCCTGTCCTACCAGGTGCAGGACCACAACGCCGGCCTCGCCCCTTATTTCAGGGACATGATACGCCGCGACATGAACGCCACGAAGCCCCGCCGCTCCGCCTACCAGTTCCATGAGGACTACGCAGCGGATTCCCTCCGCTGGGAGCAGGACGACTTCTACGGCTGGCTCAACAAAAACAAGAAAGCCAACGGCGAGAGCTACAACCTCGACCAGGACGGTCTCAGGATCTACACCACCATCAATTACAGGATGCAGCAGTACGCCGAGCAGGCCGTCGCCGAGCATCTGGGCAAAGACCTCCAGCCGGCCTTCCAGAACGATCTCCGCTCCAAGGTCAACCGTCCCTTCTCCAACGACGTGGAGCGCAGGATCATAGACGTGGTCATGTCCCAGGCCCGCCGCTGGAGCGACCGCTACCGCATAGGGAAGAAGGATGGCAAGAGCGACGCCGAGATCCTCGCCGAGTTTGACCAGAAAGTCAAGATGCGTGTATTTGCATGGAACTCAAAGGGTTATGTCGACACCACCATGACTCCCAACGACTCCATCCGCTACTACAAAGGCATACTCCGCGCCGCCTTCATGGCCATCGAGCCAGGCACCGGCCACGTGAAAGCCTATGTGGGCGGACCCAACTACCGCTATTTCAAATATGACAACATAGGCCAGGGCAAACGCCAGGTCGGCTCCACCATCAAGCCCTTCCTCTACACCCTCGCCATGCAGGAAGGCATGAGCCCCTGCGACAAAGTCGTCAATGTGCCCCAAACCTTCATCACCGGCAATTTCACCGGCAATCCCGAGGACGAGACCTGGACCCCCAGGAGTACCGACAAGGACGAGTGGATAGGCAAGACCGTGACCCTCAAGTGGGGTCTTACCCACAGCTCCAACAACATCTCCGCCTATCTGATGAAGCAGTTCGGCCCCCACGCCATGGCCGAGATGATGCACAAGATGGGCATCAGCAGCCACGTGGACGAGGTCTATTCCCTGTGCGTGGGTCCCGCCGACCTTTCCCTCAAGGAGATGGTCGCCGCCTACAACACCCTCCCCTCCAGGGGCATTTTCGCCACTCCGCTCTATGTGACCCGCATCGAGGACAATATGGGCAATGTGGTGGGAGAGTTCAACAACCGCAAGCGTGAAGCCATCGGCGCCAACACCGCCTACCTCATGGTCAACCTGATGCAGGGCGTCGTGAACCAGGGCACCGGCTCCAGGCTGCGCTCCAAATACCAGCTCAAGGGCGAAATCGCCGGCAAGACCGGTACCACCAATGACAACTCCGACGGTTGGTTCATAGGCTACACCCCGACCATCACCGCAGGTGTGTGGGTCGGCGCCGAAGACAGGCAGGTGCACTTCCAGTCCCTGGCCCTGGGAAGCGGCTCCAACATGGCCCTCCCCATCTGGGGTCTCTTCATGCAGAAATGCCTTGCCGACGGCACCGTGGGCATCAGCGAGACCGACCGTTTCATCGCCCCCGCCGGCATCAACCTCAATCTCAGTTGCACCGGAGGTGACATCGAGACCGAGGAAACCGCGCAGGAAAGCGGCAGCGAAGAAGATTATTATTTCAATTAAAATGGCTAAATATCAGACAATAGCGGTCATTTACGGCAGCGACTCCTCCGAAAGCGAAGTCTCCTGCCGCAGCGGAGAGTTCGTGGCTTCCCGCCTCGACCAGAACCTGTACAACGTATATGAGATCTATGCCCGTTTCGGCAAATGGTCTCTGGTGGCATGCCGCAACAAAAACTCCATGCGTGTGACTTTCCCTGAAATGGCTCAGCCCCAGGTGGACAAGTCCGACTTCTCGGTCACCGTACTCGGAGAAAAGATAAAGTTTGATTTCGCCTACATAGTCCAGCATGGCAGACCGGGCGAGACAGGACAGATCGAAGGCTACTTCGAGATGATAGGGGTGCCGTTCAGCACATGCAGCTCCTATGTGAGCACCATGGTCTTCGACAAATTCTCCTGCAAAAACCAGATCCGCTACTCGGGACTCGTCAGATGCGCTCCCGACGTGTTCATACGCCAGGGATTCAACGAGGAAGAAGGCATCCAGAAAGCCATCGCCGAACTCCAGTTCCCCGTCTTCGTCAAGCCCACCCAGTCCGGCTCCAGCTACGGCATCACCCGTGTGACCGAGCCCGCCAAGCTCGCCGAAGCGGTGAGAGTCGCCTTCCGCGAGGGAGACAGCGTCATCATCGAGCAGGGCGTCCAGGGTCGTGAACTCACCTGCGCCGCCTACAAGGACGGCAACGGCGTCTCCACCCTCCCGCTCATCGAAATCATCTCCGAAAACGAGTATTTCGACTATGATGCCAAGTACAACGGCCACAGCCAGGAAGTCTGCCCCGCAGTCGTCCCCGACCACGTGCGCGACGAAATCCAGGACATCACCGCCCGCCTCTACTCCTACCTGGGCTGCTCAGGCCTGGTCCGCATAGATTACATCTATTCCGAGGACGGTCCTTACTTCCTGGAAGTCAATACCATACCGGGTATGACCAGCGCTTCGCTGGTGCCCAGGATGATATCGGCGGCAGGCATGGACATCACCGCTTTCCTGACCACCATCATCGAGAACTCATAGTGCTCCTTTCGGCATTCATCCGTGACAGCGTCTCAAGTCTTGAGGCGCTTTATCCTTCCGGGGAAGCCCGGAGCATGGTCAGCATACTCTGCTCCGAAAAGCTCGGAGTCCAGAGTTACACCCACATCGTGGAGCCTTCCCGCGAGGTCCCACCGGAGCAGCTTCCCTCCCTTCAAGCGGCAGTGCGCCGCCTCGCCGGGGGAGAACCGTTGCAATATGTACTCGGCTGCACCGAATTCCTCTCCCGTCGTTTCCGGGTGGGTCAGGACGTCCTCATCCCCCGCCCCGAGACGGAGGAGCTGGTGCGGGCGGCCATCACCGAGGCAGCGTCCCGCCCCGCCGGGGTGCGGGTGCTCGACCTCTGCACCGGCTCCGGCTGCATAGCCTGGAGCATTGCCCTGGAAGTCCCCGGGGCGCAGGTGCTGGCGGTGGACATCTCCGAAAAGGCCCTCGCAGTGGCCTTGGGACAGTTCCCTGCGACCCCCAGGGTCCGCTTCGAAACCGTCGACGTGCTCAGTAGGGAAGATTTCGGCCCCACCGATATACTCGTCTCCAACCCGCCCTATGTAAAGGAGTCCGAAAAGGCCTTGATGAGGGCCAATGTGCTGGACTGGGAGCCCGCTCTGGCACTTTTCGTCCCCGACAGCGACCCCCTGCTGTTCTACCGCGCCATCGCCCGTATCGCCCGGCGCAGCCTCAGCCCCGATGGCTGGGGGATGGTGGAGATCAATGAAGCGCTGGGAGAAGCCACGGCCGAAGTGTTCCGCCGGGAGGGCCTCAGGGAAGTGGCGGTGCACAAAGATTTTTGCGACAAAAACCGTTTCGTGTCTTTCAGAAAATAAGGCTCCTGCGCATCTGCAGGGGCTTTTTTTGAAATTACCCGTGTACTTTCGGGGAAAACGCCTCCGTATTTGTTCACTTTGCAAAAAAAGAAGTGGACACTATGAATATCGTTAAAACGCTGGCAATTTGCCTCGTCTGCCTGGCAGCCGCTTCCTGTGAAAGCGTTTCCCTCAATGTGACGCCCTCGCGGGAAGAGCTGCCTCCCGCAGGCCCCGATCTGTCCCTCAAAGGAGTGGCGCGGATCGTCTCACGGCTTCCCATGGGAAGCGAACACATAAGGGAAGTTTACGATGCAGTGAACTCCTCTTCCTCCAACGGCTACGACGAAGAATACACCATGGAAAGGCTTTTCAACTCCCCCGGGGCAGGTGTGGGCTCCGCAGACACCAAGGCTGCCGGGACCTACGAAAATCCTCTTAGGAAGCTCTTCACGGATTATTTCCTCTCCGAAGTTTCCACCAAGGCCGGCACCGCCGCCGATGTGGAGTCGTACATAGATGCCCTGAGAGAGTCCGACATGCAGATTTACTGGCCCTACTCCGAGCAGTGGGACGGGCAGTCGTACCCTTTGATCACCTTCGATCCGGGACTGGGCGCCGAAGCCAACTATGCCTTCGAAGTGCGCATGGACGAGTCCGGGGCAAGGGTCGTGGATTCAGTGCTGGTGGACGAAGCCGTCGCCCGCACCCGCCCGGTTTGGGTGATCAATACCAATGACGACAGCGCCTTCACGCCTATGGAGCTCTACCAGGAGACCAAGGCGGAAACCGCGGCGGAAGCGCAAGGGAGCCGTATCCTGAAGCTGAAGAGCTTCACCATGAAGCGCAACTACGATTCCTGGTTCGCCGGGGCCTCAGAATTCATGATACGCTGCGGCTCGGTCCAGGACTTCAAGGCCAAGACCGAGGCTGAGCTCAGCCAGTACAACCCTCTCATCACCGATATGATGGTGGTGGTGAAACGCAGTCAGGTGGGCAAGGAGATAGAGATAGGGACGCTTCTGATGCCGGGGTTCACGGACCAGCTGGAAAACATCGCCTTCATGGTCACCGAAGACGACGGAGGTGTGCGCACCAGTTGGAAATGCTCCGCCACGGTGAAAATCGCCTCCAAATCCTACGGCTTCGATGTCGAGCTCCCCTTCAACAGCAAAGACGACATTGTCTGGCGGGGACAGATCCCCGCGGGCTTCTTCAAGGAGAACGGCGGAGTGAACACCGGCCGTTTCGGGGATGTGCAGATTACTTTTGAGATGGACTGAGGGTCATCTCGCAGGCCTTGCAATCGAAATGCAGGGCGAAGCGCCGGCCGTTGTTGACCAGAAAAAGAGGCCCGGTGGGCTCTGCTCCCTGGTGTTTGGGGCAGAGGCCGAGTTCGTAGCGGATGCAGTATTTGGAGCGCATGAGCTCAGAGTTGCCGTCGGCAGCGGGCTTGTCCCTGCCGGGCCTGAAAACCCGTCCTCGCTCCGCTGCGGAAAGGCTCTCCCGGGACGACCCGCTGCCGGCGGGAATGAGCGCCTGCAGGTCCTCCGCCACGAGTCGGCGGATACCGTTTATGGTCGAGGCACTGAGAAGAGGGAGTGACGAGCCGGCGGTCTCGACGACTATTTCATCGACAGAGAAATGATACACCCCACTGCGCTTGGACAGCTGCTCACGGAGCATGGCCTCAGCGCGCTCGCGGTTCTGCGCGGTCTCAACATCGGCGTGGAAAGGACTGCACAGCTCCCGGCCGTCCTGAGTCCGCGCACACAATTCCAGCACATATTTCCCGTGTATCCTCACCGACAGGCTCACCGGGATCTCCCGGTGGCAGAGCCGGGTCTCCAGAGCCTTCTCGAAGGCAGTATTGATATTGCGGTATAGAGTCATGCCCTCGCGCAGGTCCGGTACGTCCTTGCAGCGCACCTGCAGACCTTCGCAGACATCCCCCCTGAATCCCGTAACCCCGTCGGCCACCGCGATGGCGAATCCGTCGCCGTTTCGCAGTTCCAGGCCGCGCTGCAGAGGCTTTACGCTGAACTGCATGCCGTGTCCCGGCTCCCGGCGCAGCTGCCGTACCGTCCCTATGGCCTCTCCCATCGACTTTGGGGCATCCATCGAAGACCATTTGCCGCGCTTGCCATCCATGTACAGCTCGGTGTATCCGCGGTTGAAAGTCTTGCGTGTATCGGGCTCGAAACCGCCTTCTACTACGCCCCAGGACAGGCGGCGGTAGTCATCCGGCCGGCGGTTGACCAGTTCGTCCAGGCCAATGGAGTAGTCTCTGACTACATTGCGTACATAGGAAGTGTTTTTCAGCCGTCCCTCGATCTTGAATGAGCAGACTCCGGCATCGGCGAGTTCCTCCAGGCGATTGCGCAGGTTATAATCCTTAAGGGAGAGCAGGGCCTTGTTCCTGACCAGGATACGCCCCTCAGCGTCCTCCAGGTCGTACAGCGAACGGCAGGCTTGTATGCATTCTCCGCGGTCAGCGCTGCGTCCCGAAAGGTATTCCGACAGGCGGCATTCCCCGCTGTAGCCGGTGCAGATGGCCCCATGCACGAAACACTCCACCTCGCAGTCCACGGCGCTGCAGATGGTCCGTATCTGCTCCAGCGAGAGCTGCCTCTCGAGTATGATGCGCGAGCATCCGGCCTGTTCGCAGGCACGGGCTGTCTCCACATCCCTGATGGCGCACTGGGTGGATGCGTGAAGCGGCACCTTTATATCATTCCAGCCGCAGATGCGCATATCCCTGATGATGAATGCGTCCACCCCCGCCTCCTGGGCCCGGAGCATCATTTCATGCACCTGATCTATCTCTTCGTCGGAGAGTATCGTATTGACTGTAAGGTAGATCTTGACCCCGAACAGGTGGGCATAGGCGCAGAGCCTCTCTACCTCGGAGAGGGGATTGCCGGCGTCCTTACGGGCTCCGAACCGCTCGGCGGCGATATAAACGGCATCGGCACCGCAGTCTATCGCTGCGATGCCGATGTCAGCATTCCGCGCCGGAGACAGGAGCTCGAGGGCGGTCATTTATTTCTTGAGAGCTTCGATGGCTGCCTTGATCTGTGCTGCGTCAGCTGCAGTGGGGGCGAGCTCGAGATATTTGCTGAGGTACTCTACGGCCTGCTCCTTCTTCTGGAGGGAGTTGGCTGCGGTGCCGGCGATCTTGTAAGCATTGGCGCTGGGGCTGTACTCGGCGGACTTGAGAGCCGCGGTGATGGCCTCGTCGAACTTCTTCTCTTTCAGGAAGTTGGATGCCTGCTTGAGGACGATGGTGGAGAGCTGCTTGTTTGCGGTAGCCTCCTGGCCGTTGGCGGCTGCGGTGGTGAAGGCCTCGATGGCGCCTTCCACGTCACCTGCTGCGTTGAGGGCCTGTCCGAGACGGACGGCTGCGGTGCCGTTGGTGGGATCGTCGGCGAGGAGGGCCTTGTAGATCTCAGCTGCTCCTGCGTAGTTCTTTGCGGTCAGAAGAGCGTTGCCCTGCTGCATCTTGATCTGGGGAATGAGATTCTGAGCCTTGCTCACGACATCGTCATTCTTATACTCGGTAGCTATCTTGACTGCTTCGGCGAGTCCTTCGAGAGCCTTGGGATAATCCTTTTCCCTGATGGCGTTGTTTGCGAGGGAGAGGACGAGGTCGGGAATGATGTCCTTGCAGTTCGTGACGATCTCCGCTCCGCTTTCTCCGAGAGCCTCAGCGTCCTTGAGTGCCTGCTGGAAACCCGTGAGAGCTGTAGCATAATCTTTGTTTCCGAGTGCTGCGGCAGCGCTGTTGTAAGTCTCAGTGATCTTCTCAAGGTCCTGTGCGGACATGAATCCTGCAGAGAGTGCGAGGATGGCGATAGTCAATAGAATTCTTTTCATGGTTGTATACGTTTGTTTCACGGATGGCAAATTTAATAAAATGTTGTTAATTTTGCATTATCAAGATGATACTTATGCGTAAAGCGTTGCTTGCCATACTCTTTTTTTCCGTCCTGCTGGCACCGCAGGTCCTCTCCGCTCAGAGCGCTCCTTCATTTAAAAGGGCTCCTGAAATCACCGAGGGATCGATGCCCAACGGGATCAAGTATTATCTTGTCCGGAACTCTTCTGACAAAGGTTATGCCAATATGGCTCTGGTCCAGAAAAACCAGACGGATGCGGCCGCTCTCGCCGGGGCTCTCGCCGAGCTCGCCGACTTCCCCGCGCACGCTCCGTACCGGCTCCTGGGCGACGGAGGAGTGGGTTACGGCCCCGACGGCTATGTGAGCTGGCTCCCCGAAGCGGCGGTGGTGAGATTTGACGGCGTGCCTTTCTACGACACGGCTGTGGCGGACTCGGTCACCCTGATGATGTTCGACCTGATGAAGACTTCCCCCGGCGACCAGGCCCTTATAATAAGTGGTGACATAGACGTGGCCAAGCTCTCCGAGCGGCTCTATCTCCTGTCCCTCTCCGTCCCGGCCCGCTCCGGCGCGGCCCCCGAAGAGGCCTATCAGTGGCGTTCTTCGGAGTTCATCAGGGCCCGTTTCACTCAGAACAAGACCTCAGGATTCTGCACCATAGGCGCCTCGTACGACTATCCCCGCCTTTCCGCAGAGGAAGCCGCCGCCGGCGTAGCCACGGTGTCCAGGACCTATGCCGACATGCTCGGCATCATACTCGGAAAGCGCCTCAGGGATGCCTTCTACGACAAGGGCATACCCATGGCCGGCGCCGGCAGCCTGTACAAGGAGAGCGCCCGCACCAGCGGCGACGAGCGTTTCAGCTTCTGTGTCAATACTCCTGTCCAGTACGCTATGCCTGCGGCCGGACTCTTCGCCCAGGTGCTCGCATCGCTGGACAGCCAGGGAGCGACCCTCCAGGAGATCACCGATGCCCGCAGCCAGATCCAGGCCGCCGCTCTCAAGGAGTCCGTGACCCCGCTGGACAATGCCGGCTACATCGAAAAATGCATCTCCGCGTACCTCAGAGGGGGAGACCTGGCTTCTCCCGCCGACCGTTACGAGTATTTCAGCAAGCGCCGGCTCCAGCCCCGCCAGGACCTCGGATTCTTCAACAGCTTCGTCTCCGACATCATAGACCCCGCGGCCAATCTGACCGTTTCCGTAGATGTCCCGGGTGATTATTCCCACCTCCAGGACAGCATCTGCACCGCCTTCCGCAGCACTCTGGCCGAGCCCACCTCGCTTCTGGCAGGAAGGGACAAGAGCGCCGCGGCTGACACCGTCAGGCTCGCCAGGACCGCGAAAAGGGTCAAACCCCGTGGCCAGGACACCCCCGACCCCGTCACAGGAGGTGTGTACATCAACTTCCCCGGGGATTTCAGGGTCCTCTACAAGAAATCCGACACCGTCAAGGGCCGTTTCGAATATGCCTTCCTGCTCAACGGAGGCCTCGAATCCATACCCGGGATCACTCCCGGCGAGGCTCCTTTCGTGAGCGACATGCCCGGCCTGTATTCCGTCTCCGGCCGCAGCCCCCGCCAGTTCGCCGACATGCTCTGCGCCAACGGCATTTCCATGTCCACGGAGCTGTCCCTTTCGGATTTCCGCATCACCGGCGACGCCCCTTCGGACAAACTGGAGCTGCTGGTCAAGTCCCTCGTGGCCTTCGCCACCGACCGCAGGCCCGACGCCGAGGCATACTCATATTACCGTAAATGCGAGGCTCTGCGCCTTCAGCTCGCCGCCGGGACCCAGGAGGCCTTCCGCGACCTGATGCTCGACACCATGAGCCCCGGCGCCCCGTATCTCTACAGCCGCGACCCCATTGCCCTTACCGACGACCTCCCCTCCAGGGTGGAGACTTATCTCGCCGGACAGTTCGCCAAATGTGACGACGGCCTGCTGGTGATCATAGGCGATGTGGAGGAAGCCCGACTCAAGACGATCATGGGCCAGTACGCCGCCCATTTCACCACTTCCGGCAGGACCTCGCTCCGCGCCGTCAACCCTCTGGCAGTCAGCACTGTATCCACCACCAAGACCGCCGACCTCGCCACCATGGCGACCGGCAACGGCCTGCCCTCCGCCCATGTCGCGGTGTCGCTGCCGCTGCCCTACAGCATTGACAATTCCGCAGCGGCGGCCATCGCCTTCTCCGCCGTTGCCAGGCAGATACGCTCCGCCCTCGCGGATGCAGGTATGTATTGCACCGTGACCACCAGGACCGAGCAGGTCCCCGCCGAGCGCTATATCCTCCTGGTGGACTGCTACCCCTGCGCCGCCGACGGCCTTCCCGAAGGCGTGGAAGTGGCCGCACCCGATGAGGTCCTCTTCCTCCTGGGCACCGCCATCTCTTCCGTCCGGGTGCCCGACGCCGCCACCGTCAAGGCCCTGCGGGAGCATTTCCTCGCTTCCATGGACGCCGCCCAGAAGCAGCCTTCAGCCCTCGTGGAGGAGGCCCTGCTGCGCAATTCCCTCGGCAAGGACATCGTGAGTTCCTACAAGGAGCGCATCAATTCTGTCAATGTCGATGCGGTGTCCCGTGTGCTCGACATGGTGCGGGAGTCACCCAGGGCAGAATATATCGTCAGATGAGCGCCAGGGATTTCGGAACCATCATCCAGATAGGTGACATCCTCGTCTCGGAGGATGTCGTGTGCGAATATTTCGCCTGCGACTATGCCGCCTGCAAAGGCCGCTGCTGCATCGAAGGCGACGCCGGCGCCCCGCTGGACGAGAGCGAGCCCGGGCAGATCGAACGCTGCTACCCTGCATTCTCCCCGCAGATGAGCCCCGCCGGCCGCGCCGCCGTGGATGCCAAGGGCTTCTTCGAGGTGGACCGAGACGGCGAACTGGTGACCCCCGTGGTAGAAGGCTCCTGCGAATGCGCCTACACCCATTTCGACGGGGACGGAAACGCCCTCTGCGCCATCGAAAAGTGCTTCGAAGGGGGACTTTGCCATTGGCGCAAACCCATGTCCTGCCGGCTTTATCCCATACGGGTGACCCATCTCACCGGAGGCGGGCTGGCGCTGAACCTGCACCGCTGGGGCATCTGCGCCGACGCCTACGAAAAAGGACGCCGCGAGGGCGTCCGGGTATATCAGTTCCTCAGGGGACCGCTGACGGATTGCTTCGGAGAAGAGTTCTGGGAAGCGCTCAACGCCGCAGCGGAGCACCTCAGTCTTGAGGGGGAAGACTGAATTTGTTCTCGATAGCGGAGACTATCCTCACCACATCGCGGGAAAGCCCTTCCACATTGAAACCGGTGGCGTCGTGCGACACCGTGATCTTGTCCTCGAACATCTTGAGAGCCCTGGAAATGGGGGACCTCCTGTGGAAGATGATGGTCTCGCCTTCTTCGTTTTCGAAACTGTAACCTCTTTCCTGCATGAGGGCGATCACGTCCTGGCGTATCTCGTTGTACTCTCCCGGGGCGAAGGCGTGCTTTTCGACGAAACCGAAGCGGGGATAGATGATGGCGAAGATCGCGATGATGATGCCTATCTGCCAGAAGGAGTCATATCCGTTCTTGAAGATGGATGCGAGGTCTCCTTCCACCCAGCCGACCAGATACAGCACGACTATGGTGAGGGCGAGGACTATCACCAGATAGAGGAAGTATTTCAGTGAACGGATGATGTATTTCATAAGCGTTTGATGTTATTGGTCTGGCAAAGATATAAGAAGTGCACGAATTTTGCTAATTTTGCAGTGAACTTTAAATTTTACGATCATGGAAAGAGAAGATCCGCTTGAAAGACTTGAACGCCAGGAGAGAGAGAAGCAGGAGAGGAAGAGCGCAGGCGCACCCAAAGTCATCATGTTCGTCCTGATAGCAGTCGCTGCGGCGCTTGCAGTCGCATTGGCGGCGGTATGGATGAGCAAATCGAAACTCATCGGAGAATTGAACGAGGAAAAAGAGGACCTGACCGAGCAGATAGTCGCCCTGCAGGAAGACTATGCCACGCTTTCATCCGATTATGAGGCTATAAACATGCAGCTGGATTCCTCCCGCGAGGAAATCGCCCAGCTCGTGGACCGTATCAAGAACACCGAGGCTACCAACAGGGCCAAGATGCGCCAGTACGAAAAGGAGCTCGGCACCCTGCGCAGCATCATGCGCAACTACATCGTCCAGATCGACTCGCTCAACGACCTCAATCATCAGCTCACCGTGGCCGCCGCTTCGGCCCGCCGCGAGGCTGCTGAGAGCAAGGCCCGCAACAAGGAACTCACCGCCCAGGTCGAGGATCTGTCCGGACAGGTGGCGGCCGGCTCTGTGGTCAAGGCCCGTGGCATACGCCTTGAGGCCTACGGCTCCAACGACAGGATCGTGGACCGCAGCACGAGGGTCGCAAGGCTGCTCGTGACGCTCAGCCTCATCGAGAACGAGCTCGCTCCCAAGGGTCCCATGAGGGTCTATGTCAGGGTCACCGATCCTGACGGAAACCTGCTCCAGGACGGCACCAACGCCAGTTTCGCCTTCGGCGATGGCCAGCTCCCAGCCACCGCTTCCAGAGAGGTGGATTACGAGGGCTCCGAGGTGGAGATGAGCATCTACGTTAACAACATCCCTTCCTACGTCAAGGGAGTCTATACCGTCGAGGTATATTCCCAGAACACCCGTCTGGGTAGCGCCGAGTTGCTGCTCAGGTAGGTCGTGATCTACGTCCACGTCCCATTCTGCGGAAGCTTCTGCACCTACTGCGATTTCTACTCTGAGATTGTCGGGGGTGCCGGTTCGAAGGGCTCCGTTGCTTCGGGGGCGGCCGGTTCGGGGGCTGCTGGTTCTGCTTCGAGGAATGCCGCTTCTGGGGCAGCCGGATCCGGGGCTGCTGGTTCTGCCTCGAGGAATGCCGCTTCGGGGGCGGCCGGTTCCGCCGGGCGGGTCCGGGCGTATGTGGACGGGGTGATTTCCGAGATTTACCGCCGCCGCGACGAGATAGCGGCGACACTTCAGACAAATACTCTGTACATCGGAGGAGGCACCCCGTCGGTGCTTCCTCTTGATGAATTGTCCCGCATCGTGAAGGCCCTGGAAGCCGTCGGAGCGCGGGATTTTGACGAATTCACCGTCGAAGTCAATCCGGAGGATATCGTCGGGAAAGGGGAACCGTACGCCCGCGGGCTGCGCAGCCTCGGAGTGAACCGGGTGAGCATGGGAGTGCAGTCGCTCGACGACGGCATCCTGCGGTGGATGAACCGCCGTCACGACGCTGCCCGCGCCCTTGAAGCCTTCCGCATCCTCCGCCGCGCCGGCTTTGACAATATCAGCGTCGATGTGATATTCGGCATCTCCCACCTCTCCGACGAGACCCTCGCCCTCACCCTCCGCGGCCTGCTGGGGGGTGCGCCGGGCAGCGACCGCCCGGAACATATATCGGCGTACCAACTTTCTGTTGAGGACGGCAGCGCCCTGGGGCGGATGGTGCGCCAAGGCCGCTACACCGAAGCCAGCGACGAGCAGTGCGCAGGCCAATACGAACTGATCTGCCGCACCCTCGCCGCCGCCGGCTACCACCACTACGAAATCTCCAACTGGGCCCTCCCCGGCCGGGAAGCCCGCCACAACTCCGCCTATTGGACCGGCCAACCCTACGTCGGCCTCGGCCCCGGCGCCCACTCCTTCACCGGCGCCTCCGGGGGTGATGCCAGAATGTTCACCGGTTCCAATCTTTCCAGCGGCGCCCCCGGGAAAGCCGCGGCGACCCGGAGCTGGAACAGCAAGACCCTCAGCGGATGGACCTCCGAGGCTGAGCACCTCACCCCCGAAGACCTCCGCACAGAACGCATCATGCTCGGCCTCCGCACCGACCGTGGCATTCCCCTCACCGAACTCCACCTCCCCGCCAGCCCCTCTCTGGCCGATGCCGCTTCCCTTTCCGCCGGTACCTCCCTGCCCGACGGCCTGGAGTACGTCCCCGGTACCCTGCCCGGCGCCATACCCGGCGGCGCCCCCCGCATCCGCATCCCCGAAAACCGCTGGTTCGTCTCAGACGACATCATCTCCTCCCTCATCTGACGACCCCGCCCGTTGCACCCCGCTCCGCCATTGCCCCCCGTCCTGTGAAAACCCCCTTTTAAAGCGCCTGGGAGCAGGTTTCCCTTTCGGCGCCGCAAGATACAAGACAAAAACATATCATTTTGTCTCGCTATTTATGCGATGTCCCTGCATTTGTCCTTTTTATATATAAATTAATTCATAATTTTGTAGGGTGTTAAGTTAATGGATTGTTTTTGTGAGTTGAAAATGCCTCTTCGAGGCCAGCTCCGAGGAGCATGAAACCAATGCTGTTTTTGACCATAAAATTTGTGTTAAATTATTGAATATTAATTGATTAACTATTGCA